>CAYYLL010000039.1:0-27520 GCA_964472525.1 uncultured Thioalkalispiraceae bacterium | reverse complement strand
GGCCGCGCCATTGAAATGATAGACGAACACGGTGGCGACTTATTCAGCGTTGAATAAACTCGACACTAAAACCAGAAAGGCCTAAAACTGAATTGTTTTAGGCCTTTTTTATCCCCAGAATAAAAATAATCTTAATAAAATCATTTTGTTGAGACGATGATAATTGGATATTAGCCTGTTACAATGAGCAGTCCTTCTAAAATAATATTTCAGGAGAAGTCCCGTTAAACTGCTATTCGGCCACGGCACCTCAATATCAGCACGATTGTTTACATTAACAATCGTTTCGGTCGTTTTGATGTCACTCGATTACCGCTCCAATTACGTTAATAATATTCGTTCCGGTCTATCACTCATTATTTACCCGCTACGCTATGTGATGGATCTCCCTTCCGACCTTTTTGGTTGGGGACAAACAACCTTTGTCAGTCGCAGCACATTACAGGAACAAAACGAAACCTTACGAACCCAAAATAATATTCTACGGGCGCAATTACAAAAATCCACTTTTACCGAAGCTGAAAATATTCGATTACGTAATTTGCTTAAATCATCTAAACGCGTTGGCGAACGTATTTTAATTGCTGAATTGCTTTCTGTTAATCTGGATCCCTATCGGCAGCAAGTCGTGATTAACAAAGGCTTAAGCGAACGCGATATTTTTGTCGGTCAACCCATACTGGATGCAGATGGCATTATGGGGCAAATCGTACATGTAAACCCGGTCACCAGTACCGCCATATTAATCACCGATCCAAGCCATGCCCTTCCCGTGCAATCATTACGCAATGGTATTCGCGCCATAGCCGTTGGTAAAGGAGCCAGTGGTCTGCTTGAGCTGATTAACTTACCCAACAATACCGATATAAAAGTAGGCGACAAATTAGTGACTTCCGGTATGGGTTGTGTGTTTCCGGCTGGCTACCCTGCGGCAGAGGTGATTAAAGTCAACATCAATCCCAGTCTACCTTTCGCTCAGGTTATTGCGCGCCCAACAGCTAAACTCGACCGCAGCAGTGAAGTTCTATTGGTATGGATATCAGATGAATCCAGAAAAAAAATAAGTATCGCTTGTGTTGATAACGGTAAGGTAACAAAGAAATGAACGTTATCAGAAAATCAGGCGGCAAGATTATTACCTTTACTATTATTATTGCACTACTACTATCTGAACTTCCTCTGCCTGCAATGATTGCACCCTTTCAACCCGAATGGGTTATCCTTGTTTTAATTTATTGGGCAATGGCACTGCCTGAACGTATCGGGATTGGGATTGCTTGGTTTATTGGTTTACTCGTTGATGTATTACGCGATACATTACTTGGGCAATATGCTCTAGCCTTTGCTTTAACTATTTTTATAGTTTTACGACTCTATCAGCGCATCCGAAATTTTCCTTTAGGACAACAAATGATTAGCATTTTTATTATTATGATCATTCACAGCGCACTCGTTGTCTGGATAAAGGCACTCACAGGCACACCTGCTGGTTTCTCAATGATAATAACACCCGCCATTTTGTCTGCACTGTTCTGGCCATTGGTCTATTTTATTTTACGAAATGTTCGACGCACGTATTACATAAACTAAACACTATGGCGCAATTTGATTCTCTGGCAATAAAAGATCATCTGCGTGATGAACAGGTCTTTAATAATCGCCTTGTTATTGCAACCCTATTTTCTATTTTCTTTATTCTGATACTTGTTTCACGACTTGTCTATTTACAAATTATTAACCAGCAGCACTATACAACACTGTCCGACAATAACCGTGTTAGTATAAAACCCATTCAACCTATTCGAGGGTTAATTTATGATCGTAATGGAGTTTTGCTCGCAGAAAATATTCCAAGTTTTACGCTCACTCTAGTACCTGAACATATAAAAAACATCCCAGTTCTTATTAAAAAATTACAAAAAATTATTACTATTACTCCCGCTGATATTAAACGTTTTAAGAAAAAGTCAAGACGTAAACGCCGCTTTGAAGGAGTGACTTTACGTTATCGGCTCAATAAAGATGAAGTTGCACGTTTATCTGTAAAACAATTTAGCTTACCGGGTGTTGAAATACATGCTGAACTTTCTCGCCATTACCCTCTCGGGAAATTAACTGCACATACTGTTGGTTACGTCAGCAGTATTAGCGAAAGAGAGTTACAAAAAGTAGATGCTTCTAACTACAGTGGTACTAGCCGAATAGGGAAGAGCGGTATTGAAAAAGAATATGAGCCAATTCTTCATGGACGAATTGGCTTACAAAAAGTTGAAACAAATGCTAGCGGTCGCATTTTACGTGTCCTTGATCGTGAATTACCTATTCCCGGTAAAAATTTATATTTGAATATAGATATCCGCTTACATTCGATTGCTGCAAAAGCCTTTGCTGATAACAATGGAGCCCTTGTTGCTATCGATCCCAATAACGGTAGCATCCTCGCGTTAGCCAGTTTCCCCAGTTTTGACCCTAATTTATTTGTAAATGGTATCGATGTCGAAAGTTATTCACATTTAAGAAAATCACCCGACCAGCCATTATTTAATCGTGCAATACAAGGTCGATACCCGCCCGGTTCAACCATTAAACCCTTTATAGGGCTCGCCGGTCTGGAGCTTGATGTTATAAAAGCAAGTGATAGTATTAATTGCCCGGGGTACTACATGCTTAAAAACGACGACCGTCGTTATCGTGATTGGAAAAAACATGGTCATAAAGAAACGGATCTAAAAAAAGCCATTATCGAATCCTGTGATGTTTATTTTTATGACCTTGCTCTTAATCTCGGTATTGATAAAATATCATCTTACTTGTCACTGTTTGGTTTTGGTAAAAAGACCGGGGTAGATTTAGGTGGCGAATCATCGGCTTTACTTCCCTCGCGAGAATGGAAAAGACGCACACGGCGTTTACCCTGGTTCCCGGGAGAAACTTTAATTACCGGTATTGGTCAGGGCTTTATGCTTGTTACCCCATTGCAATTAGCCGATGCAACCGCAACACTGGCCCGTGATGGCCAGGCTCAACGTCCACAAATGATTTACGCAATAGAAGACCCTAAAACTAAAATTATAAAGATTAATCCACCGAAACCATTAGAAAAAATAACCATACTGCAACAGTATAACTGGGATACCATCCAACAAGCCATGAAAAGTGTTGTCCATAGCCTGCATGGAACTGCACGTGGCATTAACCGCCACTTAAAATATAAAATGGCCGGTAAAACGGGCACTGCACAAGTGCATGGTATAAAGCAAGATGAAGAATACGATTCAAAAAAGGTACGAAGAAAATTACGTGACCATGCCTTATTTATTGCTTATGCTCCTTTTAAAGCACCTAAAATTGCCATTGCGATTATTGTGGAAAATGGCGGTCATGGTGGCTCAGTTGCAGCACCCATTGCACGTAAAGTTATCGATGATTATTTAGCACGGATAAAAAAAGATGATTCTTGATCAACAACAAAGTCTGTCAACCAGTAATACCTTTATCCGCAAAAAATGGTCTTATCGGTTACACATTGATATCCCACTGTTTATTGCCCTGTTACTATTATTAAGCTTGGGGCTTTTAGTTCTCTATAGTGCAAGCGGGCAGGACATGACGGTGATCCGTCGACAGATAGTACACATCGTTATTGCAATTACACTGATGTTGGCAATTGCCCAAATACGTCCACAAACTATCCAGTTCTGGTCTCCGTGGTTATTTATAATCGGCATTATTTTGTTAATTGTTGTACTTGTCGTTGGCGATATCGGTAAGGGCGCACAACGTTGGCTCAATCTTGGATTTTTTCGTTTTCAACCTTCAGAAATTTTAAAACTAGCTCTGCCGATGATGCTTGCTTGGTATATTTCAGAGTTTAGCCTACCACCCAAAGCCAAGCACATATTGACTGCTGTCTTTATGTTAGCCGTTCCCACCTTGCTCGTTGCTAAACAACCGGACCTAGGCACTGCATTACTGATTGCCAGTGCCGGTTTTTTTGTTTTATTACTCGCGGGTTTAAGCTGGAAAAGTATTATTGGTGTTAGCACCATTATCATCGCCAGTGCCCCATTAATGTGGAGTTATGTGTTACACGATTACCAACGAGGCCGAATTTTAACCTTACTCAATCCAAATAATGACCCCCTTGGCAGCGGTTATCACATTATACAATCAATCATTGCCATTGGTTCCGGGAGTATTTATGGCAAAGGTTGGCTTAATGGTACCCAGTCTCATCTGGATTTCTTGCCCGAACGTTCTACCGACTTTATTTTTGCCGTCTTTAGTGAAGAATTTGGCTTTTTAGGCTGCCTGCTTTTACTTGCACTGTATTTATATATTATCGGTCGATGCCTCGTCATAGCCAGTCAGGCACAGGACACCTTCAGTCGTTTATTGGCAGGCAGTCTAACGCTTACCTTTTTTGTTTATATTTTTGTGAACATTGGAATGGTCTCTGGTATCCTTCCTGTAGTAGGTGTACCGTTACCTTTAATCAGTTACGGGGGAACCTCGCTCGTCACGTTGATGGTGGCGTTTGGTATATTGATGTCAATACAAACCCATCGTAGACTTATTGGAAATTAGAATTTATTAGGATGTAACTGTCGTATTATGAAGTCGTTTAACAAGTTTAGTTTTTGCCATAATATTTATTTACTTATTATTTGCATGAGTTTTTTTACTTTATCTGCTGCATATGCCCAAACACTCAGCCCACACAAATTTGATGATCTAAAAGCCATTAACCAGTTTATTCAAAAAATGGTACAAAAATATACGTTCAAGCAAACCGAACTTGAAGAAATTTTTCAAAAAGTAAGATTACATCCTGATATTATTGCCGCTATCTCTCGTCCAGCAGAAGCTAAACCTTGGTATGAATATCGTCCTATTTTTGTCACTAATTCCAGAATCAATGGTGGCGTTAAATTCTGGCGTCAACACAAGGTGACATTAGAACAGGCAAATAATGTTTTTGGTGTGCCTAAAGAAATTATTACTAGTATCATTGGTGTCGAAACACGCTACGGCCAACATACCGGACGTTATCCTATTATTGACTCACTCTCTACACTCGCTTTTGCTTATCCACCTCGCAGTGAATTTTTCAAAAAAGAACTGGAACAATATTTACTCATGACACGGGAAGAACGCCTCGACCCGCTTGCATTAAAAGGCTCATATGCTGGCGCAATGGGAATGCCGCAATTTATATCGAGCAGTTTCCGACGTTATGCGGTTGATTTTGATAAATCGGGTCAACGAGATTTATGGGAAAGCCCAACCGATGCGATAGGTAGCGTAGCTAACTATTTTAAAAAACATCACTGGCATACAGGGGAACCTATCGCGAGCAAAGTAAAAGTATATGGTGAACGTTATCGATTGTTGCTATCAAAAGGAATAAAACCCAATAAAACACAACAGGAATTATTAGACAATGGTGTTGTCCTACCTGACAACTTACCAACAGATATTAAAGGTCGACTCATCGCTTTCGAAACAAAAACCGGCCCCGAGTATTGGGTTGTTTGGCATAATTTTTATGTGATCTCGCGTTATAATCATAGCGCGCTTTATTCAATGGCAGTTTTTCAACTAAGTGAACGTATTTATGCTAAATATAACGATGAAGATTAAATTGCTCAGGTCTATTATTTAATAATGTATTTTACAAATAAAATAGCGATGCCAATATCTATTAAGCTGTCAGCATTAATGCTTATAAGTATTTTTTTTAGTGGTTGCAGTAGCCAACCTTCACGCTATGCTTTAAAACATGATAGCGGTCCAGATCGCTACATTAATCATCACAGCATTCCCAATGCAATACCAAGGAATGAACCTAAAAGCAAAGGCGGCAACAAAGACTATCGTGTTAATGGCAAACGTTATCACGTCCTTAACAGCAGTAGAGGGTATAAACAGCGCGGCATAGCATCATGGTATGGGAAAAAATTTCATGGCCATCGTACTTCAAATGGTGAAATATACAATATGTATCAAATGACCGCCGCACACAAAACATTACCCTTACCCTCTTACGTGCGTGTAACACATCTAAAAAATGGCCGGAGTGTTATTCTTAGAGTCAATGACCGTGGCCCCTTTCACCGAAATCGACTTATTGATTTATCTTATGTCGCCGCTAAAAAATTAGGTATTACCGGCACCGGTGTTGTCGAAGTCGAAGCCATTGATCCACAGCAATACTCTACAAACTCATCAGCTAAAAACAGGTATCATCTTGCATCAAATTCACACTTTAAAATTTATTTGCAGGCGGGGGCTTTTAGTCAACAGCAAAATGCACAGTATTTACAAAGTAAAATAAATCACCTTGGCCTAGGCCTTATCACTCAGGTTAAATTTGACCCCTACCAGAAATTATACAAAGTACGCATAGGTCCTTTTAATAACGTGAATAAAGCCGATACTATTAGTGAAACACTGCTCCAACATACTATCAATAAAGCCTATATTGTGATTGACTAACACTATGCTTAAGTGCAGCAAATGGTTACAATAGTGTTCTTTCGTTAAACTACCTTATCAGGGATCCCTCATGTCGACTATTCGATATTTCAAGTTACTCGTTGTATTCATTCTTGCTTTTACGCACCTCACTGCATTTGCTAAATCACCCAACCTAGTACCGGCAGCCCCGCAAGTTAAAGCACATGCCTATTTACTCATGGATTTTAACAGTCAACGAATTATCGTTTCTAAAAATGCCGACAAACGTGTTGAACCGGCCAGCCTGACAAAATTAATGACCCTTTATGTTACCTTTTATGAACTTAGCAAGAATAATATAAAACTCGAAGATCAGGTTAAAATAAGCGAAAAAGCTTGGCGCATGAAAGGCTCGCGTATGTTTATTGAAGTCAACTCATGGGTTAGTGTTAGCGAACTGCTAAAAGGGGTTGCTGTACAATCAGGCAATGATGCCAGTGTGGCTCTGGCAGAACATATTGCGGGAAGTGAATCTGCTTTTGCCGACCTAATGAACCAACATGCAAAGAACCTAGGGATGCTCAATACCCATTTTATCAACAGTACCGGTTGGCCAAATAAAAATCATTACACTACCGCACATGATCTCGCTATTCTTACCCGCGCATTAATTCATGATTTTAAAGATCAATATAAACTGTTTAAAATTAAATACTACACTTACAATGGCATTAAACAACCTAACCGTAATCGTTTATTGTGGACAGACGATCGTGTCGATGGGCTTAAAACTGGCCATACCGAATCGGCAGGTTATTGTTTAATTTCGTCTGCAACACAAAAAAATATGCGACTCATTTCAGTTGTAACTGGAACAAACAGTGAGTCATCACGCGAAATCGCTTCACGTAAATTACTCAGTTATGGTTTTCGGTTTTATGAAACATTCCTGCTTAACAAAGCACATGAACCGCTCACAAAACAACGGGTATGGAAAGGGGATAAAGAGGAGTTAAACTTAGGATTAACTGATGACTTATACATTACAGCTCCTCGCGGTAGCCGATCTAAAATAAAAGCAAATATGAAGCTGAATGCAATGATTACTGCGCCGGTATTAAAAGGCCAAAAATTTGGTACCGTCAATGTTACTCTGAACGGTGACACGCTTGCATCTCGGCCACTGGTTGCATTAACGGGTATAAAAGAAGGTAGTGTCTTTAGCAAGTTAATTGATAGTGTTATTTTAATGTTCAAGTAATAGAAGCATCGTTAACGCGTGGTATAAAGTATGAATACACCATTAACAAAAGCACCTTTAGAGGATACCCCTATTTGCTATTTAAACGGTGAATTCACCCCGTTAAAAGATGCAAAGGTATCAGTACTTGACCGTGGATTTATTTTTGCCGATGGAATATATGAAGTGATCCCTGCCTTTGCAGGTAAAACCTTTAGAATAGAACAACATTTAAAACGCCTGCAAGATAATCTCACGGCTATTAAAATTGAAAATCCTTATAGCATTACTCAATGGCGAGCCATCTTTAATGATTTAATTGTAAAAAATAACTATTCAAATACAGATTGTTCTGTTTATTTGCAAGTTACTCGTGGTGTAGCAAAACGAGATCACATATTTCCCAGTAATCCCACTGCCACTATTTTTGCAATGGTAAATCCTCTGCCAGCCGCTAATCCCGAAACCTTAGCGAAAGGGCTATCGGTTATTATACGTGACGATATACGCTGGCAATATTGCAATATTAAATCTATTTCATTGCTTGGAAATATTATCTTAAAACAGGAAGCAGCAGAGCATAACGCAGATGAGGCTATTCTTGTCCGTGACGGTAACGTAACTGAAGGTGCGGTAAGTAATATATTTATAGTAAAAGATGGTGTTATCAAAACCCCTGTTAAAGACAAAAAATTATTACCCGGTATTACACGCGACCTCATTATTGAAATTGCAGCTCAACATGGTTTAGCCTGTCAGGAAACGAACATAACAAAAGATGAATTATTAAATGCCGATGAAGTTTGGCTGAGTAGTTCAACTAAAGAAGTATCGCCTGTTTGCTTTATCGAAAATAAAGCCGTTGCCGATGGTACACCCGGCCCACACTGGGCTAAAATGTACCAGTTTTTTCAAGAATACAAAGATTCTCTCAAGCAATAATACCGATGAAACAAGAAGACAGTCCATTAGAATTCCCCTGTCATTTTCCTATTAAGGTAATGGGTGCCACAAATGGTGATTTTAAAACAAACGTAATCGATATTGTAAAAACACATATACCCGCGCTTTGTGATGAACACATCAATGAACGCCCCAGTAGTAATAATAAATATCTTTCTCTTACCATAACGGTTTATGTGACTAGCCGTGAGCAACTCGATAATATTTATCGTGAGCTTCATTCATCAGAACATGTACTCATGTCTTTATAACAATGCCTGTTTGCCCTGTTATTTTTAAAGATTTAGGCACTCAAAATTATACGCAAGTATGGCAAGAGATGAAAAACTTCACCCTTGAACGTACAGCGGCAACCAAAGATGAAATTTGGCTATTGCAACACCCTCCCGTGTACACCTTGGGGCTTAATGGGAAAAACCACCACATTCTCAACCCGCAGCATATTCCTGTTATTAATATCGACAGGGGGGGGCAAGTTACCTACCATGGTCCCGGGCAATTGGTTGTTTATTGTTTAATTGACCTTAAGCGCAGAAACTATGGGGTACAGGAATTTGTTAAGCGTTTACAAAATAGTGTGAGTAGCTTGCTAACAGACTATAAAATACAGAGTCACCTAATCGACAAAGCACCCGGGGTTTATGTTGATAACAAAAAAATTGCCGCACTGGGCTTACGGGTTAAACATGACTGCACTTACCATGGCCTATCCCTGAACGTTGCTATGGATTTAACACCATTTAAAGATATTAATCCCTGCGGCTATCCCGATTTAGAAGTGACTCAATTATCTGAGTATAATATTCCTGATACTATCGAAATAATTTCAAATAAATTTAAACCGATTCTTGAAAATAGCATATACTCTTAAAAAGACTATTTAGCGATAACATATAAATGGATATTGAAGTCCTTATAAATAATATTGTGCAAACAGTATTTCTTCCTCCCGGAATAAGTATCGTAATGATGCTTCTAGGCTTATTTATTATCCAACGTTTCTATACCACGGGGAAAATTCTTCTTATTAGTGGATTTGCACTTCTCATTATTCTAAGTTTACCGATTACTGCACATGGGCTAAATTCACTACTCGAAACAGATCAGGTATTAAACCTTAAAAGATTAAAAGCCAGCAAAGCAAAAGCCATTGTTGTATTAGGTGCGGGACGTTATAAGAATGCGCTTGAATACCCAAATAAAAAAGATTCCATATCAAAAAATGCTTTGGAACGGTTACGTTACGCTGTTTATCTTCATAAAAGAAGTGGACTACCAATTCTGGTTTCCGGTGGCAGTCCTTATGGCAGGATGCAATCGGAAGCTTCTATTATGCAAGATGCACTAAAGAATATTTTTAATTTAAAAGCAAAATGGCTTGACGCTAATAGTTCAAACACATGGAATAATGCAAAACTCTCTGCAAAGATTCTACAGCAAAATAATATTAAGAATATTATTCTGGTAACCAACGCAGATCACCTACCACGCGCGAGACTGGCCTTTGAACATTTTGGTTTAAATATAACAGCCGCACCACTTGGATTTAAAGCAAGGAATCACCGAGATAGTCCTTATACTATTCTTGATTTCTTGCCGTCAGCAAATGCCATGAGTCTCTCAAGTTCGGCCATACACGAATTTATTGGTTATACTTGGTATGTTATTCGATATATCTGGCTAGCTTAACCGTATTACAGATATTTTTATTTGCCTTCGAATATTATTTTCCAACCTTTTTTATTCTTTTCTAGGTACAGCCGTTTATCCATATCACTCTGATAATTATTCGACTGGTAAGATTGATGAAAACGGGCAACAACAATATTTTCCTGAGTTGCCGAATCTGGGTAAGCAAACAGGGAAATATCATCTAATTTAATTTTTTGATATTTTTTAGAACGTGATACAATTTTCTTCCTTGCTCTCCAGCTCCGAATATTATATCCATGACTCCAAAAATTATCTGCATAGTGATTTAAGTATTTATCAACATTCAAACTTTGCCAATCACTTCGCCATTTTTCCAACGAAACTAAAACATCCTTACGCAACTTGCTCCACGTAGTGTAATCGACCCATTCTATTGACTCAGCAATAATCATGGGGGTTTTACCGGGTATTACTAAATGTTTAATTGCATTGAGATCAATATTCGGTAATACAACACAACCTTCACTGTCTAATGGTGGGCGACTGTAAGAATCACTGGTTGTTCCATGTAACCAAATCCCATAACCAGTTTTACCTAAACGTATATCCAACTCATTAGGGTAGTTTACAGGAAAGGCACCAATGCCATATTTATCGGGTAAACGCCCATCCGGTATCCAACGTGTAACAAAATAAACACCTTCGGGTGTTTTTAAGTCGCCTTTGCTAAACTTGTTACCTCGTAATTTTCCAGTACTAACATAAAAGTCCTTAACCAACTTCGGTGGCAACAAGTCGCTTTGTCGTTGAAAAACATATAAACGATTTTTTGACTTATCAATTAACACTGCAACCTTAACTGATTTAGACATCAGTAATAACGAACGAGGTATTCTTTGTTGTGTGAATTTCTGGTGATAGTTTTCTAACCGAATATAAACTTCATCACGTAGTTTATTTAATTCTGTTTGTAATTCCGGTGTCGAAAAACTTGATAAAATATCATTACGCCCCACACCACGTACAGGAACCACTTGCATTGCCAACAAATCACCTTTCACTAGATGCGCTAACTTAAACCCAGGGCTTTTACGAATTAAATCATTAAGTAAAATTGATGCGGTTTTAAGATTACCTGCCTCAATATAGGCAAGAACCTTTAATAAACTTGCTTCATAGTCTTGTGGGTAAGCATGGATACGTTGATCAAGTTCTGCAATTAAACTTGCTGGGATATTGTTTTTATTCTTAACGAGTAGTTTGTCTTTAATAGTATTAATGCTATTACCCGTCACTACCTGAGTATCTAGTTTTGCAATATAAGTTTGTTGTGGTTCAATTGATTCATTGAGCATGGCAGTTTTTACTGACTCACTTCTTTTCGCAAATGCAAATGTAACAATAAAAAGTACCGCTAGTGCAGCAAACAAATACGTTGATCGTTGAAAAATACGGTTAATCACTATTTAATCACTGCCAGATTTTTTTCAGAAAGAATACGCCAACCATCTACTGTACGCTGCATTAAAAATTGTTTTCTTGTTTTGTCACTATAATTGTCTGCTCGATAATCTTGCACTAATCGAACTATCGCTTTATCTTTTTGTAAGGGCCTAACTTCAAAATCGTTTAACCTAACATTGACCCAGCGTGGCTTACGGATACGGATCCGTCGTTGTACTGCCCATATTTTCTTTGATAATTTCACTGGCTTGAATTTTTTACCGTAAAAAGACAAATATAAATCCACCGCTTGTGCCGACCAAGCTGCCGCCCAACCTTGTAAGGCAGTGATCACTTCATCTTTATCCATATTAACTACGGGATGTTTATTAATTGGCATTTTTTTAATTTTAACCGGTTGTTTTATCACTGCGACTACATTATTTTTTTGTACCGATGCTTTAACAATAGGATTTTTAACACTGCTCACCTTGTCAGGTATATTTTTTTTGCTAATCGAGCTAAGGTTTTTTTTGACACTCGCCACGGCAATATCCGAAGCCTCAGTTTGTTTATGAACTACTGGTTGGTATGCAACATTTAATGCTTTAAGTTGCACTGTTTTTACCTTAACGCCTAACTTTAAAGCTTTGCTATATGCGCCTCTTGCCATTTCGACATAAATAGCACTTAAATTGTCATACAAAGTTTTATATTGCGTACTGGTTGCCAGACCATTATTTAAAGTCTGGCGAGCTAAATCAAGATTACCCTGCCGCGCATAAAGTATGGCTAAATTATTATAAATTTCAGGTTGTGCTGGGTTTGATTTTAATATTGATAGATATAATTCAACCGCCATTTTTGTTTTACCTAAACGACTTAATGCCTGCGCACGAATAAACTGTGCTTCAAATTGTGCCGGCATCTCTATTAAAACGCGGTTACTCAAATTTAAGGCTTGTTGATAATCTTTGTCGATTATTTTTTGTTGCGCTGTTTGCAGTGCAAGCACATTTTTATTCGACAGTACCCTAATAGAATCAGAACTGGCATTAGGTAAGGCAAATACATTCTGGGTCGACAACAAGAGCAACACGCAAAAGCCCAATAATGACCTGACATAGCGTTTAACTGGAATGAGTAACAATACCCATATACGCATTTGCATGCACTGCTCTCCTTAATTATTCATTTTGTTATAAATTATAACAACTTACCGACTAGTCGCAACAAACTTGCTCGCTTTTAAGTCAGTTTTTTTGTCAAATACGTATTTATTTCATCGAGCCGCTGTGGCGTTCCAATATCAAACCAGTCACCCGCATACACTTGAGCAGTAATATGCTGTTCTCGTATTAACGACTTCAATACAGGAGCTAAAGCTTGCCTTCCTTTGTCGAGAAAATAAAATATTTTTGGATGATAAAGACCAATTCCACTAAAGGTGTAACAGGAACTATCAGGATAAAGACCTTTTTCATAAACGAGTGGATCCTGCTCGCGTAAACAAAAATCACCCTCGGGATGATGTGCGGGGTTCGGCACAAAGAGCAAATGCGCCCAAATAGAGGTATTAAGTCGCTTTTTAGCCGTCGTTAACAACTGAAGCAATGGAAAATCTGTCCAAATATCGCCATTAATCACCAAAAAAGGCTCATTACCCAATAAGGGCAACGCCTGACAAATACCACCCGCTGTTTCTAATGCGGTTTGTTCAGCAGAATAAGCAATATGTACCCCAAATTGCTTCCCATCACCCAACTGTTGCTCAATTTTATCCCCTAACCAAGCGTGATTAATGACAATATCCCGAATCCCGGCTCGATACAGGGCTTTTATATGATGCTCAATCAACGAGCATCCAGCCACTTTTAACAAAGGTTTGGGTTCACTGTCCGTTAGAGGGCGCATACGCTCACCACGACCGGCAGCTAAAATCATCGCTTTCATCCGAGTACCTGCACTGATTTAGACAAAATCCCAGATAAAATATCAGACAAAATCATGGAGGAATTGCCCAAATTGTTTTAATTCAGGGTACTGATTGCTAACCATCGCAACATAGGACAATGTTCGAGGGATATCATTCAGATAATCTGGTTTACCGTCACGGTAATTTAAACGTGAGAAAATACCAATGGCTTTAAGATGGCGCTGCACGCCCATTAAATCAAACCATCTTTTAAACTGATGGTAATCAACGGATTGCAACACTCCCTTTTGCAGCGCCAAGCTATGAAAATAACGGATCCATTGTTCCACTTTTTCTACCGGCCAAGCCACATAACAATCTCGCAGCAAGGAAACTAAATCATAAGTTACCGGACCGGTAACCGCATCTTGGAAATCCAGTATTCCCGGATTAGCTTCCTCCGTCACCATTAAATTACGCGAATGATAATCCCGATGCACATAAACCCTCGGTTGGACTAAAGCCGAATCAGTTAAAAAAGTAAAGGTTTGCTGTATTAGTTGTTGTTGTTGTTTCGACAGGTTTATCTGCTTGTGTTTCACTAAAAACCAGTCGGTAAATAAATTCATTTCCTGCTGCAACAGCGCTTCGTCATAAGTGGGCAGGGAATCATGTGGCCCCGTTTGCATCGCTAACAAAGCCTGCATGGCATCCTGATAAAGTGGGTCGGCATTGCGATGATTAAGTTGGGTTAAATAATCGATACTGCCTAAATCCGACAATAGAAAAAACCCTTGAGTAAAGTTTTGTGCATAAATTTGGGGAACATTTAGACCACGTTGATACAATAACTCGGCTATTCGAATAAAGGGATGGCTGTCTTCTTTATCGGGTGGCGCATCCATTAAAATTTTTGAATCGCCATTTACATTATCTTTAAGCCTAAAATAACGGCGGAAACTGGCATCGGCCGATGCTGGTTGCATGGAGTAATCCTGATAGCCTAGATCATTCTCAATCCATTGAATTATTTGTTGTTGTCGCGCATCCAAACTTGATGTTCCTGATTTATAAATGTTAACCTGAATTATGTTTAATATAACATGTTCATCCAGTAAAAAAGCATCTCACTACGGCTATATCGATTACCTCCGCGGCATTGCATTGTTATTAATGTTTGCCTATCACTTTTGTTTTGATCTGAACTATTACCACTTCATTAATACCAACTTCTACAATGATCCTTTCTGGATTTACTTTAGAATTATTATTGTGAGCCTTTTTTTATGGATAGTGGGAGTCAGCCTCTGGCTTGCTAGCCACAATGGTCTAAAACTACCTCATATTGCAAAACGTCTGGGTTGGCTAATTTTGGCCGCCGCATTGGTTAGTTATGTCAGTTACTTAACCTTTCCGCATAGCTATATATTTTTTGGTATTTTACATTTTATTATTGCTGCTAGCCTTATCGGGCTACTGTTTATACGTTTTTATTACGCCAATTTATTGATTGGAATAGCCCTTATTATCATCACCCTCATCTACTCATCTCCCGTTTTCAACCACCCGGCACTTCAATGGTTTGGTTTGATGCCACAAAAACCGATAACCGAAGATTATGTACCTTTTTTACCTTGGTTTGGGGTGGTCTTAATCGGCATATTCAGTGGCCGATTTATTTTCGAACAACGTCATTTAAAATTTTTTTCCCGTTGGCGAGAAAAAAACAGGCTACAATCCACAATATCGTGCATGGGTCGCTATAGCCTTATCCTCTATCTGCTACATCAACCCCTGTTTATGGGGATTTTATTCGTATTTAACCTGATGTTGCACTAACAGTTTGGTAAACTGTTCTTTTCAAAACAACAACGTCATTATTTCATGCTTTATAGCCCTTT
This sequence comes from uncultured Thioalkalispiraceae bacterium, assembly GCA_964472525.1. Taxonomy (GTDB): domain Bacteria; phylum Pseudomonadota; class Gammaproteobacteria; order UBA6429; family Thiohalophilaceae; genus SZUA-37. Next base: position 11,946 of record CAYYLL010000039.1, on the reverse strand, counting down.
AGCTTTTAAACAATTATACATTCTGTGCCTGTTAAGCCTTTATCCGTTTATCACCAGTTATGCGGCGAACGTTACCGAATCGGTACCCGGCACTGAAAGTACCGGCTTATGCCCATCCGAGCCCATCATTACCCTGCCCAGCGTTAACGATAATAAAATCTATCTGGAGTCAGACACGGCGGATATGAGCCAAAAAGGACTCACCACGTTTATCGGCTCTGTCGTAGCCAAACAAAATGACCAGCGGCTCACTGCCGACAAAGTACAATACAATAAGGACAAACAAAATCTACATGCGACGGGTAATGCCAAACTCACCACAGGTAGCTTGACGGTAAGTGGTGATACGCTACAAATAAACATGAAAACGAATAAAGGTAATGTGCAAAATGCAACTTACCATGACAGCAGCAGCCGCGCACAAGGTCGAGCTAGACTTATTAATATTAAAAGCGACACTGAACTTGAAATGCTCGATGCAACCTACAGTACTTGCCCGAGCCAGTCTCCCGACTGGGAATTAAGCGCAACCACCATGAACCTTAATAAAGCAACCCATCAAGGACATGCCAATAATGTGGTGGTACGCTTTAAAGGTGTGCCTTTTTTATATATACCTTACCTGCGTTTTCCTATTGGTGATGAGCGTTTATCCGGCTTTTTATTTCCCAGTTTTGGCAACTCATCAAAAAACGGTACGGAACTCTATGTGCCTTACTACTGGAATATCGCTCCACAATTCGATGCCACCATCACACCACACTATATGAGCAAACGCGGTACCCAGGTGCAATCAGAGTTTCGTTATCTCACTGACTCGACCAAGGGTAAATTTAATTTTGCTTATTTGCCCAATGACAAAATTACTCAAACAGATCGCCAGGCTTTTAGTTGGCTCCACACTCAATCACGTACCGGTGGTTGGAGTGGCGGGATTAATTATAACTATGTTAGCGATGCCTTTTACCAGAATGATTTTGGCGGTAGTCTGGCAAGCGCTAGCCTGTCTAATTTGCAACGTCGAGCCGATATTCGTTATGACGCAAAAGACTGGTTATTTACAGGCAGACTCCAGTCTTTTCAGGCACTTTCGGGGAACGAACAAATTAAACGCCTGCCACAATTTAATCTAAATACCCGCCAGTCCGTCTTACCAAACCAGATCAATACGTCCTTTCAGTCAGAATGGACACGTTTCGCACACAGCAGTCAGGCACCAATTGGCGACCGACTTGTATTACAACCCAGTGTCAGTATCCCGTTTAAAAATGCAGCCGCCTATGCAACATTTCTGGGCTCGTTACATTACACCCGCTATGATCTTAAGCGTACTAGCGCAACCGAAAAGAAAAACCCAACCCGAACAGTCCCCATTTTTAGTCTGAATAGTGGCCTTTTCTTTGACCGGGATTCCAGCTTTAATGGAAAAAACTATCTGCAAACTATGGAGCCACGTTTACAATATTTATACATTCCATACCGGGAACAAAGTACGTTGCCGCTATTTGATTCAGCAACGCTCACTAACAACATCAGTCAGTTATTTAGCGAAAACCGTTTCTCAGGCGCGGATCGTATTAATGATGCCAACCAAGTGACCGTGGGGTTAACTAGCCGCTATATTAGTCTCAATTCCGGTGCCGAAGTCTTAACAGCGAGTCTAGGGCAAACGTATCAGTTTACTAATAGTCGTACCACCTTAGCCGGTGAGCCCGTACGAGAGAAATCTTGGTCTGATTTACAGTTCGATTTCACCTTCCAACCCAGCCGAAGCCTGAAAATGACAGGTTCACTGATACGTAATCAACTGTCTCGAAAAATTGATAAACGCAATATTCGCTTCCAATACAAGGCCGATAGCCACCATATTTTTAATATTGCACACCGTTTTGAACGAAATGTTCTAGAAACTCGTGAAATATCAGGTATTTGGAAAGTTAATCCACAATGGTCGGTGCTTGCCAGACAACAACAAGATTTACTCCAGAAACGTGAACTTGAGACCGTTTACGGTATCCAATATGAAAGTTGCTGTTGGAGTCTACGTTTGGTGAAACGACGTTATTACACCCGCGCCTTCCCGGGCGACCCGGCCAGTAACCCGAGCAACCCTTACAATGACACGCTGTTTATTGAGCTCGAATTAAAGGGATTATCGAGTTTCGGGCAGAAAAAGCAGATCGATAAATTGCTCAGTCGTGGTATCCTAGGCTATTCGAAATAAACCCGATTTGTAACGCAAAGAACCCCTTAGTTAATTAACGATATAGAATTAAAGAGCTTAAAATGTCCCTAGTTGTACGCACCCTCATTACCTTTTCCAGCCTCTGCCTGATCACTTTTTACAGTATGTTAAGCCATGCAGAAGGCAGTGCCAGCAGTCATACAAAAAGAGCGAATATTGAAGAACTGGATCAGGTCATTGCCGTAGTCAATGACGATGTCATTACCTCAACCGATCTCAAAAAACGTATTAAACAGGTATTGGCCCAATTAAAGGCCAGAAATAACCGCCTGCCGCCAAAAAATGTTTTATACCGACAAATATTGGAACAGCTCATTACCCAACAGTTGCAATTACAACTCGCAAAACGTGCCAGTGTTATTATTGGCGATGAAAGTGTTAACCGAGTTATTCAAAAAATAGCCGCCGAAAATAAATTAACACTCCCTGAATTCAAAAATGTATTAAAACGGGATGGCATTGAGTATACCGAGTTCCGGCAAAACATTAAAAATGAGATGACTATCAGTCAATTAAGAAAACGACGTATCGAAAATAATGTTGTTGTAAGCAAGCAAGAAATTGACACAGAATTAAGAAATCAAAAGAATAACAAAGCTTTATCCGATGAATTTCATCTGGCGCATATACTTATTGCGACACCGGAAGCAGCGACACCCGCTCAAATCCAGAAAGCAAAGAAAAAAGCACAACAAGTTCTTGCGCAGCTTAGTATCGGCGCTGACTTTGCCGAAACAGCCGCGGCCCATTCCAATGGACAAAATGCGTTAAAAGGTGGTGACTTAGGTTGGCGTGAAGCGGCTCAACTTCCTTCCATTTTTACCGACAAAGTCATTAAACTCAAAGCAGGGCAAATCACGGGGTTAATTCGTAGCCCTAGCGGTTTCCACATCGTTAAGGTAATTGACCGCCGCAGCAAACAAAAACGCCGAGTCATCGAACAAACCCATGCCCGACATATTTTAGTTATTCCCAATCAGGTTAAAAACAATGCCGTGGTAAAAGCAACCTTGCAACGTTTACGTGGGCGTATTATCAATGGTGATGATTTTGCAGCTATCGCAAAAGCAAACTCCGATGACAAAGCCTCCGCAGCACGTGGTGGTGACCTTGGTTGGTTAAACCCGGGCACAACTGTACCCGAGTTTCAGGAAGCAATGGACAAGCTCAGCCCAGGCGAGGTCAGCCAACCCATTCGAAGCCGTTTTGGCTGGCACATTATTCAGGTTATTGCACGACGTCAACACGATGATACCAAAGCCTTTTTACGTAACAAAATTCGTAAACAAATAAGTCAGCGTAAAAAAGAAGAAGCCATTAGTAACTGGCTAAGACGTTTGCGCAGTGAAGCCTACGTTGAGTACCGAATGAATAAATAACAAAGCTGGACTTTATTCAGCTTTGTTATCACTTATCCATGCCGATTCATTCACACAACACGGTTAAAACCCCATCCTTTCCAACCGTTGCCATCACCTGTGGCGAACCGGCAGGCATTGGTGCCGACCTTATCTTGCAGCTTATCGATAAAGATGCCGACTATAGCAATGTAAATTTTGTTGTGATTGGTGACAAAAATGTTATCCTCGATAGAGCGCGGCAGATTGGTGTAAAAGCAGACTTCGAACCATACAGTCAACCACATTCAAGCAAGCATGCTCTGCAAATTTTACATGTGGAAACAAAAGAAAAACCACAAGCAGGTGTTCTAAATAAAAAAAACGTTCCGCATGTACTGCAATGTTTAGACATAGCAACACAAGCCTGTTTAAATAAAACATTCGCAGCTATGGTCACTGGCCCTATACATAAGGGTATTATTAATGATGCCGGCATCCGCTTTACCGGGCATACAGAATATCTAGCAGAAAAAAGCCAAACCGAAAAAGTGGTGATGATGTTATGTGAAAACAATTCACTATTCAAATTACGAGTTGCACTGGTCACCACACATCTTCCTTTAAATAAAGTCAGTGAAGCGATTACAACAACCGAACTTGAACAAACTATTTCTATATTGCAGCATACCTTAGTTTATGATTTTAATATCGCATCACCCGTTATTTATGTTTGCGGCTTAAACCCGCATGCTGGTGAAAACGGACATTTGGGCGACGAAGAACAAAATATTATTGAGCCCTGTTTAAATAAATTGCGCACCCAAGGACTCAACCTGATTGGCCCCTTAGCGGCTGATACTTTATTTGTTGAAGATAATCTAAAACAAGCTGATGCAGTTGTTGCCATGTATCACGACCAAGGTTTACCCATGCTGAAGCACCTTGGTTTCGGGCAGGCAATTAATGTAACTCTGGGTTTACCTTTTATTCGAACATCGGTCGACCATGGTACCGCTCTGGAGTTAGCCGGTACCGGCAAGGCCAGTGCGTCTAGTCTGTTTAATGCAATTGATTTGGCCATTCAAATGGCCGCTCAAACAAGTCAACCATATTCACCCTCCTAGTCTAAACTTAGCCTATGTCATCTCATTCAAATAATATTAATTCGGCCAATCGTTCCGGCAAACATAGGGCAAGAAAACGTTTTGGTCAGAATTTTTTACACGACCAAAATATTATCAATAAAATTATTCGTGCAATTAACCCCAAAGCAGTACAAAATATGGTAGAAATTGGCCCCGGTCAGGGTGCGCTGAGTTATCCACTGCTTGATACTATCGGACAATTAAATGCCGTTGAGATCGATCGTGATTTGATCCAGTTATTAAATCAACAGAGTATCAAACACGGTCAGTTAATCATTCACGAAGGTGATGCACTTAAGTTTGATTTTCATCAACTGGCAGACGTTAATAATAAATTACGTCTGGTGGGCAACCTGCCCTACAATATATCCACACCGTTAATTTTTTATTTATTAACATTCTTAGATGTCATTGATGATATGCATTTTATGTTACAAAAAGAAGTGGTACAACGCATGTCGGCCGAACCCAATAGCAAAATCTATGGCCGACTTAGTGTTATGTTGCAATGGTATTGTGATGTTGACTATTTGTTTGATATTCCAGCCCATGCTTTCACCCCACCCCCCAAAGTGGTTTCCAGTTTAGTCCGACTTCGCCCAAAGGCTAAACCCGCCACACAGTTAAACAATCCACAGCAATTCTCAAAACTGGTTAACCGTGTTTTTCAGCAACGACGAAAAACATTAAGAAACACACTTAAAAATTATTTAACCGAAGAGCAAATTCAAATACTTGGCATTGCCCCTACTGCCCGGCCAGAAACACTTTCATTACTTGATTTTGCCGCTCTGAGTAACGCGATTGAGGTCGATATAAGCTGAAATATCATTATATTTCACAAAATAAGTATATTTCTCTTAAAATTTCCTGATTATTGTCCGATATTATTCCATATATATATACTCTCTTTAATCTTGAAATGGATAGATGTCACTTACAACAAAGCCCAGCTTACACGACAATGATGCCCTGCTTACTTACCGGGTTGGGCCCGTGCTGTGTTGTGGACCGACACTGCCCATTATTACGATTACACCACCTCCCAAGCTAACCCATCCGCCCGGCACCCAACCGGCCGAACCTGGTATTTTTAAACACGGTACCGACATCGTAAGTGCAACAGACTTGCGTTATCGTTTTGGCGTAAAACAACAAAACTGGAAACAACCCGGACAGGTCATTATCGCCAAGCATAATGATACTGCTCGCGGCTACTTTGTGGATGAGATTATTGATGTTACCCATTTCCCAGAAACGGGATGGGGGCAACTCCCCGCTTATTTACCGCGTGGTATCTTTAGCCGAACATTAGTAATTAACAAGAAAATATATCTATATGCAGAATTTGATAAATTGTCACAACTTCAGGGAAGTAATTATTTAAGTGAGTATATTGCCCAACTGGAAAACCAGCTAGAAAAAGAAAATAAAACGGTTGCCCATAATATTGAACTTAATACCCACACCGATAAACGTGATCAGCCTGTTTTAGCAACAGCGCTATCTAAAGAAGAACTACCAGTAAAAAGTTTACCCGAAAAAGATCTATCCTTAAAAAATCTAACTAAAAAACCCCTGACAGAAAAAAACAACAGCCAAATCAATAAATCAATAGCGGTGAATAAAAACCAGACGGAGTTAAAACATCAACTCAATAATCCTGTTGATGTTGATTCAAAAGCTGAAACAAGAATAAATACCATTAAAACAAAATCACCCAAAAAGCAGAACTTAACATCAACACTTATTTCCAAGAAAGAGAATAATACAAAAAATTTGACCCCGGTTGCAGCTAAAAATAAAATAATACCGGATAAACTAAATACACCTTTGTACAAAGAAATATCAACTAGTCCGATAAAAGCAGAACAGACAAACAAAGGGGTTTTGAAAAATATTCACTCAACAAAACAATTCCATAATAAAATCAGTCCTGATAAAAATATATTAACATCCCCAGATAACACCGAAACAGAACTAACAAAAAATAGAACCACGACCACACTCAACACCACCAATATAGAAACAGACAACACTAATCACACATTAAGTTGGATAGGACTATTTATTTTATTTATATTGTTATCCATCGGAGGCTATTATTATTTATCCACTCCTACGTCATTAGAAAATGATGTTATAAAAGAGACGCTATTAAACTCAGAACCTGCAGATAACACCTTACTAACAAATGCGAACACCTCAAGCAGCCATCCACTTACAACCGACATAACATCCACCTCAAATAAGGATAATCTGTCCTCACCAACAACAACAAAAATAATCAATAAAGCCCCTGTATCAATAGCCAAACAACTGATGACCACGAATACAAGTCGCCAAAAAATTAACTCACAAAACAAACCATTAAAGAATAACGAATATCATGCGAATATTAATCAAGACAATAACACCATTACCATTGAACTCAATGGCCCATTGCCACCTAAAATAATCACTACCGAACCTGGCTCAACAAACACCAACAACGTGATACAACAACACCTACCAGAAAAAACTGCTATGGAAGAACCCGTTAAAGAAGTCACTAATGATTCTATAGCTAAACAAACACAGAGCAATGACCAACAAAGAAAAATTCAACAGAACAATAGTACAAAAAATAAGACTATCGAAATTATCCATATTATTGTTAAAGGGGATACCTTATGGGCCATTGCCAAACATTATCTACAAAACCCGTTCCTCTATCCCGAGCTAGCAAAACTGAGTAGAATAAAGAATCCGGATTTAATTTATCCCGGTAATCGGGTGCATATTATTTATCGCCACAACAACTGAAACAATAACAATCAGAGCAGTCGAATCTCTTGAATATGATAACCTGTAGCAAACTACCTACCCATGCGTTAGAAAAGTTACTCCATCCTTATCAACTAAAAGTCATCATTGTAGATTCTGACAAGGATATTCCGGGAAGTTTCTGGGGCGAAACCGAAGCTGGGCTTATCGACAACAAGCTGTATATTCAGACTAACACCCCCGTACACTCGGCCTTACATGAAGCCTGCCATTATATTTGTATGGATAATTCGCGCCGTCAGCAACTCGATACCAACGCAGGCGGTGACTACGATGAAGAAAATGCCGTTTGCTACTTACAACTGCTCCTTTCTGATTATCTGCAAGGTTATAATCGACAACAACAATTCACCGATATGGATAACTGGGGATATACTTTTCGCCTTGGTAGCGCAAAACGTTGGTTTACCGCGGATGCTGAAGATGCAAAACAATGGTTAATGGATCAAAAACTAATAAATGATCAACAGGTTCCAAGTTGGCAACTCCGAGAAAACTAACCACCGAAAAGAGCTAAATACCAAAGAAAACTAAACAAAAAAACAAAACTGCCGCTATTAACAGTATCTTTGTAAAATACAGGATAAATATATGCCCTTTAGCGCCATTAATAATTATTATGAACAACTCGTTTTCAGGCATATCCTAAAAACCGTTCCGAACCCAATAGATGATAATTTTCTGGATGATGTTGCCTGTGTCGCACTTAACCATCTGCCTGCCAAATATGTACGCCACGAAGTTGATATGGCCTTTTATATGACCAGTGAGGAACGTAATCAAATTAAAAGTAGCATCACCCTTGCGGTCAAAAATGCCATTGATTATGTCAGTCAACATCGCACCGATCATCCCGGACAAATTTAATATTAATCTTTAAGTATAAAAACAAAAATCTAAACGAGAAAAAAATGCCCATTAATAATGAAATATATAATACACAAGTTGACGTTGAAACAAATTATGTCGAAGAACAATCCGACCCAACGGAAAACCGTTACGTTTTTTCCTATACCATTACAATACGTAATGAGGGTCAACTACCCGCAAAATTATTAGCCCGTCACTGGGTGATTACCGATGCCGAAGGCAAAGTACAGGAAGTACAGGGAGCAGGTGTTGTGGGCGAGCAACCTCACCTTAAACCCGGTGATGGTTTTCGTTATACCAGTGGAGCCATTTTAGAAACACCGGTCGGCAGTATGCAAGGCACTTATCAGATGATAGCCGATGATGGCGTTGAATTTATTGCCGATATTCATCCCTTTACCTTGTCTATGCCCAATACGATTCATTAAGCGATGACAGTTACCATGGTGCTTCGTTAGGTTATACACACTTTTCCGGTTATAATAAAAATCAGGGTTAACTATTTTTACTAATCAGAAAAGGACAAGCTCATGTACACTTCGTTAAAATATCTTATCAGCACTTGTATCTTATTAGTATTATCTTACTCAGTGGCTAGTGCTGAACAAAGCATGACGCTATCAGTCAAACGCTTAAAAATGGAAACTGCTTTGCGTATTGCACAAGCCGCCATTGCACAATGTCGAAAAGAAGGGGTACAAATAGCCGTCACCGTTGTCGATCGTAGCGGCTACCCGCAGGTTGTTTTACGCGACGTGTTGGCGATGGATATCACATTAGAAATCAGCAAACAAAAAGCACATACGGCAATGGCCTTTAATACCCCATTATCTCAACTTGAAGGGCGCTTTACCAAACCGTTTCAGGTTGCCAAACTGGATGGTCTTATCATCAGCGCAGGTGGTATCCCGATTAACATTGGTGGTTCAATACTCGGCGGTATTGGGGTAAGTGGCGCGCCGTCAGGAAAAACCGATGAGAAATGTGCCAAAGCCGGTCTTGATGCGGTACGAGAAGATCTTGAAATGGAAGGCATGTAATATATTTACTCAGGCAATCATTTAGCCCGTATATTCACGCAATATTTCAACCACTTGAACCTGATACGATTTGTAAACTTTTATATGCCCAAACTCCTGAGCAATTAAATGTTTATAATCCTGTTTCCATTGCTTAATTTTTTCAAGGCTTTCCCAATAAGAAATGGATATTTCTTGTTGACCTTCTCGCAGTGAATTAAACTCAATACAAGCATACTCACGCATGGCTAACTTGCGTAACTCTGTTGCCATCCGCATATAAATATCAGCATCATCATCTGACAGCTTATTCATTTCAGCTTTAAAAATAACCGCATACATAACTCATTAAGCCCTTCATTGATTCAAAAAATTAAAGCATAATAGAATTTTTATCAAAAGAACAATAAACGATGGCAATATATGCAATTGGTGATATTCAAGGCTGCTATGAGGACTTAACTCTACTGCTTGAGCATATAAAATTTAACCCACAAACTGATAAATTATGGTTTGTGGGTGATTTAGTAAACCGTGGCCCGGATTCTTTAAGTGCTTTACGTTTTGTAAAAGAGCAGGTAACAAACAACACCGCACTAACCGTTCTTGGCAATCATGACCTGCATCTACTCGCCATTTATCATGGTATAAAGAAAAATAAAGACCCAGGTATAACGCAAATATTAAATGCGCCTGATTGTGATGAACTAATCCATTGGCTACGCAAACAACCCTTGTTAATTCATGACCCACAAACTCAATTTACCATTGTACATGCTGGTATTTACCCTCGTTGGACACTAGAACAAGCCAAAGGTTATGCAAATGAATTAGAAACTGTATTACGTAGTGATAACTACCTCGATTTTTTAAACCATATGTACGGCGACCAACCAGATAACTGGTCAAGTGATTTAACCGGCTGGGATCGATTACGTTTTATTTGTAATAGTTTCTCACGTATGCGTTACTGCCAACAAGATGGTCAGCTTAACTTTGATTGCAATGGCGCCCCCGGCTCGCAAGAAAGCGATTTAATTCCTTGGTTTAATTTGGCTGAACGATCTTGTATCAATGAAAAAATAATTTTTGGACATTGGGCTACATTAGGCTACTTTCAAAAACAAAACGGTTTGAGTTTACCTGATGGAATTTATGCTACCGACACAGGCTGTGTTTGGGGTGGGCAACTAACGGCTTTAAAAATTGATGGTACGGGAAATCATCAAAAAATAGAAGTGCTTTCCATAGACTGTTTGCAACGAGCAACGCCCTAAAATAAATAATTGTATACTCTACAAAATTAATTCAATCTAATGGATACCCCTTACTATTCCAGTCTGTCATTCCCTGTCTAACCACATGCACATCGGCAAAACCATTTTTGGCTAATAATAATGCCGCTTTGGCCGAACGTCGATCAGTACGGCAAAAAATAACCACCGTCTTCTCAATATATTCACTCAACTCATTAATACGTTCTGATAATTTATCCAATGGCACCGAGACTGAACCAAGAATATGCCCCTGTTCGCCTTGATAATCTTCTGTACTACGCACATCCAATATTAAGAAATCATCTTTTTCATCCAGCTTTCTTTTAACCTCGTCCACACTGATCATCGGCTTTGCACGTAACTTACCAATTAAACTTGGCAAAAAACTCACGACAGCCAATAAAGCAATACCTAACATCGCTTTTTGAATAATGGCTTCGTCACCGGCAACTGCTTCACGTCCAACATAACCAAGATAAGTATAGGCCAGCGCACCAGGGAGCATACAAACGTACGTTGCCAGTGAATAATGACTCAGTTTAATTTTAGTTAAACCCAATGCGTAGTTTAAGAGATTAAATGGAAACAACGGCACTAAGCGAACAAAGGCCACAAACTTCCAACCTTCGCCTTCGACACCCTGCTTTAAAGATTTAAGCCGACCACCCGTTTTTTTCTCTACCCAATCATGGGCTAAATAACGTGCGGCAACAAACGAGATAATCGCACCAATCGTCGCAGCGGTTAAATTATAAAAAGTACCCCATACAGGGCCAAATAATGCTCCCCCCGCCAAGGTAAGCACTGAACCCGGTAAAAAGAAAATCGTACCGACAATATAAATTAGCATAAAGACAATCGGCCCGCCTGCACCAAAATCTTTTACCCAACCTTCTAGTGCATCCGGATTTAATTGATCTCGGTACATAATAGCAAGAACAATTCCCGCCGCCAGTGAGATTAAAACCAGATAATATACTATTTTCTTCATTACTTACTCTTTACATTATTAATATAGAAAGCCATTTAAACTCTCTTAATCGTTATAAAAAAACCCCTCTCAGATGAGAGAGGCAAAATCACGGAGGAGAATGTGAATCAATTATATATCGTCAACGGGGTATGCACCCCGCTGACGACCAACGGGGGAGAGCTTCGCTTCTCCCCTTTGGAAACCCCAACGGTTTTGAGCCCGCCGCAAGCGGACGGGGAATTTAGATTTAA
>CAYYLL010000038.1:0-27789 GCA_964472525.1 uncultured Thioalkalispiraceae bacterium | reverse complement strand
CGCTCACCGGCGAAGTCCTGAAACGGGTGCCGCGCCTGACCATTTACCCCAAGACTCACTACGTTACCCCACGGGAAACCATTATCAACGCGATTGAACAGATCAAGGTGGAATTAAAGGAGCGGCTGGAGCAGCTTTATGCCGCCAATAAACTGGTTGAGGCGCAGCGCCTGGAACAACGGGTAAAATTTGATATTGAGATGATGCTGGAACTGGGCTACTGCTCGGGCATTGAAAATTATTCACGCTACCTCTCTGGGCGTAACCCCGGTGAACCGCCACCGACCTTTATTGACTATCTGCCAGATAATGCGCTGCTGATTATCGATGAATCCCATGTCACCATTCCCCAGCTGGGTGGCATGTACAAGGGCGATCGGGCGCGCAAGGAAAATCTGGTGGAATACGGGTTTCGCCTGCCCTCGGCACTGGACAACCGACCCCTGCGCTTCGATGAATTTGAACGACTGGTGCCGCAGACCATTTTTCTTTCGGCGACACCGGGGCTGTATGAGAAAGAACACACCGGGGCGGTGATCGAACAGGTCGTACGCCCAACCGGATTAGTCGATCCCGAACTGGAAGTTCGACCCGCCACCAGCCAGGTGGATGATCTGCTGTCTGAAATTAACAAACGCACTGATGTTGGTGATCGGGTACTGGTGACCACCCTGACCAAACGCATGGCCGAGGACTTAACGGACTATCTGGCTGATCACGGTGTTCGGGTGCGCTACATGCATTCGGATATCGACACTGTCGAGCGCATCGAGATCCTGCGTGACCTGCGTCTGGGAGAATTCGACGTGCTGGTAGGTATCAACCTGCTGCGTGAAGGGCTGGATATCCCTGAAGTCTCATTGGTGGCTATTCTCGATGCCGACAAGGAAGGCTTCCTGCGTTCCGATCGCTCCCTGATCCAGACCATCGGCCGCGCCGCACGTAATGTCAGGGGCAAGGCTATTCTCTACGCCGACCGGATTACAGGCTCCATGCAACGTGCCATCGAGGAAACCGAACGCCGCCGAGATAAACAAATAGCTTTTAATCTCAAGCACGGGATTACCCCAACTACAATCAAAAAAGAAGTCGCGGACATCCTCGAAGGCGCCTATGGTGCGGCGGCCGCCAATCAGCGCCATCGAGCAAAAGTGGCCGAGGTGCCAGGCCAGTATCTGAGCATGTCGCCGGAAATGCTGGCGAAGAAAATCAAACAACTTGAGCAGAAGATGTTCAAGCATGCCCGTGAACTGGAATTTGAAGAAGCTGCACAGCTGAGAGATGAAATCGATGAACTGCGAAAGCAGGGGTTCGGCTTATCGACTCAGGTGGCAGGCTAATATCAATTGTCTATTTTTTGACAGTCTCTGATCATTCAAAAATAAACCCTTGATTTCGTTATTTAACCTGCTAATATCTTCTATGTTCAACCATTGAACGGTACTAAGCATTTGCATGACGAAATAACATACAAGCTGTTGAAGTTGGTCAAAGGTGAACCCCAACTCAGCCAGCGGGAAATAGCAGCACGCATGGGCATCAGCCTTGGCAAAGCCAATTATTGCGTCAAATCCCTTGTCAAAAAAGGTTATTTGAAGGCCAAAAATTTCTATGGTAATAATAACAAAAAGGCCTACATGTATATCCTGACCCCACGGGGGGTCGAGGAAAAAGCCAAGTTAACGTATAGCTATCTGAAAATAAAAATGCAGGAGTATGAGGAAATAAAAAAAGAAATATCCAGTCTCAAACTCGAAGCCGCACAAGTTGAAGAACAGGGAAAATAATAACTATATGTTAAACCAACGTTTCTGGTACTTAATCCACACTAAACCCCGGATGGAAAAACAGGCCGAGGAAAATCTCAGTCGACAAGGTTTTGAAACTTATCTACCAAGGGCTAAATTACGTCGTCGCCGTAATAACCGTTATATTAAAGTCATTGAAGCATTCTTTCCGCGATACCTTTTTATTTACTTGAGTACACAAACGGATAATTGGGCACCTATCCGATCGACTCTGGGTGTTTCCCGACTTATCCAGTTTGGTGGCATCCCGGCGATAGTGCCTGTCGAGTTGCTTGAAACATTGAAAGCTAATGAAGACGAGTTGGGCTTCCAGGAAATAGAGAAAAGAGAGATGAAGATGGGCGACAGGGTCAGTATTATTGATGGCCCATTTGCTGGATACAGTGGTATTTATAACAAAAAGAAAAGTACTGAGCGTGTAAGTATATTACTTGATATTGTGGGTAAACGTTCTGAAGTTACAATCAGCCAACACGATTTGCTTTTAGCTTAAAACTTATACAAAACACCAACGGAAGGTGTGTTGAAATAAGTCCTTATACTTGTGTTTATGCATGGTAGGGCGGTAGCGTGCTTATTCAAAACATTAGCTGATTAATTCTGTTCGCGCCCTGAGTCCTTTGGTGAGACTCTGGGCAGGCCTGTTGAAGGGAACACACATAACATTTTGATTTACTGTTGCTTCCCGGTTATAGTCGACAAGATTCTCTTGAGTGAAGCCGAAGCTTGTCAAATAAGGTTCAGCATGAACAGAGGAATTAATAAGAGATTCTTTGTGTGATCTGCGCACGTTGTATACGCATTATGAGTTTATGCAGTAGCATAAACGTGCTACTCGACCAGATTTTCGCATGATCCAAACAGGACAGAAAAAGCAAAATCACCAGTACTATTCAATCTGTCTTGGCAGGATTAATCAGTACAAGATTTTTTTCTTTTGAAGTTAACTAGATGAGGACAAAACATGAATACCCATCTTCCTTTCAAGGAAAGACTGGTATCAGGATAAACTATTAATCTTAAATGTAGAGAATAATGACAACATATAACCCAACACAAACACATAGTCCGTCTGAGAATTCAATCTGCCGTGAAAATGATGAAATCAGTTTTGTTGATCTATTTATGGTCTTGGTGCGTCGCAAGAAAATAGTTATCGCAACTATGGTTGTTGTGCTGTTGAGCGCAATTGCCTATTTATTGCAGGCAACCCCCTTTTATGAAAGCAAGGCTGTGATCCAGGTAGGGCAGGTAGGCCAGGTAGGCCAGATTGAAGATTTGGGGCGCTTAAAGACTCGATTAGAAATAGAGCATCCATTTGCAATCAAACAAATTGATAGTGTAAGCAATTTCATCACAATCACAGCGCAAGCTCATACCAAGAAAGAAGGAAAGACGCAGTTAAAGAAAATCATTGATCAATTACTTCAGAAACATCGAGCTATTTACGATGCTGAAATAGCTGGCCAGCAGAAAATCAGTAAATTAATGAGCAGACAAATTGATAATATGCGTAGCCAGATAGAAAAGCTGCCACTTCTTACTAAAGATATAGCGAAAACTGAGCCTGCTCAAGCTATCACCCTTGTTTTGGAAAAAATTAAATTGATGAAAAATTTGTCGGAATTGGAAGAAAAAGTAGTCAATCTTAATTTGAATATTAATAAAATACGGTCAGTACCCACCAAACTTATTCTTGAATCGACCATTAAAAATAACCCAGTCAAATCAAAAGCAAAGCGGATCATTACATTAAGTATTGCACTTGGGTTTATAATTGGCATATTCATCGCCTTTATTGTTGAATTTATAGTTAGGGCCAGACAGCGAATGGCGGTTATAGAAAAACAAAGATAAGAGTAGTTTGGTTATCATAGCAGCGATACGATTTGTATCGTGGTTAAGGTACAGCGAATAATCTGGGAGTATTATTACTAGGTTAAGCTTCGTTTATACATGTCCGTCTAAAGTCTAACTCTACATGATTTATACTTCGTCGTGCTTGCGGCGGAGAGACTCATCACTGTGGTCTAATTCGCCGACCAGTATGCAACAAGGTTGTGTTTCAATAGCCCTGCACCAGCAGGGATATCATATGCAAGGGACTTACGTGGCCAGCTACGATACCTCACAGCCGCGGGAAGAGGGGGCCGAAAAAGTCGACCCCTACGCTGGTTAACCTCACAAGATGCAATAAAAAAGATCCGCTAACTGGTTATATTCGAAGCAAAGCCTGTTAGGAGAATTTATATCTTCCTTGACGGGGTATATTTTGTGTTCAAGCGTTAAATTGAAAGCACATTTTACATCAAGAATTCCTATGTTCTTGTCCACATATGTATTACTTACTACGTGGGCACAAGTAATGAGTATCCATTTTTCAAGACACACTATGAATACATCCCTGTACGCTCAGCAGCAACTTCCCTGATGCCGACGGTCTTGAAAAATGGGTACTCATTACTTGTGCCTCGGTAATATGTCGATCAACAATTGCATGACAGTACGGTAGCGTGTAAAAATCTCAATTTCCACATTAGCAAATTCCAATTCACTTCCTAATTTAAATTTTGGTAATAAAGAGACCCTTCATGTTTGATAATTCGACAATATTAATTACAGGTGGTACTGGATCTTTTGGTAAAAAATACACAAAAACGATCCTGGCTCGTTATAAACCAAAGAAACTAATCATCTTTTCTAGAGATGAGCTAAAACAGTTTGAGATGGCCCAGGAATTTAATGATCCTTGTATGCGTTACTTTATTGGTGATGTGCGAGATCCAGAACGATTGATTCAAGCTATGAAAGATGTGGATTATGTTATCCATGCAGCCGCTTTGAAACAGGTACCAGCAGCTGAATATAATCCTATGGAATGTATCAAAACAAATATTTATGGTGCAGAGAATGTTATAAATGCTGCTATTAATAATGATGTAAAGAAAGTTATAGCGCTTTCTACTGATAAGGCAGCAAACCCAATTAATTTGTATGGAGCCACAAAACTCTCATCTGATAAATTATTTGTTGCGGGCAATAATATGGTTGGTGGTCACCCAACACGTTTTTCAGTTGTACGTTATGGGAACGTGGTCGGTTCTCGTGGATCAGTAATCCCATTTTTTAAAAAATTAATAGAAAATGGTACAGAACATCTTCCGATTACACATGAGGATATGACTCGGTTTTGGATTACGCTACAGCAAGGCGTTGACTTTGTTCTAAAGAATTTTGAACGAATGTATGGTGGCGAGATTTTTGTACCTAAAATCCCTTCGGTTAAAATTATTGATCTAGCTAAATCGTTATCTAACAAACTACCTATGAAAATTGTAGGAATTCGGCCTGGCGAAAAATTACATGAAGTTATGTGTCCGGCAGATGACTCTCATTTAACTATTGAATTTAAAGATCACTTTGTTATATGTCCAAGTATAACTTTTTATAATAGGAATAATGACTTTACAGTGAATGCTCTCAATGAGAGTGGAAAATTAGTTGATCAAGGCTTTGAATATAATTCTGGAAAAAATCACCATTTTTTATCAGTGCAAGAAATAAAAAATTATGACAAGCTATCAGAATTATGATTCCTTATAGCCATCAAAGTATTAATGATGAGGATGTAGAGGCAGTTGTCGATGTTCTTAAGTCTGATTATCTAACACAAGGAAATACGGTATCAGCATTTGAAAGGGTGGTTCGTGAATATACTGGTGCAGAATATAGTGTAGCAACTAATAGCGGTACATCAGCATTACACCTGGCATGTTTGGCGTTAAATCTTAATAAAGGCGATTGGCTCTGGACAACACCAATTACATTTGTTGCGTCTGCTAATTGCGCACTTTATTGTGGCGCATCTGTCGATTTTGTTGATATTGACCCAAAAACATTTAACATGAGTACCAACAAGTTAAAAGAAAAACTTGAATATGCATATAAAAATAAATGTTTGCCTAAGGTATTAGTCGTTGTACATTTTTGTGGGTTATCTTGTGACATGGAAACCATTCATGCCTTATCTGAAAAATTTGGATTTTCCATTATTGAGGACGCATGCCACGCGTTAGGTGGTAAATATAGAGAGAGGCCAATAGGTTGTTGTCAATTTAGCGATGTAACTATTTTTAGTTTTCACCCAGTAAAAAGTATAACGACAGGTGAGGGTGGGATGATAGTTACGAATAATGATCATCTTGCGGCTAATATAAGGCTTTTATCGAGTCACGGAATTACTCGTGAACCTGTGATGATGGGTCAAAAAATAGATGCATCATGGTATTACGAACAAATAGCACTAGGATATAATTATCGTTTAACAGATATCCAGGCGGCGCTTGGTATAACTCAAATGAGAAGAATTGATTCTTTTATTGAGCGTAGGCATCAAATTGCAAAACAATACGATGTTCTGCTCTCTGGGTTACCAATCGAAGCACAAAATCGCACGAAGAATTCATATTCCGGTATGCATTTATATGTTATTCGCTTGCAGCTGGACAAAATAAGTAAAACTCATTCAGAGATATTTAACGAGCTAAGAAATAATGGTATTGGTGTTAATTTGCACTATATCCCAGTTCATTTACAACCTTGGTATCAACGGATGGGATTTAATTATGGGGATTTTCCCCAAGCAGAAAAATACTATCGAGAGGCAATGACTATACCATTATTCCCACAACTTCCGGATGATAATGTTGTAATAATTGTTGAAGAACTGCATAAAGCAATTCAATGAATATTGCAATAATACCAGCAAGAGGAGGGAGCAAACGAATTCCTAAAAAAAATATTCAAGAATTCATGGGAAAACCGATTATTGCTTGGTCTATACAAGCCGCAATAAATTCGGAATTGTTTCATAGTGTTCTTGTTTCAACTGATGATGAAAGCATTGCTGATGTAGCCATAAAATATGGTGCAGAAGTGCCTTTTATGAGGCCGAATAACCTGTCTGATGACTATACTGGAACAAACGATGTTGTTAAACATGCAATAAAATGGATTGAAAATAATAGACAGATGCCAGATTTTGTTTGCTGCATATACGCAACAGCTCCATTTATACAAAAGAAATACCTTGTTGATGGATATCACAGATTGTTAGCATCAGAAAAGTCATTCGCTTTTTCAGTAACCTCATTTGCATATCCTGTAGAGCGAGCAATTCGAGTTAACTCTTCAGGTACAGTTGGAGTAGTATGGGAAAATAATTTTAATAAGAGATCGCAAGATTTAGAATGCCTTTTTCATGATGCGGGTCAATTTTATTGGGGTAGGCCTGATGCGTTCATCAAAAATATTGATATTTTTTCCGAGGTTTCAATTCCAATTATTTTGCCAAGGCATCTTACACAAGACATCGATACTTTTGAGGATTGGAAGCATGCTGAATTGCTGTTTAAATCATTACTCATGTCTGGCGAATTGGATTTATGAATATTGTGATACGTGCTGATGCATCAGTGCAAATAGGCTCAGGTCATGTGATGAGATGTTTGACTCTAGCAAATGAACTTAGGGAGGGTGGTGCGGAAATTAGGTTTGTGTGCCGTAAGTTGTCTGGAAACCTTGATAAAATAATTCAAAAACATCATTTTATGATTTCTTTTTTACCGGAGGCTAGAAGCACCGTTAATGTTACAAATAAAGGGCCATATGATGTCGAATGGTTGGGTGTTTCTTGGGAGCAAGATGCAAGCGAAACTATTTCTGCTGTACAATCTTTTAATATCGATTGGTTAGTGGTTGATCATTATGGAATTGATAATCGATGGCTTAGAAAGCTTCGTAAATACGTCCGGAATATATTAGTAATAGATGACCTATCTAACCGAGAATTTGATTGTGACATACTGTTAAATCAAACTTATGGATTATCCGATACTGATTATCTGGGAAAGGTTCCAGAAGCGTGTAAGCTGTTAATAGGTTCAAAGTATTCACTTGTGCGTCCGGAGTTTTCAGCATTGCGAGGTAAGGCAAAAGAAAAACGTAGAAAACCTATAAAGATTAAGCGTCTATTAATAAGTCTGGGGAATATGGATCCTGAAAATTATACTCTTAGGATACTAAAGGGGCTTCAGAACATTAACTGGCATACGAAACCATCGATAGATGTAGTGCTTGGAGCGGATGCACCACATCTGGAAGTTGTAAAAAAATATATCAATTACCAATCGCTCGAAATCAATCTGCGTACTGACGTAATAGATATGGAAGATCTGTTGCTAGAAGCAGATTTGGCTATTGGTGCTGGAGGTACCACCTCATGGGAAAGATGCTGTCTAGGGTTGCCGTCGATTCTTATTCAAATAGCAGATAACCAGAAAAAGGTAATAAATAATCTTGTTAAAGCGGGTGCTGCGATAACAGTTAAAGACAATGATATTGAATCTGGTTTGACTTTTGAATTTAATCGATTGCAGACGGATTTATCCGAGTTATATATTATTTCCGAGCAAGCATTTAAAATTACTGAAGGAAAAGGGGGGAGAATATTAGCGTCAATGATGATGCCCATAATATCCAAGCACAGAAAGGATGTTACTCTTCGGTATGCGAAACTTAGCGACACTGATCTAATATTTGATTGGCAATCAGACCCAAATACTCGAAAATATTTTCATAATCCACTCAAGCCTGATTACTGTGAACATCAAAAATGGCTTAAGATGAAATTAAACGATTCAGATTGTTCGCTATACATAATTGAGCATGATGAGTGTCCTGCAGGTGTTGTAAGGTTAGACTATTGTTTAAATAAGGCTAGTGGCAATGAATATTATTATGTCTCAGTTTATATCGCGCCAGATCAGCATAATAAAGGAATTGGAACCATTGCACTTGAATATATTAGTAGGATGTATGGTGAGAATGTGTTGCATGCCGAAATTCATAATGATAATTGTGTATCACAATATTTATTTGAAAAGGCTGGATATGTTAGGCAGAAGAACGACAGGTTATATATAAGGCAACCTAAGACTTTGGTATAGATTTGTAATGGAAAACTATCTGGTAGCTACAGTAAAACCATGGAACATTAATGCGTTCCAAAGAAATTCATGTTTATTACCAGGCACATTTCACCTGATTACAGAACGCGAGCAATTAACTATTGAATATCTTGAAACAATCAATCCTCGCTATATTTTTTTTCCGCATTGGTTGTGGAAGGTACCAGACGAAATCACTTCAAAATATGAATGCGTTTGTTTCCATATGACGGATTTACCTTTTGGTCGAGGGGGGAGTCCCCTTCAAAATCTTATTTCTCGTGGATTGAAAGATACTAAGCTTACAGCGTTACGTATGGTATCTGAGTTAGATGCTGGACCGGTATACTCTAAATTAGAGATGTCTCTAGAAGGCAATGCTCAAAATATTTTTGAGCGTGTAGCAGAACTTGTTTATGACTTAATATCCTATATTATTGATAGCAAATCAGTTCCTGAGCAACAAAGAGGAGACATTGTTTTATTTCAACGCCGGAAACCAGAAAATAGTGTTTTACCTAACTCTGGAGAAATAGAGAAACTATATGATCATATCCGCATGTTAGACGCAGATTCTTATCCCCGTGCGTTTCTTCGCTATGGGGAGTACCTTTTGGAGTTTTCTAATGCATCATATTCGGGGGTTGAATTGCTGTGTCAGGTAAATATAAAGAAGGTTAAATAATTGTTATCTGTAAAAATAGACCGACGTGTAATATCGTTATTATCTCCACCATATGTTATTGCCGAGTTATCTGCTAATCACAATGGGAATCTGGAGTGTGCGCTTAAAACTATAGAAATGGCTAAAGCTATGGGAGCCGATGCGATTAAGTTACAAACATATACGGCAGATACGATGACGATCGATTGTGACAAGGTTGAATTTAAAATAAATGGTGGGCTATGGGATGGTTTTAACCTTTATGAGTTATATGAATGGGCTCAGACACCTTATAAGTGGCATAAAAAAATGTTTGAGCATGCCAAAAAAATAGGAATCACCTGTTTTAGTACGCCATTTGATGAAACAGCGGTTGATTTATTGGAGGACTTGAACGCTCCTGCATATAAAATTGCTTCTTTTGAAGCTGTTGATTTGCCTCTAATTAGGTATGTTGCAAATACTGGGAAACCTATGATTATTTCAACGGGAATGGCTAATCTTGAAGAAATAGAAGAAGCTGTTGATGTGGCGCATGATGGAGGTTGCGTTAATTTGATTTTATTACATTGTATTAGTGGTTATCCAGCACCATTTGAGCAATCAAATTTAAAAACAATTCCAGATATAGCAAATAGGTTTAATGTGGTTGCTGGACTTTCAGATCACTCTCTTGGTACAGCTGTCTCTGTTGCGGGTGTTGCGCTTGGTGCATGTGTAATTGAAAAACATGTAACTATGAATCGAAAAGATAAGGGGCCTGATAGTGATTTTTCACTTGAGCCGGAAGAGTTGAAAAGGTTATGTGTTGAAACAAAGATCGCATGGGAGTCCCTCGGTAAAGCAAGTTATGAACATAAGCCCGTAGAAGAAAATAATATGCAATTTAGACGTTCGATCTATGTGGTTAAAGATATTAAGGCAGGGGAGAGAATTACAATGGAAAATATTCGTAGAATTCGTCCAGGCTATGGTTTGGCACCAAAGTACTTTGAGGAAGTTATTGGAAGAACTGCAAGAGTCGATTTGGAACGTGGTACAGCCTTACATTGGGATTGTCTTAGTGAGTAATATATTAGTAATAGCTGCGCACCCAGACGATGAGATTCTGGGGTGCGGCGGAACAATGGCTAAACATTCAGATAATGGGGATGATGTATTTGTTCTTTTTTTGGCTGATGGTGAATCCTCACGTATGCCTTCATCAGAAAATGGAAAAATTATTGAAAAGCGTTACGATAGTGCTCGGAGAGCGTGTGAAAAACTTGGTGCATATGAACCCTTCTTCTTAGGGATGCCCGATAATATGCTTGACACCATTCCATTGCTGGATATTGTTAAGCGGGTGGAAAAAAAAATCACAGAAGTGCAAGCTAATATTATTTATACCCATCATGGGGGTGATTTGAATATTGATCACCGGATCTGTCATCAAGCAGTTATAACCGCAGCAAGGCCACAGCCTGGAACAACGGTACAAGCGATTTATTCTTTCGAGGTTAACTCAAGCACAGAATGGGCAACCAAATCAATTGGGGAGCCTTTTTCCCCTAATTATTTTATCGATATAACGAAATATTTAGCTAAAAAAAAACGAGCGCTTGAGGAATATCATTATGAGTTAAAAGATTACCCTCACCCAAGATCTTTGGAAGGAGTGATTGCTTTGACGCGTGTACGTGGTATTGCTGTTGGTTTCGAATATGCTGAATCATTCGTTGTCGAAAGACAAGTAAAAAATTAGTTTTTTATTATATAGTAAGATTAAATATTTCATTTCATAAAACATGAAGCCAAAGTTAGCAATTGTTTTTTGCATTCATCACAAGCCCTGGTTGCTGATGTCTACGTTAATAACGATAGCTCTTCAAGATTACTGTGATTTCGACTGCTTTTTTATTAAAATAAAAGGTAATGGAGAATCTGTAGATAAGGAAGAATATAAAGAGTACTACTTGCTAGCTGAGAAATATGGAATTAATCCTCAGTTGAGTCCGTGGGATGAGCAGGTGATCGATGTTGCGAATGGTTTTACTAAGTCGGGAAAATACTATATAGAAGTGGAGAATGACCATGCTTTGGATTCTGGTGCATGGTATAAATTTTTAAAGTCGGGTTTATGGAAAAGTTACGATCATTGCCTCTTTTTACAAGAAGGAACGTTGTTGACAAGTCCTTCTGTGTTGTCTTCATTAGTTAATATATCAAAATCTTCCGATATTGATTTTGTTTCAGCCGGTCATGAAAAAAGACGTATACCAAAAAATATATTTGAGAATTATAGTAAAAATTCAAAGCGCGCAACATTATTGGATAATTTTCATGATGAGAAAATACGGGAAACGTTTGAAATATTCTCTCGTGATAAAGAATTTAAACTTTTATATAGTGCTTACCCAAATAATTTTCAGTTGGAAACACAAGATCACGTTCCAGATAAAATAGACTCATTTGTTACTAAATTATATCAATCACTTAGAAGTTTAAAACATGAGAATACATTCCCATTATTAGATGAGAGCATATATGTTAACACTTTGAGAAGGAAACGCAGTGAAATTGTGGGGGAAATGGTCAATATTAATGGCGTAAACTACCATGCAGAAAATGAAATAGAGTGGTTTGGATGTTCAGCGCAACACTTTCTTAGTTACCGTATTATTGAAAAGTTAGTACATAAGCTGGATGAACATAAAATATGGGATGTTCTGGATCTTCCTTATTCAGGCACTGCGCTGGAAATTATCTGGGGAATGATGCCAAGCTGGCTTGGGTTCAATAAATATTTTTTTGATGGTATTCATAGAGTTAGAAAGAATTTTATTAGCTATAAAAGAGAAGATGATGCATATGGAATGACGAAGTATATAAATTCGTATTACAAAGGCATGATTGAAGTGAGCTGTTTAGATGAGAAAATAAAAATAAATAAATATGATAAACGTTACAATTATATTCGCAACAAATTATCTGATATGTATTTTAAATGAAGAATCTATATCCATAACATATATTTTGATTGTTAGTTAAATGAAAACAATTTTTCTTGTTGGTAGAATTAATTATTTTAGATTTTTTTTGTATCTTATTGAGGAAACAAAAAATAGGAGTATTAATGTAGAAATATGGATTATTGAAGATGATATTATTCAAAAAGGCGAGAAATCATATTTATATCCATCAAAAGACAAAATACCAGAAAAATGTTTGGATAAGGAAATTAGATATATAAAAAGTGCAGATATAGAAAAGTGCCTATTGGATCGTAATAGCACTTTTTTCGTTTTTTCTCTGCATTTCCCATCATATTATATAGCAGAAAATAATCTTGAAAAATATACAAATAGATGGATAACTATATTTACTGGTCCTGATAGTTATTTTGAAATAGCAGAGAAACATGCATCCAGTAATCTCCTTAGTAATGGAAAGTTATATTTTCTAACTTATAGTGATTATTGGTGGAAGCAGGGTATTAAATATTTGGAGGAATATTATCCGAAAAATTTTTTACTAAAAGAGAATTTAGAAAGCACTTCAATAGGGCATCCGGAATTTGATGCTTTTAAATCTATAAGTAAAGAGGTAATTAAAGAAAAATATAAACTACCATTAGATAAAGAAGTGTTTTTATATTTGCCATTCCCATGTGCTTTGAGAAACAATAAGAATCCATTCGAGAAATTGTTTACAAGCTTTCTAAATGTGCAGTACACATCGAGCGATAATGTCACGCCGAGATTGTTTTTTAAACAGTTGATAAATAGAGTTATTAGCTTCTTGCAAGTGATAACTACTAAAAGTACACGCAACCTTCTATTAAAAGGCATTAAAGAAGAAAATATTTTCAAAGCCATAAAGCAGTTTTGTGAGAAAGAGAATCTTTATCTTATAGTTAAGCCAAGAAAAAAATTTCCTGTGTCTAAGTACGTAATTTCGAATGCAGATCTGGTGGTATGGGATGATGAATCCCAGCAAGATCCGCCTATTCTAAAAGAACTGTTAACAGTATCCAGGATTTGTTTTTCTTATTATAGTTTATCGGTCTTATCTTCGGTTTTCGCAAAGGTTTTTCATCTAAATGCATCCTTGCCAGGGGATTTTTTTTCTGGTGAAAGGAGTAAATTCTGGTTTTCTGATAAAAACAAATCAATTTTTAATTATAGTGGCGTCTGTGAATCGTGGGAACTTGAGAAGGTGAAAACTCAGTTACCAAAAACAAATTTGAGAAAATTAACGATCGATAAAAAAAGTTGGATAGATTATGTTAATAAATATTCTGGGTTCTCTGATTATTCTTCAAGTAAGAGATGTGTTGATTTTCTGCAAAATGAGAAGACAAAAGATGATAAAGATTAACACATATGTACGTAGTATCGAGATTTAGTGTTGGTTGGATAGAGTGAAGCAAAGAGATTTCTGATGAAAAGTCTGGAAAAAGCACACGTTGACAAAAAGGCGCTAGTGATCATGGGTGGTCCTTCACTTGTACATAATAGTGAAATGTTGAAGAGGGTGGTCGATAGAGGGTATACGGTTTTTCTTGAGGCGAAGGCATTGACGCCCGAGTTCTTAAATTTAGAAATAATGCCTGACTATTATTTCGCACCTTATCCAGAGAAGATAAAAGATAATGCTCTTCAAAACTTTATTTTTCGTTCGTTTTTGGCAAAAGTGAGCATCAGGAAATATATAAGAGAAGAGTTTTTATATGTTGTGGATGATATGCGCGAGAATTTCACTAGTTATTTTGAGAACTGGAGGCCACATAAGGGGATACATAAACGATTTAGATGGAAAGAAGGTGTTTTTTTAAAGGATTCGCCTTATGATCTTTTGGGGGAAATTCCTAATGCTGCAATAATTACAAATGAGTCTTTATTGCGTGAACATTTCCCAAATTTTAAATATCAAAATGATTTGCATTATTTTCATTTAAAAGATGAACCTTATGATTTTACTATTGATAAGTATTATAAAGTTGACAAATCAGAAGATGGCATTTATCTAAATGGTATGCAGTCAATGAATTCTGCGGCAATAACGCTATACCCATTGCTAAACTTTATGGGGTTTAGGCAAGTGTTTCTGCTAGGGATGGATATGACCATGATGGGGACAATGGAGTATTCTGCTAAAAGAATATTTAAGTCGATGTTTCATTATTGGATGTATTTCAATAAGACTAGTAAGGCATTTAATGCATGCTTCAAGAGAAATTTCCCATTTTACTATAGACCCAACAGTGAGTTTAGAGATATCAGTATTATTATGAATGAATCAAATATGATAATAACGAGGGTGTATGAAAAGGATAAGTACGTGGCACAAATAAAAAATGAGAATGCTTGCACCTATGATAAGTTATAGTGATGTCGAAATAATTGACAAAACATTAAAGAGACGATTATGAATGTAACAATTTTTTCCTATGGAAGGATGCAAAGTGAGCGTTGCCCTAATAAGATGCTTAGAGAATTTGGAGGTGCGACGTTAACTGACATTATTATGGGGAAGCTGAAAAACTCAAAATACCCTACATTTTTTTCAGGGTACGAAGAAGAATTTAGGCGTAAAGCTAGCAAGCACAAAATAAAATATGTGCAAAGAACAAAAAAGTCAGCATTTATAGATGAGCCTATTGTGGAAATTTTATCCTTTTTAAAGGAAGTGAAAAGCGAGTATTTGCTTGCTGTAAATCCTTGCCTTCCTTTGCTGAAACTTGAAACCATAGAAAAATTTCTTCAAGAATGTATTGCGAATAATTACAGGCCTGCATTTGCTATAACTCCAGAGAAAAATCATTATCTTGATGATGATTTTACGCCAGTAAATTTTGATCTTGGTATGAAAACAATTAATACGAAAACTGTTAAAAAAATATATTCATTTGCTCATGCACTATATTTTTTTAATAAAGACTATTTCTTCGAAAATGAAAGGTATTGGGATTGGGGTGAGGTTCGTTTGGCAGAGTTAGAGAATAAATACGAATTATCAGATATAGACACTGAAGAAGATTTTACAATGGTGGAGGCACTATGGATAAGTCAAAAAAATAAGATGGTTAATATATAATTAGTAAAATTACATGTTACAAGCAGGAAGTGAAATGGATAACGTTGCGATATCAGTTGTAGTAACAAATCATAATTATGGGAATATGATTAGAAGATGTATACGTTCATTGCTTCACCAGGACATAAATAGGTCATTATATGAAATTATAGTAATTGATGATGCAAGCACAGATGACTCACTTGAGGCGTTGGAATCATTTAGGGTGAATGAGGATATACGTCTTATTACAAACACGGAGAATCTTGGGATTGGTGCCGCATCTAGACTTGGTGTACTAAACTCATATGGAAAATATTTTGTTCGAGTGGACTCGGACGATTATGTGCAGCCGGCTTTTTTGTACATGTTGTATAATTATTTAAAATTCAAACCTGAATATGCTGCGGTTACATGTGACTATTTTGTTACTAGTAATGATGAGCAAATAATATCTGTTGAGTCGTTTGATAAAAATGCAATAGCCTGCGGGGTCATGTTCAGGACTTCATACCTGGAAGTAATAGGTTCATATAACCCTGACAAAGAAATATTCGAAGACGTTGATTTGTTTGATAGGTTAGATAAGGGGAAAATATATCATTTGCCGGTACCACTATATAACTACGTAAAGCATGAGAAGTCAGCGACAACAAAATATGCAAAAAAAAACAGACGCAAATGAAAAGTATAATTAAGAATAAAATAAATTATCCTGATTTCTGAAATTGTGGTTATAACACTAAAGCATGAAAAATAAAATCGCATTAAGAATGGATGATGTTGGTGCAAGCAGTAAGCAATATGAAATATATTCAAAAAAATTATTTGGTATGGGAAACTTCCTTTTTCTAAAACGCTTAAAGTGGCTAAAAGCATGGGGTGTATATCGAGAAATGACCGAACAAGAGTGGATAAAAGTTTTTGATCTCTTGGATAAATATAAGGCTAAACTTACTGTAGGTATAACTGCTTGTTGGGTTGAATATGATGGTACATTGACGTCGTTTCCAAAAAAATATCCAGAAGAGGCGAGGCTATTAAAATATGGTCACGATAAAGGGTTTATTGAAATAGCTAATCATGGATTAACTCATTGTGTATTAAAGAATAATTTGTTCTTGCCTCGATTATTTTGTTCAAATAGAACTTATCATCGAGAATTTTGGGATTGGTTAGATCAGGATACTCACACAAGACATGTACGTAAGTCACAGGAAATACTCCAATCGTACTTTGGTGGAAAAATTACCACACTAATCCCCCCAGGTAATGTCTATTCGGAAAAGACGATTTTTGCTGCTAAAGAGCAAGGAATTAGATTAATTAACTGTAATACGGATGACCTTCAATATGACTCATTGCGAGTTGTGGGGAACACAAATGTACTAGCATTTCATGATAGAGAGATTGTGGAATTTGGTGTTGCTTGGCTTAATTCTCTTCTAGAAAAGTATAAAAACCACCAATTTGTTTTTGTCAGAGATTTATAGCATGGATATATCAATTAGAAGATATTACTTAGATAAGTTGCTGGAAGATAATGTAAAACAAGGAAATGGGCTTATTTTGGATCTTGGCGGAAAGAAGGATAATAAGAGAGGTGAATATAGACCTAAATCATCAAAAAAATTAACTTGGTTATATCTGAATAATGATGTATCTACTAAACCAGATATTTTATGTGACTTGCCCGAAATTTCAGTTAAATCAGAGAGTGTAGATTGCGTTTTGCTAATCGAGACTCTTGAATATATACCAAATTTGGAAGTATTGTTTGGTGAATTATAC
This sequence comes from uncultured Thioalkalispiraceae bacterium, assembly GCA_964472525.1. Lineage (GTDB taxonomy): Bacteria > Pseudomonadota > Gammaproteobacteria > UBA6429 > Thiohalophilaceae > SZUA-37. The sequence goes on along the minus strand of CAYYLL010000038.1, from coordinate 10,462 downwards.
AGAATATTAAAAAAAGATGGGGAACTATTGGTCAGTTTCCCATTTCTCCATTCGATCCATGGTGACAAAAAGTATGATTATTATAGATTAACGGAAAACTGTTTTCGTTATTACATCCGAGATAAATTTTCACTTGCTCATGAAAATAGAATGGGGGGGATGATTGCAGTTATATATGATTTGTTAAGATGTTATTTTTCATACCAAGTAGAAGATACGGTATTAAATAAATCTATAAGAAAAGTGCTAAAATTTTCACGAATATTATTTCTTTATCTGGATAAGATATTATTTAGAAATAATTTTTATATAAATACGGGATATTTTTTTGTCTGTAAGAAAGTATGAATATGGATTTAGAAAAACAACAAGTGATACGTAAGATGTTACGTGAATACTATAAAACATATTATCTTGATACGCTTAAGTTATATGATTGGGAAGAACGATATAATAGTATACGAATACATGAAGAGGAAGTGATCGGAAAAAAAGTAATTGATATGTTGGTGAAATGTGAGGTGCACCTTGAAGGGAAGAGTGTTTTGGTGGCGGGTGCTGGTACGGGAGCGGAATTATTTTATTTACATAATTCAATTAGCGAAGTAAATGCCTATGCGATTGAACCATATGTGGATGCATTTAAAATTCTCCAAAGGAAAGCAGAATTATATTCATTGCCTGCTGAAAGACTGAAGCAGTCTAAGCTGGAGTGCTTACCATTCGATGATGGTATGTTTGATGTTGTTATATGTTTTACAGTGCTTGAGCATGTCGATGATATAAGGAAATCTATACATGAAATTTATAGAGTGCTGAAGTCTGGTGGCAATGCCTTGTTAGAAACACCCAACTATTATTATCCGGAAGAACAACATTATAAATCATATACATTCCCACCAAAATTATCTAAAACACTAGCTCGTTTAGTGCTAAAGGCAAGGGGAAGGTATTCAGAATTTTTTGAATCACTGAACTTTATTTCAAACAGTGATATCGATAAAGTACTGTATGAATTAAATGCCTCGTATATTAGATTAGACAAGTACACGAAGATCTCTGGAGGAAAAAACTTTGTAACTTATCTTGTTTGGTTTTACTCGATATTGTTCAAAATACCGAGAAACCAGGTAATTTTGGTTAGTAAATAAATTAATAATACTGTTTATATATAAATAAATATTTGCAGATGAATAATAAGTTGAACAATAAAATCTCCTTAATAAAAATCCTATTAATATATGCAAAACCGCAAGGTAAATTATTGGTATTGTTAATATTAATATCGTTAATTGCTACGATTTTTGCCACCTTACAGCCAGCTATTCTCTCGGGGTTCGTAAATGTTGTAGTTACATCACAAGATGCCAATACTAAGCCAGTAGAATCAAATGTAAGCGCAGATTCGGGTGTGCAAGAAATATTCAATTTAAATAAATTAGGGTCGATTGTACAATCACTGATCGATGATAATTTGACGTATGGTGATGATGATATATGGAAGTCATTAAGTGCATTGTCGCTTGTGTTTATAGTTATATCATTTTTGGTTAGCGTATTTAATTATTTGTCAGAAGTGGTTGGTAGATTGATTAGGGCGAGAGCAACAACCCATGTGCGTTCTGAAGTGATTTCACATATATTATTTCAGAATTTATCATTTGTGTTAAATAATCGATCAGGCGAATTGATTTCAAGAATTATACTGGATGCAACAAATACTGCTCATGGGGTTGGACCTTTAATAAAGAGCTTTGTTTATAATAGCACTCTAATATTAATGTATAGCATGTATTTGTTTAGCACCAGTATTTTTATGGCGTTTGCTGTAATAGTAATTATTTTATTGCAATTAATATTTACAAGGGTACTAAAAGGACCGGTTAAAAAAGTCGAACGAGGTTTTTATGATTATCAGGCAGCTTTAACATCCTCAATACAGGAGTTATTAACAACTATTCGGGTTATAAAATCATTTGGGGCAGAAGAACTCGAGGAAAAAAGAATGCATGCTCGTGTGATTGATGCTTCAAATGCGGATTTTAGACAAGGCTTAGTTAGACGAATTGAACAACCAACGAGAGCATTTATAGATTCATTGTCAATGCTCGGAATACTCATTGTTGGAATTCTGGAAATTAGGAGTGGTGGTTTGAACTTATCAGGATTTTTACTTTTCCTGTTGATCGGCAAATTGATTATTTCCCCAATAAATAATCTTGCTGTTAGTCTAACATGGGCGCATGCTGTAACAGCATCTTTTGAGCGAGTAAACGCTATTTTATCGTCAGAGTCTGATATTAAGGATGGTGTGATATTAAAAGATACATTTAATAGAGAACTGGAAATAAAAAATATTGTTTTTTCTTATGGAAAAACAGTAGCAATAAATAATATATCACTGGACATAAACAAAGGGGAAGTTGTCGCGTTGGTAGGGCCTAGTGGAGCCGGCAAATCAACATTTGTTGATCTATTACTTAGATTTTATGATGTGGGTGCGGGAAGTATATTAGTTGACGGAATCCCGATCAAAGAGTGTCAAGTAATGCCATATAGAAAACTATTTGGTGTTGTTCCTCAGGAATGTTTGCTGTTCAATGACACAATATACAATAATATTTCATTTTCCAATGAGATGATAACTAGAGAACAAGTAATACATGCTGCAAAAATAGCAAATGCTCACGAATTTATTTTGGAGTTACAGGATGGTTATGATACGACAGTCGGTGATAGAGGTTTGAAACTGTCAGGAGGTCAAAGGCAGAGAATTTCTATAGCTCGAGCAGTTGTAAATAACCCCATGATACTAATACTTGATGAAGCAACAAGTGCTCTCGATTCATATTCAGAAAAAACTGTTAAAGTTGCGATTGATAATATCTTGAAAGATAGTACTGCAATTATAATTGCGCATAGAATCTCAACTATTAAAAATGCAGATAAAATTGTTGTTATGAATCATGGTAGCGTTGAGGCAATAGGCACACATGATTGCTTGTTGCGGGAATCTAAAACATATGCGATTCTATGTGAGCAACAGTTGTAGTGACACATTAATGCTGTTCTGTCTAATCGTGCTAACAAAACTCACCTAAATTATAAAAATTGAAGATAAATATACTATTCACGCTTCAAATAAATCATAAAGGTGGCGGGGGGAATCAGTTTTTGCTGGCACTTAAAAAACAATTTGTTATGCTAAATAGCTATGAGGATGATCCATTTAAAGCAGACGTTATATTGTTTAATAGTCATCATAATATACTTGAAGTTTTAGACATAAAAAATAAATTTCAAGAAAAAATCTACATACATAGAATAGATGGACCAATGAAAGCATACAATAATAACAACAAATTGGATTTGCGAGATTTATTGGTTAGAATTGCAAATAAATATTTGGCAGACGGAACAATATTTCAGTCTTTTTACTCTAAAGAGAATAATGTAATAGAAAAAAAATTTTTAGAAAATATAGTATGTCATAATGCACCAGATAGTGAGCTGTTTTTTAGAAAGGATTCCGCTAGCGAGATATTCGGTGGAAAAGTCAAATTAATTGCTACAAGTTGGTCTGTTAATTTAAATAAAGGTTTTGAGATATATAAATGGCTTGATGCTAATTTGGATTTTTCAAAATACGATTTGGAATTTGTAGGAAACTCACCGGTAGAATTCAAAAACATCAAAATGACAGCTGCGATAAATTCCATTGATTTATCAAAGAAACTACGAGAAAAAGATATATTTATTTCCGCATCTAAATACGAATCGTGTTCAAATTCGATATTAGAAGGGTTGCATTCGGGGTTGCCATGTATAGCAATTAATAGTGGATCAAATAAAGAAATAATAGGCAAAGCAGGAATTTTATTCGATCGTGAAATTGAAATACCTGAATGTTTAAAAGAGATTGAACGTAGATATGCATATTATGTAGACAATATAAGCGTCTCTAGTATTCAACAAGTAGCTTTTGCATATATTAATTTTTCAAAAAAATTAAAACAAAAATCTATAAAAAAGAAGGAAGAGAATGAGTTTGTTTATGCCCTAAGGAGGACAATTATGCTTAAACTGGCTATAAGTATGGAGAAAATTATATCGTTCACAATAAGCCATTTAAATTATTTTTTTAAGAAAACTTAATTATGATAAAGCATGTCGTAAAAAATTTAATTGGGTTCTGTAGCAATAAAGTTTGTCTAAGCGAAATATATTATATTGTGGAAAGTAAAAATTGGGTAATTTTTACTTTAGGTCAAGAAATAAAGAAACATATTAAACAATATAAATTTAAAATATCCTTGTCAGATATTGGCATACGTAATTCTGTTGTGCATTATGCATCTATAAATACATTTTATTCTTCGCTGGCTAATATCAGGAAAAACAATAGCAATATAATTATTGTTACCTGGTATCATATTGTAGACGGTGATGAAAGAATAGATGACATATTAGATAATGATAGATATGTGGATATCTGGCACACATCATGCTCTACAACAAAAAATCAATTGATTGAACTTGGAATAAATAAGAATAAAATAGTAATAATTCCAATTGGCATTGATGCAAGTTTATTTGAGAAAGAGTGTTTTGTGCGACCACTAAATATGCGGGAAGATCTGGGTATATCAAAGGATAGTATTGTTATTGGCTCATTTCAAAAAGATGGTATAGGTTGGGGGGAAGGTAATGAGCCGAAATTAATAAAAGGACCCGATATATTTTGTGATGTTTTAGAAAAGTTATCAGTTAAATATAATATAGTTGCTTTGTTGACGGGGCCGTCAAGAGGGTTTGTTAAAAATAACTTGCAAAGGCATAATATTAAATATATTCATCATTGTTTAAGCAATCCAAACGATATAGTTAAATACTATAAAGTATTAGATTATTATCTGATTACTTCTAGAGTAGAGGGTGGGCCAAGACAGATTGCAGAGTCATGGGCGAGTGGTGTTCCTGTTATTAGTGCGAATGTTGGAATGGCTACAGATATTGTAAAGCATGCAAAAAATGGAATGTTAGTTAAATCACAATGCGTTGATGAATATGTTTCAAATTTTGACATCTTAATTCATAATAAAAAATTAAGGGGAATGATTACTAAGTCAGCCGCAAGGGATGTGAAAAAATATGATTGGAAAATACTTGCGGATGAAATGGCCAAAATGTATACGAAAAGTATGGAACACATAAGCATATAGATGTGTCTTGCAGTGTAATTAGTATAAAATCTATGGAAATTATAAGTAAATAAAAGGTTTAAAAATATACTTAAATGCAAATTGGTAGAATCATCATTATTAATATGAATCACTAGTGTCCCAGCGTTTAATCTAACAAACACAATTGGCCAGGAAAATCCGACTCAAAACAGGGAAGATCGTTGCCCAAAAATACCTGGTTTGATGGAGTATTTTCGAAAATGGTTACACTTAAAATCTATAATATTGTATAAACCCCCTCTGTCTGGATAGTTGTCTACTCGGTAAGATAGTAATCACCCCGAAAATTAGCGGAGGTCAAAAGTAGAGTTTTCTCGTAAACCAAACGTCAGCGAAACCTGTTATCGTACCAGCCGATTCTGTTGGATGAGAACGCGGAGATTGCTGATTGGTTGATTCGATTAACATATAATTAGAAGGACTGGAGCTTTGGGCTGTGCCGGGATTGCCTGCGTAATGTCAAAGGTTTTGGCTGGAACCACAAGCGCATCTACCGGATTTACAAAGAGTTAGCGTTGACTCACGGATAAAACCCAGAACGACGAATCGAGTGGGAGAAGCCTGTACTGCTGGCCGTGCCTAATGTGCCGACCAGACCTGTCAATGGATTTCATGCCGGCTGTCTGATAGCCGCACGTTTCGATTGTTCAATCGTCATCGATGATTTTAACCGAGAGGGTCTGGGTATCGAGGCTGACTTTTCACTCCCTGCGGTGCGTGTTATTCGCGCACTGGATCAAATCATCGAATGGCGAGGTAAACCGGACAAACTGCGCAGTGATAACGGTCCGGAGTTCATTAGTCAGGCGCAGGAACAATGGACAAACAAACATGACATACAGGTTGAGTTTATCCAACTCGGTAATCCTCAACAGAATGCTTACGTCGAACGTTACAACCGGCGTGCGATACAGCTGGTTAAGCCAGTACCGGTTTAACCCGATAATGGAAGTACGGGACTATGCGACACGGTGTGGCTTTGGTTCGACAATAATGAATGGCTCACAAGGCCAATGGTAGGTTACCACCGAAATAAATGCTGATAGTGCATGAACTCTACTTTTGGCATAGCTAATAATGGGGTGATTACCTTATCATAAAATTATTACTCCAAGTCATAGGTGAATGGGACATCTTTACTTACTTGTTAATGAATAGCCGTGTAACATGAATAATGATCAAATTTAATTTGGAAATACCATGAACGATAGGGTTGTAGTGGATGGTGTATTGGTTTGGTTGGGTGATAAGCCAGATGATAATTTCTGGGATGACCATTGGAGCCACCATGTAAATAGACAGCTAAAAAATGTAAAGATACCATGGTATCTAAATGACCTGGTGGAAAAACTTGAGGCTGGTTGTTCTGTTCTTGAGGCTGGTTGTGGTACTGGTGCAATAGTGAGTGCTTTAAAGAGAATGGGGTTTAAAATTGAGGGAATTGATTCGGCCACAAGAACTGTCGAGCATTTAAATAGCATAGGTTTGTCTGTTAGAAAGATGGATGTTAGAAATACAGATTACACTGATGATACTTTTGATGCCTATGTTAGCCTTGGAGTAATAGAACATTTTTTTGACATTAGTGAGACTCGGAAAATAATACAGGAAGCAACAAGGATAACCAAAAAAGGTGGTCTCTTGTATTTCTCAGTACCATTTACAAATAGATTAAGAAAGTCAATTATAAGGAACAATATAGATACGAAAACAATCGTTAATGAAAATAACTTCTATCAGAGATCTTTTGATTCCGGAGAAATGTCAGCTCTTTTTTCTGGATTGCCCCTAAAGATAATAAAAGAGGGATGTTACGACGCAGCAAAAGGAATTGCTGATGAGGTATCAAGTTTGGTATGGATAAAAAAGAAACCATGGCGTATCCCATTTTCTTTAATTGATCGAAACACCTGCTGGCTTAATGACTATGGGCACATGATATATAAAATATATCAGAAAGTATAAACATTAATAATGAGAATAAATATAGATTTAATAATAAAAGTCTTAGGGACGTTGTCTTTACCGATGAGAATTGTTCCATGGAAAGTGTTAGTTAACATTCTAACATTAGAAATAATATCATTTTCGTTTTCAAGAAACCCCAAAGAAAAATTATTGATGCTACTGGAGTTGGAAAGGCGACTATACCAACTTACTTCAAAAGCAGCGATAAAATATGATAATGGTATACACCCAAAACATAGGCTAACCAACTATCATGAATTTTTCATTAGGAGATTAAATAAGGGAGAACGTGTTATAGATATTGGGTGTGGGAATGGTGATTTATCATATGACATTGCTTTGGCTGGTGCAAAAGTGACTGGTATGGAGATTAATGACAAAAGTTACAATCGAGCAATAAATAGATATAAATTAAGAAATTTACAATTTATTCAAGGTGATGTGCTAACGTCACTTCCAACTGAGAGATTTGATGTCGCTGTTATGTCAAACGTTTTAGAACATATAATGAATAGAGTAGAGTTTCTAACTCGGGCTCGAAAAATAATAAGACCGAAAAAATGGCTGTTAAGAGTGCCACTGTATGAAAGAGACTGGAGAGTGCCGCTTATGAAGGAAGTGGGAATTGAATATAGACTAGATAAAACGCACTATACTGAATATACAATAGAAGAGTTTGAATCAGAATTAGAAGAGTCAGGATTAAAAATAACATATAAGGAAATAAGATGGGGTGAAATATGGTGCGAAGCGGTTCCCATTAATGAACAATACTAAAAAAAAATCATGCGGTTCAATATGCATGTTTTTTACTTTTGGAGTATCGTTGAGGAAATGGAAAAAAACGGGCCTTTTGTCAAGGGAAATGCAGTTGTACAAATACTATTCAAGTAATAACATTCATATAAAGATATTTACTTATGGTGGTCTGCAGGATATGGAATGTTATTGTGAAACTGATAATATAGAGATCATTCCATTGCTCATAGATGAAAAAAAAACAGCATCAAGGTTGTCAGTGTTTTTTTATTCTATTGTTGAGGCATATAGGCATAAAAATAAAATATATGAGTGCGATGTCTTAAAAAGTAATCAGATGCTAGGCGCGTGGATTCCTATGTTCTTACATTGGACACATAAAAAACCATTTGTTTTAAGATGTGGTTATGAACACTATAAAACAGGTGTTTTAGAAAAAAAGCCCTTAGCATGGAAAGTTATGATTTACCTGATTTCCCTGCTTGCATATAAAAGCGCCAATAAAGTGATCCTGACTTCAGAAGAGGATAAGGAATTCGTCAAAAAAACTTTTAAAATAAAAGAGAAAAAGATAGCAGTTATTCCAAATTATGTTGACACGGACAAATTTAAGCCATATACAGATATAAAACAGGTTAATGCTACTAGAATATTATATTTTGGCAGATTGAGCCGAGAAAAAAATATATCAGCTGCCATTGAGGCATGTAAGTTAAAGGAAGTTGGATTAGATATTATTGGAGATGGCGAGTTAATCGAGAACTTAAAAAAACAAACGAAGGAAATCAATGCGGATGTGAGGTTTCTGGGGAAGAGAAATAATGATGATTTACCTCTGATACTTGGAGAGTATAACATTGTTATTTTACCTTCGTTTTATGAAGGGTGTCCAAAGAGTCTCTTAGAGGCGATGAGTTGCGGTAAATTAGTAATTGGTTCAGATGTTTCTGGAATAAGAGAAATAGTACAACATAAAAAGACAGGGTATCTCACTAATACAGACTACATGAGTATTGCTAAAAGTATAGAATATGTGATCAATAATCAACAATTAATAAAACAAATAGGGCGAGCAGCCAGGAAATATATACTAGAAAAATATAGTATAGAAAGATATTCTCAAGATGAATTAAAAATATATAGTGAAATTATTAACGAATAATAATTACTGTAATATATTTAGTTGGTAGTAGATCTATTTAGGATTCCAAGTTAGAAAAATTAGATTCTCAATCACTACTGTCTCAGTAATATCTTTATGGTGTCTGGTAAATCTCTGATTATGTGGGTATTTGGCTTAAGTGAAGTCAGTGAAGATACGAAGTTATAATCTTCTAAAATCAAATCCATTCTTTTTCACTTGTGAGGAGAAAGTCAGTATAAGGGGAGTAATTAAAGAGGCTGTAAACTTTTCTGTGTAACTGTCTATCATTAACCCCACCATTGGGAGAGGATAGACATCATGAATAAAGACGAACTCCAGGTCATTGCTCAGGCCGCGGCTAAAAACATCAAAACTGAACAAGATTTAAATGAGTTCAGGCAAATGCTGACCAAGATCACGGTGGAAGCGGCGTTAAATGCCGAACTGGACGACCATCTGGGCTATTCCCGGCACGAAAAAGCCAACACCGATAACAGCCGTAATGGCTTCACCAGCAAAACGCTGCAAACCGAAGATGGCGCATTTGAGCTGAAGACCCCCCGGGATCGCAACGGTAATTTTGAGCCGGAATTAGTCAAGAAAAAGCAGCGCCGTTTTACTTCGATGAGTGACAAGATCTTATTTTTGTACGCTCAGGGCATGACCACCCGCGAAATCGTCAAAACCTTCAAAGAAATGTACGATGCCGATGTCTCAGCCAGCCTGATCTCAAAGGTCACGGATGCGGTCATGGAGCACGTCATCGAGTGGCAGTCTCGGCCACTCGATGCGATTTATCCCATTGTTTATCTGGACTGCATCGTGCTCAAAATCCGACAGGATAAGCGGGTCATCAACAAAGCCGTTTATCTCGTGCTGGGCGTAAATATGGAGGGCCAGAAAGAGCTGCTGGGTCTGTGGCTATCAGAAAATGAAGGGGCCAAATTCTGGCTTAATGTCCTCACCGAACTTCAAAACCGGGGCGTGAAAGATATTTTAATTGCCTGTGTGGATGGCTTAAAAGGCTTCCCGGATGCGATTACTACCACCTTCCCAGAAACACAAATCCAGCTGTGCATCGTGCACATGGTGCGTAACTCGATTAAATTTGTCCCCTGGAAAGACTACAAACCGGTTACCTCGGATTTAAAACAGATCTACCAATCCGCTACCGAAGAAGAGGCCTTGCTTGCCCTCGAACAATTTTCTGAACGCTGGGATGATAAATATCCTCAAATCAGCAAAAGCTGGCGTGCTCACTGGCACAACCTGAATACCCTGTTTAATTATCCCCAGGACATTAGAAAAGCGATTTATACGACGAATGCGATTGAATCATTGAATAGTG
>CAYYLL010000037.1:0-28202 GCA_964472525.1 uncultured Thioalkalispiraceae bacterium | reverse complement strand
AGTTTTTACTCTGACCCCAAACTACACATCCGCATAACGGCTTGCATCACCTAGCCAACGTTGGATTAGCGGTGCAATGTTTTCGGGATGTTTCAGTTCCAGTTCTTCCGCTGCCTGACTGGCTTTAGGAATAAGCGCTGCATCACGTTGCAGATCGGCAATTTTTAGTAATTGTAAACCCGTTTGTCTTGTACCGAGTACTTCACCTGGCCCACGTATTTCCAAGTCTTTTTGTGCAATTTTAAAACCATCGTTGGTTTGGCGCATGGTGTCGAGTCGTGTTCTTGCATTTTGTGACAATGGTGCGCGATACATAAGTACACAAGCACTGGCCTGTTTGCCACGCCCGACTCGGCCACGCAACTGGTGTAGTTGCGACAAACCTAAACGTTCGGCATTTTCTATTACCATTAAACTGGCATTGGGTACATCCACTCCCACTTCGATCACCGTGGTTGCAATTAATAATTGTAACTCGGCATTTTTAAATGCCGACATCACCTGTTCTTTTTGTTCTGGCTTCATCCGACCATGCACTAAACCTATTTTTAGATCCGGGAAGGCTTCGCTTAATTCTTTATAGGTGTTCTCGGCTGCCTGACATTGCAACACTTCCGATTCTTCAATTAAAGTACAAACCCAATATACTTGCCGACCTTGTTGGCAGGCTTTAATAATACGCTCGATAATTTCAACTCGGCGTGTATCGGGTAACACCACGGTATCCACTGGCGTTCGTCCCGGTGGTAGCTCGTCAATGATGGAACAATCCAAATCGGCATAGGCTGTCATGCTGAGTGTTCTTGGAATAGGCGTTGCAGTCATAATAAGTTGATGGGGAGAACGCTGTTCACCATTATCATTGCTTACACCTTTGTTCCTTAATGCCAAACGTTGATGCACTCCAAAACGGTGCTGCTCGTCAATAATCACCAATGCTAATCTTTTAAATACAACCTCATCCTGAAACAAGGCATGTGTGCCAATGGCAATAGCGGCTTCTGCCGATTCTATTAATGCCATAGCTTCTCGACGTGGCGCAACTTTTAACTTACCGCTTAACCACGCAACCTTAATACCTAACGGCTCAAACCAGTTTATAAAATTAGTATAATGCTGTTCGGCTAATATTTCTGTTGGAGCCATAATGGCAACCTGATAACCCGATTCAATCGCTTGCAACGCGGCAATCGCCGCCACGACTGTTTTACCTGAACCCACATCGCCTTGAATTAAACGCTGCATGGGGAAGGGCTTTACTAAATCGTTTTGAATATCCATAACTACCCTCTGTTGTGCGTTGGTTAATGCAAACGGTAAATTATTTTTAAAGATATTTGTTTTTTCTTGTGGTAACTCAATCACACAGGCCGGTTTTTCTTTGACCCTTGCGCGCAACTGTCTAAGGCTAAGTATATGAGTTAACAATTCTTCAAAAATTAAACGCTGTTTCATTGAGTGTTGATTGTCTTGTAAGTCCGCTAGCGACACATCCGGTGAAGGATAATGCACAAATTGAAGTGCATCTTTTAAACTGGCGAATTGATATTTTTCTAGCAGCGTTGTGGGAAGATAATCATCTAACGTTAACGTACCTGTATTTAATAAATCGAACGCATAATTGACCATGTTGCGCAAACTGATTTGGTGTACGCCCTCTGTTACCGGATAAACAGGGGTAAGTGTTTCCTCTACCGCTTCAGACAAATCGGTGCCTGCCTGCGATTCAGATAAAATTGTGTATTCAGGATGCGTCATTTCTAAATGACTACCACTACGACGTACTTCACCAAAACAACGAATGGTTTTACCGCGTGCTAAATTTGATTTTTGACTTTGAGTAAAATGAAAGAACCGTAATACTAATAACGCAGAACCATCACGTACTCGGCAGATCAACATACGTTTACGTGCAAATTTAATTTCGGTAAGCTCGATAGTACCTTGTATAACCGCATGGTCACCCACACGTAAGCTACCAATAGGCACAATACGAGTGCGATCCTCATAACGATAAGGTAAATGGAATAATAAATCCTGTGCAGAAACAATCCCAAGCTTAGTAAGCTTTTCGGCAACTTTAGGGCCTACGCCTTTTATATTTGTTATGGGGGTTAAATTAGAAATAATCTTTAAGAAGAACTATCAAAGATGTAATGAACTCACTTCATACTTTCGTCATTCCCGCGAAGGCGGGAATCCAGCCAGTAAAATTAGCTTTTATTTATATTTTATGGATACCCGCCTGCACGGGTATGACGGTGCAAATACTTTGTTTATGTATTCACAACAATAAAACCTTTGTGTCCTCTGTATCCTCCGTGGCTAACTTTTTAATTTTAATTTATCCAACAACCATCACTGCATCCATTTCAACCTGTGCATCTTTGGGCAGCGATGCTACCCCAATGGCTGCGCGCGCAGGATAAGGTTCTACAAAATATTCTGCCATGGTTTCGTTAACAATGGGAAAGTGGCTTAAGTCAGTTAAAAAGATATTCAGCTTGGCAATATCTTTTAAATCACCACCGGCTGCTTGAGTAACGGCCTTTAGATTATCAAACACGCGTTGAATTTGTACTTTAATATCACCTTCCACCAGTTCCATTGTTTCAGGTACTAACGGTATTTGCCCAGACAAATAAACGGTATTATCAATTTTAACGGCTTGTGAATAAGTACCGATAGCTTTAGGTGCTTTGTCGGTGTGAATAATTTCTCTTGCCATGCTTTTTCCTTTTTAAAATTACTGCCTAATTCGATGAATACGATCAACCATATTAATGGATTTTAGCCGTCGCATTACTCTTGCAAGGTGTTTTCTGTCCTTCACTTCAACTGTTAAGGTCATTGACGAATGTATACCATCACGTTCTTCTATATCAACGTTGAGTATATTCGATTTTAAATCTGAAACGATAGCGGCAATGGTTGCTAGCACACCACGCTGATTTTTAACCATCAGTCGGATATAGGTTGAAAAATCACGATTTAAGTCCGGCTCCCATTCAACGTCAATCCATTTTTCCGGCTTGCTCTTAAAGTCACTTAAGTTTTTACATGCTTGCGAATGTACCACAATACCGCGCCCCACACTGATAAAACCAATTATATTATCACCGGGGATCGGCAAACAACATTTTGCAAAAGATACGACCGTGCCTTCGGTTCCCTGAATCATCAGTGGTCGCCTTGTTTGCCGTTGACCGGAATTCTTTTCGTTATTTTGATCGTGATTTAAGTTTTCAAGCGTATCCGCAGAGCCAACCAATGCACGCGCCACCATCATAGGAATGTGATTACCAATACCTACTTCGGCACAAAGATCATTGAAGTTCTGAAAATTAAGTTCTTTTAATGCCGTTGTAATTGCACTGTCTGATATTTGTTCTAGCGAGGAACCAAAGGCTTCTAGATTACGATTTAATAAACGTCGCCCCAATTCAACCGATTCATCAAACTGTAAGTTTTTTAATAGTGCACGAATATTGGTGCGAGCCTTAGCCGTTTTAACAAACTCCAACCAACTGGGGTTAGCCTGCGCACCCGGTGCGGTAATGACTTCAATCGTTTGGCCATTATAAAGTTCGGTACGCAACGGCATTAAACGCCGATCAATTTTGACTGCCACACATTGGCTGCCCACATCGGTATGTACCGCATAGGCAAAATCAATGGCGGTGGCACCGCGCGGTAACACCAGAATATCACCACTGGGGGTAAAAACATAAACTTCATCAGGGAATAAATCAATTTTAACATTTTCCAGAAACTCCATTGAGTTACCGGCATGTTGTTGAATTTCTAACACGCCACGCAACCATTCTCTGGCTCGCACTTGCGCATTATTGTCCGTTGATTCAGCATTACTTTTATAAAGCCAGTGTGCGGCAATGCCAGCATCCGCTACCTTGTTCATATCTTCAGTTCGAATTTGTATTTCAATAGCAACGCCATACTGTGTGTATAAAACAGTATGTAAAGACTGATAGCCATTGGCCTTTGGAATGGCAATATAGTCTTTAAATTTACCCGGAACCGGAGTAAATAAATTATGAATAGCCCCTAACATGCGGTAACACATGTCCACATTGTCAACGATAATACGAATGGCATAAACATCCATCACCTCAATGAAAGATAATTTTTTATCGTGCATTTTTTTATAAATACTATAGAGATGCTTTTGTCGGCCAATGATTCTACCCAACAAGCTCAGCTCATCTAAACGAGTATGAATGGACTGTTCAAGTTTATTAATCAGTTCTTTTCGATTGCCGCGCGCCTTTCTTACATTTTCGGCTAACACTCTTGAGCGCATAGGATACATCGCCTTAAAACCCAGATCTTCCAGTTCCAAACGCATTTGGTTCATGCCTAAACGGTTGGCGATGGGCGCATAAATTTCTAACGTTTCACGCGCAATACGCCGACGTTTATCTGGGCGCATTACACCGAGTGTACGCATGTTATGTAAACGATCCGCCAACTTGATTAAAATAACGCGGATGTCTTCCACCATCGCCAGCATCATTTTTCTGAAATTTTCGGCCTGTGCTTCGGCCTTACTTTCAAAGGTGATATGGGTGAGTTTGCTGACACCATCAACCAGTGTCGCTACTTCGTCTCCAAATTTCTTTTTGATGGTTTCCTTACCATGTTCGGTGTCTTCAATAACATCATGTAACAACGCAGCAATAATACTACGATGGTCCATTCGCATTTCCGTTAATATTTGGGCAACCGAGAGAGGATGAAAAATATAGGCTTCACCGCTTACACGACGCTGGCCTTCGTGCGCTTCGGCACTGAATAAATACGCTTGATATATTTCGGTAACTTGATCCTGTTCGAGATACTCGTCGAGCATTTCACAAAGATGGCCGATTCGAAAAGAAATTGGCTCAGGTTCAGAACCTGAATTAATGAATTCCCTCGGTTGAGGGATATCCTGCATTGAATTAGCGATAACCCGGGTACTCCCCTAAGTTATAGGTAAATTTTTAGTTATCTTCCGCTGAAGCTGATTCATCACTGACCGAATCATCTTTGCTTACGGTACTAGTACTATCATTAGCCGAATCGTCAACAGCAGGTACACCCAAATCAACCGCTAAAGCCGCCGCCAGTGCAGCCGCCACATCAATTTCACCATCGGAGGAGTCTGTTGTTTCTGCCGTTGCAGCCGATTCGGCAGTCACTTCACCGTCCTGACCTTCGACAACGTCTTCGTCATTTCCCCATTCGGCACTTTCAACTTCCTTCTCGTCTAAAATAGCGGCATCGATTAAACCTTCAGCAATTTCACGCAAGGCAACCACGGTCGGCTTATCATTTTCCAACTCAACCAATGGCTCTGCACCCTGACTAATTTGACGTGCGCGTTTTGAGGAGATAAGAACCAATTCAAAACGATTTTTTACATTTTCTAAACAATCTTCAACGGTGACGCGTGCCATGTAGTTTTTACTCCGGGAATCAATAACTTATAAATAATATACTGGGCATTTTAGAATACCATTATACAAGCAACATTCTAAAATTTGAACCTGATAGTATAGCGTCATCGCACGTAAATCGCTAGCGATGCCATTGAATATCTAATATTTACTCTAATAACCCTGCTAATGTTGCCTGTTCACGCTGCCTGAGTACCTCAAGACGCTGCCGTTGCGCCAAAACAATTGCGCCCAACTGTCGGGTTGCCTCGTCAAAGTCATCATTAATAATAAGGTAATCAAACTCATCGTAATGTGCCATATCGGCAGTCGCATCGCGCATTCGCCGGGCAATGATTTCGGCCGAGTCCTGACCCCGTGCATTTAAGCGATGTTCAAGTGCATCACGCGATGGCGGCAAAATAAAAACGGAAATCGCATAAGGCATTAACTTGCGCACTTGCTGCGCGCCCTGCCAGTCTATTTCCAGAATAATATCTTCGCCTTGACTTAGCTGTTCTTCTACCGCCTGCTGCGAAGTACCGTAATAATTATCAAACACCTTGGCATATTCCAAAAAGGCTTTCGCGTCGACCATTTGTTCAAATGCTGTTGTGCCGACAAAATGATAATGCACGCCATTTTCTTCACCCGGACGCATCGCCCGCGTAGTATGCGATACCGAAACAGCAATACCCGTTGTCGATTTTAGCAAAGCCTCAACCAAACTGGTTTTACCTGCACCCGACGGTGCCGAAAAAATATATAACTGGCCGCTATAAGGGGATTTCACTCGATATTCTCCACATAATAATCATTGTTCAAACTAAAAAATTTATTCTGGTTTACTGTACCAAGTACCACGCGCTTTACCATGACGTACAAGCAAATCATCTGCAACAAGTTTTGATAAACGATTTTTAATCGTCGGTCTTGAAACGGAAGTAATCAATTTCTCTGCATCACCAATAGTAACCTGAAAATTACTCGATATTCTGTACCTGCTCTCGCATTTGCTCGATCAACACTTTTAAATCTACCGATGCGCGGGTCGTTTTGGTATCAACTGATTTTGAACCTAGGGTATTCGCCTCACGATTGAGTTCCTGCATTAAAAAGTCTAGCCGCCGCCCCACGGGTTTTGTTTGCTTTAACACGTTTCGTACCTCGCTTAAGTGTGCACCTAGGCGATCTGTTTCTTCTGCAACATCCATTTTTTGTGCAAGTAGTACCATTTCCTGTTCGATACGTTTGTCGTCATGTTCAATATTAAACTCAGCTAACTTAGCCATAATTTTCTGTTTACGCGCATCTAAAATAGTAGGAATAATTTGTTCTACATGGCGCACTATTTTTTCCATTTCATCACAACGCGATATCAACATGGCCACTAACTTTTCACCTTCACGTTGTCTATTGGCAATAAACTCATCCAACGCTTCGCTTAAACAGGCAATAACAGTTTGTTGCAATGCTTTTGTATTGATTTGCTGTTCTTGCATCACGCCCGGCCAGTTTAATACATTAAGTGGGTTCACCTTGGCCTTCTCTACGGAAGTAAAATGTTGGTTGATGGTTTCACAAGCCATTGATAGTTGTTTTATTAAATCGACATTAAGTTGCAAGTCACGCGAGTTATCCGACGTTGAATTTATTTGTAGCCGAATATTTAATTCAACTTTACCCCGACTGAGTTTTTTTGACAGCATATTGCGTAACGTTTGTTCAATTTCACGCACACTTTCCGGTGCGCGGATCGACATATCCAGATAGCGGTGGTTAACACTGCGCAGCTCCAGAGTGATGCTTAGCTCATCTAGCGTAGCTTCAGTTCTTGCAAAAGCGGTCATACTTTGAGTCATTAATAAATTCCTTTCACTGTTCATATCCAGTTAGCCTGATTATCTTATATATTTATTCACTAAAAAACAGCTATAATTCCACAAGATGACTGACTTCGAAAATGAATTACCCCCTAACACCGTGGTGGATAACTACACCATTACCCGAACCCTCGGAGGCGGTGGTTTTAGTATTGTTTATCTCGCAAAAGACAATACCTACGACAAAGAGGTCGTCATTAAAGAATACATGCCGACTAAACTGGCAACCCGTACCCGTAATTTGCATATTAGTGCATTAAATTCCAATTGTGGTGATAAATTTGGTCATGGCCAACGCTTGTTCTTTCAGGAAGCCAATACGCTTTCAAATTTAAAGCATCCCAATATTGTAAACGTGATTAGCTTCTTTCGTGCCAATGGTACCGTTTACATGGTAATGGAATACGAAGAAGGGATTAACTTACAAAGTTATATTAAACGTCATGACGGCAACATGAGCGAACAATTTTTAATGGCCGTGTTCCTTCCCTTGTTGGACGGTTTAAAAACTATCCACCAGAATGGCTTACTCCATTTAGATATAAAGCCCGGCAATATTCATTTACGTGAAGGCGCTAACCCGTTACTACTCGACTTTGGTGCGGCACATGAAATGATGCAAACCCGTCAGTTTCAGGCCAACCAAGTTATCACCCCCGGTTTTTCACCTATCGAGCAACTGGATCCCGGTGGTTATGTTGGCCCTTGGACTGATATTTATGCGATTGGCGCAACCCTTCGCGCCTGCATCGAAGGTGCGCCACCGTTATCGTCTACCAAGCGGCGCGAGCGCGACACCTTAAAACCTGCGGTCAATGCGTTTAAGAAAAAATATTCAAAACCGTTACTCGTAGCCATTGATTGGGCAATGGAAGTTGACCCCATTTTACGGCCACAAAATATAGAAAACTTTATTGAAGCCTTAACCAACCCGAACTTAAAGCGTTAACCATAAAATATAAACCATTATGCAATTTGAAGTCAGCCAAGTCAGCCTGCAAGGCGATCGCAAAAACAATCAGGACCGTGTCGGGTATATCGAATACGATTATGGTGCAGTTTTAATTTTAGGTGATGGTTTGGGCGGACGACCCAAAGGTGAACTGGCGGCACAAACTTTAATTGATACAGTCGAAAAAGCATTACAAAATTCACCGATGCCTATCCCAGATCCATTTGATTTTATTGAAGGGGCATTACTGCAAGCACACAACGATGTTATGGCCGTCGGCCGCGAACAAATACCACCCGTTGAGCCCGGCACCACGGCGGTACTATGCTTAATTCAAAATGGTAGCGCATGGTGGGCACATATTGGTGACAGCCGTTGTTATTTATTTCGTCATGGTTTATCTATTTATCGCACCCAAGATCACTCCTATGTAGAAGACTTATACAAAAATGGTGAAATCAGTTTAAGCAAGGTTAGCACCCACCCGATGCGCAATTATATTACCCGTTGCGTTGGAATGCTCGCTAAAGAACCCGAAGTTGATTTAAGCAAGGAAGTGATACTAACTGAAGGCGATATTATTCTACTATGTTCCGATGGATTTTGGGGGCCACTCGACGATGCACAAATAGGTGCAAAATTAAATAATAGCCGACTAAACGATGCCATAACCACACTAGCGGAAAATGCAAGACAACTCGGCGCACCCACCGCCGACAACACCACCGTAATTGCACTTAAAATTATTTCGTTACAATTACTTAACCAAACAAGTTCTAACAAAAGTCAGGAAATTCACGTTAAACAACCGGCTGTTGATAGTGCCATTAAAGAAATTGAAAATGCGATTGATACTTATGGGCATGAAATGGACGATTAGATCCCACGTTACCCATGCTAATTCAACTCGATACAGTCTGCTGCTTCATCCAGTAATTGTGTTAAATCTTTATTTCGGTCAACCTGTTGTTCGATTAACTCACCATAAATATTAATAGCCTGTTCAATACTATCTAAAATTTCTTCTTCCTGATCCACATCCAACCCCAACATTGGGAATCGTGATGCAAGCATCAACAATAAATTTTGTGAAATCTCCAAGTGTTGGGTTTTTATATCGGAGGAAGTGGTTGCGACTTTACTATTAAGTGTATTAATTTTATCCAGCATATCCTGTTTATACAGTATATTCGCTGCCTTAAACTGTTTCAGTTCAAGATAGTTTGCAATCCAAGCATCAATAATGTCACAAAATATGGCAAGGTTATCTTTGGTTTCATCAATTTGTTCTTCGGTTAAATCTGAAACATCCAGAATTAAGGTAAAGTGTGCCAAACAGAACATCATATAATCCTGCTTGCGACATATTTTATCGGTGCATTCTTCAAGGCAAGCCAACTTACCCAGGGCATCCCGGTCAATCCGTTCACCGAATTTTTTAATCTGTTTGTTTGCTTGAAACTTTATTTGAAACAAGCCATTCAAACCAAACTCAATCAACGCTGTTTGAGTGGTTTCGGTTAACATGCTGGTATCTGCTATTTGTGATATTGCACTAGCAAACCGGGTTGTAACACCCAACTGATGATTACTACGAAACAATGATTGAATCATCGTATCGGTTTTAGCGGCATTGGATGGAGCCATATCACACCTTCCCAAATCTACGGAACTGAGTAATTTATCGGCCAAAAATTAATAATACTAAAGTAAATTAGTTGGGTATGTGGTAAATATATATCTAAATCATTAAGTTAGCGATTTTTGTATAGTTTCAGCCGCCCAATAACCTTACAATGGTCACGCTTTAATTTATAACCATACTAAAAATATGCTACGCTTAAAAAATATAACTATAAAAATTGAAGATTTGTACACTGTACTCAGCAAGCCCGATGACAGACAAGCCAACTAACCACCACTGTATTCAAGATTAGAGATGTTTATTAAAGTCGGAGATTAACCAAGTCACCATCGCCCATCGCTTAACTGGATATGAGTTTAGCGTGGTAAAGAAGTTAATCGGCCGTTGAATTTTAAAACATAAACTAGCTGGAATGTTACATGACACTGTTAACAGAAAATTCAATTCCTACGTTGCTGAAAAATTCGTTTCAGACGATGGAAGAATATTCAACAGCCATCGCAGGTTTGAATCTAGAAGGGCATCAATTAAGTAAAGGAAACTTTAACGGCAAATCTAAAATACTTTCAACCGATAACTTTCAAATCGGCATACGAACAGCTAAAGCAAAACATATCCAAATTGGCTGCGTGAATAAAGGATATATTGCAATGGTTTTTCCACTTAAACGTACCGACTATATTTTTAATGGAAAGTCATTACAAGATAACTCTCAACTTATTGCCTATGACAACGTTGAAGCCAAATTAATATTACCTGAAGGACATAAGCATATTACATTGCTAATAAACTCAACCGAATTAGCAAACTATATCAGTGAGGATGAAGTTAAATTATTTTTTAATGCCTGCAAACATCTTCATCAAAATAAAATATCAATTACCCGTAAAACATTACTGACCGAACATTTATGCCATTTGTATGAAGCTTTACAGCGACTATCGGAACAACCGTCGAATTTACTCGCTTATCAAGATTGTTATGACTCCTTATTTTATTCTGTAAACGATTACCATACCTTCCACAATAATGAAAAATCGGTAAAAATAACGAACCGGGAACGTTTACTTGCCAGAACGTTGGATTATATTCACAACGCAGACATGCAAACGTTAACTATTTCCAGTTTAATAACCGGGGTACACGCCAGTAGCCGCTCCATTCAATATTGCTTTTCTGAACTACTCGGTATGACCGCTAAAAACTACTTAATCACAATACGTTTAAACGCTATACGTAAGGAATTACAGGTATCTTCTCCCGAAGAAAAAACAATAACGCAAGTTGCCAATAAATTTGGGGTTGTAAATATCGGTCGGTTTAAACAGGACTATGAAAAATTCTTTCATGAAGCACCACGCGAAACGTTAAAAAAAGTATAATCTGCTTTTTATAATACTTGATGCCAAAGCTGCATTAATGTGAGTAACAAACCCAAACTCACCAACCAAAATATAACGGATACCCAACGTGACTGCGTTGCTTTATTCTTTTCTAGCCAAGTTCGTGGCTTAACACCTTTGGCTATAAATGCCAACTTGGCCGATAAATTCACACTAACAATATTAATTGCTAGTAACAAACTCGCCCCAATCGCTAAGTCAAATTTACCCGCACCGAGCATTAAACCCAATGTGGCTGCCGGCGGTAGTAATGCAACCGCTACCATCACGCCCACTAAGGTGTTGCTCATACCCGATGCTAAAGATAACACCGCCGCCGCACCAGCAACTAGCGCAAGCACAACACCACCATAACCAACATCGGTACGTGAAATAAGTTCATGGCTGTTAAAATTTAATGGCCAGAAATAACCAATAAGAATTGAAATAAATAAGGCCAAACCTAATCCAATAACATTTGTTTTTAACGACAGCCAGATAAGTGCCGAGTCGCCCAGAGCTGATGCAAAAGCCAGTGCAAGATTAGGCCCGAGCAAAGGCGCAATCAACATCGCGCCAATCACCACCGCTACATTGTCGGTTAGCAAACCAATACTCGCCACAATAGTAGACAACAGCACCATCCAGATAAAAGTACTATCTAATTGAATACCACTCACGATTTGTTGGTACAACTCCTCACGTGTTCGGGTGGTACTGCCTTTTTTCTTATCCGTGTCCTCGTCGGTATCCGGCCGAGGGATAGTGGCTTCAACCGGTAGAATCACCACTCGACTATTCTCGCTACTACCGATAATAGATTGAATCGCATCCAGTATTTTCTGCTGGTTTTCAGGCCGAACTAATAGCCGAACCGAACAACGTGCGTCATGCTCACAAGCTGTAGTCCAAAAATCCAGTAATTCGTGCTGTTCAGCCAAACCATGCAATGTATCTCCATGACCACAGTCTGTTATTATTTCGATTATGCGCATTAACTCCCCCTGCTTTATACTTAATATACAATGAATCAATGTTATTATCAGCATCCACTCTCTTTTAAAATATTCCGGGAAATAATATGCAAGATCTATGGGACGACACACAGGCTAGAAAATATAAAACTGATCTGGAACTTCGCGTCTATAGCTCAAAATTATTAGGGCAAAATCCCTCGTTGGTTTTACATGGCGGTGGCAATACATCGGTTAAAGTAACGGAAAAAAATATTCTTGGCATTGATGAAGACATTTTATATGTTAAAGGCAGCGGTTGGGATTTAATTTCGATAGAAGCGCCTGGCTTTGCACCGGTGCGTTTAAAACACTTATGTGACTTAGCCGAGTTAAAGCAACTCTCCGACCCGCAAATGGTGAACGAACTCAAAACCAACATGACCAACGCGCAAGCCCCCACCCCCTCGGTGGAAGCCATTTTACACGCCACACTACCGTTTAAATATGTTGACCACTCCCATGCCGATGCAGTGGTAACCATTACGAATACAAAAAAAGGTAAACAACGCATCAAGGAAATTTATGGCGATAAAGCCATTATTATTGACTACATTATGCCAGGCTTTGATTTAGCTCGACTGTGTGCAAAACAATTTTCCGAGCAAGCCACCGATAAAACCGAAGCGATGATTTTACTCAACCATGGTATTTTTACTTTTGGTGCAACGGCAAAAGAGTCTTACCAACGCCATATTCAATATGTGTCGATGGCCGAAGACTATCTTAAACAGCAAAATGCATGGGATATTGAACAAGACGATAAACAACACCCTGCAACCGACACAACGGATTCTATTTTGAGTCTTCGTAAGGCGTTGTCTGCAACAGCCGGTTTTCCAGTTATTTTAAAAACATCGAGTAATAAAAAGTGTATTACTTTTTCACAACGCAACGACCTTAAAAAAATTGCACAGCAAGGCCCGGCCACCCCCGATCATGTTATTCGCACCAAACAACTGCCGATGCTCGGCACCGATGTTGAGCAATACGCTGCTAATTATAAAAGCTACTTTGATAAAAATTCGGCTGGCAGTAACAAGCTAATGCTAGATGCCGCACCACGGATGCTACTTGATAGCGAGTTAGGATTTATCGCTATCGGTAAAACCGCAAAAGATGCCGATATTGTTGAAGACATATACGAACATACTATTGATATTATCTTGCGTGCAGAGGCACTCGGGGGCTATCAAGCCTTGGCCGACAACGATATTTTTGATATGGAATATTGGGATCTTGAACAGGCCAAGCTTAAAAAAGGCGGTAACGTCGTAGAGTTTCAGGGTGAAGTAGCTCTAGTAACGGGTGGCGCATCGGGTATAGGCAAAGCCTGCGTTGAAAGCTTACTCGCCAAAGGCGCAGCAGTCGTGGCTGTTGATATTAACCCCACTGTCACCAACATGCTATCGCAAGCCAATTATTTAGGCATTACATGTGATGTAAGCAATGAAGCAGAAATAATCCAGTCGATTCAGCAAACCATTCAATGCTTTGGTGGTTTAGATATGCTTATCCTCAATGCCGGACTTTTTCCACTGAGTAGTAAGATTGCAGAAATACCAACCGAACTCTGGCGCAAGGTAATGCAAGTGAATCTGGATGCCAATTTGATTTATATGCGCGAAGCCCATGCCGCACTCAAGCTAGCACCCAATGGTGGGCGTGTTGTTATGCTTGGCTCTAAAAATGTACTCGCTCCCGGTCCCGGTGCAGTCGCTTACTCGGCATCAAAAGCCGCGCTCACTCAAATGGCCCGCATCGCGGCACTTGAATGGGGAGCTGATAATATCCGCATCAACACCTTACACCCGGATGCCATTTTTGATACCGCCATCTGGACAGACGAAGTTTTAAATGCGCGCGCCAAGCACTATGACATGAGCGTGGATGAATACAAACGAAAAAATATTTTAAAAACTGAACTAAAAAGCAGTGACGTTGCAGAACTTGCCGCAGCCATGTGTGGTAAATTGTTTGCCAAAACAACTGGAGCACAGTTACCGATTGATGGTGGGAATGATCGGGTTATTTAGTGTGTGTTACACCCTTCAGCAGAAAACAAATTGGCTCAACTTCATCAAGACACGTTATACTTGCGCTATTATTAAAAACTATTAATTATATTTAAGGACTAACTATGCGCCCAAGTGGTCGAGCTGCCAACGAATTACGCCCCATTAGCATTACCCGCAATTACACCAAACATGCCGAAGGCTCCGTATTAATTTGCTGTGGCGACACAAAAGTCATTTGCACTGCGACCGTAGAAGCAAAAGTACCCGGCTTTTTACGTGGTAAAGGCCAAGGCTGGATCACCGCTGAATATGGCATGTTGCCACGTTCAACCGGCAGCCGAATGCGCCGCGAAGCATCCAATGGTAAACAAGGTGGCCGTACTATGGAAATTCAACGACTTATTGGTCGGGCTTTACGTGCCGCGATTGATCTTAACAAACTCGGTGAACATACCATTTCTTTAGATTGCGACGTTATTCAAGCCGATGGAGGCACTCGTACTGCATCCATTACCGGTGCCTTTGTGGCTTTAACCGATGCAGTCAACTATATGCTCGAAAATAAAATGATTAAAACTAGTCCGATAGTCAACCAGATTGCCGCTATCTCGGTAGGCGTTTATAAAGGCACTCCCGTAGCCGATTTGGATTATATTGAAGACTCTGACTGCGATACCGATATGAACATTATCATGAATGATAAAGGTGGTTATATTGAAGTGCAGGGTACCGCCGAAGGTGAGGCTTTCAGTCATGATGATCTTATCGCCATGTCGGGACTGGCAAAGCAAGCCATCGAACAATTACTCGAACACCAAAATCAAGCGTTAAACACTTAACGGATTATTGCGTATGGAAAAAATTCTGCCAGAAAAAATAGTTTTGGCCAGTAACAATGCGGGCAAGGCGCGAGAGATCACCGAAATTTTATCTGCTTATCAAATTGAAGTAGTACCTCAGTCTGAATTTGGTGTGCCGGAGATCCCAGAAACCGGACTCACCTTTGTTGAAAATGCCTTACTTAAAGCACGCAATGCCTGCCAACATACCGGCCTGCCAGCACTTGCCGATGACTCGGGTATTGAAATTGATGCCTTAAAAGGTGCCCCCGGTATTTATTCTGCACGTTTTGCCGGAGAAAATGCCAGTGACGAAGCCAACTTGCAAAAGGTATTAACAGAATTGAAAGATGTGCCTGAAGCACAACGCAGCGCGCGCTTTCAATGTTTAATTGTATTGCTGCAACACGAAAAAGACCCAACCCCGCTTATCTGCCAAGGAACGTGGGAAGGCCAAATATTAAAGGAGTCTCAAGGCGAAAATGGTTTTGGTTATGACCCTGTCTTTTATGTGCCAGAACACCAGTGTTCTTCCGCACAGTTAACGGCTGAACAAAAAAACACACTCAGCCATCGAGGTAAAGCCTTAAAAGTACTGGCTGAGAAAATAGAATCGTTTAGTAACCAATGACAGTATATAAAAACCATTCCAGATTTTTTCTATTCTTTATTTTACTGTTTTCTTTAGTGGCGTCCACGTCAGCAAACACCAAAGATATTTTTAGCCAGTATAAAAATAGTTTACTGCAAATACGCATTGTAGATGTAGCAACCGATTCTAAAACCATTATCGGTAGTGGTTTTTTTGTTAATAGTAGCGGGCTAATTGCTACAAACTATCATGTTATATCCAAACATGTGTTTGAACCAAAGCAATACCGTATTGAATATGTTCTACCCGGTAACACTAAAACAAAAAAGATCTATCAGGCTAGATTAGTTAACTTTGATGTTATCCATGATCTTGCCTTATTAACACCCGTAAAGGTCTTGGCCAATAAAAAAACACCTTATTTAAGACTGCAATATACCCCCTTAAAAAAAGGTGAAAAAATATTTTCTATTGGTAACCCCCACGATCTGGGGATGGCAATTATTACCGGCACCTATAATGGCTTTACCGATGACAGCATGAATAAGCGTATTCTGTTATCGAGTGCCATCAACCCCGGCATGAGTGGTGGCCCGTCGATTACAGCTAAAGGCAAGGTTATTGGTATTAACGTTGCCACTGCCGGCAATCAAATTGGTTTTTTAGTTCCTGTAAAATATTTAAAACTATTAATTAATAATAAAAACAAGCCCCACGATTTTATTGCCTATATCGGCAAACAAATACTGGCAAATCAGAATATTTATATTTCCAGTATTTTAAACAAACCCTTTAAAATAAAGAAATTGGGTGAATATCAGGTGCCGGACAAACTTGCCAGTTACTTAACCTGTTGGGGTGACTCAGAATCAAAAGACTTACCTTATAAAATAAGCGAAAATAGTTGCGCAACCAAGAATGATATTTTTATTGCCGATAATTTTACTACCGGAGACATTCATTATTCACGCTACTATATTAGCGCCAAAAAAATGAATGTATATCGGTTCGCTTATATTCAAGAAAATCTTTATAAAGATCCCGATGTCTATTTAACCGGTCGAAAAAAAGACTTTACAAATTACAAATGTAAAACTAATTTCGTTAAAAACAATAATATAACGTTTAAAGTTTCATTCTGTTTACGCGGTTACAAACATTTTAAAGGTCTGTACGACATGACGCTATCCGCAGCAAGTTTAAGCGAAAAAACAACCGCCATTCAAACTAATTTAATTCTTGCCGGTGTCAGTTATAAAAATGCAATTTTATTCAGTAAAAAATATCTGAGGGCATTTTCATGGGCTCCCTGATTATTGAAATACTCGATCGTTTTGGCAAAGTAAAAGAACGCCACCATGTTAGTGAGTTCCCCTGTAAAATTGGGCGTGACTACAATAATAATATTATTATTGACGACCCTTATATTTCACCTGCTCATATTACCGTTAACACCTCAACTGAATCCTTTACCATCGCAGACAATAACAGCACCAATGGTTTATTCAATCTGCATCCCTTTACCAAACAAGCATTAATTAACATTAAGGATAATTCCCGTATTCGTATTGGACATACCGATATTCGCTTTCGCTTTATCGACCACCCTGTTAAAGAAGCTCTACAGGAACGTAGCAAGCCAAGTAAAATAAGCATGTTATTAACCAGTGGTTTTATTTTACCCATTGTTTGGGTTATTTTTGCACTGGCATTAATACTTAATAATTATATTGAAGATACTGGCCGAGTGACGTTCCAGAGCTTGCTAAGCGATGCCTTTCCTTTATTAATATTTCTAGTTTTATGGGCGATGGCATGGTCGGTAGTCAGTAAAATTGTCACTCACCGGTTTTATTTTTCATTTCATGCTATCTGGGTAAGCTGTCTGACTCTTGTTAGTATTATTACTGATAATCTAGCAAACTATTTCGAATTCAGCTTTTCAATCTCTGGGTCAGCAAGTGTTATTGATTTTATTTCAGGCATTATTATTACCAGTATCTTATTGCATGGTCACTTACGCTATAGCACCACGCTCTCAAACCGAAAATCAAAATTTGCAGCAACCGCCTCGGCGGTGATCATACTGGGTCTGACCGAATTGCTAACCCTCTTGCATACCCCTGAGTTTACAAATAAACCGGACTATTCGGGTATTATTAAACCCGCTGATTACAGATTAATACCATCACAATCACTCGATGAATTTTTTAATGATACCAAGCAACAAAAATTAAAAATTGAGACTGAAGTACTTTTAAAAAAATAGCCACTTTTAAAGATTACGCTTTATGCCCTTTACTCTCTTACCGCCACTGAGCTTATATATTCATTTCCCATGGTGTGTTGAAAAATGTCCTTATTGCGATTTTAATTCACATGCAATAAAAACCAGCTTACCCTATGATGACTACATTGACTGTCTATTAAATGATTTGAATTATGAATTGCCTGATATCTGGGGGCGATCTATTCAGTCTATATTCATGGGCGGTGGCACCCCTAGCCTGTTTCCGGCAGAAGCTATCGAGCGGTTAATTCAAGAAATACGTGCGCGTTTAAATTTTAAGCCTGATATTGAAATAACATTAGAAGCCAACCCTGGCACAATGGAGCAATCAAATTTTACGGGGTTTCGTCAGGCGGGCATTAATCGCTTATCAATGGGAATACAAAGCTTTAACGATGACATGTTAAAACGCTTAGGCCGCATACATAATAGTAAGCAGGCAATCAGTGCTATCGAAGCGGCACATACTGCCAACTTTAACAGTTTTAATATTGACTTAATGTTTGGTTTACCCGAACAAACGACGCAGCAAATGTTAACCGACTTGCAAACGGCCATAGATTTCCAACCGCCTCATCTATCTCATTATCAACTGACCATTGAACCCAATACCTTATTTGAGGCACAGCCACCAACACTACCAACTGACGATGCACTATGGGAGATGACGCAACAGGCTCATGCCCGATTAGCTCAATACCACTACCAACAATACGAAGTATCGGCTTTCGCCAAAGCAGAAGTTGGTAGTAAAAAGAACCAGTGTCGTCACAACCTAAACTACTGGCAATTTGGTGATTATATTGGCATAGGTGCCGGAGCCCATCAGAAAATAACCGCCGCCAATACACAAAGTATTACCCGAACAAGCAAACAAAAACACCCGCAACATTATATGCAGCAAGTTAAAACACAAACCCATATTATCGAACAACATACCTTAGCCGACAAGGATACCAGTTTTGAGTTTATGCTTAACGCATTGCGTTTAACGACTGGCTTCAATAGCCAGATATTTTCTGATAATACTGGTCTGGATATTTCATCCATACAGACTATATTAAATACAGCCCAACAAAATAATTGGCTGACACAAAACCAGTCACACATACAACCCACGTCATTAGGTCAACAATATTTAAACGATGTGATAACACTGTTTTTACCTGACTAACGGTGTTATTTATTTAAAATCTATTTTATTAAGATGCAATTTATTTTATGTTGACTGACTTTGATGTAAGCTGCCCTTACTATGGTGAGATATTTAACACCCTTGTTGACTACAGCCCGCTTATAGACTCCGATGCAAGTGAGGATTATACTTATATTGAAGATTGCCCGATATGTTGCCAACCCTTTTTATTAACACCCGTTATTGATCAAGATGGCCAATTACAAAACGTTATAGCAAGACAGGAAAATGAATAAATTAAAAAACTTAACACCGCTGTTCTTATTTTTGCTGCTTGCAGCCTGTGCCTCAACAAATACAACATCAACTGGCGAGGATACTGACAGCATTAATACCGACTTTAATATTATTGCACAAGGCCAGTTCAGTAATATATCACTCGCACGAGAACTTGTTATAACCAACAAGGCCGACTGGCAACGCCTCTGGAATATACATCGCGGTTCTCAACAGCGAAAAATACCTCGGGTTAACTTTGATAATAAGATGGTTATTGCAATTTTCGCAGGGCAGCAACCCAGTGGAGGTTATGCTGTTGGTGTGAGCCACTTAAAACGTCTGGATGATAATTTAGTTGTTGTGGTCACCTTTAAAGAACCACGTAATGGTCAATCGGTTAGTCTGGCATTAACCCAACCTTATATCTTTATTAGCAGCGAGAAAGTCGATGGCAAAGTTAGTTTTGTCGCAAACACCGCAACCAATTCAACATACTAACCATGCCGGTTATTACCAAACAAAAAGAATTAGAGCGTTATATTACCAAAGATAATTCCAGTATTTGTGAACTCATGCACCCTCAGCAACATCACAATAGCAACCAAAGTCTGGCACAAGCCATTGTTAAAGTCGGATCAGAAACCCAATTACATTACCACGCAAAAACAGAAGAGCTGTACCATATATTGCAAGGCAATGGTTTAATGACAATAGCGAATGATGATTTTACTGTTGAAAGTGGCGATACCCTTTGTATTCCCCCACACAGTCCTCACAAAATAAAAAATACCGGACAAACCGATCTTATTTTTTTATGCTGCTGTAGCCCCGCGTATTCACATGCTGATACGTTTATAGTAGCTGATTCAAAAAAAGCAAAATAACATGCGTATTGGTATTGATCTAGGTGGCACTAAAATCGAAGTTATTGCTCTTGACGATAAGGGTGCAGAGCTTTATCGGCAACGGCTAGCCACACCACAGCATGACTATGGCGCAACATTAAATACCATCTATGAACTGGTGAATAATGCACAAACACATACCCGACAACACGGCAGCATCGGCATTGGTATTCCTGGTGCTATTTCACCGGTCACCTCATTGGTTAAAAATGCCAATTCAACTTGGTTAATTGGCCAACCATTAAAAAACGATCTCGAAAATAAACTGGACTGTGCTGTTAAAATAGAAAATGATGCGAATTGTTTTGTAATGTCAGAGGCAACCGATGGCGCAGCCAGTACTGCAAATATTGTTTTTGGCGTTATCATCGGCACAGGAACGGGCGGTGGTATTTGTATTAATAAAAAAGTATTAACTGGTTGTAATGCCATTGCCGGTGAATGGGGGCATAACCCGCTACCATGGCAAGATGAGATTGATAAGCAGCAAGTTAAAACTCAACAACCCTGTTATTGTGGTAAGACCGATTGCATTGAAACCTTTTTATCAGGTCCGGGATTTGAAAAGCATTATCAACGCCTAACTAATTCCAAGCAACGACTTACAGCGCAGGCAATTATTAAAAAAGCTGAACACGCTGAACAACATGCCATTAGCTGTATCGAACAATATGAAAAACGCTTAGCCAAGGCACTCGCACAGGTAATTAATATTATTGACCCGGATGTGATTGTACTTGGCGGCGGCATGTCGAACATACAACGCCTTTATAAAAATGTACCACAATACTGGAATGACTATGTTTTTTCTGACCAAGTTACAACCCGACTCCTGTCTCCTTTGCATGGTGATTCAAGTGGCGTACGAGGTGCAGCATGGCTATGGCCACAAAATTAGGCCATTAAGAACCAGGCAAAAAAAAGCACCCCGATTTTCAGGGGCGCTAATAATAAACTACATTTAAGTCTTTATTTTTATTTATTTACGACGCCCATTGCTCCCAAGCCCAATACCTTTAGATAGACATGGACAACCTTTCAATGATGCCGTATTCAGGTCGAACCCCATTTTAAAACGCTTACCCTGTCTATAGCCTATTCCGCTAAACTGGCAAAGACAGAGCCATAAAATACTTTCTGTTCTGTGAATTTTATCACACTCGCCCATAAAATCCAGATATTTAAATTAAATACTCAATAAAAACAGTAGCTTATAAAATAAAATAGGTTAACCCATGCTCTTGCTTAAAAATCATGCACTATCAATATGTTATGCCAATGGGTTAACCCATTTATTGGCAGGATTATCACTTAATCCATTTTAGAGTGATTGTTTTGTGTTAATAAAGATGCCGGATTATCGGCGGAAGCGGCTTGTCCAGCCATCGGGGTAGTATCTTCTGGAGTCGGGACTTTTGCTTTAAGTTCTTTTATGCTCTCAAATAAAACATCGTTAGACTTGCCCTCACTATTCGGTTTTTTGCGCAAGTTATAAAGCATATTGACGGTGACAATAACACCGTAAATAAAACTTAACAGGGTAATAAACGGTAACAAGGTATTACTAAAACCATTGCTGCTGTTTACGTCACTAAAAAAGTAACTCAGGCCACCAATAATAATTGCAGAAAAATGGAGTATATTGACCATGATTTATATTCCCAATATTGCGGTCTGAGTAAGGCGAAGCACAAGACTATTTTATACTTTAGTAAACATTAAATCCCAAACATCGTGTCCTAATCGGTGGCCACGCTGTTCAAACTTAGTTAGCGTTCGCCATTCAGGACGCATTGAATATTCACTCATACCGGCATTATTTTCAAACTGCGGTATGTCGCTCATTACCTTCATCATATGTTGCGCATAATCTTTCCAGTCGGTTGCCATATGCAATAAACCTGTAGGTTTCATTTTAACGGCTAACAGGGTGACAAACTCAGGATTAATAATACGGCGTTTAACATGACAACGCTTATGCCACGGATCGGGGAAATAAATATACACAGCAGCAAGGCTGTTATCCGCAATGTTATTTTTTAAAACATCAAACACATCGTCAGTCATTACACGCACGTTTGTTAACTCCTGCGCATGGATCAGTTGTAATAAATTGCCCACGCCGGGACGATGTACTTCAACACCCAAATAATTGTTTTCCGGGTGCGCCACGGCCATGTTCGCAACCGACTGGCCATTGCCAAAACCAATTTCCAAATGCGTGGGGGCATCACGTTTATATTCTTTAGTAAAATCAAAAACACCATTCGATATCTGCAAGCCAAACTTTGGCAGGTGTTTTTCTAATGCAAATTGTTGTGCTGGAGTAATGCGGCCTTGTCGACGAACAAAACTGCGGATACGGCGGTCTTTAAGTGCGGGGGGAGTTTGTTGCATTATTCAAGTTCCTGAATCAATTATATATCATCAACGGGGTATGCACCCCGCTGACGACCAACGGGGGAGAGCTCCGCTTCTCCCCTTTGGAAACCCCAACGGTTTTGTGCCCGCCGCAAGCGGACGGGGAATTTAGATTTAAATAATCAACCCATCAATCGGCGACGATGCACTGGCAAACCGTTTGCGCGGCATCCGCCCGGCTAAAAAGGCTTCACGGCCTGCATCGATTGCTTTGTTCATGGCAGACGCCATTAATACTGGATTTTTTGCTCCGGCAATAGCAGTATTCATCAAGACACCGTCACAACCTAATTCCATCGCAATCGCCGCATCGGATGCGGTGCCTACACCGGCATCCACAATAATAGGCACATTGGCATTTTCAATAATGGTTAAAATATTGTACGGGTTACGAATCCCTAAGCCCGAACCAATGGGGGCTGCCAATGGCATAACGGCAACACAACCGATATCTTCTAAACGTTTGGCAATAATAGGATCGTCACTGGTGTAAACCATCACTTCAAAACCTTCTTTAACCAATACTTCAGCGGCTTCAAGCGTGGCAGGAATATCTGGATATAAGGTTTGCTCGTCACCTAAGACTTCGAGTTTAACTAGGCGGTGATCGCCTAATAATTCTCGCGCTAACCGACAGGTTCGCAACGCGTCTTCAGCCGTATAACAACCGGCAGTATTGGGTAAAATGGTGTATTTATCCGGTGAGATCACGTCGAGTAAATTCGGTTCATC
The DNA here is from genome assembly GCA_964472525.1 of uncultured Thioalkalispiraceae bacterium. Taxonomy (GTDB): domain Bacteria; phylum Pseudomonadota; class Gammaproteobacteria; order UBA6429; family Thiohalophilaceae; genus SZUA-37. The sequence continues at coordinate 4,678 of CAYYLL010000037.1, read as the reverse complement.
CGGATTTTGGCCGATATTACTGCGGCGTACCGCAACGGTTACAATTTCGGCTCCACTGGTTTCAATCGCTTCGCGCGTTTCATTCATGTCTTTGTATTTGCCGGTTCCCACCAGTAAACGTGATTGATACGATTTGCCTGCAACGATCAGGGGCGTATCTTGCAATGCTGTCATAGTACTTCCTTAAAAATTCTAAAATAGGTTCAGGGTTGTTTTGGCGAGGTGGCGACTGTTTGACTCAACCACCACCAACGGCGTGAACAATTTCCACAACATCGCCTACCTGAAATTGATGGGTTTGATAAGTGCTGCGAGGCACAATTTCTTGATTCACTTCCATGGCAATGCGACCACCGCTAATGCCCATCAACTCAACAAGCTGTGCAGCGGTACAGGATTTTTCAACAATTTGGCTATTGCCATTCACAACGATATTCATACTGCTAAGGTTAATGCGACAAGGGCTGTCAGGTCAATCTTTGCTAGTCAATTTATATTGAAATTTTATGCAGAAATAATAAATAGAAGTAAAACAAAGTACCATTCAGGCCAAGCCCGCCAGTCCAGTCCAGTCCAAATCAGTCACTTTGAGTATTTAGCCATACGACTCAACCAAATCGACTAGCTCCATCATGTCGAAGGGTTTGCTTACATAATGATCGGCTCCAGCGTCCATACCCGCATCTATATCCGACGCCATCACTTTGCCAGAAACCATAATCACTTTAACATTTTGCATACAGTTATTGGCTCGAATTTGTTTGCATACTTCAAGTCCATCAATGCCGGGCATCATCACGTCTAGCAAAACAACATCCGGCACCTTTTTGTCTAATTTCGTCAACGCATCCTCACCTGATTTCGCCAACGTAATGTCGTGCGTATCCTCAAATAATTCTTTGATAATCATTAAATTTAGAGGTTCATCATCCACTACAAGTATCATCATAGATTTATACATACCATTTTTTAGTTATTAACCGTATAACCCTCAAGTAAGAATCTTAAAATAGGTCAACGGTCTCATCGTCCGTGTCAGCATTGCTGCTGTCCTGACCCCATTTAGCCAACTGCTCTAGTTGCTCGCCCAATGAATGCAATTCCTTGCTAGCTTCAGCCATCATCTGGCTACTATCCTGGGTTGTTTCACCAATACTTCGGATACCTTGCAATTTATCAAAGACCTGTTCGGCAGTATGCAATTCATGCCGGGTTGCTGTTGCAAGCTCACCACCAAGGCCACTGACTTGCGCCATATAACCTACTAATTCTGAATACGAAACCACAACACCTTCTATCGACTCATCGGAATCCTGAGCTAGACTCACAGACTGGCTCACCGTGTCAGATGTTTCCTGTACGCTACGAATAATTTTTTCAATAATAGTTTCTATCTCACCGGCTGATTCCTGTGTTTTACTCGCAAGCGAGCGCACTTCATCGGCCACCACCGCAAACCCACGCCCCTGTTCACCGGCTCGCGCCGCTTCAATCGCAGCATTCAGTGCTAACAAATTAGTTTGGTCGGCCACGCCTTTAATGACGCTAATAATGCCACCAATTTCTTTACTTTCTTCGCCGAGGCGTTCAATCATTGTACCGGCTGAAATAACCGAATCACTCAAAGCCGCAACGCTGCTCATTGCCTGCGTCATTACCAGTTTGCCGCTATTGCCTTCGTCTTCAGATTTATTCGATAAATCGACCGTTTGCTCAGCGGCCACCACTGCCGTTGAAAATACACTCTGTAAACGTTCAACCAGAGAAGCAATATCGGTTGTCTCATTCACTTGCTCATCCATTTGCCCTGCGATGACCGAAGCCGTAATACTAATTTCATTGGCATGATTTGCCAATGTGCTAGCAACCTCAGTCACTAATTGATTGGTTGTTTTTAACGCACCCATTGCCGCAGTAAAATCTTCAGCAAGCATGGTGGTTTGCGGCATACCGGCAACCCTTTCAATGGGTTCAAATTCTTCACCGTTCATGCCTTTTTCAAAGGCATTGATTAAGCTAGCGTTGAAACGGCGCACTAATTTGCGGCTTAAAATTTGAAACCAGCAACCAAGCCCAACACTGGCCAGTAAAATCCAAGTAAGGGTATTACTTTGTAATGCTTCGCCCATTAAAACAAGAATAACCAGCCCCAATAGCCCTAACCCTGTTAAAGCCGCTCCCGTATAACGGTGTTGTAAAACACCTAAAACTTGTTGCTTAAGATGGCCTAAACTCATCAAAAATACCCCTGTTTTCCACAATACGCTATAAAAACCACTCTAATTCCACCAACAACAAACGCTAGCGACAAACCCCCTACTATTAAAATATCGGCAATTAGGCAAAAAACATGAGTTTTTAAGTGGATAAAAAGCTATGGTGAGCCAAATGGAATTTTCCGCTGAAAAGTCGGCCCCACCAAAAATGAAAAAACCACTACACATAAGTTCATTGTTTATTAAAAATAGCCCCTTATTCAAAAGCTTAATTCTATCTATATTTATCGGTTCCCAGGTGCAGGCAGGAGAAGTGATTAAAGCCTTTGTTGATAAACAGGATGGGCATTATCTGGTTGATTTAGTGATGCAAATTGATGCCCCTAAAGGTAAAGTCTATCAACTGATTACCGATTATTCACACCTCGCTCAACTTAGCGAAAGCATCCAGTCTAGCCAAATAATAAAACAAGCCATAGCCGGAACGACACAAGTGAAACTGGTCTCTGAAAGCTGTGTTTTGTTTTTTTGCCAAATAATCACTCAGGTGCAAAATGTCCATGAACTCGATAACGGTTATATCCATATTAACGTTGAACCAACCCTTAGCGATCTAAAACTCAATACCCAACTCTGGCATATTGAGACACTGGATAATAATCGTACACACATCCGTTACAGTGCCGATATTGTGCCAAATTTTTGGATACCGCCTCTCATCGGTAGCTGGATTTTCCAGTCTAGGTTGCTCGAAGAAGCGACCAACCTTATTTATAATATGGAAAAAATAGCGACTTCAACACGAATAACCGACCAATTCCAGTATACTCAAAATCAGGATATTCAAGTCCAAAGTACCCAAAACCAGAATACACCCGAAGCACAAACCACCGAAATAACCGAAGATGAGTAACTAGCCCTTGCCTCAAAATATCCACTTAACTTTTAGTAAGCCCTTACTTACATGGTTTAGACAACACGGCCGCCATGACCTGCCTTGGCAGCAACCACGCGATGCTTACCGCGTATGGCTATCAGAAATCATGCTGCAACAAACGCAGGTGCAAACGGTTATTCCTTATTTTGAACGCTTTTTACAGGCATTCCCCAATCTGCGTACACTCGCGCAAGCCCCGCAGGACGAAGTACTACACCAGTGGACCGGCTTGGGGTATTACGCCCGCGCACGTAATTTACACAAAGCAGCACAAATACTCGTTGAGCAACACAAGGCTGAATTTCCACAAAACCATAGCAGTCTGCTAGCCCTGCCCGGTATCGGCCCATCAACCGCTGCGGCCATCTTGGCGCAAGCGTTCAACCTACCCAATGCGATACTCGATGGTAATGTAAAACGTGTATTAACCCGTTTTTACGCTATAAGTGGTTGGCCGGGCAAAAAACAAATAGAAAACCAACTCTGGGATATTTCGAGGAAACACACACCAAATCACAATGCTGCTGACTACACTCAAGCCATTATGGACTTGGGCGCAACCGTTTGTACCCGCAGCAAACCCCACTGCAAAACCTGTCCACTCCAGACGCATTGCATGGCTGACCAACAAGGCAACCCTGGTGACTACCCAACACCAAAAAAACGTGCCCGCCTACCCGTTCGCAAAACCACCATGTTACTGCTGCAAAACAACAAAGGAGAAATCCTGCTACAACAACGCCCCGCACCCGGCATATGGGGCAACCTTTGGAGCCTGCCAGAAATGGAGCAGACCGATAATGCCGCCGAAATCAGCCGTCAGCGTTTTGCCTGCGAAATTGAAACAAGCGTCGAACTCTCTGCTTTCAGGCATACCTTTAGCCACTTTCACCTCGATATTCAGCCCATTCATTGCATTGTTAGTACCCACACACAATGTGTCATGGATTCAGGCTCTCAGGTCTGGTATAAATGCGATCCGGCAGATAAACGCGGCCTGCCCGGCCCCGTCAAAAAGCTATTAGAAGCAACTCTGGAGAAAAACCCATGACCAACCCCCAAACAAGAATGGTGCAATGCGTAAAACTTGGCAAACAAGCAGAAGGCCTCGACAACCCCACCTACCCCGGTGAACTCGGCCAGAAAATCTTCGACAATGTATCCAAAGAAGCATGGCAGCAATGGATGAGCCACCAAACCATATTAATGAACGAAAATCATCTTAGCCCGATAAAACCTGAAGATCGTGCTTTTCTAGAGAAGGAAATGGACAAATTCTTCTTCGGCGAAGGCAGTGAAATGCCAGAAGGCTTTGTAGCCCCAAAATAAAATGGGAATAAACCTAAAATAGCACTATTTATCAATAAATTGGCCGAAAATCACAACTATTGCTTGACTAAAAGGCGCGTAGCCGCTTAAATACGCCGCTCAAACAAGCACGTCGCCATCAGGTGATAAAAACATTTGAAGATAAGGCCGGATAGCTCAGTCGGTAGAGCAGAGGATTGAAAATCCTCGTGTCCCT
>CAYYLL010000036.1:0-29698 GCA_964472525.1 uncultured Thioalkalispiraceae bacterium | reverse complement strand
ACTGCTAACAGTTAATTAGACAGACATCCGTAATTTACCTTGTTAGACAGATGTCTGTATATCCTTGTCTTTTTTTTTGTTTTCCGCAATAATCGTAGCAAGTTTAGGGATAATCTGCGACTTAATTTTTATTTATAAGGATGAGTATTATGGATGATGCTTCTATTGCCCGCTTCTGGGATAATTACATCGAAAAAACAATGATTTATGTTAAAAACCCGACGACACGCAAATGGTATGTTCGGCATGTTGAGGAGTATATTAACGCACATCCTAACCAACGCTTGGCATCGCATACTGGATATGATCTTGAGAAATACCTTAAAAAAATAGGCAGAAAGAAAGATTTAGAGGATTGGGTTTATTCTCAAATTATTTATGCGCTTAAAACTTTATTTGTTGATTTATTAAGCAGTTCCTGGGCGCGCTCTTTCCCCTGGAAGGACTATATTGAATTGGCGCAGGAATTGGAGGACAGCCATTCGACACTCGCACGCGATGCTCAGCCTTTTTCGGCATTAAAAAATAGCCAATATTCATTTTCGAGTAGCGAAACTGAGTCAACTTTGTTTCGTAAAGTGCAGCAAGCTCACCCCGCACATATTGAAAACATGATTAAAACTATTCGCGTTAAACAGTATTCTATTCGAACTGAACATGCGTATTTAGGTTGGTTTATTCGTTTTGTTAACTTTAATAAAATGCGTGATCCCGCTATTTTAAATGAAGCTGATATTATTCACTATTTAGAATATTTGGTGTTAGACCGAAAAGTTTCCTCAAGCACGCAGTCACAGGCTTTAAATGCGTTGGTATTTTTTTATAAACAGATTTTGCAACGTGAGTTTGGTTCTAAACTTAAGTTTGTTCGTTCTAAAAAACCAAAACGATTACCGGTTGTTTTAACTCGACCAGAACTTGTATTGCTGTTTAAACATATTGAAAACCAAACCTATTTATTAATGGCCAATTTATTGTATGGCTGTGGTTTACGTTTAATGGAGTGTGTGCGTTTGCGTGTATTGGATATTGATTTTGGTTACCAACAAATTTTAGTACATCAGGCAAAAGGTAATAAAGATCGGGTAGTGCCAATCCCCGCTAAAATTTTAGACCGTTTAAAGCAACAAATAGATTTTACTAAAGAGTTACACGACGCTGATCTAGCTGAAAATTTAGGTGCTGTTTATTTGCCTGAGGCATTAGCTAGAAAATATCCTAACGCTACAAAAGAATTTCGCTGGCAGTATGTTTTTCCATCTAGCCGAATTTCAAAAGATCCACGTTCGGGCAAGGTAAGGCGGCATCATATTCATGAGAATGGTTTACAAAAGCATATAAAAAGGTCGTCTGAAAAGGCCGCGATTAATAAAAAAATTAATTGCCACGCCTTGCGTCATTCCTTTGCAACGCATCTATTAGAAAATGGTAGTGACATTCGCACGGTACAAGAATTACTTGGCCACGCCGATGTTTCTACCACGATGATTTATACCCATGTGCTGAATACACCGGGGGTTGTTGTAAGGAGCCCATTGGATATGTTAGGTGATTAATTAACTTTTGAATAAATAAAAATAAAAACCGACCCGCTTTATGCTAAGGTCGGTTTTTATAATTTAAGATTGCCGCATCGGTTTTAAAAACATTAGTGCAATGACGCGATAAAAATTAAATTTCGAATGTACCCTTTAATTTCTTAGGTACGGCCACACCTTTAATGCGTACATACTTAGGCATACCATCTTTATATGGAGGGTAGTCTTCACCTTTAATTAAAGGTTCCATATAAGTACGGCAGGCTTTGGTAATACCAAAACCATCTTTGGTGATAAAGTTAGCTGGCATCATTTTTTCGACATTAGCCACTTTGCTTAAATCAGCCATGCCCACTTTCCATTTGAATGGTTTGTTGGAAATACGGTCAACTGTTGGCATAACAGAGTTAAAGCCTTTAGCCGCATATTGTACGGCAGCTTTACCCATTGCATAGGCCATATCCACGTCTGTTTTAGATGCGATATGTCGTGCAGCGCGTTGCAGGTAATCGGCAACCGCCCAGTGGTTTTTAAGTTGCAGTTCCGATTGAATCATGCCGCTAATAACCGTTGCTGCACCACCGAGTTGGCTATGACCGAATGCGTCTTTTAAGCCCGTTTCTGCGAGGAAACGACCGTCTGGCCAGTGAACACCTTCAGATACCACAACAGAACAATAACCGTGCTTGTCTACATTCTTTTGAACTTCTGCTAGGAACTTAGCTTGATCAAATTCCACTTCAGGGAACAAGATAACCGTTGGGATAAACGTGTCTTCGGTTGACGCTAAACCACCGGCAGCGGCAATCCAGCCCGCGTGACGACCCATCACTTCAACAATAAAAACTTTAGTTGATGTTTTGGCCATAGATGCAACGTCGAAAGACGCTTCGCGTGTTGATATCGCAACGTATTTTGCTACTGAACCAAAACCTGGGCAGTTATCGGTAATGGGTAAATCGTTATCGACTGTTTTAGGCACATGGATAGCCTGAATCGGGTAACCCATTTCTTTAGACAGTTGTGAAATTTTATAACAAGTGTCTGCTGAATCGCCACCACCGTTATAGAAGAAGAAACCAATGTTATGTGCTTTGAAGACTTCGATTAAACGTTCGTATTCACGGCGATTTTCTTCTAATGATTTTAATTTAAAGCGGCAAGAACCGAATGCACCAGAAGGTGTATGACGTAAACCTTTAATGGTTGTGGCTGATTCTTTACTGGTATCGATTAAGTCTTCTGTTAATGCACCGATAATACCGTTACGACCCGCATAGACTTTACCAATTTTATTTGATTTTTTAGCTTCTTCAATAATGCCTGCTGCCGATGCATTGATTACCGCTGTTACACCGCCAGATTGTGCATAAAAAGCATTCATGGGAGGTACTTTAGGTGCAGCTTTCTTTTTAGCTTTGGCTTTTGTTTTTTTCTTGCTTACTTTTTTCTTGGCTACTTTTTTCTTCGCTACTTTCTTTTTAGCGGTTGTTTTTTTCTTGTTTACTTTTTTCTTAGCGACTTTCTTCTTCGCCACTTTTTTCTTTGCTTTCTTTTTAGCTGCCATGATAGACCTCGGTTAATTTTAATATTGAATTTTTTTAATCTTTTGCGTTATTTTTTTGCAGTTCATGATCAGCCTGTACGCGTAAGGTGGTTAACACACAATCGAGTAGATCATTATAAAAGGGTTTGCCAGTACCAAACTGTTCACGGTTACCGTAAAAAAACTGACTGAAGTACTGCACTTCGTCTGTCTTTGCCACAATAAAGTGGCATTCGCTTTTTTCCCAATAAACGGCGGGGCATTCTGTTACTTGGCTGTCGTTTTCGGAAAGACGTAATTCGATGTCGGCTTGTTCAAAGGGAACGTTTTCGCCATAGCGTTCTTGCAAACAGTCGCTAATGGCTTTTAATTCTTCGGGGGTATAATCGGGGATTTTGCTCATTGATTTTTTCGCTAAAACTCTGGAGGGTGTATTGTCCATATCTGGGGAATTATTGCAAGGTTTAGTGGCTGTTTTATTATCTTACAGCCACTTATGCAGCATTTGAGATAACAAATGCTGCTCTACAAAAATACCCCTATCTATGATTTAACAGTCCTAGATTCCTCGGCAATTGCTCCTGCATTGCCCTACCTTCGCTCATCCATGCGCTTGCGCCTTCTCGGGAATGACGACAAAAGCTGTTTTATGCCTGAAAGCCCTACGCCTTAGCAAAAATAGTCCTACCCGATTTTATCGTCTTTTTTCGCTTGTAGTCGTTCAATACGTGCCTCGAGTCTGTCTACGTCATTGCGTAAAGTGTCTACTGCACTAAAAAAAGGCTCTATTTCTTCGGCCTGTGGCAATATTTTTGATTCCTGTTGTAAATATTCTGCAATATTCTTTTCTAGGGTTTGTTTTGCCTCCGATTGCCACTGCTGAAAGCCATCTGCGGCACGGCCCAATTTATGTGCCAGAAGGTCTGCATTAGATTCGGTGGTGATTTTTGAAAAGGCTTGTGCCAGTTGTTCTTCCCAGTCAATGTCCAGTTGTTTGAAAAACTGGTTAAATTGCTGCCCCAGTTCCAAGTCACCTTCGATACTGATATTTTGTTCTCGCAAGGCCGCTGCCGTGCTTTCACCCTTGCTCATGTTAAACAAGGCCACGGGAGTGCCTTTTATTGTTGTATCGGCTTCGCCTGCATAGGCGGACATAACCTGAATACCCTGTGCATCGGGCAATAAATAGAGGGTAAAGTCCCAACCTTGTAATTCGATGGCAATGACTTTACCCGCTAAACTCGCCAGCTTTGTTGTGGCAGCGGTATCCATTTTTATGTATTGGTTGAGTGCGGTTTCTATTGCCGCTATTAGAGCAACTTTTATTTCGTTGCTATTGGGGGCTTGTTGTGATGTTTTTTCGGTTGTCATTATTGTTCCGTCTTGAATCAAAATGTTGAGCTTATATTTTGAGCTTGTCTGGATACCCGCCTTCGCGGGTATGACGGGGACTTTCTAGCCCGTCCTAAAAGTTTATGGGCATTTTGTTTGTCCGTCATTCCCGCGAAGGTGGGAATCCAGTACTGTTAAATTAGGCTTTTTGTTATGGGTATATCAGGTAAAGCTGAGCTTGCTTTGCAGGCTCAGGCATAAGTGCATATATAAAGTAAGTATCATTAGGTATTTTTTACCTTGTTCGAGAGACGCCGAGCTTGCTTTGCAAGCTCAGGCATAAGTGCGCGTACAAAAAGACGCGCACTAAAATTTATAACCACGGTGCAGGGCGACAATGCCCGCACTTAAATTAAAATAATCGCATTGTGCAAAGCCGGCATTGACCATCATTTCTTTTAAGGTGTCCTGATCGGGGTGCATTCGAATAGACTCGGCCAAATAACGATAGCTATCGGCATCGTTGGTGATGAGCTTGCCGATAAAGGGCAGCACTTTAAAAGAATAAGTATCGTAAATTGGAGTAAGCGCCTTGATGGTAGGCTTTGAAAATTCAAGAACGAGCAGTTTACCGCCGGGTTTAAGTACCCGATTCATGGACTTTAATGCAGCGTCTTTATCGGTGACATTTCGCAGGCCAAAGGCAATGGTAATAAGGTCAAAGTGGTTATCTGGGAAGGGCAGACATTCGGCATTGGCTTGCACGTAGTCCACATTACCTAAAATTCCCTTGTCGGTTAAACGTTCTCGCCCCACGCTGAGCATGGAGTTGTTAATGTCTGACAGGGTAACATGGCCGCTTTGGCCGACAATACGCGCGAACTTTGCAGCTAAATCACCGGTACCACCGGCTAAATCTAATACTTTTTGCCCCGGCCTCACACCGCTTATTTCAATGGTATAACGCTTCCAGAGGCGATGGATCCCCATCGACATCAGGTCGTTCATCACATCGTATTTGTTGGCAACCGAATGGAAAACCTCGGCTACTTTGCCTTGCTTTGCGGCAGTATCAACGGTTTCGTAACCGAAATGGGTTTTGTCGGACTCTGAATGGGTGGTGGAATGTGTCGCCATGGTTGCTATCTCAAAAATAGGTCGTTCTTTATTATATAGCCTCAGCTACATATAAGAAACCAAGATTGCCGTGCTATCGTCCGCAATGGCCTCATGACAGCGAAAAAATTTATGCTAGAGTATCCGCGATAACCGTATAAGGATTTTAATGATTTTTCGTCTTTTTATTTTAATGCTGATGGGCTTCTTTTTTGCCGCAACGGCCAACGCAAAAACGGCTACCTGCCCGCGTATTATCAGCCAGTCTCCCTATATTACGGAAATGCTTGATTACCTTGGGCTAGGGGACTGTATTGTCGGGGTAAGCCGTTACAGTCAGCGCGATTTACCGCGTACTGGCGGTATTCTCGACCCAAATGCGGCCGCCATTGATGCTTTAATGGCGGATATTTTTATCACTTCAGACTGGGCGACACTGGCCACCTTAAAAAAGGTGGTTCCAAAAGAAACCCGCATACTGCGCTTGGCCAGTTTTAATACAATGGGCCAACTCGAACAGAATATGCGTGAAATTGTCGCAATAACCGGCCGCAAGGCAGCCATACCCAAAATTACCGCGTTTGCCAACGCATGGCGCAAAAAAGTAACGCAGGTGCAGGGCAACCATAAAAAGGTATTGCTGTTATCGGCTTGCAGTGGCACTGCTTATTCATTTGGCCCAAATTCACGCTTGTACGATTTGTTTAGTCGAGCGGGTTTTCAGGTGGTGGAGACGCAGGCTAAGATCCGGCATATTCGCCCCGGTATGGAGATTGAAACGCTCACCGCTTTGGTTGAACAATATCAACCCGACTTACTGTTTGTGTTTGAACGTCGTTTAACAAAACAGTGCCAGTTAATTATCCCTAAGATTCCAGTGCGTATTTTAACGTTTGATGGCCGACAATTTCTTAATCCTTCGGTTGCGATACTGTCGGGGTTGGACGTGCTTATTAAAAAACAAAAGGCTTGGCAAAATATTGGGCAGAGTAAAAAAGATCAGTCCTTATTAAATTCGAACGCATCCGATATATAATTTTGTTTCGTTAAACCGGCGGCTTCAAAGGCATCTTTTGCCGCATGAACCATTGCGGGCGGCCCAGCGGCATACACTTCGTAGCCACTTAAGTCGGGGTAATCTTTTAGTATTGCTTCATGTACCCAGCCCGTTCGACCTTGCCAGCTCGTTTTAGCTTTCGGGTTGGACAAAACCGGGGTATAGCGAATAAGTGGGTTTAATTTTGTAAATTTTTTGGCTACGCTATCCATATAAAGGTCTTCCATCGCGCGCGCACCCCAATAAATGTGGATTGGACGCTCCATGCCGGCCTTTAAAGCATGTTCGACCATCCCTTTAATGGGGGCAAAACCGGTTCCGCCGGCCATAAAAATCATCGGCTTATTGCTTTTTTCACGGATATAAAAATTACCATGCGGCCCTTCGATACGAAACATTTCTTTCACTTTCATTTCGGCAAAAACGTTGGTTGTAAATTTGCCGTCACTGATATGGCGAATATGTAGCTCGATATATTCATCGTCGTGCGGTGCGTTGGCAATAGAAAAGCTGCGGTGTTTGCCGTTGGGCAGTAAAAAGTCGATATATTGCCCAGCTAAAAATTGCATCCGTTCGGTTGTGGGTAATTTTAATTTTAGGTACATCACGTCATGATTGAGTTTTTCGAGAGCTTCTAAACGGCACGGTAATTTGACAACCGGAATATCGTTGCCCGTTTCTGCTTCACGTAATTCAATGACTAAATCGGTTTTTGCTTGTGCCTGACAGAAAAGGGCCATACCCGCTATTTTATCGGCATCTGATAAGGCAATGGGGGGCTCGCTGTATTGCACCTTGCCCTGCAGAAGTTTACCCAGACATTTACCACATTTGCCACTGCGACAACCATAAGGCAAATGCACACCCTGTCGGATGGCGGCATCTAAAACCGTTTCGTCGCTATTAACGCTGAATTCATGGCCAGTTGTTTCTATTTTGACGTGATTTGTCATAAACAGGTATTCTCGTTGGTTATAGTTGTGGCATTATACCTGATGGCAGATTCAGTAAAACCCGCAAAGAGTGTGTCTATTATGGGCTGAGCGCTTATCGGCAATCATCATGCCCACTACATCGGTTTTATCGGCCGCCACTATCCAAATCTTGATAGTTTAATCTACCTCATTATCTGTTTTTTTAATCTATACTCTTAGGAGGTTCCAGCTAGATATTTAAAGGTATTACATTGCAGCGCGGTCGATTAATTAGGCTACATTTATACGTAGCATCATCTCTTGTCCCCTTTCTTTTTATTATGTCACTCTCCGGTGTATTAGAGTTGTTAGGTGTTAAAGGCGAGGTTTATAAAGAATTAATTTTTAGTACGCGTAGAGATGCGATTAATTTTAAATCAGGAACCATTAAACAAGACGTACAAAAAATACTAACTAAAATTAATGCTGATCCTGATTTTGATCATGTTAAAATTAAAAAACACACACTTTATACTCGGCCGAATTACACCACTTACTATGTGTTTAAAAAAACAGGCGATTATTTAAAAATTTATGAATACACACCGAGCACCCAACATAAACTCATGTCTCTGCATAAAGGGAATGGCCCAAAGCTGTACAAGCTTTACCAGCAAATTTTTGTTTATGGACTATTTTTTGTTTTACTTTCCGGATTATGGTTGGGCTTAACCTCTTCTGCCTTACGCTCTAAAACAATTATTGTTTTTTTATCTGGAACTATTTTTTATCTTATTCTTATTAATTATTAAACCTTAATATAAAGAGATTAATATGCGCCTTACACTCGATTACGATATTCCCTTAAAAAATTTATTAACCTTTGTATTAACTATTCCTATTTTTTTATTTTTTATCGACTCCGTTGTTTATCATTTCCAGCAGGATATTCCTGCAAAATTACAGGTTTTATTTAATATTACACTCGAAGCGAACATACCCACCTGGTATTCAAGTGCAGTAGCCCTGTTTGTTGGCCTTGCCGGGCTGTTAATCGTGGAACATTATTACACCTTAAAACAGCACTCAAAAACAGCTATCTGGTTACTGATTGCTTTTTTCTTTATTTATATGAGTGTCGATGATACCTCTCAATTTCATGAACGTGTTTCAACTGTTTGGGCCACTTATGCGAAACAATCTGATAATTCTTTGTCCTCTTCTTTAATCAGTCATTTTAAAAGTTATTATTGGCAACTGCTGTTCTTGCCTATTTTTGGGTTAATCGCCCTTGCCATGCTGTATGTGATTAAAACCGAATTTAAGGTTCGTAAAGCACAATGGTTTTTTATTATCGGGCTAGGGTGCTTTGTGTTTGCAGTTGTACTTGATTATATTGACGGCATCGACCGTTATTACCAATATGTTATTCAACAAACTGGGGTAACTTTTCAGTTTCTTGAACACTTGTCTCGCGCCACCGAAGAAATGACAGAAATGATAGGCCTTGGTTTTATTTTAACGGCGTTGTTATTGCACTGCGAAAGCTTAACCAAACAATAAACAATTTGTAATCGGCCATATATAACCCCGAAAAATAAACCCAAAAAACAAAACCCAGAAGAAATAAATGGGGAAGAATAAAATCAGGTGAAAATAAAACCGGAACAATAAAAAAGGGCTGATTGAATCAGCCCTTTTTTGTAACTAACAAATAAGCAACTAGTTACAAATTGCTCTACTGCGTGACACCCGACCTACTGCTGATACAGAAATACGGCTGCCTCTTTCTGCGCTTTTAGAACCATCACAGATTAAGAAGTCAGATTTTGACAAAGGCTGTTGACCTGCGCCTGTACCATCATCACAAGTTGCTTTTGCACCAGTATTTGTATTGTTACTGCTGCTGCCAGAAGACCCTGAGTCGCCTGAATCATCGGAAGCAGAATCGTCTGAAGAAGAACCTGAGTTACCAGAGTCGTCTGAATCATCTGATTCACTGGCTTGCGCGGAAGAGATAGGAGAGATCTGGTCTAAAAAGTTAAACGCAAAATCTGTGTATTTTTGAACGTTATAACTTGCGGATGAACTGCCAGAATCATCGCTTTCAGAGTCATCATTTGAACTGCCGCTACCCGAACTGCTATTTGTTGAAGCAGGTGCAACACAGCTCAATGTAGGCGCGCTTGATGTGCTAGAGCTATTTGATGAGCCTGAACTGCCATCATCATCAGAGGAGTCGTCTGAAGTAGAACCCGAGTTACCGGAGTCGTCTGATTCACTGGCTTGCGCTAAAGAAATAGGCAATAAGTTGTTAATAACGGCAGCAAAAACAGAATCAAAGCGTTGATTAACCGTTTTGTCGTAGCAATTGACGCATGTGCTAGCCACATAACCCTGAGGCTTAAATTGAAGATAGAACGAAGGGCTATTCACAGTAACGTTCACGCCCACTTTATTACTAACTTTAAGGATCTGGTCCGCTCCGTCAATAACACCGGCTGTACCTGTGTCAGAAAAAACAATCCAACCCTGCTCCCATGCCGTGCTAGTACACGATGTACCATTACTACTCGCACAAATACTGGCCGTTTCTCCACGCGAAACCGCTGTACTACGCGCAAGATTAATAGAGCCGACTAAATCATTATTGGCTGTCGCAAGGCGATTATCTTGTAAGAAAGCACCTGAGAAAGTTAATACCATACTACTCATAATGGCAACAACGGCCAAAGTAATGACTAATTCTATTAATGAAAAACCTTTTAAACGCTGCATTTTCATAACCTCTTTATCATAAAAGCAAACTGCTAGTGTATGAATTATAGTGATTAAATATTGAACAATCAAGAAATGTGATGCAGTTCACACAAAAAACATCAAACAAATCAATGTGTTATAATTTTGACACCTATCTTACTAGGGTTACTAAGCCCTTCTTTTTACTTGAGAATAAACTCAAAGACCAAAAATAACAAAGTTCAACTTATGCCTATATAAATAATTTTGATGTAAATATCGGCAAAAGTGGTCAAAAAATAACTAACATAAGTTAAAGTTAGGTTGTTTTAGCTTATCTGGCCATCACCCGTTTGGGTTAGCCCATAAATGAAGTGCTAATAATATTGTTGTCCTGGGCTAGTAGGCTGCTTTAAAAATATATATCGCAAACCCCTGAAATCAGATCCAGATCCAGCAATCTGATTTCTTATTCGCTGCTGAACCTAGTTACTCTCAATAATTCGGCCATGGTGTGGCTGAACTGGGCGTACATTTTGATGGATCACATCACTAAACTCAGCTACTTGTGCGGCAGATACGGATACCGGCGCTTGCAATACCATCCAGTTTACATTTTGGCTGCACGGTGGCGTGGTTAATGAACCGGAATAATGGTAATAACTCGTTTTGGTGGGTAATAATTTGGCGACGGTGATGCCTGCTGCTAATGCATTTTTGTCGCCAGCATGTTCTGGCATGTATTTCCAAAGTTTAGCTAAGGTTTTATTCGCACTTCCCTTTTTAAATAAAACAGCGACAACACCGAGCTGGCCATCTTTTGCCTGATGCACAAAATGCGCAACCATATCGGCTGGCTTACCATTAATCGTATGCTCGGATGGTGCATGAAAATGAAATTGTAATAAGTTGTAGGTTTTACCATCCACGGTGACCGAGCTACCTTTTTTCATATTTACTTGGATCGTGTGACCATTGTTTAAAATTTCTTTGGGCGCAGATGTGTAGCTAAATTTAATTTTATCTAATTTGGCTTTTTTCGTAGTGCTGATGTCGATGGGGGATTGTTTAGTTCCTTCTTTACACATTGAATAGTCATGGCTTAACTTACCCCAATGTGATGGTCCCGAGCGTCCTTCGTACGTCCAATGTGCGCCGCCACTTGCGAAAGTAGAACTTATCATAAATATACTTGCAGTCACTGCCATAAGTACTTGCTTTAAACTCATTTATAATCCTCTCTTTAATTATTATTCCAGATTTTTAGGCAATTAATATTCATTGGTAGCAATAAGGAAAATATTAAATCTTTAAATCGTAAAAAAGTATAGGACAAGAATGGCTGAAAATTAAGGTAGGCAATAAATAATAAAATATTTTTAAAGGATAGTGTGCGTTAATCAATAATATATCGTCAACGAGAAATTTTAGTCTTTAGAAAAAATATCCAGTGTGTCCCAGATAGCATCAACATGTTGTTTAACCGTATCATCCATCACGATAGGCGTACCCCACTCACGCGTGGTTTCCCCCGGCCATTTATTAGTTGCATCCATTCCCATTTTGCTGCCAAGTCCTGAAACCGGTGAGGCAAAATCCAGATAATCGATCGGTGTGTTTTCAATTAGGGTGGTGTCACGTGCAGGATCCATGCGTGTGGTCATTGCCCATATTACATCCTGCCAGTCTCGTACGTTTATGTCGTCATCAACAACAATGACAAATTTTGTATACATAAATTGTCGTAAAAATGACCAGATCCCCATCATCACGCGCTTGGCATGACCGGCATATTGTTTTTTCATGCTGACAACCGCAACACGGTACGAACAACCTTCTGGCGGTAGATAAAAATCGATTATCTCTGGAAACTGTTTTTGTAAAATGGGCACAAAAACTTCGTTCAAAGCCACCCCGAGTATCGCAGGTTCGTCTGGTGGGCGACCCGTGTACGTGCTGTGGTAAATAGGGTTTGTTCTGTGCGTGATCCGCTCAATAGTGAACACTGGAAATTTATCCACTTCATTATAATAGCCCGTGTGATCACCAAAGGGGCCTTCATCGGCCATCTCATCCGGGTAAATCACGCCCTCTAATACATATTCGGCTGAAGCCGGTACTTGTAAATTATTACCGATACATTGGGTAACTTCTGTTTTCGCACCACGCAGTAAACCTGCAAAAGCATATTCTGATAAGCTGTCGGGAACCGGTGTAACCGCCCCTAAAATAGTGGCCGGATCGGCACCGAGGGCAACGGCAACAGGGAAAGGCTCACCCGGATGCTTTTCTTTCCAGTCTTTAAAGTCCAACGCGCCACCACGATGCGCTAACCAACGCATAATCACTTTATTTTTAGCAATAACCTGCTGACGATAAATACCCAAGTTTTGTCTTTCTTTGTTTGGCCCTTTAGTTACCACTAGTGCCCAAGTAATTAACGCTGCAGCATCACCCGGCCAACAAGTTTGAATAGGCAGCTTGGCTAAATCAACATCATCACCCTCAATAATATGTGTCTGACAGGCTGCTTTTTTTATAACCTTTGGCGCCATGTTCAAGACTTGTTTAAAGATAGGCAGTTTTTCCCACGCGTCTTTCATTCCTTTCGGTGGATCAGGTTCTTTTAACATTGCGAGAACCTTGCCTACTTCGCGCAAAGCTTCCACCGACTCTTCACCCATACCCAAGGCCACCCGCTCGGGCGTACCAAATAAATTGCCCAGTACCGGCACGTCAAATCCTTTGGGATTTTCAAATAACAACGCAGGGCCTGCGGCTCGCAAAGTACGGTCGCATATTTCGGTCATTTCTAAATAGGGATCCACTTCCTGCGAAATACGTTTTAACTCGCCACGTTGTTCGAGGAGGTCGATGAAGTCTCTAAGATCTTTATATTTCATATTCTCTGGATTCCTGGGCAATGGCTCCTGCATTGCTCTGCCTTCGCAATGACAATATTATATAAACATATCATGGAGTGTGAGGTGGAAGAGTACAAGGCAAAAATATTTGAGAACGCGGAGTTTACATTAAGTAAATGAGCATTTCGAAAATATTTTTCATAGTGCCCCTCAAGAAAACTAATACTAGAGGGTAAACCCGTAATCTTCCACCTCACACTTCATGATTAGATTCGAAAGCCACCGTGTCGTTTACGGTTCTTATAATCATTCCAAACAACACCACCAATCACACCCAGTATAATCATTACAAACGTTAAGCCCCAGTACCATGCAGGAAAGCTAGCTCGGATACCAGCTAATTCTTCGGCGGTTGGCACATGCTTACCTTCTAAACTTGCTACTGCCATTTCAATGCTGTTACGCATAAGGGTGTTTTTCTGTTGCGTTTTGATTAATTTGGACTGGATGCTATTGGGGTCAATTTCTTTACTGTCTTTTTCTTGTTGCTCTAGTGCTAATAATTTAGTTTTTAAACGTTTAATTTCCTGTGTGGCTTTTTTAAGTTCTTCTTCATTAACAACATGGCCATTATTTTCGGTAACAATCTGACTACTTGCCACTCCTTTTTTTAATTCTTTAATGGTTGTGGTTGCATTTGAGAGTTGATCACGTTTTATTTGTAAGTCACGATCTCTTTTTGTTAATTGTTCATTCACTGCCTTTAAGGTTTCAACCGTTTTTTGATATTGCGCAAAGAGATTATCGTATTCTTTTGTTGCCGGTTTACTTTTAACTAAAAAATTAGCTGCCACCCAACCTTGAGTACCATCTTCGGTACGGATACTAATAAAATTACCCTGACGGCTCATAACAACCACCACACTGCCACTCGGAATGGATTTTAAGATAGGGCTTTGCTCGTCAGCAAGTTGGTGTATACCGAGTAAAATTCTATCGGTCACATAGAGTTTTTCTGCAAAACTCTGGCTGGCATAAATTAAAAGCAGGCTAAGAAAGGCGATTCGCACTTTATTATTTTTGGTTATAAAACTCGTTAAACTGGCTTTCATTTTTATTCCTTAATTGATGATGCGGGTTTCACTATGCTGCAATGCCCGCATGTCGCAGTAATGCACTTATTTCAGGTTCGCGCCCTCGAAATGCTTTAAATAACTCCATGGGTTCTTTGCTGCCACCTTGTTCTAAAACAGCGTGCAGGAATTCTAGCCCTGTTTGCCTGTCAAAAATACCACGCTCTTCAAACTTTGAGAACGCATCGGCAGATAAAACTTCTGCCCATTTGTAACTGTAATAACCGGCTGCATAGCCACCAGCAAAGATATGTGAAAAACTATGCTGGAAACGATTAAATACTGGTGGGAAAATAACTGCCACTTTTTTACGTACCTCATTGAGTACCGCCTGAATATCCAAGCCTTTGTCAGTTTTAAATTTAGAGGTTTGATATTCTGCATGGATTTTTAAATCAAAAATTGAAAATTCAATTTGCCTGACCATTTGCATACTGGACTGAAAGTTTTTGGCCGCATGCATACGTTCATATAAATCCGTTGGCATTGGTGCCTGGGTTTGATAATGTGCGGCAATTAAGTCTAGAGCTTCGCGTTCCCAACACCAGTTTTCTAAAAATTGACTCGGCAACTCAACCGCATCCCATGCTACGCCATTAATACCCGACACGCTTAAATAATTAACCTGCGTTAGCATATGGTGTAAGCCATGACCAAATTCATGGAATAAGGTAATCACTTCCTGATGAGTAAACAAGGCAGGCTCATCACCAATGGGGGGGGTTAAGTTACAAGTTAAGTAAGCAACCGGAATTTGTAATTGACCCGTTTGATGTATTACGCGCCCCTGACAATCGTCCATCCATGCACCGCCACGTTTTTTTTCACGTGCATATAAGTCCAAATAAAATTGACCGCGTACATGATTGTCAATATCGCGTATTTCAAATACCCGCACTGCTTTATGCCATGTTTCAACACCCTGTATTTCTTTGATGTTAATTCCATAAATTTTATTCACTACGGCAAACATACCGTCTAACACACGCTGCTCAGGAAAATACGGTTTAAGTTCTTCCTGACTAATCGCATATTTTTTCTGCCGTAGGTTTTCGGAATAATACATGATGTCCCAGGCTTGCAGATCTTGTAGCCCGTATTTTGATTTTACAAAATCTTTTAGTTCCTGATATTCCTGCTCGGCAACGGTTTTACATTTTTCAATTAGCTGGTTTAAGAACTTGAATACGTCATCGGTTGTCTCTGCCATTTTGGTGGCTAACGACAATTCAGCATAATTATTAAAACTTAATAGCTCAGCCAGTTCATGACGCAAGGCTAAAATTTGCTGCATGTTCTCTGAATTATCCCACTTACCGGTATTGCTGCCTTGGTCAGATGCACGGGTAACAAACTCTCGGTACATTTGTTCACGCAAATTTCTGTCATCGGCATACATCATCACAGCCATATAAGAAGGCGCATCTAAAGTAAACACCCAACCTTCTAACTTTTTTTGTTCCGCTGCCTGTTTTGACATTGCCACTGCAAATGCCGGCAGCCCTGAAAGACCTTTTTCTTCAACAATTTGTTTATGCCATGCATGGGTTGCATCTAAAATATTTTCTTCAAATTGTGTTTTTAATTTTGACAGCTGCTGTTTAATATCTTTAAAGCGCTGTTTTTTATTTTTTTCTAAATCGACTCCAGACAAATGGAAATCACGTAGAGCATTTTTAATTATTTTTTGTTGTGCGATATCTAAACTAGGAAAGATGGCATCGTCCGCAATGCTTTGATACGCCTGATACAATTTTTCATTTTGCCCAAGCTCCGTTGAGTACTCGCTGAGTTTTGATAAACATTGGTTATACGCTTCACGCAGTGCATCGCTGTTCACCACCGAATTCATATGACTTACCGGTGACCATGCTCGCTGTATCCGGTCTGACATTTCTTCTAGTGGCTGGATAAAATTTTTCCAGCTAAAACTCGTCTGCTCAAGCAGGGTAATCAACTGCTGCCGGTTCTCTTTTAAAATCTGATCAATGGCCGGCTCAACATGCTGCGGTTTAATCTGCGCGAAAGGAGGCAATTGTGGCCGTTCTGTTTGCAGCATCGTTAATAGTGGATTTGTCATGGTATATATATAGTATGATGGTCAATATTGATAAACTGCATAGAGTCTACTAAACCATTGGCAAAGCTACAATTTTTACTTATTTGGCTAAAAAATGACCAATTCGCATAAATCTGACGTTCCCTACGAAAAACTGACCCCCGACGTTATCCTCGACAGCGTTGAAAGCCTTGGTTTACTCAGCGATGGACGCTTTTTAGCCCTCAATAGCTATGAAAACCGGGTTTATCAGGTGGGAATTGAGGACGAACAGCCCATTATTGCCAAGTTTTACCGACCTAACCGCTGGACCGATGCCGCTATCCTCGAAGAGCACCAATTTGCCGACGATTGCATCGAGCAAGAAATTCCACTAATTGCGCCGCTAACCTTCAACCAGACTACCTTGCACCGCTTTGCTGGCTTCCGTTTTAGTTTATACAAGCGCTACGGTGGCCACGCGCCTAACTTGGACAACACCGAACATTTAGAATGGCTTGGGCGATTTATTGGCCGATTACATACAGTGGGTAGCCGCTTTCCCTTTCAACATCGGCTAACACTTAGCCCCGCAACGTTTGGGCATGCCAATTTAAAATTTTTGCTTGAGCATAATTTTGTTCCCGACGAGATTAAACATAATTATCAACTGGCCGCACAACAAGTATTAGAAATAGTTGATCAACAATTTGCTGCCCACTCACATTTACCGCTTATTCGTTTGCACGGTGACTTACACGTTGGCAATATTTTATGGACTGACAAAGGCCCACATATTGTTGATTTGGATGACTGTATGATGGGCGTTGCCATGCAAGATATCTGGATGCTACTTTCAGGCAGCGAAACTGAAATGGTGATACAACTGAATACAATTATAAAAGGCTATAATCAATTTTATGATTTTGACCCTATTAGTTTAAACTTAATTGAAGCACTGCGTAGTTTAAGACTATTAAACTACAGCGCTTGGCTAGCACGCCGTTGGCATGACCCTACTTTTCCACTGAATTTCCCCTGGTTTAATGAGCCCCGTTATTGGGAAGAACAACTTTATACTTTGCGTGAGCAACTTGAACGGATGCAATCGACTCAATTGCTAACTCTTTTTAACGCCTAAAATAAAAAGGGTTGCTCATTTTTATGAGCAACCCTTTTTATAAATCGCACGGATGCGGGGAGAGGCCGCGTTTGCTTTGCAAACTCAGGCATAAGTGCGCGTACAAAAAAACGCGCACTAATTATTTTTTCTTTTTCTTTTTCTTTGCTTCTCGTTCTAATGTTTCTTTTATAACTTCTTCAGCAACACTTTTCGGACAAGGTTTGTAGTGCAAAAACTCCATTGAGAACTGGCCACGACCTGATGTCATTGTACGTAAGTCACCGATGTAACCAAACATTTCACTTAACGGACATTCGGCCTTAATACGCACACCCGTTGAGCTAGCATCTTGACCAGAAATCATGCCACGACGACGGTTTAAATCGCCGATAACATCACCAACATGATCTTCCGGTGTAAATACATCCACCTTCATAATCGGCTCCATTAATTGTGGACCCGCTTTTTGCATTGATGTGCGATAAGCACCTTTGGCTGCTGATTCAAAAGCCATCGCAGATGAATCCACCGCATGGTGGGCACCATCATTTAAAGTTACTTTAAAATCTAAACAAGGGAAGCCCGCTAATACACCACGGTCTTTACTTTGCTTAAAGCCTTTTTCTACTGCCGGCCAAAATTCACGTGGTACGTTACCACCGGTCACTTTTGATTCAAACACAAAACCTGTACCCGGTTCGCCAGGTTCAATGGTGAAATCAATTCGACCAAACTGGCCGGCACCACCTGATTGTTTCTTATGTGTGTAAGTGTCATCAATCTTTTTTGTAATCGTTTCGCGGTAAGCAACTTGTGGTGCACCGACTTCTACTTCAACACCATGAGTACGTTTCATGATATCGATTTTAATATCTAAATGGAGCTCACCCATCCCTTTAAGAATTGTTTCGCCAGAGTCTTCGTCAGTTTCAACACGGAAGGAAGGATCTTCTTTCACCATTTTACCAATCGCGATGCTCATTTTTTCAGAGGCACCTTTATCTTTAGGTGAAACGGCAATAGAGATAACGGGTTCAGGGAATACCATCGGTTCTAGTGTTGCAGGGTGTTTAGGATCACAAAGTGTGTGGCCTGTTTGAACATTCTTCATGCCCACAATCGCAACGATATCACCGGCTTCGGCACCGTCTAATTCAATACGCTCATCTGCTGCCATTTCTACAATACGGCCTACACGCTCGGTTTTGCCTGTAAAGGTATTTAAAACCGAATCGCCTTTGTTTAACACGCCAGAATAAACACGAATAAAGGTTAACGCGCCAAAACGGTCATCCATAATTTTAAAAGCGAGTGCGCGGAAAGGTTCAGAAGCATCAACTATTGCAAATTCACCTGTTTCTTCACCGTCTTCATCGGTTAAAGGTTGTGGCTTAACTTCGGTTGGGTTAGGCAAGTAATCAACAACCGCATCCAACACTAACTGAATACCCTTGTTTTTAAACGCAGAACCACAGTAAGTTGGGAAGAAGTCGAGTGCAATCGTGCCTTTACGGATACATTTTTTAAGGTCTTCAACCGAAGGTTCGTTACCGTCTAGATATGCTTCCATTATATCGTCGTCTTGTTCAACGGCTGTTTCAATTAATTTTTCGCGCCATTCTTCAATCACATCTGCCATATCAGCAGGTGGCTCTTCAATTTTATAATTTTCAGGTTGACCTGAATCATCCCACACCCAAGCTTTACGTGTAAGTAAATCAACCAGGCCAATGAAGTTATCTTCGATACCAATGGGTAAGACCATAACAAGTGGGTTTGCACCGAGTACGTCTTCAACCTGTTTTACAACGTTATAAAAATCACCACCAATACGGTCCAGTTTGTTTACAAAAATAACACGCGCAACTTCTGATTCATTCGCATAACGCCAGTTGGTTTCTGACTGAGGTTCTACGCCACCGGATGCACAGAAAACGCCCACGCCACCATCAAGCACTTTAAGAGAACGATACACTTCAATGGTGAAATCAACGTGACCCGGTGTATCGATAATATTCATGCGATGACCGTCCCATTCGCACGATACCGCTGCTGACTGAATAGTAATACCACGTTCCGCTTCTTGATCCATAAAATCAGTTGTTGCTTCACCGTCATGCACTTCACCGGTTTTATGGATTTTACCAGTTAATTTCAGGATACGTTCCGTTGTGGTGGTTTTACCTGCATCCACGTGAGCGAAAATACCAATATTTCTATACTTGTCTAAATCAGCCATGTTGTTGCTACTCTGTTAAATTAATATAAATTCTGAAAAATAAATGCCAGAAAATAAATTCCAGAAAAAAATTCTGGACGCCGAATCTATCGGCAATCTAAATGCCGCCCTCTAAAAAACCTTATAAGGGAAACACTATAAAACGTTCAAAATGAGCCTTATATTGACTAACGCAGAATAAGGCGGATCATTGGAAAAATGAGCCGCGAATTATAGCGTAAACTGACAGTAAAAGGGCATAAAATCTTGAAAAATCCTGTGATTTGGACAAATTATATCCATAAACGTTTTGAATAACAGCGGCCATTTATCAGCAAACGACCCTTTAAGCTGTTTTGTCACAGCCCATTAGCCAGTCCACAAAAAGGAATATAGCTTAGTTATTGATTTTACTAATAATTCATCACTTCCGTTATTTATACGGGCTTCCAAATACCGACAGCGGGATCGTCCGTTTTAACACTTTTACCTTTCGGCATCTCAGCTTGTGCCGGTGGTTGCTCCGCTTGTGACTGACTAGAATTAGCTCGATCATCCGCTACCTGCCGGGCAAAAGCGGCCAGTTGATCCAGAAGCTCATTTCGATCTGCTTCTGTGCCCGGATATTCCGCACTAAAATAGCCAATGACCGCTGATAAATATTGCAACCCGACCATTAAATCTTCTTCAACTGCTTTGTCATGTTCGGCTATCGCCGCAAAAATATTATTTAAAAGTTCGGTGGATAACTGAATTTGATTGCTCATGCTTTACGTCCCATTATTGATACGCTATTTTAACTTGAATTTTCTAAATGCACACCATATTAATATGACTTACAATCAACCCTTCTTACACATTCTTACTATAAGGTTATTATAAATGGCACATTACGACTTACTTGCAATTGGTGCTGGCAGCGGTGGGTTATCTGCGGCTGAGC
This sequence comes from uncultured Thioalkalispiraceae bacterium, assembly GCA_964472525.1. GTDB lineage: Bacteria > Pseudomonadota > Gammaproteobacteria > UBA6429 > Thiohalophilaceae > SZUA-37. Next base: position 9,137 of record CAYYLL010000036.1, on the reverse strand, counting down.
GTGGCGCACTCTATGGGAAAAAATGTGCGGTCATTGAAAATAAAACCGTCGGTGGCACCTGCGTCAATGTCGGCTGTGTGCCTAAAAAAGTAATGTGGTTTGCTTCCGGTATTGCAGAAACATTACATAACGCCTCCGGTTATGGCTTTGATGTTGATCTTAAAAATTTTAGCTGGAAAAAACTGGTGGATGCGCGTGAAAATTATATTAATGGCATCACCACTTGGTATGGCTCTTATCTTAAAGATTCCAACATTGACTATATCGAAGGTACTGCAAAATTTATTGATGCCAACACGATTGATGTAGACGGTACTCCATACACCGCTAATCATATTGTGGTTGCACCTGGCGGCTATCCAGTTGTGCCCGATATTCAGGGTGCTGAGTTTGGTATTACCTCTGATGGTTTTTTTGAACTAACCGAGCAACCTAAACGGGTGGCCGTTGTGGGTGCAGGCTATATCGCCGTTGAACTTGCTGGCTTACTGAATGGTTTAGGTAGTGATGTTTCTATGTTATTACGCCGAGGCCATTTTTTATCGGACTTTGATGTGATATTACGCGACACCTTAATGGAAGGCATGGTCGATGATGGTGTAAATATTATGTCTAAAATTAACGTACAGAAAATAGTCAAAGAGGCTGGCAATAAAATTACCATCGTGTGTGATAACGGTGTCGTACTTGAAAATTACGATGCCTTAATCTGGGCTATCGGGCGCGCACCGGCGACTGCAAATTTAAATTTAGACGCTGCCGGTATTGAATACGATGAACGCGGCTATATTCCCTGTGATGACTTTCAAAACACCAATGTAAAAAATATTTATTCTGTTGGCGACGTTACTGGGCGAGCACAACTGACTCCGGTAGCCATCGCGGCTGCACGGCGATTATCTGATCGTTTATTTAACAACATGCCGGATAGAAAACTGGACTATGAAAATATACCTACCGTGATGTTTAGCCACCCCCCCATTGGCACCATCGGCTTAACCGAAGAACAAGCACGCACTAAACACGGAGATGCAGTAAAAATTTACACCTCAGACTTTACTGCTATGTACCATGCACTCTGCCCTAATCAACAAAAAACCGCATTAAAACTGGTGTGTGTTGGTGCAGAAGAAAAGGTGGTGGGTTGTCATATTATTGGTATGGGTGCGGATGAAATGTTACAAGGATTTGCGGTTGCTATTAAGATGGGAGCGACTAAGAAAGACTTTGATAATACCGTTGCGATTCATCCGACTAGTTCGGAAGAATTAGTAACAATGAGATAAAATTTATTCTTATGGCTATTCGTTCATATCAAAATCATACTCCCACCGTTGGCGACCAAGCCTATATCGATGACTCGGCTATTATTATTGGTAATGTGTCCATCGGCAGTGATGTTTCTGTCTGGCCTTTAACGGTTATCCGTGGTGATGTTAATTCAATTTCTATTGGTAACAACACTAATATTCAAGACGGCTCGGTTTTACATGTGACCCACGATGGCCCCTATGATTACAATCGGGGTGGTTATGCGCTGACGATTGGCAACAATATTACAGTGGGGCATAATGTTATTTTGCATGGCTGCACGATTGAAGATAACTGTTTAATCGGCATGGGCTCAACCATTATGGATGGCGTTGTGATTAAACCCAATACCATTATTGGCGCGGGGAGTCTGGTTTCTCCCGGCAAACAATTAGACGAAGGCTGCCTTTATGTTGGCCGACCCGTTAAAAAAGTACGTGAGTTGAGCAGCGAAGAAATTGAATCGATCCAGTATTCTGCCAAGCATTATATTGAGCTTAAAAATGCCTATCTTGAATAGAAACAAGCAATCACTAAAAACCTCAAAGTAACCCTTTAAATTATCAACTTTTAGTATTTGATCTATTTTGTAACCAAATAGACTATAATAATAGACTACTTCTAAATTTTTCCTGTCATTGAGGTGAGCCTTTAGCTGCGAGTAAAACGTGGCAGGCAAGCGCGGCAATCTCCAGCACTTATCACGATACAGCAAGATTGCCGCGCTATCGCTCGCAATGACGGGAACTTAAATGAGTTTTTGTGGCAATGCAAACAGCACCCGATCTTTTTTCCTACAAGCAATACTGGGCTAAACGCTTTGGCACGGCACCTGTATTGCCAATGTCTAAACAGGAAATGGATGATCTGGGATGGGATAGTTGCGATATTATTATTGTTACCGGTGATGCCTATATCGACCACCCTAGTTTTGGTATGGCGCTTATTGGCCGCTTACTTGAGTCGCAAGGTTTTCGTGTGGGCATTATCTCACAACCCGACTGGCAGGATAAAACTGACTTTACCAAATTAGGTAAACCTAATTTATTTTTTGGTATTACTGCGGGCAATATGGACTCAATGGTTAACCGTTATACGGCTGACAGAAAAATCCGCCGCAATGATGCTTATACACCCGATGGTGAACCGGGTAAACGTCCTGACCATTCTGTCAATGTTTATGCGCAGCGCGCACGTGAAGCCTATAAAAATATTCCCATTATTATTGGTGGTATCGAAGCCAGCTTAAGACGCATTGCTCATTTTGATTACTGGTCTGAAAAAGTACGCCGTTCAATTTTACCTGACTCAAAAGCCGATATGCTGTTTTTTGGTAATGCCGAACGTGCCATTGTCGAACTTGCACACCGCCTAGCGAAAGGTGAAAATATAAAAGACATTCGTGATATTCGTGGCACAGCATTTATGACCAATAGCATTCCTGAAAACTGGAATGTGATTAACTCAACGGATATTGATCAACCTGGCCGTATCGAAAAACCCGTCGACCCTTACCTTGACACGTCAAAACAGAATAAAGATTGCAAAGAACCCAAAAAAAATATTATTCAATTTCAACCGAAAACTGTTAATTTAAAACTAAACCGTTCTACCACAGCTATCCGCTTACCTTCATTCGAACAAGTTTCTACAGATAAAATTTTATACGCACATGCTTCACGTGTCTTTCATCTTGAAACCAACCCCGGTAATGCGCGTACTCTTATTCAACAACATGCTTCAAGACTGGTTTGGCTTAACCCACCGCCTATTCCATTAACAACGGCAGAGCTAGATCACGTCTACGAATTTAATTACACCCGTAAACCTCACCCCAGTTATAACGATGCCAAAATGCCAGCATGGGAAATGATTCGTCATTCAATTAATATTATGCGTGGCTGTTTTGGTGGCTGTACTTTTTGTTCAATTACCGAACATGAAGGGCGGATTATACAAAACCGCTCTGAAGATTCGATTATTCGTGAAATTGAAACCATCCGTGATAAAGTCCCTGGCTTTACTGGCCATATTTCAGACCTCGGTGGCCCGACTGCAAACATGTATAAGCTTAAATGCAAGTCAGAAAAAATCGAGTCCGCTTGTCGAAGACTGTCCTGCGTATATCCAGATATTTGTAAAAACCTGAATACGGATCATAAGCCACTGATTCATTTATACCAACGTGCGCGCAAATTATCGGGAATTAAAAAAATATTTGTCTCATCAGGCTTGCGTTACGATATTGCCGTGCGCTCACCCGAATACATTAAAGAATTGGTGACTCATCATGTCAGTGGTTATTTAAAAATCGCACCTGAACATACCGAAGAAAATACCTTAAATAAAATGATGAAGCCGGGTATTGGTGGTTATGATAAATTTAAAACCTTGTTCGATAAATTTTCAAAACAGGCGGGTAAAGAACAATATTTAATTCCCTATTTTATTTCTGCTCACCCGGGTACAACAGATGAAGATATGCTTAATCTTGCATTATGGTTAAAGGCCAACAAATTTCGCCCCGATCAAGTACAAGCCTTTATTCCAACCCCATTGGCTATAGCCTCGGCAATGTACCATTCGGAAAAAAATCCACTAAAAAAGGTTAATAACAAATCTGAAAATGTATTAACCGCAAAGGGAGCTGTTCAGCGGCGTTTACATAAAGCCTTTTTACGTTACCACGATGCAGAAAACTGGCCGATTCTAAGGGATGCCTTAAAAAAAATGGGGCGCAGCGATTTAATCGGTAATGGTAAAAAACATTTAGTCCCTGCTTGGCAACCCGAAGGCACAGGGATAAAAGCAACAAGAGAAGTGATGCGTAATAAAAACCAACAGGGTAAATCAAATAATAATAAACATTATAAACCCAAGAAAAAATTGGCAACACAACGCCGTCGTCGATAGGCTATTTTTTGCTTATCATTATTGGCTCTGATCATACATACACAACTTAGCTATCTTTTCATTAGGCGCACAGCCACAAAAGCCACACCCGCCAATGTGTATACAATCATGGCGCCTGCTGGCAGATCCAGGACTGCTGCTAGTATTAACCCAAGCACATAGGCAATAATCCCAATAATATAACCAGTTATTACAGTACCTTTTTGTTGTTGCCGTGTCGCCAGCGCTGGCAAAATTAAACTTGCAAAAACCAGATACACGCCAACCAACTGCACTGATACAGTTATTGTTAAAGCAAATAAAATATAAAAGGTTAAGGATGAATGTTGTTTTATTCCAAACCATAAAGACAGTATGAGAGCATAAACAATTACAACTGGAATTAACTGAGAATAGCTTACCCAAAGTATTTGTCCAACCAGTAATTCTTTTAGTTGTTCACCTCCATGTGGGTTGCTTGATAGTAATAAAATACTGCCACTCGAGGCTAATACAAACATACTACCAATCAAGGCTTCTTGTATATCAGGCCAATGTTTTTCGCAAGCATACAATATAACCACACCTATTATAGCTGCAATTATCGCAATTATTTGTACTTGCCAACCACCCGGTTCCCACTGAAAACTGTGAGCAACAATAATACCCAAGCCTGCAAATTGGGCTACAGCAAGATCAAGAAAAATAATACCCCTTGCCAGTACACGTTGCCCAAGGGGAACGTGCGTTAATGTTACCAGCACCCCGGCAAGGGCTGCTGGTCCAAGAATACTAAAATCAATGACTGACCAGTTCATTATTTAGAACCCGTTAAACGCTGAATAATAACATTAAACAAACCGAATAAATCATCCGCTTTATCTGCTCCACCCACTGTAAACGGCAGTTGCACTACAGGTAAACTGCTTAACTGTGAAAAGCGTTTTGCTGCGCGTGGATTTTGATAAGATGAATAGAGGATCAATTTTGCAGGTATAATTTTAAGTTTGCTCTTTAAACGGACCAAATGACTTACTGTTGTTGGCAAGCCTGGTTTAGGCTCAAGGGTTCCAACCAACTTTATATTTAACCAATTAAATAAATAAACCCAGTCTTTATGATGTGAAACCATACCCACACCACTCAATACTTTTGCTTGTTTTTTCCACTGCACAATCGCTGCTTGCCATCTTTTTAAAAAGGTAGCGAGATATTGTTGATATTGTTTTGTTCCTTGTGGATCGATGGCTATCAATCTTTGTGTTAATGCATTAGCAATTGTTGTAATATTTCGAGGATCAAGATGAATATGAGGGTTACCACTCGCATGAACGTCACCCATCGATCTGTCAACGCTTGCCGGTATTTCCAGTTTTTTAACAAAGTCAGAAGCTGCGAAATACCCTAGCTGATTCTTTTGCACTCTGTCATTACCTGCCTGACGTAACAGTAATGGTAACCAGCCAATTTCCAGATCAGCACCGGTACATATTACAAGATCGGCATGTCGCACTTTTGCAATCAGGCTTGGACGTGCTTCTATATGATGCGGATCCTGGTAAGCAGTCGTTGCTGAATAAGCGCTTACACGTCCATGCCCTAATTCGCCAACCAATGATTTCCATTCCGGCTCACAACTAAATACATTTAAAGCAGCAAATACAGGCTGTGCAAAAAAAGCCAAACTAAATAACAATAATAATGTCGTTTTTTTCATTGTGTCTCCACCTTAAAATGTATGTGCGCCATGCGAACCCAGGCTCATAATATATTGAACAAAAAACAAGGTGTCCGATTGCTGATATGAATCATCTTTCTCAATTTGAAAGCGTATGCGACTAAATTCACTGCGCGAATAGTCAAGCATCATGGTAGTTCGTTTTGGAGAATATCCATTGGATATCAAGCCGGCCCTGTTTAAAACAGTGTTATTTAATCCACTGTTATTCGAGCCTAACTGATCATAACGTAAACCTATACGCCAACGCGGTATATACTGATACGCAGCCTGTACATACCAGCCATGCTGACTTCCATTATAGGTACTGCTTTGTAACGGAGTCGTCGTTGTAATACTAATTTTTCCATCTTCACTACGGTTAAAATATTCTGCCTGAATTTTTAAGTTACGATCATGTGGATTACCATGCGGGGACCACTTCCAGACAAAATCAAGACTGGTCACTTTATTGCTGCCTGTATAGGATGGAACTTCGGTACTACTATTATTTGTTGCATTAAAGCCCTTGCGGCCACTAATATCAGCAATTCGATGCGACAATCCGGCTTGCCAACTGTGACTATCGCCAACATCACCACCCCACTTAGCAAAAATTGTTTTTACGCCTATGCCACTGTTATTTATGCCACCACCTGGGAATTTTTCACCTCGTGTTGCCTCGATACCTAACTTAAAATAAATATCTGTCGGCGCAACCCAGCTTGCCTGTACACCATCATCAACAATTTGATCTCCAAACATGCCGCGATAAACTAATGGTGCATCAGCAAAATCCCATGCATGTCCATGACGTGAATTTAAATAACCCATTCCAGAAAAAAATCGCCCAAATTTAACATTTAAACCGTATCCCAGGCCCATTGTTTCAATAAAGGCTTCTTCCAGCTCAACTTCCGTTGTTCCATTATGATCAGCAATAGCCATCGTAAACTTACCATAAAATAAATCATCGACATTGGCGCTCATTGCCAGCTCGTTATGACCAACATAAAAACCTTGCTTTCCACGAGTTGCCTCGCCACCAAGCATAAAACCCGGTAGCGCATAATCAGATGTATTACTGTAGCTGCCATAACCACCCGCGAGAATTAAACTGATGTCCGGGTTGAAGCTCGTTGTATTGTTCGCACACGCAGTACTGCTTATTAAACTCAGCACAAGCGCACTGAATCCTGTTTTATTAAAAACCATAATATTATCTCCAAAACACAACATGCACCCCTTTAACAAAAGGATGCTAAAAATTAAACTAGGTGTTTAGAGATATTGTGGAGGTGCGCGAACGCTGTAAGGAAAAGAGTGAATCTGGCTAATACCCGCCTGCATCTGAACAGGCATAAGTGTTAAACCTGTTGTTAATACTACAAACGTCTGTACAGATTCAATAGCATGATCCTGATGACTTGCTGCAACGCACATTTCACATAGCTTGGCATTATCATGATGACTAACCACATGCATTGTCAGTATAATCTGACTAAACAGCAGGGCAAATACCAATAATAATAAGCGTGTACGTTGCATCAATGATATATAACCTTTAATACCGGTTAAAGTCAAGGATAAGCATCGTATAATTTTATTCAATCGTTACCGACTTTGTCAGATTACATGATTAATCCACATTTATTTCTTTTAAGGCAGTATCATGACAAGGAAGATAATAGTTGAAAGAAAATTTCACAAAATAAAAATATACAAAGTTTAAATATAAAACTGGATTGCTTCGCTGCGATCGCAACGGAAAGAATGCAGTCATTGCAAGCACAGCGTGGCAATTTAAATTTCAGTGTAACTACATCACAGTTAAACAGATTATAAAATCTTTAACTCTTATCAAGTCTCCCTTCAAACAAATCCAGTCTAGCCTGGATACTCTCAATAATATAATCCCGAAAACCCAGTACTCTGGCCGTTCGTTTTAAATCTGGATGTAACAATATCCACAAGCCTAAATCATGTTGACTGTCAGGTTCACAATACCGTTCCAATAATGGATCGGCATCGCCTAAAAAACAGGGTAAATACGATACGCCCAAACCTTCTTTTATTGCCGACAAGGTGAGCAACGTATCATCACTATAAAAATTATGCCGCTGATGGTTACAATATTGCTTTGTCCAAGTTTTATGAAATACACAACATTCGACGCCAAGCCATTTTAATTCAGTCTGTTGTTACTTAATTTTTTTTAAATATTCACGGCTACCGTAAATAGTCGATGCAACGGTAACCACTCGTTTACCAATTAATGTATCTGTCGGAGTATTCGTTAGCCGAATTGCAATATCGGCTTCACGTTGTGCAAGGCTGGCATTTGTATTTGAAACAATAATATGCAAATCAACCTGCGGATGTTTTTCACTAAAACAGGCAAACATAGGCATTAACACGGATGACGCCATATTATTGATTGCCGTTACTCGAAGGGAGCCTACAAGATTTGCATCTTTGCCTAGCAGCGCATCATCAACATTGAGCATTTCTCTTTCTATACGTATTGCAGACTGCTTAATGTTTTCACCCGCAACGGTAAGCTCATAGCCTGTTTTTTTGCGCTCAATTAAACGTGCGCCTAATTTCTCCTCTAGCGATCGCATTCGTCGAGAAACCGTTGAGTGCTGTACACCAAGATGCCGCGCACCCCCACTGATTGAGCCGGTACGCGCAACGGCCAGAAAAAGCCTCAAATCATCCCAATTCATCTGTGAGCCACCTCAATGTGCATTTTTGCACATTATGTTTCTTTTTTTAGAGAATTGTAAACAAGAATAGTTGAGATAAGCTTTATGAAACTCACAACCCAATGACTGGAGAGCATAATGACTAAGAACCCACCACAATTTGATCCCGAAAAATACAAACATTCCACCTTACAACAATGGAATAATGCCGCAGAAGCATGGCACCGTTGGGGGCCTTTATTAAACCGATGGTTAGGGCCGGCAACCGAAACCATGCTCGATATGTGCGAAATAAAAACCGGAAGTCGCGTACTGGATGTTGCCGCCGGTGCAGGCGAACAAACACTCACCGTTGCAAAGCGGATTGGCAGTAGCGGCCATGTTCTCGCTACCGACATTTCACCTGACATTTTACAATTTGCAAGCTCGTCAGCAAAACTGGCTGGTTTGACTAACCTGAAAACTCAGGTGGTTGATGGTGAATGTTTGGCAACGCTTAATTCAGAGCC
>CAYYLL010000035.1:22088-32109 GCA_964472525.1 uncultured Thioalkalispiraceae bacterium | reverse complement strand
CGCCGGTTTTCAAGACCGGTACTTTCGGCCAGCTCAGTCACCTCTCCGAATTTGACTTGAATTTCACGTTGGTTGCCCCAACATCTATTCAAGGTGCGGCAGAATACCCTAAGATCACGCTTTTTGCTAGTAGTAAAGCTGAAAAATTTGTAACTTAAAGGCTTGATATTAGAAACTATTTAGGTATTCTGTGTTCTTATATTTACCATACTTAAATTTCTGAGGAAGAAAATTATGTTTCCAAACCAATCTGCTGTAACTCGTTCATCTGGTTCAGTTTTAGCAACCAACAAAGTACTTAAAAATACTTACATGTTATTGTCGATGACGCTTATTTTTAGCTCAATTACAGCTTATTTAGGTATTACCAGCGGCGCATCCTATGGCGGCGCACTTATTGCCGATATCGTAGCCATCGCCATGCTCTGGTTTGTGCTTCCACGTACCGCTAATTCTTCTTCCGGTATTCCTGTGTTATTTGTGATTACCGGCCTATTAGGCTATGGCTTAGGCCCAATGCTGACACACTACCTAGCCATGGCAAATGGCTCAACCGTTGTAATGACAGCATTAGGTGGCACTGGCGTTATCTTTTTAGGTTTATCTGGCTATGCCCTCACTACCAAGAAAGACTTTAGCTTTATGGCTGGGTTCTTAATGGTGGGCATGTTTGTTGTGATCGCGGCTTCTTTGGCAAATATATTCTTTGCAATACCTGCATTACAATTAGCAGTGAGTGCCGCTGTTGTGATGATTATGGCTGGCTTTATTTTGTATCAAACGTCATCCATTATTAATGGTGGTGAAACAAACTACATTATGGCAGCCGCTGGCTTGTACTTATCACTGTTGAATATGTTCCAAGCTTTATTACAGTTGTTAGGTGCTTTTAGTGGTGATGATTAATATTGCTATTGCGTAGCCTTAGTACGTAATTGAAAGCCCCAGACAGACGTTCTGGGGCTTTTTTAGTGCCCGTTTCTTCTGGTTTTTACGGGCACTTATGATCTTTTTCTAACAAGTTAGCACCACAAGTTCTTACGCGGTCGAGGGCACTTATGATCTTTTTCTAACAAGTTAGCACCACAAGTTCTTACACGGCTAGGGCACTTATAATGTTTTTCCAACAAGTTAGCACTACAAATTCTTACACGGCATAATACTTATGATAACAAGCAGAGGTTTAAAATGGATTGGTTGAAAATAGGCAGTGCCTTTTTTGCAATTGCTATGCTGGTATTTATTTTCCCACGCATGCGTTCTGCAATGAAAAATAGCCCTAAAGGCACCATGAAAGACTGGCTGGGATATATTTTCCCCTTAGGTTTTGTCGTGCTGTTTGTGGTGTTTTTAATTATGAGTGTGCGCTAAAAAGTCTCTAGTAAACCTTGGGAAGTCCAGATTATTATGCCTGTCTCAACGTATTTTTACGCCCCCATCAGATAAAAGTAGGTCTGAACGATTTCGGAGCAAAAAACACAACAACTCAATTTGTGCAGTTAGAACAAAATAGCGCTGTGTTTGACACGGTTAAATATAAATTCTAGCAAGTGTGTACAATAAACACCTCCCATTCACAAAATATGGGATACTAAAATTCTCTATAAAACCTCGGCCAATCAACCTAACTAGAGACTTAAGCAATGAAATTACTCATACGAAATATTGCAAGAACAACAACAGAAAAAGAACTTCAATCTTTATTCGAAGCCTTTGGCACAGTTCAATCATGCGACTTAGTACTCGACAAAGAGACAGGTCAGTCCAAAGGTTTCGGCTTTGTTGAAATACCCAATCAAGGCGATGCAAAAGCAGCAATGAAAAGCATTAACGGTAAAGAGATTGCAGGTAATAAGCTTCGCGTTAAAAAAACCGAATCAAAATAATGCCTGAAGAAAATATAAAAGAAGAAAAGAGGGGAATTCGAAAACAAGATCCCTTGCATGGCATCACACTTAAAGAAATTATCACCCAATTAGAAGAAAAATACGGCTGGGATGAGCTTGGCAAACACATTCATATTAAATGCTTCACTAATAATCCTAGTATTAACTCCAGTCTAAAATTCTTAAGAAAAACACCTTGGGCAAGAGACAAAGTTGAAGCGCTTTATCTAAGCGAAATAAAACACCCATAACAATGTAACAATTATTAACCTATATCCCTCGACTATATTGGCTATTTGTTGAAGGATAAATGCTTTTTTGGAGTACATTAATAGAGTCCGTATTACCTCTTATATAACGATCAAAATATTTCATTACTTCTAATTTATTTAAATCGATATTGGTATTCGTTTTTATATCTCTTAAATCGACAAAGAAATTAGAAAATGTATTTTTAATATCAGCCACAATATCGGTATTTAAAAAATTAGTTTCATTATAAACGGTATGATATCCGCCTTTCTCTTTATCGATAAAATAAGAAATATCTTTTAAATTAGTAATCGATGAAGATTTTTTACATCGTTGAATACATTTATCATCCACAATATTTTTCTTACAGCCTGACACTTGATGAAACATACACGCGATCGTTGTCATCAACACAATGGGATGAGAAATACTGTAGATAAGGTCGAAATTGTCTGGCCTATGTATTTTCTTTATCTGGCTTTTGCTTATTTCATTAGAGATAAAAGCACCTACACAATTAAATTCTTCTTTTAAACATAATAAGCTATAGGAGTTCACTAAATTCATATAAGGCCCTGCTGTCCATGGTATTCCTAGCTCATACGCTTCATAAGCGATCCCACTGTTGTTCGTCACAATACGCTCGGGTTGCACTTTCCGTAAAAGCTCGACCGCCGCACGATAGTTTGCTCCGATTAAAACCGCAGGAAACCAGGGTATTAAACTTTTATTATTTTCAAATAATTCAACAAAGGTGGTGAGCTTATCTTTAAAATGGTTAGGTAATTGAAAATAAACATCCGCATCCATTTTCCCGCAAAGATATATGTCATTTTCTGAAGAAATTAACACTGACAAAAAAGCTGTAATTTCTTTTTCACTCTGAGAGTTCTCACTCTGGGGATTCTTGTTTTGGCACTCAGACTTTGATGCATCGATCTTCTTGAAATCAATAGGAGCAACAACCTCTTTACCATTATTTAATTTAGTAATGATTGTATTCCTAATAATATTGAGTTCTTTAAACGGAACAAATACACCACATTGCAAATCATCCAAATCTAAACCATCGATAAAATATTCGGTATCATTGATAGATTTAAATCTTTTAGAGAGTAACGCTTTATCTAAATAGGTAGATTTACTGTTAGTGATATCGACCAAAATAAGATTGCTATTCGAACAAACATTAAATGACATTTCAGGTGTTTTAATCCAAATAATTAAAGGATTACCAACAACACCCGAACACTTAATGATTAATGGCGCTTTATCGATACTAAGCTGTCCTATACGCTCCTGAACATTCGTAATAATATCTTCTTTTATTGCAGAAAGTTCTTTCTTAACAATTGATAGTTTTTCATCATCTATTTCAGATTGAGCATTAATACCAAACTTTACCTTAGCTTGGTATATAGGTGAATAGTCACGAGAATTATCAATAAAGACATCTCGACTAATGTCACCCTTTAAAAAAGAGTTAGAAAAATCTCGATTAAATACTTTACGAAGGTTATTATTTTCTCCTTCTAATGTTTCTTGTGCAAAAAAGCTATCGAGTTGTTTACGCCATGTTTCAACCACGGTGTAAACATAATGATATTTCTTTATTCTTCCCTCAATTTTTACTGAGTCTACTTGTGCATCTGCGAGAGCGCCGATATCTGAGAATGCAGAATTGTCTTTAATGTTCAGTGGAAAGTTTTTTCCTTCCGGTGTCGTTAAATATTCGTCTCGACAAGGTTGGCTACATTGGCCGCGATTTCCCGAGTTGCCGCCCGTTACTGAACTCATATAGCAAAGCCCTGAAAAAGAGATGCAATTAGAGCCATGCACAAACACTTCGGTTAAAATATCGTTTGCATGTGCAACCGAGGTTAATGCGGTTACTTCTGGCAACGTTAACTCGCGAGATAAGTTAACCCTTGTTGCTCTAAGTTTACTTAAAAATTTAATCTGTCCAGCATTATGGCTGGTCATCTGAGTGGACGCATGGATTCTAAGTGATGGAAAGTACTTGTTAATTAAATAAAACACGCCTAAATCTTGAATAATAATGCCATCAAGTGTTGTATTGACTAACTTATTTAACAAACCAATAAGCGCAGGAATTTCCCTTTCAACAATAATGATATTAAGCGTTAAAAAAACCTCACAGTCATGCTTGTGAGCAAGCCGTAAAATGCCAGGAAGCTCGTTAATCGTTATATTTTTTGCCTGACTTCGGGCATTAAATTTATCTAGGCCACAATATACTGCATTCGCACCTGCTAAAATGGCTGCTTTTATCGATTCAATATCGCCACCCGGTGCAAGCAATTCAATGTCATTTTTCATGACCTAGATTATACTCAATTATTACACCCGTTACTGGACTATTCTAACTTACAAGACTTAGCTTAATTTAACTTAAACAATGCCACTACCGATACTTTATTCGTTACGCCAATGTCCCTATGCAATGCGGGCAAGAATGGGATTATTATTAGCAAAGCAATCTGTCATCTTACGTGACATTGTTATGAAAAACATCCCGACACAAATGTTAGCGGCATCTCCAAAAGGGAAAGTACCCGTGCTCGTTTTTAATGATTCATCCGTCATCGATGAAAGTCTCGATATAATGCTATGGGCATTAAAACAAAATGATCCTAATAACTTACTTTACAAACACGAACCTGACGCTTTAGAAAATATGCTCTCGTTAATAAGCCGTAATGATAATGAGTTTGTAGATGCATTGAAAAAGTATAAAGCCGCCGCACGTTATCATGATAATAATATCGAGTCTGCTCGCAACCAATGTGAATCCTTTATAAGCCATCTTGAAGAAAACTTAACAAATCATCATTACATAATGGGAGAGTCTCTGAGTTTAGTCGACTATGCTATCTTGCCCTTTATCAGGCAATTCTCACGAGTGGATCGAAAATGGTATACACATGCGCCTTACCCAAAACTTCGACAATGGCTTGAGAAACATTATCAAGATCCAATATTCGCTAAAACGATGACTCAATATTCTCAATGGTTAGATTCCAATGCAGTTGTTATATTTGGGAGTGAATAAAATATTTCACTATTATGACTATCTACATCGGCTAATAAAAAAATTTGTAATCTTAATAAATAACAACCTATATTATTTAAAAGACTTTTTTAGGAATAAGTGTTCCCTACTCTGATCTTGTTTAATATATTAATGACGTCTTTTCTCTATCTTAAGATCACTCTGTTTAAAATCCAGTATGCTTTCAACTTTGGATACAATAACATTTGACTCATTACGGATTGCATTAACCATTCTGTTAAACCGCCAAATAATTTTTGAATACGTTTTGTTTATTGCTCGCTTATCTTCATTATCCTTTGTTAACTGACTCACAGTATTATTAAGATCTCTAAACTTAGTATTAAGTGTTTCAGGATCTCCTACACGCGATAGTAATTTAACCAATAAAAAGCGCTCACCATCGGCGTTAGACTCTTGCCGCATGGATTCAATAAGCTGCATTCTTTTTCTATAGTTGCTTTCATTCATTGGGCCCACAACGGGTTTTATATGCCCACGATTATTAACGTACAACAACCCCCAATTATCGAGTATTTCATCGGGTTTAATAATACCTTCGGGACATAAATAATAACGCCAATTACCTAATCCTTTAACCGAACCATTTCGATGAGGTTTTTTTGCATCGGCCAGAAAGTCACTACGACTAACCTTTACCTCAACAATAACAGAACCATCATTTTTTCCAGCAGCCCTAAAACCGATTGCATCAGGTATTTCATCAGACCATCCACTCCGACATTCAGAAACAGCGACATGACAGCCAGGGCCACCCTGACTATGAGACCTCTTTAACCATTTAACCGCTATTTCAGTAAGCTTTTTATGAGTAAAATCCATGGATCTTGTTTCCAATTTTATTTATAAGAAAAAAATTTTTAAAAACTCATTTTCTATTTAGAATTGTCGCATAAATTGTCGTACAGCAGGATCAAAAAAGGCCTACCTTACAGTAAGCCTTTGATTTAACACCACAATAATGGCGTCCCCAAGAATACAAAAACATAAGGTATGTAAGATATCCACTAAGAGTAGGTTATAAGTTTATCTCGCTCTTTTTTTGCAATATCTGCCAGTTGATTTCGTTGGTTTTGTGGAACATTACTGAGTGCCATAACTCTATCGACATAATGTTCCGTTGATAGGACTGCATCATTAATAGATTGTTGTACATCAATCTTTGTTAAACCTAATTTTTCACCAAGCGTAACAAAAAATTCTGTATGGTTTTTGTAATTATCAGGATCAAAAGGGATCGCACTCACCATATTGTGCCTAGGCCATGCTCGCATAGGTGCAGGATCGTAAATAGGTGATAAAGCACAATCCTTGATACCGCCGAGTAATGATATGTTTTCAAGATGCATGTCACCATTACCTGTCAATAATGCCATGAGTAGTCGACGATAAAGCTCATAGTTTGTTTCCTTATTCAGGGTAGCGACATTACCCAACTTATCAAAAACATCACCAAGCTCATCCAATAATATATCCCCTGTCTCTCTAAATAAATGATTACCGGTTGCAATCACTGAAAAAATAGATTCCATCGGAAGAATATTTCCACCTTTAATATCAAAACGTTCAATCGCTAAAAAATCCAAACCATTAGAGTGATACCGATAGTGATTAGGGACATTAAACCCAGCTTCTTTATGGAGTTCAAGACAAAGTGATTCTAAATCGAGTAAACCTTTATACTCAGGCGGTTCAATTTTAAGAACAACATCAACCATTTCTGTTGTACGAGGTGGGTAGATAACAATATCACTGCTTGATGGATCGATTGACACCAATAGTTTTGGAATCATGCCACCGACAGACGGTGTTGCACCAAGTACACTTTCAATCACTTGTGAATTAAATTCAACTTGTTCATCCATGACTTCACGTTTTAACATCGCCCACAGTTGTGAACGATTATTTTTACTGTTCAGTAAAACAGGCTCTGTCTTTTGAGAATGATTTCTTTTGTACCAGCCATCCGCTGTTAGATCATCACTAAAAATATCGACATGACCAATACCACCATGACCGGCCATTGTGAGTAATTGCCATTGTGTTTCAATAGTGTTCGCTGGCTCTTTTCCATATTTCGTTCGCAATAAATCAAGGTAGTGTCGACGTTGTAAATTACGTGGGTTTGTTCCAGGTAATAACGACATCAAACGAGGAAAAATTGAGATGCGCTCACTAACTGGATAAACAATAGATTCATTTTGCCATATGGTTGGATCGCCTAATAAACAAAAACCGGCTTGTTGTGATTGAATATAATCTTGCGAGTAAGTAAAAATGTTTTGTGTTTCATTGAGAACAAGATCGCCCATTTTTTCAGGGGTGCCCAATAGGTTTGTCCAAATAACCGCATGTTGCTGACGGTTCACTGAGAACCTTCATTTATTTGAGTAAAGAACTGGCCAGATTTAATTTGTTTTATTGATTCGGTTTGATCGTTAGCAGCCTCTAGCGTTAATCGTAAGCCGAGTATTGCCGCCATTTTTTCAAGATTAGCACTATTAATGCTTCCTCGTTTTTTGGCTTTCGCAAGACCGACACTGCTCATTCCAGCCACTTCAGCGAGTTGTTTTTGGCTGATACCGTTCTCTTTTGCTGCCATTATTAGCTTATCAAGGATGTTAGCATTACTCATAAATTATACTTTAGTTTAATAAAAAAGCCATACATAGACAATATCATAGCACAATTAAACTAAAGTATAATTATTTATCATAGTTTTGAATGAATAACATCTAAAAACAAGCAAGCCAAGCTAATATTGACGCACTTTACCCCGGGCGTTGGCAAAGTACTTTGCGGCCTTTTTTAAGATGTCACATTCCTCTGTGACTCGGCGCAACTCAGATTTAAGTTGAGCAAGGGTTGTTGTTCCCGGTCGTTCTCCACATCGGTAACCGAGTAACCCCGTTCAGTTACTTGTTTAATGGCTTCTATTTTAAATTCATTGGTATATCGTTTTCCGCTGTTCATAAACACCTCTCATAGAGTTACATTATATGGCTTTTAGGTGTTTAGTAACTCAGGGAAGTCCATCAAAACAACCATGGTCCTTAACAGTTTTTATTTCTTGGCAAATACACAGAATAGGCAAAATACAACAATAAACCATTTTCACTTTTCCGTATAAATTGTCATACAGCAGGATCAAAAAAGGCCTACCTTACGGTAAGCCTTTGATATAACACCAAAATAATGGCGTCCCCAAGGCTAAACGAGAACATCCCCCTATTCAGTATCACAAGCCATGTAAAACTAAAATAGTATGTGAACCTAACTGTGTGCAAGTTTAAGGCCTGGCCCCCATAGTGTTCTGGTCAAGTTATACAAGTTACCCATGAAAAGCAGACAGATACTTAACAAACCACATTAAACCAATAACTTACTATAGCTCTCATCAACTATTCTCCTTATATGAGACCTTTGTTCAGGCTTTTAATGTCAGACCTCGCCTCATACACTACCACCTGAATGCTCTCTTAATACTCATCATCTGAATGTGAGACAGTCTTTGGTGTAGCATCCCAGTAAATCTGGTACATGCGTATTAATCGACCTAGCTGCGACTCTATTTGGGGAACATGTGCATCCATCTGTAGCATATAATGGTATGCATACCTCAAATAAGACATTGAATAATTAATATTATTCAGACTGGATGGTTGAATGTTTGTCGCGTAATTGATGAGATTAATCACATAATACCGCAAACTGTCATCATCATCCGATAAACTTAGACCTTGCAAACTACTCACAACTGCACTTGAATAATATTGTAAATCAGTATTAACGCTAAAGTTAAACTGCCCTTCTTGTAATAAATATTCAAAACTATTATCAAGTTTCGACAACTTACCATTAATCGCGTAATCCCCCTTTATTACAGGTAAGCGTACGAGCGAATTGAATGCGATTGGACCTTTAGCCGAAATTAGCCTATCCCAACTTTCTTCTAATTTATCAGCCGAAATTATTCCGCTATATGCATCTATAAACAGCATCGATGTATCCGCAAGCGTTTCATTAAACAAAGCATTAATTCCTAATGGCAGATTATCCGCTATCCAGACTATTTTAGCGACACCGCCAGGGTAGTAATGCATATCAATCGGAGCAATGTGTGTTATCAGTGATGCAAAAATATCTTTCGCAGCTTGTGTATTAGTAAGTCCCGCCAAATCAAAGTTAACTTGAGCAAATCGGCCTTGCGCAAAGTCATTGAGTACAATAGCTACATGATTACCTGGATTAAAGGTACCAATGGTACGTACCCCGCTATTTCCATAACCATCATCTTCATTATCAAGTTCTATTCCTACACCTTTACCTGATATAACAAAAGTAGATAACGAACTTATTTCGCTATCAGGCAAATTCAATTGATATAGATTGGAAATTATTTCTTCAGATTCAAAACCTGCCACATCTTCAAAATAGCTATAATCCTTATCTGACGACTTGAGCCATAACAATCCCATTCCTGATGCAACCATTGAACGAATTTCAATCAATGATAGGCCACTCAGGTTCAATGAATCATAATAAGGTAACTCAACCATAACTAAAGAACCATAATGCTGACTACGCAAAGCTTCTAATAGTTTGCTTTCACTATGAACTATTAAATATTCATTTACAGTTTGATTTAAAGTTTCACCAATCAGACTTAACTTCGCATCAGTTTCATGCCCGATATACTCTGATACATTATGAGTATGGCATTCGATACTGTGTTCACTACTATCATGATGTTTATGTTTATGTTTATGTTTATGTTTATGTTTATGTT
>CAYYLL010000035.1:0-21988 GCA_964472525.1 uncultured Thioalkalispiraceae bacterium | reverse complement strand
TCACTACTATCATGATGTTTATGTTTATGTTTATGTTTATGTTTATGTTTATGTTCATCGTCATGTTCATCGTCATGTTCATCGTCATGTTCATTGTCATGCGCATCATCGCATTCATGAGATAACGCAGGAGCCCAAACCAGTACACCTTGAGCTGGGTATGCTTTACTGAGTAACTCCGTCTGATCAACATCAGAGATAACTTTCACTATACTAGTTACACCTGAATTACCAGCTCTATCTACTGCATAAACTGATATTACGTTATCACCTTGAACTAGCGGAACTTGGCTAAATATAAAATTCCCCGTTGTCGAAGCGAGCGTTGATGTACTGTAACCTGGAACAGTAATATAAACCGTTGCCTGAGCTTCGGTGGAACCCGCAACATCCGTTGTTGCTCCTGGAATCACTTCACCTTCCTGTGGCTGTATCAACGTTACAGTCGGTGCTGTCGTATCGATTTCAAAACTAACAGAAACAATATTTTGATTACCGGCAGTATCATCTGCTGTCACAATTAATTGGTGCAAACCCTCTGTAGTAAATACAGAACCACTTACAAACGGCTGACCATTAATCGTGATGTCACTCACACTTAAATTAGCATCCGTAACCGTAATAATTGGTGTAACCGCAGCATTATAAATACCGCCATCTACAACCCCGGAAATACTAATAACAGGATCCGTCTTGTCAATAATAAATTTAACCATAGCCGTGGCTGTATTTCCTGCGGTATCAACCGCAGAAATATCCAACACATAACTACCTTCAATACTCACTATCTGATTATCAACAAAAACCTGTCCATTTAGAGTCATTGTTTGTGACACTAAATTCTGATCACTAACCGATACAACAGGGGTTACATCAATTGCATACGCTCCACCATCTACCACACCAGTAACAAGAATCACTGGCGGTGTTACGTCAATCTCAAAATTAGTTGTAACAATCGTTTGGTTACCTGCAATGTCAATTGCAGTCACTACCAACTGATAAACACCTTCAATATTAACTGGTGTTCCACTTACATAAGCTTGACCGTTTAAAGTGATAGTTTGCGTGACTAGATTAGTATCCGAAATGTTAATTAACGGTGTTACTTGAGTTTTATACGAAGCACCTTCAGTTATTCCAGTTACAGCAACTGTTGGGGCTTGAGTATCAACAATGAAATTAACGCCAACATTAGCAGTATTGCCAGCCAAATCTTTAGCATAAGCCGTCACCGTATAGTGACCATCGTTAGCAACAATCATACCCGATGTATAAGGTACTCCATTGAGAGCAATGGACGTTACTGAAGGGTTGGTTTCAATAATTGATATTAATGGTGTCACCGATGCACTATAGGCAGCAGCTTCAGTCACACCTGTAATCGAAACTACTGGGGCAGTATTATCCACAATAAAGCTAGCAACCGGGCTTCTTGCAAGGTTACCCCAAATATCATAAGTTTCCGCCTCAACATTGTGTACGCCTTCAGTTAAGCCAAGTAATGTAAGCGCATAGATATTATTTACAACATCATCCATGTACGCTGCACTCAGAGCCCCACCATCTAAGCGCACACTAACTGTACTGATAGCAGAAAGCGCATCAAATGCATAAACTTGAACTTTTGCATCACCGCGTAGATAGGTATTATTTAACGGTTGACGTATATTTACAACAGGAGCTGTTCTATCTGATAATGAGAAACTTGCAGAATTCAATGTAACCCAATTTGCCACCTCAGTTGGCAAAGATGTATCTACCTGTAATAAAATATTATATACCTTAATTGATAACCCGGTGGTATTAAAGGATGCAGTGCCTGTTACATTTGAATTTATAGCTATATCATGGTTTGCAGTAACTGTTGCTATCACATACTGCAAACTTGGATCCACAAATTGTACTCGTGTAGGTAGTTGGCTCAAAGCTGCATTACCCTTATTAGTAAGTGTATATGTTGCAGTTTGAGAGCTACCGACTCCTGGAGCAGCATAACTGAGCGACAACGTACCAACTGCATTTGTATTACCACCGGCCACTGTAAATTGAGTCGAAGACTTGGTAATTATCTGGGCATTTGAAACTAAATCTAGAGTAATAAAGTAGTTCCCAATAGCACTAAAGCTGGTATTCCATTGTAAGTTAACGGCAGTTTGACTACTTGGTAAGATATCACCCAACGTAACAATTTTTTCTGCCATCTTATTCGCATTCGCATCAACAATTCGAAGAGTAGCGGTACTATTTCGTAATACACTATTACCACTAACATGCTTCAACAAGCCTGTCACACTAACGATCTCATTTGCAGAATAAGATGTCTTATCCGTAGTCACCAGCCCTGTTATACCTGCTGTACCTGTTATTGTTATCGGAGATCCAAGAGTTGCAACAGTGTTATTCGCGTTATCAATCAACCTCGCATACACCTGATAATTCCCAGCAAATGTACTACCTGTATTCCACAGACCATTTAACTGATAGACATTTCCATACACCAAATTATTAATAACATCATTTCGTACAGTTTGAACAGAATAACCATTTACATCCTGAATTATTACATCCAATCGTCCATTAAAGGTGCTACCGCTATTATAAACATTCACATTGAATAGCACGTCTTCATTCGACAGATAATTTGTCTTATCAGTTGTTAATTGAAGCTCAGGCAAAGTAGAAAGATTAACCCGTTGTTGTTTAATAGCAAAATTATTCGATTCACTTACCTCAGTAACCGTACCATTTGAGTCAACTACAGCAACAATACTATATGTTCCGGTCAAACCTGTATTCCACTTCGCCGTAAATGATTGTGAAGCGCCTGGAGATAATTTATTCACAACAGCCTTATTGATTAGAGCAACATTATTTCCTACAGCATCAATTACGTACAAATCAAGGTCAGAAACAAAAGAACCTTTCACACCCTGATTTCGAACAATAACTTGTATTGCAGCCTCAGTGTTTTCCGTCGGATAGGTCGGAATAACATGTATATCACTGACACTGACTACAAGATCAGCACGGTTTGAAACACCATAATTCACGATAATCGAGCTTGATGGAACACTGGTATTCCCTGCTAAATCAACAGCAGTTGCATTAAAAATATTATCACCAAGAGATAAATTTACATTCTTAAAAACAAAGTGTCCTTTCGGTGTAAGTCGAATAAATTGGGGCGTCGCAGAGGCTGAATCGATAAAACCAATGTAACCACTATCTGTAACCCGGAAAGTATTCGTATAGATTCCAGAAGACGAATATATTTTCCTCAAACCACCAAAAATAGAATACTCATAAACACCATTAGCCGCATCGAGGAATATAAATTTATTTGCCGCTTTTAACCAAAATGGGTTATAAGGCGAGGTACTCGATGCATCCGATATTTTTACAACAGTAGAAGATAAACGATCATGCATCCACATACCGGACAATTTAGCAAACACCACATATCGACCATTAGATGACAATGCTGTACCACGGCTTAGTGAATTAGAATCAATTTCTTCCATAAACCCAGTAGAAACATTCACAACTTTGGTACGCCAAAAACCACTTTCATAAATATTAAATGATACATATTGTCCATCTTCAGACCAGGCAATGCTGCCACCAATATTACCAGTAGAAAGAGGTGCAATAGCTGTCCAGACTTTTGTTTTTATATTTACTTTCCAAACTGCAGTTTGTGGTGTTGTCAAGGTATGCGTTCCCAAAACAATTACACTCTTATTATCATGGGATAGTCTTATTGCGCTAATACTATCATTCGGTGATGTATTCAAACTTGTGGTCGTATTCAGTGCAATATCTACAATATAAAGATTGTTATAAACAGCAGAAACAAAACCACTTCCATCGGCTAACCAGTTTAAATTTAGCTGATTATCAAACGACAAAGTACTTACATTTGAACTTACATCTTTAAACCGAATATTAGCACCTGTCTCCATATCAAAGTATCGCATACCATCAACAGCGTTATTTGTCGTAAAGTATATTGCCTGAGTACCATCAGGAGTTAACAACATATAACTTTCGTTCACAGGAACATTTATCGTTGTCGAACTATCCACTACAGCGGTTAAGGTATTGTCAATTACATTCCCGTTTTGATTAAGCGACACATTCGCGTCAGAATCACTAAATCCGCTAACCGAAATAACTGAATGACCCGTCGTATACATATAACCCGGTAGTATTGGATAACTAAGAGCAACAACTGGCCGTACTGTATCAGCAGGTATACCATTTTTCTCATTAGAATCCAGACTCTCATTACCTAATGAATCCACTGAACGTACAACATAAAAATATGTTGTACCATTCGTTAACCCGCTATCAACATAGGCAAGTTGCGTTGCCGGAACTGTTGTAATCCTTGTGTATGGCCCCATCGCCACTGTAGAACGCATAATTTTATAACTCACCGTTGTTCCACCACCTACACCGCCTTGCCAGGACAATGACAAAGCCCCACCCGATGGCACAACTGCCATAGTAAGATTTGTGGGTACATTCGCAACAGTAACATTAATAGCAAGCGATACAACATTCGAAGAAGCACTCACATTACCAACAGAATCAACGGTAACAACATGGTAGTTATAAGTGCCGTTTAATAATGACTGATCCGTATAACTTAAGTTAATCAAATCTGTATGCGAAGCAATGAGTACTCCATCACGATAAATATCATACCGTTTAACATCAGTTGCGGTTGCCGCCGACCAATTTAGAACAGCATTTGATGCAGTTGCAACACCACTTAAAGTAACCGCATCAGGAGGTGTTACATCCCCAACGGCTAATGATGCAATAGCGGAAGGCATACTTTCAAAACCAAGTGTACTCACAGCAGTAACCGTAAGATTATGAATACCATCCGTCACAGTCTGTTTATCTGTGGTCGTAGACTGCATTCCTACACTAAATATTTTAATTTCAGAAATATTAATCACTTCTTGCCAACTATTTGCATTCGCTGCTTTTAGCATTACCAGTCTGATTTTATTAGTCGAATAAAACATCGATAAATTTGTACTATACGATGCATTTGCACTGGTATTGCGTACCTGTTTTATAGTCAACCAGTTCGTACCGGTATTAACCTGTATATCAAAATCAATTGCACGACTTATTGCAGACAGCCAAGTAATATCTATTTTCGAAACCAACTGTTGTGATGGAAGAGTCAGCTCTACCCATTCACCCGTAATGGTTGCAGGTGAATATTGTCGGACACTCCAACTGCTACTAACATTTCCATCAACCAGATTAACTGCTGCAGGGTTATTTGTTTTAGTCGTTGCAGTCAAGCCGGCAATTTGAATATCCGACAACATAGGCACACCATTATCAAATAGACGATAACCAGCAATATCAGTTTCTGGATTCGCATTCCAGTTCATAGTCACATTCAATAAAGCCCCTGTTGCAGTAAAGCCAGTAGGTTGCGAAGGTGTTATCCCAGTTATAACTGATGTTGCAACAGGTTTGCTTAAGTTCCCTTTGGTATCCAGCATTTGGATACCAAACACATTTAAACCATTAGCTAGTGCAAGGTTATTCATTGTAAAGTTGCCTTGTGCATCAGTATTCACAGCTGACAACATTGTTGTTCCTGTCGAGGTAGTTACGTTTGTCTGTACGGATGATTGCGTAATTCCCTGGCCTGAAATCGAAATTGGATTGATGTTATTCACTGGCGTAAATGGATAAATTAGTGAAGGTGTATAAACGGTAGCAAGATCAACCGCCGATGGGTCCGACTCATTATTACTCGTATCAACAGCAATAACTTGATAATAATATGTATCTTCAGCAAGTGCCGAATCCTGGAATGTTGTTGATGTAACCGGTGATACTGTAATTCTTGTAAACGCACCCCCAGCCAGCTTGCGCTCTATATGGTAGCCCGCGATATCCGTTTCAGGGTTTGCCGCCCATGTCAGCGTTACATTATCAGCCGCAACAAGTACTTTTAATCCTGTTACCGCAATGGGTCGAACAAGATCTTTATATGTAATCGTTATAAATGCCGGAGATGTATCAACCAACCCACCAATATCAGTAGCAACAGCCTGCAAATCAAAATTACCATGGACCAAACCAAGAGCTGAAGCATCCAACATTACATCGTATGGTAAACTGGAATCAGCTGTGCCAAGATTTATCCAGGTCGTTGTACCACTTGGACGATACTGAAATTGTACTTGTGCAATATCATTGTCAGAACTTGATGCGGAAATATATAAAGGTAAGTCAAAAGTACTTGCCGTCACTGGTATCGTAATAACGGCATGAGGGGCTCTATTATCAAGAATCACGTTTGAAGGTAAAGAAGCCGTACTTGTATTTCCTGCTGTATCAATAGCAACAACCGTATATGAATAAGTTCCATCAGGTAATGTAAGATCAGAATAGTTTGCATTCACAACAGCATAAGGTCGTAAATCGCCTACTACAACGGATGTCGCATTCGCAATGCGCACGTTACGATATACAAGATAACCTAACAAATCAGCTTCAGTATTCTTATTCCAGGTTAAACTAACATTTGTGCCCGTTGATGTAGCAATCAACCCGGTTGGCATAGCAGGAGGAAGGTTATCAATCGTTACAATAGCAGTATCAATTCCAATATTACCCGTTAAATCTTCGGTTTCCAATTTAATAGTATAAGTACTGCCTTCAACCAAAACAACGGTATTCCAATTAGCTAGCACATCAACGAGCATGGGTACTGGAGATCGTCTAACTAGTTGCCATGATGTTGGCGATAAACCCTGCCCTACCAATATTCGATATTCTTTAAAGTCGGAAACACTATGAGCGGTGCCAAATACATCAACCAGTCCCTTAACGATACTGTTTGCCTCTGGCTTATAAAGTTTAGCTGTTGGCGGAGTTGTATCCACTGCTATTTGTACACTAACGGACTTGGCACTCTCCCATCCAGCCTTATCAACAGCGGTTACCGTATAGTTATTTATACCTTCGGTTGCTTTCAAGTCCACATAGTTTGGACTAACCACAGGCAGTGTTGTCAATAGCTTTCCATTACTATAAACATTGTAACCAATAACATCAGGTTCAGTATTCGCCTTCCAGGTCAACCCAACATCAGCTACATTTTGAATGAGCCCAACAAGTCCCGTTGGAACGGCAGGTGGAGTTAAATCGATAATGACAGGCACTTTAACTTCAGAAGTATTATTTGCCTTATCAGTCACCAATAATTTAAGAATATATGATCCATCAGCGGGTATAAGTTGCCAATCAAGTAGCTCCCCTGCATTCACCGATGATGTATTCGCAGTCAACTCAGACCACAGGTTGGCTGATTGTAGATTTCCAGGCGCAATAAACACCTGATATTGAGAGAAGTTGGAATCCGTTGCAATACCTTTTACAGAGTTTGTAGCTTTTATATAGCTTGCTACAGTAGGTAGAGTTATTTGGGCAACAGGCACAGTATTATCAATATTAATTCTCAGATCAGATTGCGTGACATTATCTGCCAAATCAGTTGCTATCAATCTAAGAGTATAAATACCATCAGTATACGTTGTAACGTCTAAAGACATTAATGACGCAGATATATTACTAGTACCTTTTATCAATTCAGTCCAGCCCGTTGGTGCATTCCCTACCCCTATATTTAAGGTGTATGTAGAAATATTTGCATCCTGTATATTCGCCTCAATACTAACAGGCGATGCAGCGACACCAATAAAATCACTACCCTGAGGAGAAAGGAATACAGCTATTGGTGGTGTATTATCAACTTTAAAGGGAATAACTGAATTTGTAATTGTTCCACCCGCATCTACAGCCATAATCTTAATGGCGTAATCACCATTCACAAGCCCTTCTAATGAACCAAGCAAAGCAGATGTTTGGTTTGTTACACCACTGGAGAGTTCACGCCATGATGGGCTTGTTGGTGAACTTGTTATTGAAACATTATAGTTATTCAGGTTCACATCACTAATAGAACCAATAATACTTCCTGAACCTGTGGTAAAGCCGGCTACTGGTCGAGATATAGTAACAGTTGGGCCTTTAGTATCAACAACAGTCATAAATTCAGCAGTTTGAGAAATGGTCGAATTGGCAGTAGAAATTGCATTCACTGTGATTTTATAATCTCCATCAGGTACCACGCTGCCAGTATCATCTTTGCCGTTCCATGTATAATTAATAACTCCCGCAACACGTGTATCACTTGAAATTATTGTTCGAATAACTAGATTTAAAGAATTTTTAACTTGAACAGTTAAACTCGCATCCACATTTAATCCGGCTTGAATCGTTGTCGTTTCCAGAATTGCATCATTATTTGGTGAGAACAGTCGCGGCTGCACAAGCAAATTATTTAAAATAGTAGATGTCGGGCTAACATTAACAGCAACAATGGTATTGCTAGTATTACCAGCGAAGTCATTTGCCGATAAGCGTAAAGAATAAATACCATTAAGCCCACTAGTATTCCAATTAGTAATAAGTTCATTATTTAAATTACGCACACCTGTAGCTAATTTAGCCCAGTTTGATGGTGTATTTCCTACACCATATTCCAAAGTATAAGATTTTAAATTGGAATCAGTAACAGACCCAAGTATTTGTGTGATCAGAGATATTTTACTCGATGCCAAAGGTGAATTAATTGAAACGACCGGTAAAGTCGTGTCAACAGTAATAACTGATGTCTGGTATCGAGCCAGATTCCCACATGCATCTTTATGTAAAACAACAGCGACATATTTACCATCAGGAACAACCGTACCTGCATTGCTCGTCCCGTCCCAGGCGCTATTAAACGAACCCACTAAAATTTGTTTTGAGTTCACCAAAGAGCGAACTGCACTTGGCCCTAATACAATTTTACCGTTTCCATCAATTGTAATTGAATAAATATCAATATTCGTCAGCATGGGCTCATTAACAGAATAGTTAATACCCCAATTATCCAATACTCCATCATTGTTTGGTGAAATTATATTTCCACTAACAGTCGGTACATCTGCATCAGCGATGCCATCAATTGAAAATGTTCGCACATCACATTGAGTATTTCCCGCAATATCCGTTCCTTTCAGCCTTAATATATAATTTCCACCATAATTTTCAAGCTCTGCAAAAGTACCTTGGTGTAAATTTGCATTAAATGATTTTAGTAAAGGTCTACCTGTTGCATCAAGAGTCTTTGGTAATAGCTGATAATCAGGTTGGCCATTTATCAATGTAGACGAAGCAATCTCCATTGTCGAATTTAGACTATCTTTAACATCTTTGTCAGGCCCGGTTAGAACCGGGTCATTTACCGAAACATTTATAGATACAATATTATCAAAACCACCCATTGGATTAACCCGAGGAATAGCACATACTTTCTGTCCTTCAACTGGGTAAGTAATTTGAGATGTTGGTGCGGTTTTATCGACGATAATATCAACAGGAGCAATGTAAACCTGATTTATATCATTAACTAATTTTACTTGATACCTGTACTTACCTGCTGCCGTTATATTTGAGTCTACCTTATATTGGTATGTCTGCTCATTTATGGGTTTATTTACATTATATAAAACATTCTCCACACCGGTTACAGCATCAATTGAAGATAATGTTAATAATTTTAAACCAATTGAGTTTAATGCAACTGGAGTCAAATCAATAGACGTACTTCCTGATGTTGCCAGACCACATTGAGCCGCTGCAGGGTAATTAACAACAGCCTTCACTTCCACACAAGGAGTAACAAAATCCTTTTTAGTCCAACTAGAATATGTCGTATTTGTAATTTTTTGTGAAACAGCTCCCATTATTTTATATTTAGCCCTGGATATCAATCGATATGGAGTGCATTGTTTCAGGTTGTTAATTGTTATATTTTTTGCACTTATCCTAGCTGAATTGCCAAAAACAGTAATGGTTTTTGCAGAATTGTTTATAGAATCAACTTCCGTCTCAGTCACATAGCGCGGATCATATTTATAATTATTTGCAATACCATTCTTAATCGAAGCCGGATTACGGCTCACAATAAAACTATTTAGCTCCTCAATTGAAATATTTCGAACTTCCATTGGGTTGCCTGCCGGAATAACATAAAACCAGAGTTCATCCGTTACATCAACTCCATCTAACACTGCGCTTGCAACAAATGATATTTTATCCTTAAAAGGAGGCCGAACACCTAACTCATCACTCGCACTTGGTAACTCAACAGGAAATCCATGCGCCAATGCAATAGCTATAGGTAATGTCTGAATTAAACGCGTATTAGAATAGTAAGCAACACCATTTACATCAATAATTTTAAACCGTACATCATACAAGGTATCGGATACCGGCAATTTTTTAGACACTAAGAAAGAGTAGCTTGACAATGTGCTACCGGCAGAATGTTGCAACATTAAATTTGTAATATCTGTTTCTGTATAATTTGTAGTATTACTAGCTCTGGATTGGAAAATTATTTGTGAAGATGCATTTACAATAGTTTCTTTAAAATTAACTAAAACTGTCGAATCAGTAGGTACATACTCTATCGCTGCCTTTCCCACATTAACCACAACTTCCTTAGCTAACAAGGTATTCACTAAAGCAACATTGCCAGCCGCATCAGTAGCAGTAATTCTAAATGAGTTTCCTGTATACTCACTTATGGATAAATCCTGTTGCCCAGACGCAATATCAGCATCAAGACTACCGATATTCTTAAATGAAACCCAATTTGATGGGGTAATACCTGCACCCTTTTCAATTGCTAACAACTTAATATTTGCATCGTTACTCGTCCATTGAATAACAGGCTGCACATCATAGATGCCTGCATAGACACCGACACTAGATAATGTTTTACCATTTGTTTGAAAGCTATCAATTAATTTAATTGTAACTTGCGGCGCTGTATTATCAACCGTCACAAAGAACTGATAGTTCTGCACAGTAATCTTATATTTCCCATCGGGGACAACAATACCAACATTGTCACGCCCATCCCATATAAGGTCAAACTCAGTACCTATAATACTATGCGAACGTGCAATAGAACGAACCAGATCACCTGTTTCATTGAAAATATCAAAATTAAGATTTACTGGTTCAACAACGCGATAATGCAATGAAGTGGTATCTTGCACCCCATCACCATTCGGTGAAATATAGTCAGGTGTTAGGTATAAATTACTTATCGAAGAAACATTACCCCAACTTATACGTTGAATAATACTACGACTGTTTCCTGCTTTATCAAACACGGTTAAACGAACAAAATAGTTACCTTTGGTTGGCGGAACCCAACTTGTAAATCGCGCATCAATAACTTGTGCAGACACGGACGGCGCAATAGGGCTCCAGGTATCCGGGGTAGAAACACTGGCATATTCCAATGTATATCGGTCCAAATATAAATCTGATGCCGTCCCCCTAAGAATAACACCACCTTCCGTACTTGAACGTATTACTCGCAGGTCAACTATTAAATTTTGCAGAGACTCAAATGACCATGAATCATTGGCATAGCCAGTTGAAGGACATGCTCCACTTGTATCGATAGAAGCAAAGTTTGATTTAAATAATAATTTACGACCTGAAGGTGAAAATACAGCCTTATCGACTGTAGCTGGCCAATTAGCAAAGTATCGCCCAACTTTATTATTTTCATCTAAATGAATGGTCCACAATCCTTGGTATCCTGAATCATACAACAACGAATTAGATGCAGGATCCCATGTAATTGTTCCGCTCTCAGGCAAAAGAGTCGATGACATAGTTGGACTAATAACAATCGCAGCCGTCCCATAGGCCTGAAATGCAATATCGACCACATTGCTTTGCGTTACACCAAGTTCAGATAACGGAATACGGAACTCATAATATTTATGTGAGTACGGTGCATTCCTAGTTTTACCGAAGCTTACTTTGCCATATTTATTATTGGAAATATTAACCCGATAGTCTTTCCAACCTTCTTGCGTTTTTACACGCATCGATGCCCAATCCAATTGACCATCCATAGTATTGTCTACTGTAAAATCTAACGCACCATATAAATAATTGGAATCATTCGTTACATAACCGTAAACCGTACTAGGTGGGTGCCCGGTACTTGGCCGGGTAAACTGTTTGAATAATGGTATTGTTAAATTGTCATTGCCTTGTAATTTTCCATCATAAACTAATCCAGCACTGTTGGTGATTTGATACTGATAACTCTCATCTTTTTTCACCGGGTAGCTAAAGGGCAGGGTTTTTAATTTGCTTAATGCTTCTTCCCGTGCAGTCAATGCTAAAATAACATTATTGCCTTTAGTAACATTAGTCCATTCAACTTCCATTTCCTGTTGATACAAGTCTAACCATTCATTATCTGGATATCGAATAGCCCCTAAAACATCCTCACCACGAGGTATGTTAGAAACAAGACTAAATGCTTTATTTAGAAGCGTATTTTTCAATTTTATTGCTTTCGCCGGCACCAAGCGATTACCACTTAACAGTAGGGAAACACTTTCTACATGAGCCGCTTCTAAACCTATTTGGCGTATTCTAACTTTATACTCACCATCAGCATCTGGAAAATATTTTGTTAAATTAAGATTTTGTTCCCTTAGATATCTTCCGTAATGCAATACTCCCCGTTCTATCCAGTTATTGCCGTCCCAAGTGGATACATGATAAGACGCGAAAACTCCCCCTGTAACAACACCTTTACTCCGCGCTATTTGTTTAATGGTATTATTACCCACATTGGCAATATAAACCCCACCATAATTTTTATTAGGGTCAAGCACAGGCACAGTGCTACCATTGAATGACTCACCCCCAGATATTTTTATGGCAAATTCATTGCTACTACTGCTCCAGGAAACTCCACCATATGAGCCATTTGAAAAAGAACCTATTGTTTCCTTTGGCTGAGAAAAAGTATTTAATAGTGTACCTGTTGCGTCCATTACGTAAAAATTGATATCTGAATTAGATCCTGCAAATTTTTGGGCAACTAATACAAGCTTAGAACTGTCTGGAGCCCAAACAACATCCGTAACTACGGTAAGATTATATTTATCGCCCCAAAAATAATTTACCGGCACAAAACTTAACGTTTTAGTATTAAAAATGAGCGGGGGTTGTGTTGAAGTAGCCCCACCACTTGGCAAAAATGTAATAAAGCTCCCATCAGGTGACATTTGAGTTGAAACATAACTTGAATAACCCGCCACCACAGAAGCCAAACTATACGACGTGGATGTCAAAGTTACCCTGTCATAACGAATCAGGTTACCAGCATATGTCATTTGGTAAATATAACGCCCATCGGGTGATAACATCACTTTTTGACCAACATTAGCATCAAAACCTGCAAATAATTTAATCGTCTTGTCCTTAGCATTGTAAACAAACCAGTTATTGTAAGAACTCGGAGATTTATAATCTGTCCGCATAAACACATAAGTTGAGCGATCTTTTGATACCACTAAGTTATCAATAGTTGAGACAGAACTGGCTGGAACAATGCCTACCAGCTCAGGCGGTATTGTCTTAATCCAGCTACTTGGAATAATGGCCTTAATATCAGCGCCACTGTCATTCATCTTGTAAACACCCTTAGAGTATTGCTTTGTCGGGTTGTAGTCCCTGTCTATATAAAAATCAAACTCCGTTTCATCTGATGACAAAGATAGGGATTTCGCATAATCCAGATCACACGTTAAATTCCTGAACAGTTCACTCTTAACCCCTATCGCTTTCAATATTGATGTATGATTTGTATCCAGAATGGTTTTTACTTCTGCAAGTTGTTGAGCATTAGAACTTATTAACTGGAACCGATACTCACCATCAAAAGCAAGGATCCCAGTATCAGTTCGACCGTCCCAGCTCACGCTGCCTTGGGATATATTCGTCAGTGTAGAATTTGAAATAGTCCTCACAACGTTATTACGACCATCTACAATATTTACCTTCACTGTGTCTGGTGTTGTGAGTCTAAAGAAGAAATCGGTTGAATCCTTAACACCATCACCATTAGGAGAAAAGAACGGTTCAGTGATATAAGCACTACCATCCTGAACAACCAGATTGCGAAGAGCAATATTATTACTACGATCACGTTCTAATATTTGGCTATTTGGATCCAGCTGTATCACAACAGGTTTTGCGCTACCAACCGCACCTAATGTATAACTAAAATTAACAACCGAGGAAGTATTGCTCGCCAAAGTTGTTAAGGTTTGCCGCCCTATAAGTACACCACCATTTGCTGGCACACCGTAATAAGCTTCAACTAAAACATTCGTTGCAGACTGTTGCCCAAGGTTTGCCACCGACGCGGCAATCGCAATAGTTTGATTACTGGAAGGAAACGCAGGGTTAACCGTTATATCACTGGTTGAAATAGCCAAATCAGGTAAACTTAATACCTTTAAGGTTTTAAATGCACTGTTATCATCTTCACGAGATTCACTAATAATATTATTGGGATCGACTACAACATATATAAGCTTTGAACTTGCGCTGGGGATACTTGGCCAGATGACACTCACGGTTGCATTAGCACCTGCCGCTAACGAAGCAATAGTTTGCGTTGCTCCAATCTGTACTCCACCCAAAGTAGGCTCGCCATCGTAAAAATTCACAGCAACGTTATTCGCAGTAACATTGCCAATGTTTCGCACAATCATCGAAAAGCTGACCGGCGAACCTTCATTACCGACCGTAGGATTCAACGTTAAATCATTATAATTTACTGTTAAGTTAGCACTGTTAAGGACCTGAGACGGTAAATTAAAACTGGCCCGGTTATTCGTTTCATCAGTTTCAGCAATTAATCCTGTTTGGTCAATCACTGCCGTAAAGATGAGTGCCCCAGTTAAATCTACACGCCATGTGATTTTGTGTGTCGTGCTAGCACCGGCTTTTAATTGCAACGCATTAGAAGCCAAAATTCGTGTCGTTGTGCCGTTGGTAACAATATAATTTACAGTAGTCGCAGGTGTATCCAACGTACCAAAATTATGTAAATTAACACTAAAGACAACATCATTACCAAATATTGCCGGGGTTGTGTTTACACTAATATCACTTGCCAACACTTCAAAATCAACAGATGGGCTGGTAGCAACACGAATACTTGCAGTGTTATTGGTTTCTATTGCCTCAGCAATCGTATTATCTTTATCAACCTGAATACTATAAAGAGTGGTACCGGCGGCATTTAAAATATTGGTAAAATTTGTTACCACAGAAGAACGATTTGGTATATTTATTATCACTTCAGCAACATTTGCTCCTGTCCCAATTCCACCCTTCCATAAAGTCACTTTTACATTGGTCGCATCAGTTAAACCAAAATTACGAATATTGGCTGAAATACCCATTGTAGTTGGCAATCGGTTAGGGCTAACCGGTAACGCTGCAATATCTCCCGTAACAACCGACAACTCAACACCCACCGGTGCTGGTTGTACCATTACACTCACCGTCGCACTATTATCATTTTTACTTACTTCATTTTGTAACGCATCAGGATCCATCACTGCGTAAAAATTATGTGCGCCGGCTTTATTTGTACTGTCCCAGTATGGGCCTAATGTTACCGACTTGTTTGGCGCGATTGGTGGAACGCTAAAATCAGAGGCAATAGGCACGCCACCCGCAGTTGGGTCACCATCATAAATTCGTAAATTACCTACAGGAGTAAAAACACCACTATCATTTTTAATCGTTACGTTAAGTTGTACCTGAGCACCATCTCTGGGTGATAGCGGCCTAGCTATCATTTTTGGCGTAACTGCCCAGTTAATAAAATTCATACGCTTTAAAGTACGTACCGCAAGCGCAGTGTTATAGGTACTTCCACCCCAACTACCCTCAATGCTTTGTTGAGATAGTAAATAAGCAACCCCTTTATCAATAACAACGGTGCCTGTTTGGTCAAGCAACACCAAAGTATTTAGAACATTCGCTGTATCATAAACAGTACTTGGGCTATCGCCAAAGCCACCATCCACATTTTGTTTTGTTAATAACCAGGCAAGAGCAGTTACAGAAACAGGGGCTTCCGCATTCATGGCTTTAAGTGCTTGCAATACTGTAGCAGTAACACTACTACGGCTTTTCGTATCTTTTGCATTACTCCAGCCACCATCCATGTTTTGTGTAGTCAACAAATACTGCACCGCTTTGTTTAACACCATAACACTGGCATTAATATGTTTAAGCGCAAGTACCGCTAATGCCGTATCAAAGGCATCACTATCAAAACCTAAGCCTAAGCCAAAACCACCATCTGGATTTTGCAAGGCTAATAATTTGTCACGAGACCCTACTGCACTCATACCAACCGATAACAATTGGCGTGCAAGATAATCTGTTGTAGTGGGTGTTTGGTTAGCTAACCATGAGATTGCACTTGCATTACCTACAAAGCTGGTATCAATAGCTTGCAAGGTTTGCAAGCTAACAGCCGTATCACGTAAACGAGTGCTTTTTTTATCATTCCAGTAACCGGCTAAATTTTGTTGTACACGTAACCACGTTAAACCATCATTAAGGTTCGCAGAGCTTAAACGTAACGCACCACCTGTTATTTCAGATGCTGTCTTAACAGTATTCACCGGCATGGCTTCCGGATAAACATCCGCAATGGCCCGGCCACCAGTTAAAATAGCAAAGCGTGTCATAAATGCTTTACGCACGTTGTTTATTTTTGTAAGTGTTGCTTGTGGTATTTGTTCACCTGCACCCGCTAATAAAATAAATGCGAATCGAAATTCTTTTTGTGCATTCGCTACAGTCGGAACACGCGCCCCTTCCTGAGCAATAATATCGTTAACCGTAACAATACGCTTTGTACCCGACACCACCTCATTCGTTTTTGTTATTTTAGTTTTATCTAAAGCATTATTATTAATCAGGTAAAAAGGCGGCACTTCTTCCGGGCCATAAATACCCATTAAATATAAATCGAGTGGACTATAAAATTTTTGTGTTGCCAAAGCTCGAAAGGTGCCATCACCATTATCTTGCCACTTCGCACCGTATTGCACCGAAGCATTGGACTCAAGCAAGTAACTCCAATGAGCGTTATCCTTACCCAATAAAGAATCATCAGGCAACCCTGTTGCAGGATTTTTAAATTTAACAAAGGAACCCCATTGGTGGAGAACTTCATGAGATAGCGCGGTTAATACAATTTCAAAATCAGGGTGTAACGGTTCCATGTTATAGCGCGTAATCGCCGCCATATCGATATAGCCTTGCAACTTACCGTTACTGCCAAATGAGCTGGAATAGTCAAAAATAGGTAAGCCAATGCCTTGTACATCATTTTTTAAACCCAGGTGAAATGCGAGTGCATTACCTGTATCAAATTCAAACGTACTAAAAACAACAAGAAAATCGTAATTATCAGGGTGATCTTTATAAAACTCTTTTGCAACAATGGCGCGGGGTTCTGTATTAAGAGCACCATTAAGCAACTTATTGTAGTCGCCACCAAACGAATAAATAGAAATATTATCCCGGTCACCCACAAAGTTAGCCGAAAAAGCATTGGTGTTTGGTGGTAGAGATAAAATAGGGCCCGCAAAGGTATTAACGGTTCCTAATAAGCACGCCGCACTTATTAATGCGCCCTTTAAAAATTTACCCATACGCTTCAACCAATGAAACCGACTTATGTTAACGTCACCATTTTTATTTAAACTAAAACAATTCATAATATAGCTACAAGAACACCAAGTGCCCTTTCTCATATTTTGTTATTAAATATCCTCGGTATAAAAAAGCACCGCCCAAGAATTTCCCCATCACACCATTTATTTCTTTTTCTTTAATTCAATTTGTTGCGTTGTAACATTTCTTACTAATGCACTACTTTCACCTTTTGGAGCTTTAAGGCGCAAACGTTTAACCAATGATTTACCACCCGCTTGCTTAGGTTTATAAATCCACACCATTTGCTCGACTTGTTTATTTTTTTTCTTAATAATTTCTGCAACCACTAAGTGGTCATTTAAAATTTGTTTAACCGTTGCTGTACTACCGGGTATTTCATCGCCTACTTTAAGGATTTTCATTTTTCCATCGGTAGTTTTAACCACCGCACGGCCCTCTAAGGCACCCAGCGCAATTACGGTAATATCATCAACTGATGCTTGCGCAATAAATGTGAATGCACTCAGCAACCCTGTTAATATTAAAATGGTTTTTATCTTTAAATTTCTCATACTTTACTCACCTGCTAATTTTTACTATCATAAACAATTCACTTTTAGAATTTTTTACCACACAATTCAAGAACGGCACTTTCCCCATTATCTATATCAGTATTACTATAATTCGTCCCTCTGCCATTTCTATAGGCAAAAAGATTTGACCGGTACATCCCCCTCAAACGACTCTTAGCTTGTTTACATCTGGATTTAATCTTCTGTTGTTCTAGCTCATATTTGGCACGCTTTTTTTCTTCCTTATCCCGTTTTTTCTTTCTAGCATCTAAAAATATCTTTTCTTTTTTCAGCCTGTCGGCAATAATTTGCTTATTCGTTTTTATTGACCCATCCGCATTCAGTCTCACTATCTTCTTAACGGGTTTAATTTCCACACCCTGCTTGCCGCAAGGGATAGAAGTAAAATTAACAACGCCTTCTCTACCTTTACACTTATATATCTTTGCTTGAACGCTATTAACAAACAACAAAACACCACTTGTCAAACAAAAAAAGAAGACGGGTTTGTTTATTAGCTCCTTTTTCGTAGTAAGGCGTCGCAATATGCCTTTTGTGTTGTCGAATTGTCTGGCTTGATGGTTCATTTTTTTAATTTGTTGTCTGCTTGTTTATGTTTTATATCTTCGTTTCATTTTTTTGGTTCTTTTTTTAGTTGGGTTTTGATTTAAATAAATCCGTCCCCTTTCGTCCCCTTTTTCTTTTAAATTGTTATTCCATTTCCCTCCACTCAGAAATGGCTACAGAAGGCAGTTCAGGAAACTCCTCTCTCTCCCAAGACCAAGCCCCATCTTTTTCTATACAATTTGAAATCTCTGAGAGGCGAAGCAAACAGCCCTCCCCATTATCAACTATACAAAAAGCTGATGCTTCACTTAACTTTGAAGCCAAGGACATAATAAAATCTCGAGCATTAAATGCGTCTCTATAATAAAGGCTTATACCCGCGCGGCAGTCCAACAACGCATCTTTGTATTCTCTGCTAGGGTTCTCCCACTCACTAAGCTCTTCAATAATAGCACTTACATCATCCATGAACT
This sequence comes from uncultured Thioalkalispiraceae bacterium, assembly GCA_964472525.1. GTDB lineage: Bacteria > Pseudomonadota > Gammaproteobacteria > UBA6429 > Thiohalophilaceae > SZUA-37. The sequence continues at coordinate 2,691 of CAYYLL010000035.1, read as the reverse complement.
CCATTTCCAAAATAGACCTACCCTCTCCTCTACGAGCCAGGAACTGATACTCTAATTCTAAATTACCTGAAATATCCATCACATCTAACCCCAGTTCCTCGACAAGGAGTTTGAGGACCTGATTTTTATTGAAGTCTTTTGGTAAAAAAAATGTTATCTCTTTCGCTGACATAAACCTTCCCTACTTTAACATCTCTATAAGTGCGTCTAAATTGTTAGTAGCTTCTACATGCTTTGAAGCCTGATTAACAACTTTATTAGCCTTTTTATGTTGCTCAATGACAAACCCCACAGTGCGTTGGCCAGTAGCCGCTTCAGTATCATGAATTTGCTTAATTAATTTATTAGCACTCGAAAGTTTCTTAACCTGAACAATCGTTCCAGATGCAGTTTCTATATCCACTTCTCGCGCAGGATTACCAGGACAAAAGGGGACAGATTTATTTATTAACCCACTAAGCACAATAATCCACCTCAACATCATTCACTTGGTTTTCTTTTCTTGGTCTCCCTGGTTTATTAACACTCAATCTCACGTCTAACTTTTCCTCAATCTCTTCTACAAATTTACCATTCCCTATGGGATGACTGTGTTTGCGCGCTTCACGAATATATTTAAGTTCTGTTTCTGATGTATCTAGCATCACCCATTGTTGATAACGTTCTTGCCGCTGCTCGGTTGTACTCCCCAAGCTTAAATAGCAGGTATCTATATCGAGTTGTTTATTTTCTTTTAACCCAATTTTCGTTTGATAACTTGACCATTGGTACCCCTCGGGCACATCAACCATCATGGCGCGCACTGGATTCAATTCAACATAGCGGCTACAGGCTAATAAGTAGGCATCACTTTGTATAGGGCTTGATTTATACCGTCCTTCCCATAAGCTACCGGTTCGGCTCTCTAACCGATTGACGTAGCGTGTTTGTTTGCCTGCTAACCGTTTCATTAAACATCCTAAGTTATCGCTATCTTCACCAGGGTTAATAATCAAATGAATATGATTTGTCATTAAACACCAAGCATACACTGCACAATGTAATTTCTCTTTCCATTCAAACAGATTTTCCAAGTAGTATTGGTAGTCGTTATCACTGACAAATACCGTCTGTTTGTTATGGCCTCGTTGTACTATATGGTGTGGCACATTCGGCACCACGATTCTTGCCGTCCTTGGCATCGTCTTTTTCCTTTTTTGTTTACATTTTGTTAATTAAATAAATCTGTCCCCTTTTTTCCTTAAAAAGACCCAACAAATTATCACAGTCGGGGCATTGAATGTGATAATGGCTGCTCTGTTACTTCTGTTTGACTGTTAGCAAGTTCTTTTAGAACTCTTCTATATCAGCTTGATCGATATTATTTTTTTTCAAAATCAACATTGTTTTTTCTGAAACAACTAACCTATGATCATCAGCTATCCCAAAATCCTCTTTGCCTGCTTTGCCATTAATTTTTAGCCAATAGAATCCTGGCAATTCTTTGCCAGGATAGAGTTCGTCAAACTGATCTGACTTTGTTACTTCCACACCATAAAATTGACAACCGCTCAATCCAGTAGAATCGATCTCATCCTTCAACTGCTCAGTAATGATGTAACAAGGAAAGGTTTCCAACAAATCATCACCAAGCCAACCATCAAATTGATAATGTAATTTCGATACAACGGGAGGATGAACAGACGTATCGACCACACTATTCTCACCCAACCCACCGCTAACTTCCGGTTCAATGTAGTAGTACATGCCTTCCTCCTAATCAATCTCTAATTGGCGGATTAAATTGCGAGCCAAATTTATTATCAATATCAGTTGCTTTATCTAAGAGTTGTCGTTGAGTTGGTTTCGGATTTTCCCGATAGAACCTGTTCCATTCTTTTCGAATTTTACTCAGATGTACATCCGAATTTATTTCTTTTGGTATTCCTCGTAAGTTTTCCAAAGAATGCAGTTCGGAATCACTAACCAAGTCTGGATAACGTTTTTTGACTTGTTGCTCAACTGCATGGTGAACAACGACATTCCCTTGAGCTTCTGGATTCGCCTCGAAGAATGTCTTTTTGTAATTCGTTGAAATTGACTCGCCAAATCTTGCTGTCTGGCTATTTATTTTGTTTGGAACAACTCCATTATTCCTAAACCTTTTGTTAATTTTCTTTCTAGCTTTATCTATTAATATTCGACTTTTTTCGCCTAATTTCTTAGCTGCTGTTTTACCCCAAGTATATACAGGCTTGGTAAGTTCACTAATAATTCTACCGCTTTCCTTGATTATCCCTGTTCCTATTTTGGCTTTTCCAACAGGGTCAATTACCAACAATCCAACATCAAAACTTTTTTCTGCAACTTTTTCTAAATCTTCACTTGTTTTACTAATCCTTCTATTCCTATCTTTTACTTCTTGGTCAACAACATCAGCACATTCATCACGTTGGCAAGTACCAAATAATTCTCGATCAACGGTGTTTTTCTTAAGGTTGTTATATGCATCAGAAAAAGGTTTAAAGAAGTCCTTCACATCATCCAGCAAACTACTGGAATCAGCTTCATTCACCTCATCACTAGCATACCCCGTCAAATCCACCCAAACAGTCGGATTACTATAAGCATACAAATACCGATTCAAACTCGGCGGCGTATTCACATCCCCAAGATAAGGGTCTTGACTGTTAAAGATGCCAGTATCGGGGT
>CAYYLL010000034.1:0-32339 GCA_964472525.1 uncultured Thioalkalispiraceae bacterium | reverse complement strand
ATTTCGCAGGCATTTCATCCCCATGACGGCTCAATTAATCGACGGTAAGGCTATAGCGGCACAATTACGCACAGATGTTAAAAAAGGCGTGGATCAGCGCATCCAGCAAGGCAAATCGGCTCCCGGTTTAGCCGTTATTTTAATCGGTAGTGACCCGGCTTCGGAAGTGTATGTACGTAACAAGCACAAAGGTTGTCAAGATGCAGGGATTACCTCCATCGCGCATAATTTAGATAAAAACACTAGTCAGGATGAGCTTTTAAACTTGATTAACCGGCTTAATACCAACCCTGATGTGCACGGTATTCTGGTGCAAATGCCACTGCCTGGGCATATCGATCCCGAAACAGTCATTGAATGTATTTCTCCATTAAAAGACGTGGACGGCTTTCACCCTTATAATATCGGCCGGTTAGCCATACGTATGCCGGTGTTGCGTTCCTGCACCCCTTACGGTGTGATGACCTTACTGGCCTCAACCGGCCAGCCCATACGTGGGCAACATGCCGTGGTGGTGGGGGCATCTAACCATGTTGGGCGACCAATGATGTTGGAGCTAACACTGGCAGGCTGCACCGTGACTATTTGTCACCGTTTTACTCGAAATCTGCAAGAAATGGTCAAACAAGCCGATATTTTGGTTGTTGCTGTTGGCAAACCCGGCATTGTAGACGGCAACTGGATTAAAAAAGGCGCGGTGGTGATCGATGTAGGCATTAACCGCACTGCCGATGGCAAACTAGTTGGTGATGTGGATTTTGAATCAGCAAAACAGAACGCAGGCTGGATAACACCGGTACCCGGTGGTGTTGGGCCAATGACCGTAGCCACCTTAATGCAAAACACCTTGGAAGCAGCCAATAACGAAAGCTAACAATATTCCAGGTGGTTTTTCTTACAAACAAGAGTAGGATGAATGGAGCTTTTTAACTGCCCATCCATCCTACGATAAAGCTTGTTTACTGCGGCTTAATATATTTACCCAGTTTTTCCGGTAATTTCCCGACACAGAGTTGATAAACATTTTTCTCAATCGGGTTACCTTCCATCGAAGCGGCATATAACTCATCTTCATCAAGAATAAACTCAAACGGTTTACCTTTATACTCGCCTTCGCAACGTTCTAAAATTTTATCGCCAGAGGCATCGAAAGATCGAAAGCCGTGTAATTTTCCACTGTATTGATGGAAGCTGATCAGTGTTTGAACCGGAGCATTACGATAACCGGGTAAATAAGCAGCGATATAATCACGCACTGTATGGCCACTTTTATCATGAACATACACTTCAATGGTGTGCATCACATCGGGGTTTTCTTTTTCCCATTGAACTTTACTTAACAACTGCCCTGTTTTTTCTGAAATGTAATTTTCTTCAATATAAAAATCTTTATTCCCGGCATAGCCACCAATAGATTTTTTCACCTTATAGCGATGCTTTTTAATCAACTCACGGTGTAATTTCAAGACATTATTCGCAAAAGCATTCCATGTGCGAACATGTTGATTGTCTTCTTTCATACTGGCATCAGCCGCAAATGTATTGCTGGCAATACCTAAAAACCCGACAATAATCAAAAAAAACGTCATATTTCGCATAAATCGCCCCTCTTTTCCATGCGTTAATAAAAGACCCGTTACTAGATTATAAGTTCCGTCGTCTATTCTCTACGCCAACCCGTCTGGCCCGCCGTATCTTCTAAAATAATACCCTGTTCTTTTAATTTGTCACGAATACGATCACTTTCAGCCCAGTCTTTATTGCATCTTGCATCATTACGTTGCTGAATTAAATCTTCAATGTCCTTGTCGCTTAAACCATCGGGATTATTCTGCCCGGCTTTTAAGAACGCATCGGGGGTTTGCTGTAATAAACCTAATTGCACTGCTAAATATTTTAACCCCGCGGCAGCTTGTTCTGCCTTTTGTGGCTCATTTTGACGGAAACGATTAATATCTTTAGCCAGTTCAAACAAACTTGATAGTGCTTCGGGGGTGTTAAAATCATCATCCATTGCTTTGTAAAATTGCTCAACTGCTTCACCTTTATTATTCTCCGCCTCAACCTGCTCCATTCCTTTTAATGCAGTGTATAAGGTGGTTAATGCTGCTTTGGCATTGTCTAAATTGGCTTCTGAATAATTGAGCGGGCTTCGATAGTGACTGGTTAAAATAAAGTAACGGATCACTTCGGGGGCATACTGTTTAATCACTTCACGAATAGTAAAAAAGTTACCCAACGACTTAGACATTTTTTCTTCATCAATACGCACAAAACCATTATGTAGCCAAACATTTACAAACTTTTCACCCGTTGCCCCTTCGCTCTGTGCTATTTCATTTTCGTGGTGGGGAAACTGTAAATCCATCCCGCCCCCATGAATATCGAAATGGTTACCGAGGCAATGGGTCGACATCGCCGAACATTCAATATGCCAACCCGGCCGCCCGTTACCCCAAGGAGACGCCCAACTGGGTTCGTCCGGTTTGGCGGCTTTCCACAAAACAAAATCCAATGGATCATTTTTGGCCTGATCCACTTCTACCCGTTCTCCGGCACGTAAATCTTCTAGCTTCTTACCCGATAACTGCCCATAGTCTTCAAACTGGCTAATGGCATAATACACGTCACCATTATCAGCAGCATAGGCTTTGCCATTTTTAATCAAAGCTTCAATCATTTCGATAATTTGAGGCATATATGCCGTTGCGCAGGGTTCCTGATTAGGCGGTAATACACCTAAGGCAGTCGCGTCTTCACGCATCGCTTCAATAAAACGGTGGGTTAGTTGACTAAATTCTTCGTTATTTTCATTAGCTCGTTGAATGATTTTATCGTCAATATCGGTAATATTACGCACGTAGGTCACATGTTCTGCCCCGTAAATCTGGCACAGATAACGATAAATCACATCAAAAACAACCAATACACGCGCATGTCCAATATGGCAAAAATCATACACGGTCATACCACACACGTATAAACGAACATTTTTAGGGTCAATAGGTTTAAAGGTTTGTTTTTGTTTTTTTAGACTGTTATATACGACCAACATGATATTTCTAAATCTCTAATTAAATATAATATGGCTATTTTACCTGTGGTCAGCCGATTAATGTAGCTATTCTTAATCTAAAAATGTCTACTGGAGAACTCGTCATTCCGTGCAAAAGAAGCTAGACCAACCCCCCTAAACCTTAGTATGATCGCGCCAAACAGCACAATCAGTCATCACACTGAAAATGGAATCGACAATGAAAAAACTATTATCCGTACTTATCTTACTTATTGGGGTTAGCACCGCGCACGCAGCCAATCCTCAAGTTATTATGACCACCAGTTTAGGTGCCATCACTATCGAACTTAATGCCGAAAAAGCACCTAAAACTGTCGGTAATTTTTTAAAATATGTTCAAAAAGGCTTCTATAACGGCACTATATTTCACCGTGTTATCAGAGACTTTATGATTCAAGGTGGTGGCTTTACCGCCGACTTTCAGAAAAAGCCAACCGATGCCGCCATTATGAACGAAGCAAATAATGGCTTACTCAATGTGAAAGGCAGCATTGCCATGGCTCGAACCGGTGACCCGCATTCGGCCACAGCTCAATTTTTTATTAACACTAAAGATAATGACTTTTTAAATTATCGTTCATCGACACCTCGCGGTTGGGGCTATGCCGTATTTGGTAAAGTGGTAAAAGGTATGGACGTTGTTGAAAAAATTCGTAATGTAGAAACCGGTAGCAAAGGTCCATTTAGACAAGATGTACCCCAAAAAACCGTTGTTATTGAAAAAATCGAACTTGTTGGTGGCCCTACTGCACCTAGCAGCCCCAAATAAACTAAATACTATTTTTGAAGGACATTTAAGATGATCGTAATGACCACAAGTTTCGGTGAGATTAAAATCGAGCTTAATAAAGAAAAAGCACCCGATACAACTGCTAACTTTGAACAATATGTTAAAGATGGCTTTTATGATGGCACCATTTTCCACCGCATAATCGACAATTTTATGGTACAAGGTGGTGGCATGGAACCCGGCATGAAAGAAAAAGAAACTCGCAGCCCGGTTAAAAATGAAGCCGACAACGGCCTGAGTAATGCAAAAGGTACACTTGCAATGGCAAGAACCATGGACCCCAACTCGGCAACAGCCCAATTTTTTATTAATGTTGCCGACAATAAATTTCTTGATCACCGTTCACCCACACCCGATGGTTGGGGCTACTGTGTATTTGCAGAAGTTGTCGAAGGCATGGATGTGGTTGAAAAAATCAAAAATGTATCGACTACAAACAGCGGGATGCATCAGGATGTACCCGCAAAAGATGTAATTATTGAAAAAATGATCATTGAAGAAGACTAAGTCAGCATTTCAATGACAACACTTTTTATTGCTGATTTACATTTAAGTGATCAGCGACCGGCAATAACCGATCTATTTATCTCCTTTCTTAAAAATGAAGCACGGCAAGCCCGTGCTTTATATATTTTAGGTGATCTGTTTGAAGCATGGCTAGGCGATGACTGCATCCTGCCCGGTTACCAATGTATTATTGCGCAATTAAAAGAACTTACCGACAACCATGTACCGGTATATATTTTACATGGCAATCGGGATTTTCTTATCGGCTCGTATTTTTGTCAATTAACTGGCTGCCAACTATTAGATGAAAGTAGCGTAATTACCATTGATCAACAACCTTATCTTATTATGCACGGTGATACGTTGTGTACCGATGATGTTAAGTATCAACAGTTCCGTGCCATGGTTCGCAACCCCGACTGGCAAAAACAATTATTAGAAAAAACACCGGCTGAACGCCTTGCGTTAGCAAAAGAATATAGAGAAATAAGCCAAACAGAAACAGCCGAGAAAGCCAGTGACATTATGGACGTAAATCAACTCGAAGTTGAAAAAATAATGCGTAAAAATAACATCACAACATTAATCCACGGCCATACTCATCGACCAGATATTCATCAATTTAAGTTAGACGGTAAAGATGCACAGCGTATTGTTCTGGGCGACTGGTATAAGCAAGGCAGCGTATTACAATTAAACAAAAACAAGTTTGAATTGCACTCCATTACTTAATACCATCGCACCGTATCTAGACCCCACCAGCATAATTTTATTTCTCGAATTTAACCTTACCTTTACGTAATTCCTGCACGGTGTAATGTTTATACTTCGCAGGTAGTACAAATAATTTTTTATCGATTTTATAATTTTTATCATAATCAACTAGCGTACGCGCATATTCTCTGCGCCCCGTTACTTGAACAGGAAAACCATACATAAGCTGACGAGTGGGGGCGAATGTGTCTTGTGCCAAATCACAAGCACTTAATACATCTGCTGGAATATTCGATAATGTCGTTTTGCTATCTGATGCCATTAAAATAGAAAATTCTTTTAATGCCTGAACTGCGGCAGGTAATAAGCCTTTAACGGCAATTAAATCATTACATACTTTACCGTTTACCAATAATTCGTAGTGACGGGGATGCTCCCCCCCTACTTTAGGTGCATCTTTCATTACCCCTAAATCTTTTACAGATAAATTTAATTTAATAGGTGAATCTATCTTGATATTTTTTTTATGGATAGCCATGACTGTTTCATCATCAGCAACCACACTATAAACTACTGATTTTTTTCGATTGAAAAGAATAAAATCTTCTGACCCGGCGCCATCATCAAAACGCACAAATTCAGGAGTAACAATAACGCGAGTGGGATAAGGCTCAACAAATTTTTCTTGCTCCATAAACATTATTTTATAAGCATAATTTACCGGTTCTTTTTTACTGCAAGCCGTTAAAGTGATAACAACTAGACCTAAACATACCAATTTAAAATATTTCATTACTACTATCTTTTCCTGACTTATATATTATTTTCTAAATAATCGAGTTCTTGCTGTGTAAACCCGGCTTTTAATCGTGCATCATAGTTAACTGGTTTTTTAATCCCGCTGTTCAGGTATTGTTTTAATAAATCTCGAAAAGTTTTATCGTGTTCAACACCTCGTTGTTCGCAGCAATACCGAAACCAACGTGAACCTATCTCAACATGACCAATTTCTTCACGTTGAATAATGGTGAGTATTTCATTTGCTCGTACGTCCCCGACACTTTCAAATTTTTTCATAATACCCGGTGTCACATCCAAGCCCCGCGCTTCGAGTACTCTGGGAACAAGTGCCATTCGAACCAGTACATCATGGTCGGTTTCAACCGCCATTTCCCACAAGCCATTATGCGCAGCAAAATCACCGTAGGCAAACCCTAATTCATTCAGATAGACCTCTAACAAGCTAAAATGTTCAGCTTCTTCTTTGGCAATTTTCATCCAGTCTAAATAATATTGTACCGGCATATCACGAAAACGATAGACCGCATCCCATGCTAAATTAATCGCATTAAATTCAATATGACAAATCGCATGTAATAAACTGGCTCGGCCTTCGAGTGAATTAATTTTACGCCGTGGTAAATCGCGTAGTTGCACTAGCTTAGGTTTATCCGGTCGACCGGGAATGGCTAGTTTTTGAATGGCCTGATCCTTATCCAATAATTTTGAATTAATATCCAGATCTTTTAGCGCATCTACCGCAATATAAGTTTGTTCAACCTTTTCCCGTGGAGTCGATACATTAAGAATGTCCCAGGCAGTACTGAATAACGAAGTTTGCATATGCCAATATTAACAAACTGTGAGCAAAAGACCTATTCCCACTTATAAGCTATCACCACATCCATTACGTTGGTTCCTGTCGGGCCGGTGTTAATAACATCACCACTGGCATGGAGAAAGCTAGCTGAGTCACAAACATCGATACAATCTTCGACACTATAACTGTCCAGCTCACCTCGCAATACTGTCTCAGCGTCCACTAATGCACCGGCATCATCGGTATTACCATCCGAGCCATCCGTTCCGATACAAAGTATTACCATATTGGTCATATCCTTAATTTTATTTGCTATTAAAAGGGCTAGGTGCTGATTACGTCCACCTTTTCCCGCATTGTCTGGTAAAGTCACAGTCGGCTCACCCCCCCAGATATAAAAACCACACTCACCCTGTATCACTTGTGATGCAATTTTACCAGCTTCCAATCCCACGTCAGCAGATAAGGCGCACTCAAATTTGAATATTTTAGTTTCAGAGCCACATAGCATGGCAATTTTATTTAATAGCTGAGTATTTGTTGCAACCAGAGCGGTAAATATTGGGTATTGTCCCCTATTTTGTTTGTTGTTAGCACATTGTTGCAGCATTTGTTTAAGCCAATCGGGTAAGTTCTTTAATTTCGGTTTTGTTGTATTTTCAACAAATAACCCAGAACCAATAATGCAAGGATCATTATTTAATACGTCAGAAATTAATAAATTCGACACTTTTAAATGCCGAGCAAAAGAGCGGAGTTGACCACCTTTAATACTTGATAGTTGCTGACGAATAACATTCATTTCATCAATCGCAAGCCCCGATGCAATTAACCAACGATTAACGCGCTGTAAATCTTGCAAACTAATACCAACCTTAGTTTGTTCAACCAGAGCAGAAGTGCCTCCAGAAATTAAAACAATAAGATGTGTGTTTGCAGGTAAGTCGCTTATAAAATCAATCACCTTTTGAGCAGCGAGTAAACTCCGTTCATCTGGAATAGGATGGCTCGATTCAAAATATTCAAATCTGGAATTTATAACTGAATTCGATAAGTGGCCTGATTTTGATATAACCAAACCGCGTAAAAAGTTCTCGTTAACAACATCATAAGCACCCTGCGCCATACTCTGAGCAGCTTTTCCAATCGCAAGAATAGCAATTTTTTCCTTTTCAACAAGACGCGTAGAAAACTTTTCTCCAGTCAAGTAATGCTTAACACATACTTCACCACGCACCGTCTGTAATGACGTATTATAAATTTGAAGTATTTTTTCTCTTTGTACAATATTTGTTATCATCGTAATGATTTTGCGATACAATTTTTTAAATTAATTTAACCTAAGCAATGGATCTTGTCGGTAATATTGCCGTAATAACGTATAAATAGATCCATAATGTTGCTGAATAATGTAAGGACATTCAAAAAAGACTTCGCTCAATACAGCAAAGAACTCTGCGGGAGCCGTTGCGGCATAACAATCAATGCCAACTAACTGACCATAACTGCATTGTTGTTGAAAATGCTCAAATCCCGCACTAAATACATTAACCCATTCGGTCGTATCCATGTTTGCATGTAATGGGGGGAAACCATTCGCAACGCCATTTTGCATATCCAGTTTATGTGCAAACTCATGAATAACCAGATTACGTCCATCAATCACACCGGCAAATTCTGTTTCATCCCAAGATAAAATTACCGGTCCTCTTTGCCAAGCTTCACCTGCCAAATTAGATTGTTCATAATGCACCACACCACTCTCATCTGTAATAACACGTTTAGGTGCAAAACCAGAAGGATAAATAATTACCGTCAACCATCCTGAATAACATTCAATTCCCAACTTTAATATTGGCAAGCAAGCCTGCAAAGCAATAATTAATGTCATTGGTAACGTAACCACAAAACCTTGCGCACCTTCAAATATTTTGTGGTGCAAAAATATAATAGCTAACTCTTGCAATCTGTTTTTTTCGTTTGCTGTTAACCCGACTAACAATGATAAAGAAGAAAAGGCTTGTTCCCACTCAACTGCGGTAATAGTTGAATGTTTAACAATGCGTTGTTCTCGCCATTTATGAAAAAAATTAAACATAGGCTAATAACTTTAAAACAAACCACATATCCCATACTCCTTAAATTGGTGATTATGACATAAATATTTCTTTACAGTCATAAATTATTAATCCTCTAGAAATAAAGAGTTCATATTGATTGCTTACGGTAAACGCTCTCAACCATGGAGAGAAAAAATGAAATCGCATTCACTTAAAAAAACAATATTACCTATCTGTCTTTTAGTCTCGGGCTCGATATTTGGCAGTATATCTCAAGCTAATGAAGACTCTTATCAACTAAAAGAACACAATAAACAAAAATCTGTTATTTCTGTTACCCACGGCGTTATGTCTGGCGATGTAACAGAAGACAGTGCAATAATCTGGGCGCGTGGAGAAAAAAAATCCTATATGAATGTTGCGTTACAGGGACAGTACGATAGAGATGTTACCCGTAAACATATCAGTGTAAATGCTAACCGTGATTTTACCGGTAAAATAAAATTTGAGAATTTACATCCTGATACTAATTATAAATATAAAGTATGGTTCGGCAATAATAATGATGGCAACAATGTACAAAAAGTAACAGGCCATTTCCACACAACACCAGAAAAAGATAAAGCTCGAGCAGTCTCTTTTGCATGGGGTGGCGATTTAGCAGGACAAAATGTATGCCGTGATGTAAATGAAGGTTTTCCAATTTTCAATGCCTTAAATAAGATGGACCTAGATTTCTTTATTGGCCTTGGTGATATGATTTATGCCGATGGAACCTGTACCCAGCAAGGAAAATATGGAAATCAGCAGGTTGTTGGCAACTATGATAAATCTGCAAATATGAAAAATTACTGGGCACACTGGAAATATAACCATCAGGATAAATCGTATCAAAAACTTTTATCCAATATCGCTTATTACGCCATATGGGATGATCATGAGGTAGTGAATGATTTTGGTCCTTTACAGGATACCCGTTCAACTAAACCCTATACAAAAGGTCAGCACCTTTTACCAATGGGACTGCAAGCCTTTTTGGATTACAACCCAGTAGATGAAAGTCCGAACGAGCCAAAACGACTTTACAGGACAATACGTTGGGGCAAATATTTTGAGTTATTTGTACTTGATACCCGTCAATACCGTGATGCCAATATAGAAAAGGATGATACAACGCTTAAGAAAACAATGCTTGGCCGTGAACAACTGGTTTGGTTAAAAGAAAAATTAAAGTCATCAGATGCAACATGGAAAATGATCGTATCCAGTGTTCCAATTTCAATCCCGACAGGTTACCCAGCAAAAAATGGTCGAGACGGTTGGTCTGGGTTTGACCAGCAAACCGGGTATGAACATGAGCTTAAAGATCTATTTAGCTTTATGCGTGATGAAGGTATTAATAACAGCCTGTGGGTAACCACAGATGTGCATTTTGCCGAAGTATTTCGTTATACACCATTCTCAAATTCACCCAACTTTAAAGTACATGAATTTGTAACCGGCCCACTGAATGCAGGCCTCTTCCCTAATCATAAGTTTGATACTAGCTGGGGCACAGAAAGCTTATACTTTTATGGCCCACAAAGTATCTCCGCTACCAAAACTTATACTGAGGCTAAAAAATGGATGAACTACGGTGCGGTTAAAATTGAAGATAATGGTTCATTAACTATTAGTATTCGGGATATTAACGGAAACATTTTGTATGAAAAAACTATGTATCCTGATTAAAATGACTCCTTAACACTTTTATTTTTTAGAATATATCCGTCACAGATTAACTGTGACGGATTTTTTATTCTGCGGCATTACAAATTCACGAGGTTATCTACGTCATAAAACAATAATTTAACTGACATATTTTTGTAAAGACCTAAATCAATAATTCTAGCCAGTAATTATTCAAACCCTCATTCTATGTTAAAGGAGTCAACATGAAAGCGAACAAAATCTCTCTACTGATAACCATAATATTGCCACTTATATTAAGCATAGGCACTATAGCGAATGCTGCACCAAAACTATGCTGTCAATATGATGACAAACTGGAACAAGACACAGGTCTACGTGAAATAGCCAATATACCTCTACATTGGATCGATACAAATCAAAAGAATCAGAGTGACTCCAAGTCATGGGTACATTTTAAAATTCTTGGAATAAATGATTTTCATGGACAACTTTCAACTGGCCGAAAAGTTGGTGGTCGTCCTGTTGGTAGTGCTGCCGTTCTTGCAGCCTATTTGAAAGCAGCTGAAAAAAAATCTGGACAGACTACTTTTATTGTTCAAGCGGGTGACCAAGTGGGTGCATCGCCCCCTGTATCTGCATTATTGCAAGATGAACCATCAATCATTTTCATGAACATGATGGCAAATGATTATTGTGACAAAGATAATGAAGATGAAAATAATCAAGATAAAGAGAATGCCAAAGAACAAAATACCAGCGAACAGAAATGTAATATCATTGGTACGTTAGGCAATCATGAGTTTGATGAAGGCAAAGATGAAATGTTACGCCTGATTAATGGCGGCAATCATGTTAACGGCCCTTTTCTTGACGAAGATTATGAGGGAGCCAATTTCCCTTATGTTTCTGCCAACGTGATAAACAATGCAACCGGTAAACCCTTGTTAAAACCTTATGTGATTCGACGCATAAAGGGGATACCCGTTGCGTTTATTGGTGCGGTACTCAAACAAACACCCACTATAGTTACCCCAACAGGCGTAGCAGGGTTGAGTTTTATAGATGAAGCCGATGCGATTAATAGCTATATTCCAGAGTTGCATAAGCAAGGTGTTCACTCCATTATAGTGACTATTCACCAAGGCACTCGCCAACGTTACTATTCGGGGCCTACCGATGCAGAAGTCACTACTCTGAATGGCTCAATTGCAGATATTGTTAATCGACTCGATGATGATATTGATATTGTCGTTTCCGGCCATTCCCATTCGTTTACAAATGCCTTAATAGCAAATGCTAATGGTAAAAAGATTCTGGTTGTACAGGCATTTTCACGCGGCACCGCTTATGATGATATTGATGTTTCTATTGACCCACACAGTCACGACATTGTAGAAAAATCCGCACGTATCGTTACAACTTATGCCGATGTTTCACCCGGTACATATCCAGATAAAGGTATCGCAAAAATGGTCGCAAAATCCGAAGCAGCGGTTGCGCCAATCATTAATCGAGTAATAGGAACAACAATTAATGATATTTCTCGTACAGCGAATGCCGCAGGTGAATCGCCACTCGGGAACCTGATTGCTGATGCACAACGCCATAAAATGGCCACTGATTTTAGCTTTATGAATGCCGGTGGTATCCGCGCAGATATTCCGGCAGGCAATGTAACCTGGGGAGATTTATTTACCGTGCAGCCATTTGGGAACAATCTAGTAACAATGAATCTTAGCGGCGAGCAGATTATACGATTATTAAACCAGCAATGGCTTGGTCAACCTTATCCTCGCATATTGAAAATATCAGGATTAAGTTATACATGGGATAACGCATTACCGATTGAAAATCGTATAATTGAAGTGCGAAAGGATGATGGCAGTTTACTCGATACAACGGCAACTTATTCAGTGACGGTGAATAGTTTTATTGCTTCTGGTGGTGATAACTATACCGTTTTAACTGAAGGCACTAATCGAATCATTGGTAGCAATGATCTTGATGCGTTAATCGAACACATTAACACTATGCCTCAACCTTTTAATGCCGTTATTGAAGGCCGAATTAAGCGACTAAATTAATTGACTACAGGCAAAAAACACTAATACCAAAACAAGATACCCATCATATACATGATGATGGTGGGTATCTTAACTTTATTTCACACATACAATAATATAAGCGTAAAAATGGTTACGCTATTCAAGTTCTTCCCAGCGTTGAAAAGCTTCACTTAATTCTTCTTCTATTTTAGTTAAACGCGCCATTGTTTGGTTAACGATGTGTTTATCTTTCTGATAAAAGTCATTTTCACTGGTTAAGTTAACTAATTGTTGTTGTTCTGTTTCAAGTATTTCAATACGTTCGGGAAGTAAATCCAGCTCACGTTGGTCATTGTAGGTTCGTTTTTTTAAAACCGGTTTATTTACGCTTGACTTATCAGAGCCAGATTGTATTTTTGCATTGACCGCTTTATCTTTACTAATATTTTTTTTTTGAGATATAGTTTTAATCGGTTCAGCCCGTTGCCGTAAATAATCATTATAACCGCCCACATATTCATCAACCTGACCATCACCTTCCATTACAATGGTGCTGGTAACAATATTATCCAGAAATTGCCGGTCATGACTGACCAGAAGTAAGGTGCCTTCGTAGTTCAACAATAATTCTTCAAGTAATTCGAGTGTTTCAACATCGAGATCATTAGTGGGTTCATCGAGTACCAGTAAATTGGCTGGTTTTATAAATAAACGTGCTAATAATAAACGGTTGCGTTCACCGCCCGATAGGGTTTTAACCGGTGACTGTACTCTTGCCGGTGGAAATAGAAAATCCTGCAAGTAACCGATAACATGTCGGTCTTTACCATTTACCATTACTCGGTCACGGCCATGGTTTAAGTTTGCCATTACCGAAGCGTTTAAATCAAAATCGGCACGGTTCTGATCGAAATAGGCAATTTCTAGATTGGTGCCAAGTTTCACTTTGCCTTCGGTTGGTTTTAATTCGCCTAGCAACAGTTTAATTAAAGTGGACTTACCTGAGCCGTTCGCACCGATAATTCCTATCTTATCGCCACGTAATATTTTAGTACTAAATTCTTTAACTATTTGTTTGTCATCATAAGCAAAACTAGCTTTGCGTACCTCAGCGACGATGCGCCCGGAACTATCAGCCGAATCAAGACTAATTTTAGCTTTACCTTGTTGGGTGCGTCGTTGTGCATGTTCATTTCGCATCGATTTTAATGCACGAACCCGACCTTCGTTACGGGTTCGGCGCGCTTTAATACCTTTACGGATCCATTGTTCTTCTTGTGCTAAGCGTTTATCAAACTTGGCATTGTGATCGGCTTCAATTGCAAGAAACTCTTCCTTTTTAATAAGATACTCTTCGTACCCCACTTCCCATGAAGTGATATTACCTCGATCAAGTTCTATGATCCGCGTGGCTAATTTTTTAATAAAAGCGCGATCATGTGATACAAATAAAATGGTGCCTTTATAATTTTGTAAAAATCCTTCCAACCACAGGATAGATTCAATATCCAGATGGTTGGTAGGCTCGTCCAGTAACAAAATATCCGGCTCGCAGACTAAGGCTCGTGCTAACATGACACGGCGTTTGTAACCACCGGACAAGCTACTGACCAACGCATCTTCCGGCAGTGATAATTTACTCACCATTGCCTCAACACGCTGCTCTAGCGACCAACCATCTAAACGTTCAAGTTGGTTCTGATAATCATTGAGTTGATTCACCAGACGCATTGATTCTTTGTCGTCAGTAACATCAGCAAGCGCATGAACCGTATTATGGTAATTGGTGATCAGTTCCCCCACGTTTTCAATACCACTGGCAACCACTTCAAAGACACTACGTTCTTCATCATGTGGCACTTCCTGCATTAAGTAGGATACTTTTAAACTTGGTGCCCGCCAGATGCTACCATCGTCTAGCGTAGCTTCACCTAGCAGTACTTTCATTAGAGTTGATTTGCCTTCCCCATTACGGCCGATTAAGGCGATCCGTTCACCGGCATCAATGATTAACGCAGCCTTGTCCAATAAGGCAACGTGGCCATAACTTAAACAGGCTTTATCGAGTGTTAATAAGGGCATACTTTTCTTCTTAAATATTTTGTGTCGCTAGAAATAAATACAGGCTTACTTTACAAACCCTGATCAACATCACGGATAATATCATTGATATCTTCCAGACCAACGGAAATTCGGAGCATACCATCGGTAATACCCGCTTGTGTACGTTGCTCATCACTTAAACGTCCATGCGTGGTCGTTGCAGGATGGGTAATGGTACTTTTTGTATCACCCAAATTTGCGGTTATTGATAATAATTCTGTTTTATCAATCAACTCCCAAGCAGCCGCCTTGCCACCTTTAACATCAAACGCCAGTACCCCACCAAAATTACTTTGTTGCTTAAGCGCCAGTTCATATTGAGGGTGGGATACTAAACCAGGGTAGTAAACACGGTTTACATTTTCGTGTTGCTCAAGAAACTGAGCCAATTTTAACGCATTCTCACTGTGTGCATTCATTCTTAACTTAAGAGTTTCCAGACCTTTTAAAAACACCCAAGCATTAAATGGGCTCATACTAGGGCCAGCGGTTCTTAAAAAACCGTACACATCTTCGCCTACTAATTTTTCATTACCAACAACCGCGCCACCAATACAACGGCCTTGCCCATCAATGTATTTTGTTGCTGAGTGGATAACCACATCCGCACCGAACTCTAATGGCCTTTGTAAAGCAGGCGTACAAAACGCATTATCCACTACAAAAATACAATCATTGCTATGCGCAATCGTAGCGAGTGCTTCAAGATCTGCAATTTCAGTTAGCGGGTTCGATGGCGTTTCAACAAAAAGTAATTTTGTTTCAGAGGTAATCGCTTGTTGCCATGCGTCCAGATCGGTTATCGGCACATAGGTGACCGTTATCCCCATGCGCGATAAATATTTGTCGAACAAAACAACGGTGCTACCAAAAATAGATTTGGATGACACAATATGATCACCGGCTTCTAATAAACCACAACAGGTACTTAAAATAGCCGACATCCCCGATGCGGTTGCAACACAACGTTCGCCACCTTCGAGTTGGGCCAAACGTTCCTCAAAATTACGTACGGTTGGATTAGTAAAGCGTGAATAAATATTACCGGGTTCATCACCGCTAAACCGTGCAGCCGCTGATGCTGCCGAGTCAAAAACATAACTCGATGTTGGAAAAATAGGTTCGCTATGCTCGCCTTCCTGAGTACGAGTTTGCCCTGCCCGAACGGCTAAGGTATCAAAACCCCATTCGCTATCATTTTTAGTATTCGACATAATAAGCCTCATATTATTTTGGAGGGGGCAAAAAAAAACCCGCTCTTAACTAAAGCAGGTTGCCGGATTGCATCCACGCTTTAGCTGTTTTTATTAAGCGCCCGCAAGCTGATCTTCAAATCGGCGCCGATGGTATAAAACTATCAAATAACAGAATATGCGTAAAACACCGTAAAGTCAAATACTGACACTCAAAAAATATCTTACGCCACTTGTGCCCTTAGCATTTTATATACATCCAAAATTGCCATTGCAAGCGATAGTGCGGCAATAACAAACTAATCACACATTATTGTAGATTTCAACGACTTCGTTATCTTTCACTTTATCTTTGCGCGCATCATCACTACGACTTGCTTCTACTTGGGTAAGATAGTCATTACTAATGTCACCGGTAACATACACACCATTAAAAACCGAAGTATCAAATTGCTTAACATGGGGTACTTTCTTTTTAACCGCTTCGATTAAGTCATCTAGATCTTGATAAATTAACCAGTCGGCTCCAATCGCTTCGGCAATTTCTTTATCGGTTCGACCATAACCAATAAGCTCTTTTGCAGCAGGCATATCGATACCATAAACATTGGGGTGAATAACCGGTGGTGCAGCCGATGCAAAATAGACTTTTTTAGCGCCCGCATCACGAGCCATTTGAATGATTTGTTTTGATGTTGTGCCTCGTACAATCGAATCATCCACCAGTAATACATTTTTACCGCGAAATTCCAGTTCAATCGCATTAAGTTTTTGTCGCACCGATTTTTTACGTTCTTTTTGCCCCGGCATAATAAAAGTGCGGCCAATGTAACGGTTCTTGATAAAACCTTCACTATATTTAATACCCAACGTATAGGAAAGCTCTAACGCAGAAGTACGACTGGTATCCGGTATGGGTAGCACAACGTCAATATCATGGTCGGGTAACTCACGCATAATTTTTTTAGCCAAATACGCCCCCATTCTTAAACGTGCTTTGTACACAGAAATACCATCAATAATGGAATCGGGACGCGCAAAATAAACATGCTCAAAAATACAGGGGCTTAAAACCGGGTTGTCGGCACATTGTTGTGTATGATGTTTACCATTGGCATCAATAAAAAGGGCTTCACCCGGTGCAATGTCTCTGACTAAATCAAAGCCAAGTGCATCAATCGCAACACTCTCGGAGGCAACCACAATGTCTTTACCTGATTCTGTTTTTTTCTCACCGAAGGCTAAAGGACGAATACCATAAGGATCGCGAAAAGCCAAAATACCTTTACCTGTTATCATCGCAACAACCGCATAAGCACCACGACAACGTTTATGCACACCTTTTACTGCATTAAAGATATCATCAACATCCACATTTAATTTATCGGAGTATTGTAATTCATGCGCAAGCACATTTAACAATACTTCAGAGTCAGAATCGGTATTGATATGCCGACGATCTTCTTTAAATAAATCACGGCGTAACTGGTCAGCATTGGTTAAATTACCATTATGCGCAAGGGTGATACCGTAAGGTGAGTTCACATAAAAAGGTTGCGCTTCGGCAGAAGAAAAACAACCTGCGGTTGGGTAACGGACATGGCCTATGCCCATATGTCCTTTTAAACGTAACATATGACGTGTTTGAAAAACATCACGTACCAAACCATTAGCTTTACGCATATAAAGACGGTTGTCTTCACAAGTAACAATTCCAGCGGCATCCTGACCACGGTGTTGCAATACAATCAAACCATCGTACAAATTCTGGTTGACTGCTGCATTAGAAACAATACCGATAATACCGCACATACTAGCCTCTTTTTGCTACACGCAAGAATTAGATTCAACTTTGTTAAAGTATAACCATTTATAAACATTATTCGAGGCTTTCACCTAGAATTTAAAACTGGAACCTATATTGGCAGGCAAAAACTGTCCGCCCCATAAGGTAATACCTTCAAATTGAGAAAGTAATACCGACTCGTTCCACCAAGGCTCTTTAGGCATACTGGATAAACCGGCTAACATCACTAACACAGCAACAATTAGAACACCACGCAATACACCAAACACAACGCCAATAAATCTATCCGTACCGGATAATCCGGTTCGATGGACTAATTGCACCGCAAAGTAATTCACTACCACAAACAATATAAGCGAGGTAATAAATAAAATACCAAAGCCAACCACCACCCGGAATGTTTTATCGTCTATCGAATTTAGAAATAATTCAGCAAAGCCACCGGCAAACGTCAGAGCTATCCAGAATGAAACCACCCAACCCACCAGTGATAACGCTTCGCGTACAAAACCACGGATAAGGCTGATAAAAGCAGAAATAAGAATAATACCAATAATGGCAAAATCAATCCAAATCATAGAGAACAATTTTCCTGTGCTAACAGTAATATATATTTATGGATGAGCGACAACTAAGCCACTTATTTTAAGCTCTTTCTTTAAACGCTTTTGTATTTTTTTTGCCTGACTGCGTTGTATTTCCGGCCCAACCCTGACTCGGTAAACACGTCCTTTCGAGGTTTTAACGGCTTCAACAAAGGCAGTAAATTTTTTACTGCGGAGTTTATTGCGTAATTTGAAGGCATTACCCCGATTATTAAAACTACCAACTTGGATGACCCACGCTTTTGCAGGCTGTTTAGC
Source organism: uncultured Thioalkalispiraceae bacterium (assembly GCA_964472525.1). GTDB lineage: Bacteria > Pseudomonadota > Gammaproteobacteria > UBA6429 > Thiohalophilaceae > SZUA-37. The sequence continues at coordinate 13,889 of CAYYLL010000034.1, read as the reverse complement.
GGTTGGTTTTACTTTTGCGGTAATAATTCTTTTTTGTTGAGCCGTTGAATCAATTTTAGCAAAACTGGCAGCCGCCTTATTTTTAGGCCCTTTGTCAGGAACAGATTTTAAAGGCGGTGTATGCTCATCAACTGGCACCCTAGCATCAAAATCAGCCTGTGATTTTATAATAACCGCAGCCAACTGCTGTGCTGATTTCTGGCCTGATTCTTTTGAAAGATATTCGGGCTTGCTAGGGATGTTACTACCAAAAACAGGCATCCCATCATCTAAAGCACGTTCACTATTGAGTAACATCGGGATAAAAATAACCCCTAAAGAAACCAATACAATAGCGCCAATAACCCGTTGCTTTATTTGTACGGGTTGTTTTGCATTGCTAGGTGGTGGTTGGCTCATCTGCCTATTGTACCAATATATGGCACTGAAATTCAGTTATTTTAAGCGGATATCCAGCTTGGCAAAATAGCAGCAACGGTATAAAAAGAGCCAAAAACCAGCAGAATATCCCCACTTTTGGATTGTAATTGCATTTCAGAAAAGGCTACCTGAATTTGCTCAAAACACATTGAAGATGTTGCTGGAAACGTATTCGTAATGGCTGCTAATTGCTCGGGTTCTGCCGCACGTTCAATGGGCGCTTTTACAAAATACCAATGTTCAACTAGTTCCCGCATAGGCTCGAGAGAATCCGCTAAGGCCTTATCCTTCATCATTCCTACAAGAGCATGTACCTGATTGGACTGTTTCATTTCACTCACTAATTGAGCCAAACATTGCACGCTATCGGGGTTATGTGCCACATCCAGTATCAACGTAGATTGATTAACAGAAATAACCTGACAACGCCCATCCACCCGCACATCCATCAAACCCTGCCGCACATGTGCCTGACTGACTGGTAATCGTGACGACAATAATTCAATGACCTTTAAAGCACCTGAAGCATTTTGATATTGATGTTCGCCAACTAATGCTGGCCGTGGTAAGGCGCTACGCAAGGACTTTTCGTCTGACCATTGCCAATCCCTTTGTCGCTGCTCAAAGTTAAACTCTTTACCAAGGCGATACAGTGGTGCCGCTATTTTCTCTGCATGGTTCTGAATACTTTGTGGCATAGCCGGATCACTACAAACAGTTGGCTTATGCTCGCGCATAATACCGGCTTTTTCGTAAGCAATGGCCTCTCGCGAATCTCCCAACCAGTCGGTGTGATCCAAACCAATCGAAGTAATCAATGCCACATCGGCATCAACTAGGTTAACCACATCGAGTCGACCGCCTAAGCCCACTTCGAGAATAATGACGTCCAACGTATCTTCTAATTCCGCATGGTGAAAAATATCAAATGCAGCCAAGCTGCCAAATTCAAAATACGTTAACGATAATGTACCACGCGCATCATCAATACGGGCAAAACTTTCGCAAAGGCTAGTGTCATCCACCGGCTGCTGATTAATACGGATCCGTTCGTTATATTCAAGCAAATGCGGTGAAGTATAGCTACCCACCCGATAACCGGCCTGAGTATAAATGGACTCCAGTATCGCCACACTGGAACCTTTACCATTAGTGCCGGCAACACTGATAACGGGGATTTTAAATGTAGCAGGATGCAGTTGTTGGTAGACCTGACGAACACGGTCTAAACCTAAGTCAATTTCTTTGTAGTGGAGGCTTTCTTGCCAACTTAACCATTGTTGCAGAGTGTTAAAACGCATCACTCATCCAGATGAATGTTAGTAATTAAATCTAAGCAGCGGATTGATTCGTTAACATCGTAAGAATACGTGCAACCGTGTCACGCATGTCCCGACGATTAACAATCATATCAATGGCACCATGTTCTAATAAAAACTCACTGCGTTGAAAACCTTCGGGCAATGTTTCTCTTACCGTTTGCTCAATCACTTTAGGACCGGCAAAACCAATGAGCGCCTTCGGTTCGGCAATATGAATATCGCCTAACATTGCAAAACTTGCTGAAACACCACCCATAGTAGGATCCGTTAAAACGGATATAAATGGAATGCCTTGTTTACGTAATCGACCCAATGCTGCACTGGTTTTTGCCATTTGCATTAAAGAAAATAACGCTTCCTGCATACGCGCGCCACCACTGGCAGAAAAACAAACTAAGGGAATACGATCTTGAATCGCTGCGTTAACCGCACGCACAAAACGTTCACCTACAACCGAACCCATTGAGCCACCCATAAATTTAAATTCAAATGCGGCAGCAACGACAGGTACTTTTTTAACTTGTCCCATCATCACAACCAGCGCATCAGATTCACCGGTTGTTTTTTGTGCCTGAGTTAAACGGTCTTTATATTTTTTTAAGTCTTTAAATTTTAGTGCATCAACCGGTGTAATGTCTTCACCAATTTCAACGCGCGGTTCAGGATCTAAAAAAGTATCCAAGCGGCGGCGAGCACCAATTCGAACATGACAATCGCACTTAGGACAAACATCAAGATTACGTTCAAGCTCAGCTCGATACAAAACGGCGCGACACTCGGCACATTTTGCCCATAAGCCTTCCGGTACATTCGTGCGTTTATTGCCGTCTGCACGGATACCTGTGGGTAATAATTTTGAAAACCAGTTCATCGCTTTATTTTTCTCTTAAATATATTATGTTTGGTCAATGGCAGTACGTAATTCGGCTATCAATTCACATACTGCTACCTTTATTTTACCAGAATCTGACGCATTTGCCTCTATTCGTTGCACAATAGCACTGCCAACCACAACCGCGTCTGCCACTTTGGCCACACGTTGGGCAGAGTCAGCATCTTTAATCCCAAAACCAACACCCACAGGCAAATCGGTGAATGACTTAATTTGTTCTACTTTATCCGAGACTTCGTCAGTATTCAAATGTCCTGCACCGGTTACCCCTTTGACAGAAACGTAGTATACAAATCCCCCTCCCGCACTAGATATCAACTTCATACGTTGTTCATTGGTAGTGGGGGCTATCAAAAATATGGGATCTAAGCCATTGTTTTTGAAGGTACTAATATAATCTTCGGCTTCTTCGGGGGGAATATCCACGGTCAACACACCGTCAACCCCGGCGTTGGCCGCTTTATTGGCAAAGTCGCTGTAACCCATTACTTCGATGGGGTTCAAATAACCCATCACTATCACTGGTGTCTCTGTATCAGTTTGGCGAAAGTTGGCCACCATGTCCAAAACATCGGTCAAACTGGTGCCGAATTCGAGTGCCCTTTCCATTGCCTTCTGGATAACCGGCCCTTCGGCCATGGGATCAGAAAAGGGAACACCCAGTTCAATAATATCGGCACCGGCTTCCACCATCGCGTGCATTAACGGTACGGTTGTTTCAGGCTTTGGATCACCTGCTGTTATATAAGGAATTAGTATCTTTTTACCAGCAGCTAAACGTTGCTCAAATCGTTGCTTAATTCTGCTCCCAGCTATACTCCCAGTTACACTCACAGCTCTATCCCTTCGTACGTTGCAACGGTATGAATGTCTTTATCACCCCGGCCGGATAAATTCATAATAATAATTTGCTCTTTGTCCATACTGGCAGCCAGTTTAGCGGTATACGCCACCGCATGGCTCGACTCGAGCGCGGGTAAAATACCTTCAATACGGGTTAAATCGTGAAAACCTTGCAGTGCCTCGGTATCCGTCACCGAAACGTATTCAGCCCGACCAATGTCTTTTAACCAAGCATGTTCCGGCCCGACACCGGGGTAGTCTAAACCCGCAGAAATTGAATGGGTAGGAATAATCTGGCCATTTTTATCTTCGATTAAATAAGTTCGATTGCCGTGTAATACTCCGGGATCCCCCGCGCAGAGTGCTGCCGCATGGCGGCCCGTTTCGATACCATCACCCGCCGCTTCAACACCAAACATTTGCACATCGCTATCATTAATAAAAGGATAAAACAGGCCAATGGCATTTGAACCACCACCGATGCACGCGACCAGTGCATCGGGCAAACGACCTTCATGTTGTAAAATTTGCTCACGCGCTTCGCGGCCAAGAATAGCCTGAAAATCTCGCACCATCACGGGGTATGGATGAGGCCCGGCAACCGTACCAATAATATAAAACGTGTCGTCAATATTGGTTACCCAGTCGCGCATGGCTTCGTTGAGTGCATCTTTCAATGTTTGCGAGCCGGATGTAACCGGCACGACCGTTGCACCCAATAATTTCATACGGTAGACGTTCATTGCCTGACGTTGAATATCTTCCGCGCCCATATACACTACACATTCCATACCGAGTCGAGCAGCCACTGTGGCCGAGGCAACCCCGTGCTGGCCTGCACCAGTTTCCGCGATAATACGTTTTTTACCCATACGTTTAGCCAGTAAAGCCTGACCAACGGTGTTATTCACTTTATGCGCGCCAGTGTGGTTTAAGTCTTCACGTTTTAAATAAATTTTTGCACCACCAAGACGTTTAGACCAACGCTCGGCATAATATAAAGGGGAAGGTCGACCAACATATTGCTGTAATTCAAAATCGAGTTCTTTCTGAAACTCGGGATCCTGCATATAGTTATCATAAGCCTGCTGCAATTCTTCTAATGGCACCATTAAGGTTTCAGCCACAAACTTGCCGCCATACATACCAAAATGCCCTTTCTCATCGGGCATCCTATATTTTGTATTCACGTTATTCTTGTTCATACTATCGGCTGTCACGCGTGATTTACCTCATTAATAAAAGCAGCCATTTTTGCTGCATCTTTAATTCCTTTTGCCTGACCTTGTTCTAAAACAAGTTCAATACCGCCACTCACATCCACCGCGTACGGTTTTACTTTTTGAACTGCTTCGGCCACATTGTCTACCGATAAACCACCGGCCAGAATAATGGGTTGAGTCATGGAAGCGGGTATACGTGCCCAGTCAAAACTTGTTCCTGTGCCACCCGGCACGCCTTTTTCATAGGAGTCTAATAACAACGCGGCAGCGCTGGCATATTCTGCTGAAACGGCGACAAGATCCACGTCCGGCTTCATCCGCACGGCTTTTAAATACGGCTTGCCATAACACTGACATTGTTCGACTGACTCATTACCATGAAACTGCAACGTATCAATAGCAGTAGATTGTAACACTTGTTGAATAAATTCTTCAGAGGAATCAACAAAAAGTCCAACACAGGAAACAAACGCCGGTAACTGACGGATAATTTCGGCGGCCTGCTCAATTTCGATATTGCGTGGACTCGGTGGATAAAACACAAACCCTAGCGCATCCACTCCTAGACGCACGGCTTCGAGTGCATCACTTAATCGAGTGATACCACAGTATTTAATCCGTGTGCGTGTAACTGAGTGAGTCATAAAACCAAAGCTATCGTTAGAATACCAATGGGGAGAATTATACCAGAAATTAAGGCAAATATTTAACCACAACGGACACCACGATTATCCCGTTATCAAATAACCTTGGAAAATCTGTTTTTAGCATCACCTAAATAGCGATCAAACACCATACAGATATTTCTAATTAGTAGGTAGCCAATCGGTTGCACGCTAATATTTGTTTCACTCAAAACCAATAAACCATCCTGATGCATACTTTGGAGTTGCTTTAATTCCTTATCAAAATACGTTAAGAAATTAATTCCAAACTGTTTTTCAATATTGGTAAAGTCCAGATAATAGTGACAAATAAGTTGATTAATAACTTCGCGGCGTAGCAAATCATCTGCATTTAATTCAACGCCTCTAAGTACGGGCAACTGGTTATTGTCGATAAGTTCGTAATACTCATCCATTGTTTTTACATTTTGGCTGTAACAGTTAGCCACTTTACCAATCGAGGTGATACCCAAACCCACTAAATCACAATCGGCATGAGTCGAGTAACCTTGAAAATTTCGATATAAATTACGCTTGTTTTGAGCAATGGCAAGCTCATCATTCGGTTTTGCAAAATGGTCCATACCAATATAAACATAACCTGCCGCCATCAGTTGTTGTATGGCTTGTTGTAATATTTCTAGCTTAACTTGTGGAGCAGGAATATCCTCGGCATTAATTTGCCGTTGGGTTTTAAACATCTCAGGTAAATGTGCATAGTTAAAAATAGAAAGTCGGTCTGGATTTAGCTCAACAATGGTTTGTAATGTGTCAGTAAAACTTGCAACGGTTTGGTGTGGCAAACCATAAATTAAATCAATGCTAATAGAATGAAAACCGCTATCACGTGCAGCAACAATTACCTCTTGCGTTTCGTCAAATGACTGAATACGATTTACGGCTTGTTGCACAGCGGGATTAAAGTCCTGTACACCTAAACTCATTCGGTTAAAACCCAGCTTACGCAATAAGGTAACCGTTTCCTGATTTGCCTCACGCGGATCAATTTCAATGGAATACTCACCACTGTCATCACTTAATAAATTAAAATGTTGCCGAGTCACATCCATGAGTTGTTGCATTTGCTGATGACTGATAAAAGTAGGTGTTCCACCACCCCAGTGTAATTGGGTAACGGTTCGTTTATTATCAAAATAAGCCGCTTGTAATTCAATTTCTTTATACAAACGTTCCAAATAAGGTTCAGCACGTTTGCGATTTTTAGTCACAATTTTATTGCAACCACAGTAGTAGCAAATGGTGTCACAAAAAGGAATATGAAAATATAACGATAAATTGTCGTTGTTTGAATTACTTAACGCAATTTGTTTTATATAATCAGCTACCGTAAATTTATTATTAAATTGCACGGCAGTTGGGTAAGAAGTATAACGCGGCCCGGATTTGTCGTAGCTGCGAATTAAGTCGGTATTAATTTCTATAGGCTGCATGGTCATAACCTGTTGTGAATTTTTAAGATTAAAGGTTAATTATACTCTATTAATAATGAGATCCGGGTGATTTTTTAATGCCTCTACGCAACACTTCACATTACACATTGATTAGTAAAATCACTCATTGTAAATACTGGGTAAGTTAAATTCTTCCGGATAGATAATTCTTTTTAAGGATAGCCCTTTAGGTGCAGCGGTGACACCACCAAGCCTGCGATCCCGATGTTCCAGAACCTGTTTTGACCAACCAATTTCTGCCTCACCTGAACCAATTTTGATGAGTACACCAGCAATATTTCTAACCATATGATGCAGGAAACCATCTGCTAATAAATCTAAATGGATAAATTCCCCGTCACGGCTAATATCCAGCTTATGCAAAGTGCGTATTGGGCTTTTAGCTTGGCAGGCAACCGCTCGATAGGAAGTAAAGTCATGGGTACCAATAAGATGCTGAGCCGCTTGTCGCATACGCACTTCATCTAAGGGCTGATAAACAAAACTCACATAGTTGTTGAGTAACGCAGGTCGAACAGAACGATTCAGAATAGTATAACGATAAGCACGTTTTAGCGCACTAAAACGTGCATGAAATGCTTCTGGAACGGACGTTGCCCATAAACAACAAATACTTCGGGGCATATTTGTGTTACATCCAGACACCCATGAATACATCTTTCGATACGCTGTTGTTTCAAAATGAATCACTTGCTCATTCGCATGGACGCCAGTATCGGTACGGCCGGCACAAAATATTTTAACCGAATGATTGGCCACTTTTGATAAAGCACGTTCAACGTTTTGTTGAACTGTTTCACCTTCGCGTTGCGATTGCCAACCCAGATAAGGTGAACCATCATATTCGATGCCCATTGCAATGCGATAACGTTGTTTAGAGTGATCTTGCATAATAAATTCAGCTTAAGTTTAGATTAAACTAAAACGACACAACCCCGCGATAGCGAGGTTGTGGATTGTATAAAATAAAATCTGATTTCCCCATCCGCTTGCGGCGGGTACAAAACCAATGGGGAGAAGCGAAGCTCTCCCCCGTTGACGATATATAATTGATTTTATTTTACAAATTAAATTTTAGGAAAGCTGAGACACAAGTTGTTCAGCCTCTGCCTTTTGTTCATCACTGCCTTCATCCAGAACTTCATCCAGAATACTTTTTGCACCGGCCGAATCACCCATATCAATGTAAGCCTTGGCCAAATCCAGTTTGGTTCCAACTTCATCAGCGTCCGCAGATAATGACATATCCATCGCATCAGCAGCATCCAGATTTAAGTCCAGACTGCTATCTGCGTCACCTTCATCGATATCCATACTAAAATCCAGTGCGCCGGTGTCCAGTTGCGCACTGGCTGAGTCGAGATCCAGAGCGTCCGCATCAAATACCATACTGGCCGTTGGATCATCGTCGCTTGTATCTATATCTCCAAGCTCCATTTCATTTAGATCGATAGCCATGCTTTTAGTCGATTCATCATCGTCTGTTGCACCCATGTCTAAATTAAAATCAAGTTCATCGGGAGCTTCAATATTATCCTTGGTGTCCCGCTGATCGGTAACAGGTGCATCATCACCCAGATTAAAATCAAGCCCATCCACATCCGAGTCAGTTTCAGTTTCTGCTGAAAAATCAGGAGAAGGTTCAGACGGTGATTCTGGTGCTAAGTCTTCTGCACTGAAAACGCCGGTTTCTAAACCAATATCCATTACCTGACTGTCAGTCATGCTCACATTGCTCAGGTTTTCTTCCATTGCACCTAAAACACTCTCGGTTGTTTCTGATGAAATGGTGGGGGAAGCACTAAAAATAGGGTTATTCAGTGCAATCTGTTTGCCCATCACAACAACTTTTTGCCAGTTGCTATCTGTTGCCGCCGCATCACCAAGTGTTGCGTAAAGTTCTTCAGCGGTTGCTTCAAATGCCGTTTGATTTTTATTGGTGTTATACACTTCGAGTAACTTAACTTTTAGTTCAACACGTTCAGGATCGGCGGTAATGGCTTCCTGTAAACGTTCTTCGGCCGCTTCATATCGGCCATAAGCCATAAAGACATCGGCCTCTGTTAACGGATCCACTTCACTGTCTTCAGTTTGAATTGCACCAACACCACTAATGGCAAAGTCACTTAAGAAAGAGGATGTTTCCGATGAATTCTGGCTGCCCATTGAAACTGCAGGTTCGTCATCAACTGGAGCCACACCAGATAAAATGCTTTCTTCAAAATTATTTTTTGCGGTTGAGCGTTTACGGAACATCATCACCACAAGAATAAGTACGACAATAATAAGCACTGGCACGCCGATAAAGAGTAATAAGCTACTCGCTAAAATCGGCTTTAAAATACCAGAAACCGTTGCCATAATCGTATCAACAAGACTCGTTGAAACTTGTGGTACTACATTTTCAGCAGGCTCTTCCGTTGGTGTTTTGGCTACTTCTGGCGCAGGTGGCACTTCCTCTGTTGTTGCTTGCCCGGTTTGCTCAGGTTGCGCTTCAGCAGCCGGTTCTTTTGGTGCCGTAACAGCGGCAGGCTCATCTTCAAGTTGAGGTGCCGGCGGTGTTTCTTCCACAGCTTCTTTTGGTAACGGGGCTTTTGGTGCAGCGGCAGGCGTTTCATCCGATTTTGAAGCTTGGTGTTGCAGTGCAGCGAGTTCATCATTGCGCACAGTCAACGAACGTTGCATCGATTCAATTTCAGATTCAAGTTCTCTTAAACGCGCATTCAAGGTTGAATTCTTGCCGCGTTCCGCATCGGCTTGTTCAGTAATACGTTGTAATTCTTCGCGCAAGCTCGCAACTTCCTTATTTGCCGAGTCTTGTGATGGCGTTGTTACAGCACTCAGGTCTTCGCCTTCCGGTGCGCTTAAAGTGAGTTCACCCGATGGTGCAGCCGCCACATTATCATTAGATTCAGACTCAACTTGCCCTGTTGATAACGGTTGCTGTTCAGCCGTAGCCGCCAGTTGTTGGCGATAAGCATCCCATGCTTCTGTTTGTGTTATATATTCCTGCGCGGCTTGTTCTTTGCTAATCGCCGTAATCAAACTGGGATCATCAATACGTAAAACTTGTCCTACTTTTAATCGGTTGACATTGCTGTCAGTAAAAGCATTGGGATTACTTTTTAATAATGCCATCATCACTTGATATACCGTCGTATCACCACTTTTCATGCGGCTAGCGATGGTCCATAAGTTATCGGACTTTTTAGTAATGCCATAATCGAGATCACCACTTTCTACAGGCTGAGACTCGGTGGTTTCAGTTGAACTAGCAACTTGTTCTGCTGCAGGTTCGGCATCATCAACAGGTTCTTCGTCATACTGAATAGATTTTGATTCATCGTATTCTGTTAATGGAATCGTTGGAAACAATTCACCCTGAGTAAACGTTTCTGTTGGTTCGCTCTCGGTTGGTTCTTTAACGGCAGTGGTATCGGCTTCCGGCACATTATTATCTTCAATGATCTGGCCACTTTGTTGATGTTCAGCAAGTACTTCACCACTCAAACCTTTGGAATCATCAACAATAACAGGCTCGGGTTCAATCACTGGTTCGGGCGTTGTTTCTGGAATGATCGGTTCTGGTTCTAGTTCTGGCACCGTCGCTTTAGCTTCTGGTGTTTTTTCGGTAGCAGGCCCAGTATCAGCAGCCACTTCGTCCACGGGGCGATGAGGTAATAACTCTTTATCATTAATATAATTATCATCAGCAGATGGTGCTGCTTCTACTTTTTTAGGTTCTTCAACAGCCTGTGTTGCATTGTCTTTAAACGGTGACGATTCAACAACGGATTCAGCCGGTGTTGGCTTAGTCGCAACCTCGGCATCGATTGTTTGTGCTGACTGAATGGTGCTTTGCTGTGGTTGTTCAATGCGACGACCGGGGGGATCGATTAGCACTGTATACTCGCGCAACATGCGGCCATTTTTCCAGTTCACTTCTAACAAAAAATTAAGGAAAGGTTCACGAATCGGTTTACGTGAAGTAATTTTGATAAAGTATTTACCATTATTATGGCGTTTAACGTGAAAACGAAGGGTGCTTAATAAACCGGTTCGGTCGATACCTGCTCGCAAAAATGCATCTCTGCTCGCCAACTTAACTTTTAAATCATCAACATCATTTGATGTTGCCGCAATTAAATCTATTTCTGCGTCCAGTATTTCACTTAAAGATGAGTTTAATTTGATTGCGCCCAAGCCCAAACCAAAAACAAAAGATGGCGTAACCGTTATTCCTATAACAGCAACTAAAATAGCCAGCTTACGTGCATATAAACGACTGATTCCCATATGCTTTTTTCCACGCTTGGCGCGCAGACCCCCGTAAATTATATATTTATCAATGACTTAAGTCTGTAAAGCTCGAAAAATCTTTACAATTATTCAGTAACTATAGCTTATAAATGATGTTTTACCAAAATTTCTGCAATTTGAACACCATTTATTGCACTTCCACTGCGAATTGTATCGGTCACACACCAAAAATTAAGCTGCCGAGAATTATCTAAATCCTGCCTGACCCTGTTAATGAAAATTTTATCCATTTCTGCCGCATGGCTGACCGGGCTAATAATATCATCAACAAATTTCAATTCTGTGTTTTCGCTCTTTGCAATAAGCTGTTCAAACTCGTTTAAATCAATGTCCGATTTTAATTCTAGATGCACATCAACCGCAACACCATAAAAAACCGGCACATGGAGCAGCGAAGGCATCAAGCTGATATTCGAACCGCTGTTTGCAAACAATAAATCTTGTAGTTCTGTGCGTAAATCTAACTCTCGATGGGTAAAACCCGTTGCGTTAATGTCACTGTCATCGGCCATGACATTAAATGCAATTTGCTGTTTAAAAGCAGATGATTTTATTGGCCGGGTGTTTAACAAACTGGTTGTTTGCATCGCCAACTCATCAATACCCGGCTTGCCCTTATCAGACACCGACTGCAAGGCCGTAAAATGAAGTGACTGTATACCCCATTCATCATTCACGGGTTTTAATAATTGTGTTAACACCACACCTAAACCCGATGCTGAACGAATATGCTGATTTTGTTGTAGCTGTTCGTCATCACTATTTACATTGGCAACAACCACGGCTGCATTTTGTAAATTGGAACCGATTTCAATAATACGGCAATTGGCATCTAAAATACGATCCACCATCGCTTGGTATGACTCATCTAATTGGCACAAAAATACAAGCGGGACATTCGAAAAATTAAAGGTCGCAATATCCTGCAGGTGTAGTTGTTTATTCGCGAAAGGTACTGTTGTATCCAGATCATCGTCAAAGGCTAACGGGATAAGATTCGTTAATGGAAATTTTCGTTCGGTAAGCTGTTCTAAAACAGCTTCTCCAACAGGTGAAGCTGCGCCGATAATTGCGATGTCTAAAGGGTTTGTCATAATGCTGTATTAGTCCAAATAAAATTTTATCCAGAAAATGCAAATCATCTCTGAATTAGCCAAGAGGTATCAATAAATGTAAGTATTTTCTAAAAATTGCGGGGTAAACCTGTGCGGTGATTATTTAATAATAGCGACGCAAGTATGCCACAAATAAATAAACAATAAAGTATTAAACCCAACTAAAACAGATTATTAGTGGGCAACAGATTCCGAGCGCTGTAATCCATATTTGCGCATTTTTTCAACCAACGTTGTCCTTCGCATTTGTAAGCGTTTTGCAGCATGGGCAACAACACCATCGGTGTCATCCAGAGCTTGCTTAATAAGAGAATATTCCAGATTAATCAGGTGTTCTTTAAGGTCAAAACCATCCTGTGGAATTCTAAATGCTTCTTCAATTTGCGCACTGGTAACACCCTCGGTATTGCTACTTTCACGAATGTCCTCAAGTACGTTAGTGCCACGGAATTTATCCGGTAAGTCACGTACATCAACCACACCATATGGGAACATAATCACTAAACGTTCGATAAGGTTTGATAATTCACGTACATTGCCAGTCCAGGGGTATTCACATAATGCAGCGATAGCCGTGGTAGTAAAACGGACCGAACCACGCTGTTCATGCTCCATTCGCGTAATCAGTTCATTGATCAGTAACGGAATGTCTTCAACACGTTCCCGTAAGGGAGGCATGTCGATAGGAAAAACATTGAGACGATAATACAAGTCTTCTCTAAAGCGGCCGCCTGTGATTTCTTTTTCCAGATCATGGTGCGTGGCGGCAATAATGCGGATGTCAGCGGTAATACTTTTATTGCTGCCAACCCGCTCAAAAATGCGTTCCTGTAACACCCGTAATAATTTTACCTGCATTGCCAACGGCATATCACCAATTTCATCCAGAAATAATGTGCCACCTTTTGCCATTTCAAAACGTCCCAAGCGCGAACTAATGGCACCGGTGAAAGCCCCTTTTTCATGCCCAAATAATTCACTTTCCAGTAAATCAGGGGGAATGGCGCCACAATTAACCGGTACAAACGGTTTATCACGTCGATTAGAATTGTAGTGCAGATTACGCGCTACCACTTCTTTGCCCGTACCCGACTCGCCAAGAATCAAAACATTCGCATCAGAATTTGCCACCTGCTCAATAAGTTTACGGACACTCCGAATAGAGCGACTATTGCCAACCAGACTGCGAAATAACATAGAAGATGATGAACCTTTCACTTCACCCATGCTCTTTAAATAAACATCCGCCGTATGCAGAGCCTGATGTAACTGGCGAAACTTAAACGGTGTATTAATCGAGGCCAATACCAACGATGAAAAATTCGATGGCAGAGGCAATTCAATCGGCTTAAAAAGAAGAACAGGCAAATCTGTATTATATTCTGATTTAATCGCTTCAATACGCTTCACTAAAGGGTCAATTTCCTGAAAATTGCCACCAAGTATCAACACATCAGGTGCATTTTGTTTATCGCGGTCTTCCCAGTCTTGGTAGCTAATGCAGTCTAAGTCAGCATAATCGATAAAATCCATTACAATAAAGAATTCAGCTCGACGATTTGCATCGTCATCAATAACAAGAATTTTCTTTTGAATCATGTATTGCCCATACCTTTA
>CAYYLL010000033.1:0-35286 GCA_964472525.1 uncultured Thioalkalispiraceae bacterium | reverse complement strand
AGTTTACGAGAATTTTCTACTTAAAACGCCTGTTATTTTTCGGGGGGATTACAGAACAACTAATAAATCTTTCATACCTTTAATAAACCGTGTAGTAAAATAACGGCATATTGAGATTTTATGTTTTCTCCATTTTGTTTAAGTATGTATGCCAAGATATATTTTCTTGGCATACATGTTCCTTAACCTTCCCACTGTTTAAAGCTATTTTTCCAGTTTGAGAAGTGCTGATATAAGTAATTACCTTTAGCTTCAATAATAGAAGCAACGACAATAGTGATTACGCCCATTACAGCCATACTTGCCCAGCTACCTAAGTTAAAGTTGTGTACTAGTTCATATAACTGTTGAGCTATACCAATCATTATTAAAATGAAACCATTAATGAAGAAACTGCGCTGTTTGTTCATATACCCAAGGGCTAACAATCCAACACCTGCTGTAATGCAACTTATTGCAGCAATTACACCTGAATGGAATAGCATGTTAATCCCCATGCCTGTTACCACCATTAATGCTGCTATCCAGCGATAAGTCGTCGCACTTTTATCATTACGTTGTGCAATGTCATAAATCATGATAGCTGAAGCAATCGTAGCGATTGGTAATATTAATGCATCAATTGGCCAATTAGCATCAGTTAACGTTGTGGCTAAAAATGGTGCCGTAATGATGGCAGGGATTAATGATAGGGCATCTAGAATTTTCTTTAAACGCGATTCATTATTGAAGAACATAGATGCTTGGCGCAGGACAATATAGGTGGTTATTGTCATTACCGTTAATAGGAGCATATCAGCAGAATACAACCACAGGGTGCGACCCATTAAGATAGCTAAGGGAAGGGCTTGCAAACCTAATGCTGTAATTCCTTCTTGTGTCTTTGCGGCAATGTGCTGTTGTGATGATTTGTGTGCCAAGATGATTGTCATAATGGTTAATGCTAATACCATTAAACCCACCATTACGGGATCGCGAACTGGTAAGAGCAGTACAGCATTACTGAGCAAAAATAATAGGGTTAAACGTTTAGACATGCTGCGTGCTAAGACAGTAAAACCTAATAAGGTGACAGGAAATAAAATAAATAATGCGCCACCACTCGTTAGTAAAGCTGTTTGCATACTGTCGACAGACCAGGCGATATAGTTAGGATATTGGCTTAAATCAACTCCGCTGGCTTGTGAGAAAATAAAAGCACCTAAAATAGCGAAGTTTGCGGGGACCGAGACTAATGCGAGTGTTAGCAGTAATCTGGCTCCTTTACTTTCCTTTAACCAATGGCCACTGGCTAGCCCAATTGCGGCAAGTAATCCAGTGTGACCAAGCATTAATAGATAACGAAATGTATCATTGCCATTATCCCAACCTTTGATTAAAAAACTGTACATCGCGATTAATAATGCACCGGTTCCTAGAATGCGCAATAAGTCTGGTAATTTTTTCATCCATGCAAAATCAGTGGATGTGATTGAATGATTGGAATCATCGAATGCGGGTTGTTCACTGTAATGATTCATTTTATTTCCTCCTGATTATTTTTTAATAAGTCATCCAAGGCATGACGTAATTCATCTTCTTGCTCTTGTTGAACAAACTCTTGTTCAAGTGAATCGATATGAGGTTGTGCGTCGATTGACAATTCGGTTTGACGCAACTTAATATCCCAGCGGTCAAAGGTATCACATAGCATGGATGTTGAATCTTCACTTGTGTCCTGAGTAACTTTTAGTGTTGCGCAACTGGACTGACGTGCACGCATTAAATCATGTTTTTGTTTAAGCTCTCGTGCACGGTTTTCTGCGGCATTAATATCTTGATCTAGCTTTTTAGCTGATTGTTGATATTGGTTAACGGCTGATTCGAGTTGAGATATTTGTTGTTCGCATTGATGTGCCCGGCTTACACAAGACAGAGCTTTTTGCTCGTCTGTATGTGCACACTCGATTGCACGTGACTGCCAACGTTTGGCATCGGTTTGATGTTGGGAAACTTGGTTTTGTAGTCGGTTTACTTCATTACGTACATGGTCGAGTCGTACTTTAGCTTCTACGATTTTCTTCTTTAAATCAGAGATGCTGGCTTTAACAATAGCATCGTGGTTTTCGATTTCTCCGACGACGTGGTCAAGTTGAGCGGCGATAGTGGTGCTAAGACGTTTGAATATTGACATGGTGGTTCCCTCTTGTAGTTTGTTTTAGAAGTGTGGGACATAGAAGCAAATAAATAAACTCCAGTGGAAAAAGGTGACAATAAGTGGTATATAGGTATATAAATACGATACTTTAAGGCATTGGAGAGCTTCTATGGCGCAGACAGCAGCACTTATAGCAACTTTAAAACAGGCGCTAAAGACTTATAATCTAACTTACGCTGATGTGGGTGAAGCGCTGGGTATGAGTGAGGCTAATGTAAAGCGTCAGTTTGCATCGAAACGTTTCACCCTGGAACGGCTGGAGGATATCTGCCAGATAATGCAAATGGAGCTATCTGATTTGTTCCAGCTTTATGAAGACTCACGGCAGCATATAACCCAGCTAACCTATGAGCAAGAAGAGAAGCTTGTGGCTGATGTTAAGTTGTTATTAGTCGCTGTGAGCGTACGTAACCATTTCAGTTTTTCGGATATCTTGTCTCAGTATCATCTTACCGAAGCTGAATGCATTCAATCTCTCGCACAGTTGGATAGACTGAAAATTATTGATTTATTACCGAACAATCGGATTAAGCTACGTATCTCTGAAGATTTTCGCTGGTTGTCAGATGGACCGATTGAACGATTTTTTGCATCTCAGTTGCAAGGTCATTTTTTAAAATCACGATTTAATGGTGATATGGAGCAGCGATTATTTTTGTATGGTTTATTAAGTGATGCATCGTTGCAGCAATTAATGAGTAAGATGCAAATACTTGCTAAGGAATTTACAGAACTGTTAAGACATGATGTTAAGTTGCCGTTAGATAAACGTCACTCTGTAGGTTTTATGCTTGCAATGCGTCCTTGGGATGCTGAAATATTTAAGTCACTTACACGTGTATGATAATGAGTAATAGTTTGAAGTATTTATTGGCTATTTTATAGTGTGACAATATGCTGCGTTTCTATATACAGTTATTTAGCTATAGAACATACTTTGACATCATTTTTTACGATGAGCTAATGACATCAGCCATTTTTAGAAACATTATTCGTTGTTCTTTTGTTAAGCAAGAGTAAATTTCCATAACATGGCGCATATCTTCAGGGAAGGCAGCGCAGATAGGATCGGATTCTACATGTTGTTCATCTAACCAGTTAACAGGTTTCTTGTAAAATTTTTCACATTTATGTGCTGTACGATCAGGAATTGTTAGGAAAGGGTTGTTGATATGTTCTTCAATTTTTTTTCTGGATAATCCAATAGCATTTAAGAATTTAGTAATAGATCCTTTCTTTGTTTTACAGCTATCAAATATATAAATGAAATTTTGGTGTCGTATTGCTTGTAAATCTCTGCCTGTAGAACGGATTGGGCCTAAACCAAACATTATCCAGCAGGGTGATGAGCCTGTTACCTTTGATATTATCTTTACATCATCGGGGGAGGGAAGTGATATACCTGCTTCGTAATTCCCTAATCGCCCAGTTCCCCAATCTTTAATCTTATCTAGCAATTGTGCGGCGGTATTAAACCCTGCCATCTTTCGTGCTTGCTTAATACGTTGGCCAATTTGTATTGCAGTTGGATTTTTTTTGTCTGCCATTTTTAATCCTAAATTTAAACTCAATATAAGTGTGTGTAATGCTATAAAATATTGTACAAGAAACTTGAAAATAAAGCTTGCATTCTTGAAATTCATAACTATAATTGCGCTATTCATTTGGAGGTAAACATGAATTTATTTGGAAACACAATTTTAACTTTAAATATTCGACCCAATTTATTGGTGGCAGGGGATATAGATCCGTGTGCCTCACTGAAATTGATGCGAGCAATTGTGTCTACTGAACAAAAAACATCTTTGACAACAAATGAACATACAAACTCATACCAGGACACCCTCGGTATGACATAGCTTTTTGCAAATCACTATCGCGAAAGGCTGACATAACATGCCTTTCGCGGGAACTAAACAAGAACCCCGTTAGGTGAATAACTAACGGGGTTTTTTAGTGCCAGTTTTTTTATCTTACTGGCACTTATGAAACCGAATAGGTTTATTCGGTTTCGTCTTTGAAAAAGGCATGTATGTAATAAATGGATTTGTAAGAAAACGAATGAGCATAAATAGATGTGCAAGTTGTTATACGAAAGTGTGGTAACACTTGGTTGGGTTTTTTAGTGCCAGTTTTTCATTTTACTGGCACTTATGTAAACCCAAGTGTTGTTTAGAAATATGTAATTGTGTGCAAGTTGTTATACGAAAGTGTGGTAGCACTTGGTTGGGTTTTGAGCCTGTTTTGTTGTTTATTCGCGTAACTACCTACGCAACATTAAGGTAAGTAAAGCAAAACCTTCGGGGGAAACCTTATGGGTATCGGTTGTGGGAAGCCGATTCGTATAACAACTTACATATTATTCCTAGATGCACTATTGGTAGGTGGGCTCCCTGTTAAGGAGTTGTATGTCAGTTCGAGTCTGACTCTAGGAGCCAATTTATATAGGAGAAAAGCGATGAGTAAATTAAAAGATAGTAAACCACGAAATCCTTTTCATAATCATCCATTGATGTTTAAAGGTGGTGTGCATGAAAAGTCGGATAAAGCAAAACGAAGAATTGAGAAGCAAAAATTGAAGAAAGAGTGGTGTTCTTTAATGGCATTAATGAGTGCTATTTAATAACACCATTGTATTCGATTTATCTGGGTATAGCTCAGTCTGATTAGAGTTCTCCGCCAGTACTATATTAAAGTGAACGGAGATATCGCAAGTTTAAATGATGTACAGGGATGTACAAATGCTGCGGGTGCATGGATGCACATGAGCAGCCAGACATCCAGACCAATTTTTTAATAATGGCGATTATAGCTTAATAGGTAAAGTCCATAACTGTGAATTATGTGGATATCGGTTCGAACCCGTTTGATCGCCCCAAACTAAAGAGGAGTTCGTTATGAACAATATTGAAATTAACAAGTACAGACGACTCATTCAACAAGTCAATGTGCCAGAGAACAGAACAGTTCCAACGCAAGCTAATTTACGTTGGTTACTTGCAAATGCATGGATCGAGAATCGTAATAATCCAAAACTAGATGATTTATTACATTTAATTCGACCGCATGCCTAAATTAATGTTTATTAAACAGAGGAGGGATTAAATGAAGCTATCAAAGAAACAATTTATTGCTGTCATTAAGTTAAAACGTATTAAGAAAATAATTCCGGCCGCTGGTGTAATGAAAGCACACTGGACTTTTAATCCAGAAGGTAAGAGTTAGAGTCTCTTGCGACCGACCAATTAATAATGTGCCTGTAGCTTAAATGCAAGAGCATCACCCTACGAAGGTGAAAGATTGAGGTTGCCAATGTATTTAAACATACAAAAACGGCCTCACAGGTGCTCCAATTTTTATGCGCCTATGACGGAACTGGCATACGTCGCTGGTGCTGGCTAAATAATGGCCGCAGTGTTTTCTGAGTTCGAATCTGATGTATAGGACATACGAATGTCGCGAGAGAACAGGGAAGTGCGTTGCGACCGGGGGCGTACCAATAAAATATTGGGGATTAGTGTAATGGTAGCACGCGAGTCTTTGACACTCGTAGTCCTGGTTCAAATCCATGATCCTCAGCCAATTTCAAAAGATAATTGGTTGTAAGTGAAAATAGTAAATAAAGCGCTCGTGGCGTAATTGGCAAACGCACTAAACTTATTGTTGGGTCATCTGACCGGGCGCACCAAATATAAATACTTTCAAATTGTTAAAGCAATATGGATGAAATGTAGGAGATAAGATGATGAGCGCATTGATTTTAAGAACCAATATCAGCGGGCAACCAATGGGATGGATTAATTGGCAAGAAGCGGTACTGCTTTATGCTAAAGATCAAGTTGCCTGGACATTAGGTGATAAACCATTGCGCTATTACGGTGGAATTAACCGTGTGAGCAATACACGTTCCTATATGGATGTGCATTCTATCGTGGCAGCAAAAGGTGAAGTTGGCCGTGCACCATGCGGAAAAGTTTCATCGCTGACTAACCGTGCATTGTTTAGACGTGATCAACATACGTGTATGTATTGTTTAACGATGTTAGTTGATCGCCATTTAACACGTGACCATGTAATTCCTGTATCACGTGGTGGGAAAGATGTATGGACAAATGTGGTAACGGCTTGCCGTGTGTGTAATCAGCGTAAAGCGGATAAATTGTTGAGTGAATCAACAATGCACTTACATGCGGTGCCTTATGCACCTAACCATGCAGAGTGGTTAATTTTATATAACCGTCACATATTGACGGATCAAATGGCGTTCTTGAAAGTGCAATGCCCTAAAGAACGCCGTCATGCAATATCGCAATAAGATGTTGCATATGTTGTGGTGGGCATAACGCTCACCACCTTTTTAAATGAATTGTAATGATGTGTTTAAAACATGTCGTTCAGAGGTTTTTGAGATACGTTTAATTGTTTAACGGTTCAGATTCTAAGCTCTGACCTGTGCACTCAAGCTTAAATAGCAAGGTGTATACAAAACAACTAAATACTCAATAACACCAGCGAAGATAGCTCAGTTGGGTAGAGCGATAGACTGATAATCTATTTGTCGAGGGTTCAATTCCCTCTCTTTTGCACACAGCCTTTAACGCTGTTCTTGGAAAAGGCGAAAGCCTGCGGTTCGAATCCGCTTATTTGATGGGGTAACTCATCGCAACGGGAAATGTTCCCGTGAGTTGAATGCACAAACGATTTTTGTAGTGTGTATTCGATGTCACAGCATAAAGATTGCTTGCGACATACAACATGTACTGTGGTCTGTTTAAGTTACGAACAAGTGAGAGCGAATCTCATAAATAACGTTTTAGTGTTATGGGTGAGATTCGTAGCAAGCTTGGGAGCAGCTTAATACACACGATGGTACCAAGTATGGTCCCGCAATTTGGATGTGGAGCATTTCTCATATTTAATTAAATGAAAGGAGAAGGTGTGATGTTCGGATTAAAACGTATTGTGATCGCACAACATGAACGTGGTGTTTATTTAAAAGATCGTTCTGTCGTCAAGATTCTTGAACCGGGTATCTACCGTGGATTCGATCTATTTGGTCGTGTAGCGGTTGAGGTTCATAACTTGACAGTACCAGAGTTTAATCATCCTTATAACGATGTTCTTGTAAAAGAAAATCGTGAACTGGTTGATAAATACTTCCAGCTTATTGAGTTGGGTGAGTATGAAGTGGGCCTGATTTACAAGAATGGAAAACTCAATGGTGTATTGCTACCTGCTACACGTCAGTTGTATTGGAAAGGTTTGATTGATGTAAAAGTAGAAACACTAAACATTGAACAAGACTTTATGGTGCCAAAAGCCGTTGTTGGGTTAATCGCACATGCACGTATGGATGCAATGCCACGTGAAGTTGTTAACTACCTAACAATTAGTGAAGTGGCCGATAACCATATTGGTTTGCTGATTGTTGATGGTGAGCTTGTGCAAAAATTAAAACCTGGTTTGTACGCTTACTGGAAGTTCAACCGTAATGTAAAAGTGGAACAAGTTGAGTTACGTATGCAAGTGATGGAAGTTCAAGGTCAAGAAATTTTGACTAAGGATAAAGTTAGCCTGCGTGTGAACTTGTCTGCTCAGTATCAGGTCACTGATCCGATTGCTGTGCGTAACAAGTTAGTGAATGTTACTGATTATGTTTATCGTGAATTACAGTTTGCATTACGTCAAGCCGTTGGTACACGTACTTTAGATACTTTATTAGGGAATAAAGATGAACTGGACAAAGTAATCTTTGAAACAGTTAAAGATAAGGTTTCTGAGTTTGGTATTAAGGTACGTGGCGTGGGTGTAAAAGATGTCATTTTACCTGGTGATATGAAAGACATCCTTAACCAGGTGGTTGAGGCTGAAAAAATTGCACAGGCAAATGTTATCAAACGTCGTGAAGAAACAGCAGCAACACGTTCTTTATTGAACACTGCGCGTTTAATGGACGACAACCCAACGCTAATGCGTTTGAAAGAACTGGAAATTCTTGAAAAAATAACAGAGAAAGTAGACAAGCTTACTGTGTTCGGCGGTTTAGACGGTATTGTAAAAGATACTGTAAGAATCAATTTACATGAATAAGTACATAAAGTGCTGGAATATGTACGGGGAGGTGATGCTATGTATCATATTCAACATCAGTATTATTTTGGTGTTGGGTGTGGTACCCGGTATCGTTTATTAAGGTACTCAATATTGGAGGTGTGAAGTGGAACTACAATTAGTTAATGAAATTATAGACTGCATGCCTAAAGAACGTACGGTATTTCGTTACTTTAAAGACCGATACGCTTTAATGTTATTAGGATATATGACAGATAAAGATCTAAACCGTATTTCTGATATTAAGAAATCAATATTTTCTGGTTTGTTGGAAAAACCTTTTGTCAAAGAGAATTTGGATAAATTCAGAGGTGGGAAAGTATCTAAGGACTTTATCGATTACATATGGCCAAGTGAAATTCATGATTTTGTTCTAACCGTATCAAAATGGGATTATAAAGATACATCGTGGGGGCAAACTTCCAGAAAAGGTTTTAACCTTGTTTTGCAACTGAATTTCTCAAATAAACACGATGCTTTTTATAAAAAATTAGTGAAGCCTGGATATGAACAATTACTTAATCCTAGTTGTCATCCGGTTTATGAACAAAAAAGTAATGAATATTTTAGAGAAACTTTGGCTTGGTCAAGGATTGATATCGACTTTGATACCAATGAAGCATTAATTGAAGAAATACAAAGTGATTGGGTAAGAGAAGGTACTGATTTATTACGTGATGCTGAACGAGCTAAAAAGAAGAAGTCAAATCATGTTAGATGGTGGAGTGTAGATGGCAGTATTGATGATGTTATTCATTACTGTAAGTATGTTATGAGTCCGTATAAAGCGATCTGGTCTGAAGCGATGCTTGCAGCAACGATAGATTTTATTCGTAATGAAATAGGTATTACGAATATTCATTATCATAGTTCGAAAACAGGTGCGAATGTGAAGCGTATTTCATATACCAAACCACCTGTATCGCTTTATGAAAAATTGCCAAAGCGTTTTTGTTTTAAGAAAACATCTGAGGCACCTGAATTTTTACAGTCAGATAAAGGCTTTTGCCGTTTGTATAAGAAAATACCAGATCCTCAATGGTTTAATTTAGTAATTTAATGTAGGAGGTGTATTGTGAAACACAAGACTAGAAAAGAAACTTCTGATTACGAGATTTATGAGGAAGTCTGCTTTTGAGATTATGAGTAAACGTCGTCATGGTTACCCCTCAGAAACGAATGTGAAACATGGTAAACGGATTGTTCACAATAATAAAGAGTTAACAGAGAAGTTGGGACGTAACGATCCTTGTGTTTGTGGCTCTGGCCGTAGATTTCAAGAATTGTTGCCTCGCAACTAAAAAACATGATGATACTAATCGTCATGACTATTATAGAGAGTAGGTAGGGTAGTGTTATGCTAATTTTAAAACAGATAACAAAAGGTAAAGTGCCAGTAAAAATCTATACCGATGATATTGAGCATGAAGCGTATCAACAATTGTTGAATATATCTCAATTGCCGATTATTTATAGCCATGTGGCGGCAATGCCAGATGTGTATTTTGGTAAAGGGGCGATTCGTGCTGGTGTTGATGAGATTGGTATTATTCCAGGAAGTATGGGTGCCAAGTCTTTTATTGTGCAAGGAAAAGGGAACAAGGAATCATTTTGTTCTTGCTCACACGGTGCTGGACGTAAAATGAGGCGTGGCAAAGCAAAACGTCATTTTAGTGTTGATGATATGGTGGCACAAACTGAAGGTGTTGTTTGTGTTAGAGGGTAATCGTGACTTAATTGTGCGTATAGAGCGGGGTAGTTTTACCCCGCTTTATTTTTAAGTTTTCGAGTAGAAAAATTATGAATCAGGAAAGAGTAATAACACCACAAGAAAATAAGATTAGAGATTACACCCATCAGCGTAAAAATGTGTATGGAGAAAATGATAAAAGCTCACGTAAAGCATAGCGCAAAAGAAAGTGAAGGGTTAATCGTACTTTTCGCCGAAAACTAAATTCTATAGAGAAGAGTGCGCATCTGGAATGGAATGAGATTGATGTTGAAATAAAAAATAGCAAACGCGAGGACTGGAAAAAATATCCAGATGCCTTAATTATCGAGGTAATGGAAATTAAATGGAGTGATAGTAGTCGAGCTAAATTTAGACCTTTGTGTAGTCCATTATGGGCAGAAGCTATCAAACGTGTTCATCAATCCAATAAGAAGATGAATAAGCATTATTGATCTTAATTGAAAATGGAGATTTATTTGGGATGTGAGAAGCGATGCCCATTAGGGAGCGATAGCAACCACTTTTGACATGTCTAAACCTGAGAACATAAAGTTACGATTACGCATTTCTTTTGCAGATGCACCATTTTTTATAGCCGCAATATCACGTTCACGTAAGGGCTGTTTTTCTGCATCATGTTTAGCAAAATTTTGTTGTTTAATCATGCTCATACTATTTTAGCTAAAAATACTATTTAAAGGAGGGTAAGCTGAAATACGTGTAATTGGTAGAATTTATATGTCTGATAAGCCCAAGTGCACTGTACTTGGGCATAGGGAAACTAACAATAGCCTTAAATAAAGGCAATATAAATATTGCCTATTATATTATTTTAGGCTATATATATATGGTAGTGTATAGATTACTTGGCCATATATATGTGGTAATTGATTATGATTAAGCAGATTATTAGAGATCAGTATCGGTCTAAAATTGACCAACTTATTGATATTAAAAGAATAAAATCACCGAAAGAGGGTTGGATCCGTACTTTGCGTACAGCATTGGGGATGAGTAGCCCTCAATTGGCTACGCGCTTGGGTGTGAGTAAGTCACAGGCTTCTCAAATGGAACGTATGGAAATGGAAGATCGTATTACACTCAAGCAGCTACGGCGTGTTGCTAAAGCGCTTGATTGCGAGCTAGTTTACGCTCTGGTGCCCAGAAAATCGGTTGACAGTATGATTCGTGATAGAGCAAAGCAAAAAGCGGAAAATCTGGTGAATAAGACAGATGTACAAATGAAATTAGAAGCGCAGCAGTTATCAAGCGAACAGTTACAACGGCAAATCGAGTTTGAAACGGAACGTTTGATTAGAGATATGCCACGAGATTTATGGGAAGAAAAGTAAGTGGAATTTAATTGTCCCAAAGGTGCTACGCCACTCGACCCAGATGAAATGGAAGGGCTAAAATATTCACACGCTGAAACATGAGGTGAGTTAGAACAGCTCGAACAGTAAAACATACAATTTACGATTATAAACTGCTAATAGAGTTTGTTTCGAATTAGAAAAGTGTAAAAACCTTCACTAGCGAAGCGATGCTACACTTGACCTCAGAGCCTCCTGCGTTCAAGCCCACCACAAAATCCTAGAAGTAATAGAAATCCCGTATGGCAAATATGTGTCATGACAAACCATATTTGATGTTGTGTAGGGGGAGGGGGAGTGAAATTATCAATAATTATCCAATCATGATAAAAATCTTTAAATTCAGTCTATTAGAGTAAATACTTGTGACAAAGTTGACAGGATTTACCTAGACCGCACGACTACGCACTAGGCGGTCGGGTGTTTAAATCGCTCTAGGCGCACCATTTAAGTAATTAAACCCGTTAACACAGGTTTTTTATGCCGGAATTTTAACTTTAAGGTTTTGTCGAGTGGTACTTGGTTGTTTGATACTATGCAAAAGACTCTATTATTATGATGTGATTTGTAAATAGTCTTTATTGGTGGCGATAATCAGTTTAAATATCAGGCCATTATAAATACTCGATAATAGCAGATGATTTTATACTCTTATGTTTTAGTTTGACTTATTTGCTAAAATCGATAAATATAAGTTAATCATTTACTTACAGTAGCATTTTCACTTTTCCTTTAGAGAATAGCTGTTATACTCAAGGATAAATTTACAATCATAAATAGACCCAATGTATAAGCTAACTATTCGAGACAACAATAATAAATTAGACGAAATGTATGTTTCGCACGAAGTTTTAAAAATTGGTCGAAATGCGGATAATGATATTCGTTTAGACGATGCAACCGTTAGCAGTCATCACGCTGAAATTCACCAGTTAAGCAAATTTGTTGAGATTAAAGATTGCAGTAGTACCAATGGCACCTATGTGAATGGCAATGCGATTAAAACACATATATTGAAGGATAATGATGTGGTGGTGGTGGGCAAATTAACCCTTACCTATTTTAGCGATAGGCCTGCACCGTTAACCGAAGAACTTGATCCAACCACGACCATTAGCCGTGGTGAAATGCAACATTTGCTCGAAAGAATAGAGCAGCATAAATCTGGAAAGTCAGGGGCTACTAATGTTTCTCGTAAATTAAACTGGATAGTGCAAGATGCGAGTGGTATTTGGTGGGGGTTTGAACTGGAACCTGTTATTGGGGAAACGGGCTGGGAAAACCCTAACAATGGAATGAAAATTCTATTAAAAGAAGAAGCAAGTAACGAAAACTGGAAAGATTCGCTTCAAAAATTATAATTTTTACCGTTAACCCCTTTAATCAAAAAATAATCCTGGATGAATTATTATGGGTTTGTTAGACGACTTACGCAAACAAAGCTCTGCACTTAAGCAATCTCAAAACGATGATGCTGCCAAACAAGCGGAGTTACAGGACGTTTATAAAACAAAAATTCATCCGGCAATGACCGCTATTTATACACATTTAAATGAGCTTGTCGAACATCTCAATTTTGTAAAACCGACGATTACCGCACCTTATACGTTAACTGCATCGGGCCTAAAAAAGGATCTTTTCCAGAACAGTTATAAAATATCAACAGACAGCTCAGAAGAAATGAAACAAATTATTCTGATTTTTTATTGTACCGATGAAGATTCTATTGAGTTTGATGTTGATAATAAAAAGAATATTGAAAAGCATATTGAATATATGCAGCGTCATAAACTTCAATACATCTCTCAGCAATATCGGGATGACTCTCACGAAATTTCATTTGCCAAGTTTAAACTTGAAAGTAAAGTAAAAATAACAATATTAATTGAAGGTGATATGAAAAATTCATGTATTCATCTTAAATTTAATAATTTTCAGGATTTAGGCTTGTTAAAGAGAACGGTTCAGGCAGAGCAGATCACAGATGATTTTTTTGATGACATGGGTAAATACTTAATTCGAGAATCGCATAACTTTATGAAACTAGATTTATCGAATCACGACCGACAACGCCTGCAACAAAAGGTAAGAAGGGAGGCATTACACCGTAAAATGGAAATGCTGGAGTTGGAACGAAAGCAAAAAGCACTTGAAGCAGAGCAAAAAAACAAGAAATCCTTATTTGGCTTTATGGATAAGGCGAAAGATAAAAAATAAGTTGGTGCCCCGAAGACGATTCGAACGTCCGACCTGTCGCTTAGGAGGCGGCTGCTCTATCCAACTGAGCTACCGGGGCAAGCTAGGGATTATAACCCGATATAAATGGAGTCACTAAGTAATTTTTACTAGAAAGTAGCTATTTTAGCCCGTATTTTAATTGTATTCAGCGTGTCGAGTTGTCGTTGTTTTTATCTTGTTACGTTCAACACTATTTACAAATGCCTGAATACTTTTTTCCTGTTTTGGGGTAAGGCAAATGAATTGCCCAGCTAATTGTTGTAGCCCAGTTGTTTGATCTGATTTTGTTTGTCGCACTTGTAGTTTGCATTGCATATTTTCTGTGTTGGGTAGCTGTATCAATGTATCGATGATGGCATCATGTTTTATCTGGCTTAGGTTATCCGTTGCGCTGCGAACATTGATCCCCCCTGTTGAAATATTATAAATATAAGCTGTTAATGGATTGTCTTTATTGAGTAGGGTAACCGGAATCTTCCACAGGTTTTGTAGTTCAACACGATATTGCAGCCGACGTTGTTTGTAGGCTATTTCGGTTGGGATTTGAGTATTAAAATAAATTAAATGGTTTCGTTCTGTTAATGCGGTAACGTGGACAGTAAAATCCATTTCAATACCGTCATGTTTTGTAAAAATCTTAATCTGTTGACCATTTGAAATGTTGTTGTGTTCGAGTGTGTCGAACAGGATATTATTTTTATTGTGGTTGATCTGAAGTATTTCAGATATACCCAGAGCCTGAACGGTATTGTCACGATTTAATTTTTTAACTTCAAGTTGGCAATGATTGTTTTCTAAACGTGCCAATATGGCCGTTAAATGTATGGGGTCATAAATGATGTTGTTATTTATGTCAGCCATTAAATTCAGATGGGTTATGCTCGAATAAGCGTTTGTTTTTTGGCCATTTTAATCGACTGACCTTTACTGGAGTATAATTCTGTTGTTTGTTGCTTGCCCTGTAATATGGATAGGGCATTTTCGGTATGGCGTTTATTATTGTCAATAATAATACCATTGATGTTGTTCTGCTTTTCGCATTGTGTCGACAGTGTTGAAATACTTCCCCATAATGTTTTTAAGCTAGGGTTATTATTAATGGTGCTGCTGTTGAAAAAATTGTCAATACCCGTTGCTGATAGGTTGAGTCCAGCTTCTTCTAGTAGCAGTCGGCGTTCTTTATTTAAGTCTTCAAGCTGCTCCATTAGCAACACTTTTTCCTGGGCAATAGCTTCAATGGCCGGAAGATTATTATCCGACAAGGCTTGATATTCATTTTCTAGCGCATGGAATAACTGCTCAAGATAATTGGCGATATCTTCAAGTAAGGGAATAAATTTTCGTGTTAAGGCCGTATTTTGCATGGCAAGTTTAGCTGTCATTAAAAGCAGATTCGAAGTTAATCATTTTATCGGCAATACGTTCTGGGTCCATCTTGTAACTGCCATTTTGAAGACTTGTCTGTACATCTTTTACTTTGTTGTCATCAACGGCAGGTTGATTGGCTAACCCCAATTCCAGTGCTTTTAATTTTGCAGCAGTATCGGTAAGCGTGACTTTGTCTCCCGCTGTTGCTGTGCTTGTGCTGCTCTTAGTAGATTTTGCGGCATCGTCAGATTTTTTGACTTGCGTAACATTTCGATCACCCAACTGGGATGATTTATTCGAATTGATTCCTGATATATCGTGAGGCATTTTACTGCTCCAAAGCCTGTTTATAGTTACGCTACCGTTATAGCGGCCAGATAGCCGGAAACTTTAGCGATGATATTACACCTGATAAAGATAAATAACGAATAAAATCACATATTTACTCTTACCAGCCCGTTTGATATCACAGTCGCCTGAAAAATACGCTTGCTGTGAATGTTTTTAACCCTAATACGCTGCCCAAGAACGCCACTCATTAATGCCTTGCCTTTTACACGGATAGTTAAATGCTCTGTTGTGGCAAGAATAAGAACTTCGTCACCACGTTGTACTAGCCGTTTAGGCGTTAGCATAGATGGTGAAATAATTTTTCCAGATTTTAATGGTCGCCGCACTACCATGTGGGTCATTTGTGATAGTTGAGTAAAATAACCACCGTGAATACGACTAACATCTCTACGTGTCAGTTTAATATCAGATGCTTGAATGACACTGCCAGAAGGTAGGCTGTGCTTACTAGCGATAATATTTAAATATTTTTGGATGTAAACCGAAACCAGAATTTTCCATGCTTTGGGGCCATTACAACTCACTTCAACGGTGGTACGGCCAAGTTCTTCCGCATATTGAGGGAACTGAGTTCTTAAATTATTTGCACAAGCTTTAAGTCGCAAGCGTTTATCAACGGATGTCACCGTAAAGTCAGTTGTCTTTAAGTAGTTTTTAAGAAAGCTGCTGACCGCTTGTGTAATGGACGTGGGTGACTGGTAAATAGAACCTTGCGCAGCGTTTGTAAATAACAGTAATAAGCTACTCAATAAGAGCGCATAGGAATAATTTAAAAAGCTGTTTTTCATAAATCTGCCAAATTATTAGTCATTATTTCGTCGGCTTTTTGACGCTTAAACAATTAGAATCTATAACCCGTTGATTTTATAGGCTGATGTTATTTAATCCTGCCTAAAAAATAGTTTGTAGATATTATTAAGCAATACATATGCCATTTCGGTATAGATAAGAATTTCATATCTATGCCATAAGATATTCAAGTAAGTCTTTATTTAGCCGATAACTTTTCTGTAACTCAATCAATTCCATGTATTAATAAATTTTTAAGGTGAAATCATGGCCGGAATACTTGAAGGTGTCGATCAACGTACTAATTTAGTGGGTGAGAATAGGCTTGAATTATTACTCTTTACTTTAGGTAGCCGGCAACGGTTTGGTATTAATGTATTTAAAGTACAAGAAGTGATTATGTGCCCACCATTAACAAAAATAACCAACTCATCACCGGTGGTGGTTGGCATGACTAATATGCGTGGTAAAACAATTTCGGTGCTGGACTTAGCGTTAGCTATCGGTAAACGACCACTGCAACAATCGGATACTAATTATTTGATCATTACAGAATATAATCGTCAGGTTCAGGGTTTTTTAACCAGCGGTGTCGATAGAATTGTCAACATGAACTGGTCGGATATTAAAACACCGCCACAGGGATTAGGTAAGGATAATTATATGACCGCAGTGACATCAGTGGACGATGAACTGGTCGAAATTATTGATGTAGAAAAAGTTCTTGCAGAATTATTAGGTGTCGATCTTAGTGGTATGGATAATGCGATGGAGGTTAAATCTAAAGAAGATACGGTTATTCGTGTACTTGTTGTTGATGATTCTTCTGTTGCACGTAATCAAATTAAACGTACTTTAGATAAGCTGGGTATGGAATGTACGATTGGCAAAAATGGTCTTGATGGTTTAAATATTTTAAAGTCATTAATTAAAGATGGTTCCGATATAGCTGATCATATTGATGTACTTATTTCAGATGTGGAAATGCCTGAAATGGATGGTTACACACTCACTTCTGAAATCAGAGCAAGTGAAGCATTAAAAAAATTACCTATCCTGCTACATACATCTTTAAGCGGTGTTTTCAATCAATCAATGGTTGCGAAAGTAGGTGCTGATAAATTTGTACCAAAATTTAATGCAGAAGAACTTGCCAGTGAGGTTAAAGACATATTGCAGGTGAAAGGTATTATTTCATAATTTAATATTAGAAATATTATTAGAGTGTATTAAACTAGTTTAAAATACATAAAGAAGATAGCTGAGTGAATCAACATACATTATCAAAACAAGACTATGAAAGTTTTAGAACATTTCTTGAGGATGCCTGTGGTATCGTACTAGGTGAAAACAAACATTATTTGGTGACAAGCCGTCTTTCACGTTTATTGATTGAGTTTAAATTTGCTTCGCTTAGCGGGATGATAGACAAATTAAAACAGGTAAATAATATAGAATTAAAAGAAAAAATTATCGATGCGATGACAACGAATGAAACAAGTTGGTTTAGAGACAAGTATCCATTCGAAATTTTATATACTGAACTTTTTAACGAAATAGCAAAAACTAAAAAACCGTCAATGCGTATCTGGTCTTCGGCGAGTTCCTCCGGCCAAGAAGCGTATTCAATTAGCATGACCTTCTCAGAGTATCAGGCCAAAAATCCTGGAAAGTTCAGCGGACGTTTGGAAATAGTCGGAACTGATATTTCACCAACGGTTCTTAAACATGCGCGTGAAGCCAAATATGACGAGTTGAGTTTGGCGCGCGGTTTGTCCACAGAAAGGCTTAAACGGTTTTTTGTTGATCAAAATGACGGTGGCTATAAAGTTCGTCCGGAAATCAGCGGCCGTTGCAAATTTTCAGAATTAAATTTATTAAAAAATTATTCAATACTGGGTAAATTTGACATTATATTTTGTCGAAACGTTTTAATTTATTTTTCAGCCGAAATTAAAACGGACATTCTGGTGCGTATGGCAAAATTGCTTAATCCCGGTGGTTATCTTTTTCTGGGTGGCTCTGAGTCTCCCACGGGATATTGTGATCTATATGAAATGGTTAAGTTTAAAGCCGGTGTTGTATACCGCTTGAAGTGATTGTTGTCATCTATTTTTGTACTGCTTTAAATCCATTCTAGCTTTTAACGAGATACTCATTTTATATATTCTTCTGGTTGGTAGGTAAAGGATTGCCGTTTAGCTTTCTTTTTGCCGCCACCTCCATCTGTAAGTCCTTGAATAAACTATAAATTAAACTTGGCATAGCTGTTGCAACTAGCTCTAACAAGTCATTTACAGTTTTAAACAGGATAAGACAATGTCATTTTCATTCGGTAGTACCTTTAATCTTCATGAGCAGGCTTTATATTTACAAGCTCGCCGTACCGAGCTGCTGTCTTCGAATCTGGCAAATGCCGAAACACCCAATTATAAAGCAAAAGATTTTGATTTTAATGCGTCTTTACAGGCAGCTATTCGAAATCCTTTTGGCAATAAACCGTTGGTTGAAACCAGTTCAAAACATATTCAGCCTGAGAAATCAGATTACCGTTTTGAAACATTATTCCGTATGCCCTATCAGGCTTCTTTGGATGGCAATACGGTTGAGTCACAAGTTGAAATGTCGGCTTTTAATGATAACGCTATTCGTTATATGGCAAGTCTGCGTTTTCTTAACGGTAAAATCAGTACATTAATGTCAGCTATTCGTGGTGACTAGCTTGGGCAACAAACAGGTAAAATAAAGAGTTATTAATAGGAAATTACGTATGTCATTGTTTAATGTTTTTGGAATATCAGGTTCTGCTTTGCAAGCGCAAACGTTACGTTTGAATACAATTTCAAGCAACATGGCGAATGCAAACAGTCTTAGTAGCAGTATAGGTACTACCTACCGAGCAAGACATCCTGTGTTTGCTCCGATGGTGCAGGACTTTTCGGATGAGAAAAAAGCAGTCGGCGTGCGGGTATTAGGGATTGTAGAAAGTAATAAACCATTACGTGCTGAGTATGCCCCAGATAATCCGATGGCAGATAAAGAAGGCTACATCCATTTACCTAATGTAAATATGGTTGAAGAAATGGCAGACATGATTTCAGCTTCACGTTCGTATCAGTCGAATGTTGAAGTGATGACAACAGCCAAGAAAATGCTAATGCGTACCTTGCAGCTTGGCCAATAGAAATATTTAACAGCGAATGATTGATTGAGATAAATCAGGAAATACAGGCAAGATTATGGAACCGATTAATAACAAAATTTCATCTTTTGATGATATTGGATTAGCTCCCAGCCAAAATAAAAAATCGGCCGAGAAAAAACATCTTGGTCAGGAAGATTTTATGGACTTGATGTTAGCACAAATGAATCATCAGGATCCCTTTAAGCCCATGGCTAACGGTGAGTTCCTGACTCAGATGGCACAATTTAGTGCAGTGAGTGGTTTAAAAGACATTAAGGATTCCTTTAAGAATTTAGCCGATACCATGCAGTCTAATCAGGCGTTGCAAGCTACCAGTATGGTTGGACGAAAAGTATTGGTTCCGGGTAATGATTTCCGTATTAATCAAAATATGAGTAAACCTTTTGAAGTTCAAGCCTCTGCGGATTTAAAAGTGGCAACCGATGAACTGATAGTCAATATTAAAAATTCACGAGGTGAAGTGGTTAAAGAAATTAACCTTGGGGCTCGCTCAGCAGGAAAAATTGATTTTAGCTGGGACGGAAAAACAAAACAGGACGATAAGCTAGCCAAAGGTGAAGGGAAATTAGTAATGTCTTTGCCTGGGAAATATACGATGGAAGCTTATGCCAGTATTGATAATGAAAAACAGGGTGTTGATACACTTGTGTTTGATATGGTTGACAGTGTTAGCGTCGGTCATGCGGGACAACCGATGACGTTAAATTTAACGAATGCCGGTCAGGCTAAAATGTCTGAAGTTTTAAAAATAATGTAGAACGTTAATTTATTTATAATTAGCAACTTTTATATATTGAGTCGTTATTAAAGGAGAAAGATTATGTCATTTCGTGCAGCACTCAGTGGTATTAATGCCGCCGCACAAGATTTACGTGTTATCGGTAATAACGTTGCCAATGCAAGTACAACAGGTTTTAAAACATCGCGTGCAGAGTTTGCCGATGTTTATGCTGCAACGGACGGCGGTGCTTCCAATGCGATTGGTGCGGGGGTGCGTTTATCCGGTGTGAGCCAACAATTTGGTCAGGGTAATATTGAATTTACGGATAACAAACTGGATTTGGCAGTTAATGGTCGAGGATTTTTTGTTTTAGATGACAATGGTTCCCGTTCTTATACTCGTGCGGGTTCATTTAAAGTCGATAGAGATGGCTTTGTTGTTAACTCATCAAGCGATAAACTGGTTGTTAATAATGCCGATGATTCAGGTGAAATTTCGGGTGCGGTAGGCCCATTGCGTTTGGATCGTTCTAATATTATTCCAAAAGCAACCTCGCGTATTGATGTTGGTCTTAATCTGGATAGCTCCCAAAGTCCGCCATCAACACTACCGTTTAATCCAGAAGTACCATCATCCTTCACACATTCAACTTCGTTGACTGTTTATGATTCATTAGGTGCGCCGCACTTGTCTACCATGTATTACATTAAAGATGCCGAACCTAACAGTTGGACAACACATTTATTTGTTGATGGGAAAGATGCAAAGGGCGGACAGGCTCCTCCTTATACTGGCGATAAATTAAAATTTAATGGTGCAGGTGGACTGGAATCTATTAATGGTGCTGCTGCTCCTCCAGGTGAACTGGTTTATAACGGTATTGAAACGGGTTCGGGTGCGGTGCCAATTAATGTCATCCTTAATTTACAGGCAGCAACGCCGACCACTCAATTTGGTACTAAGTTTTCGGTTAGTGCTTTAACTCAAAATGGCTATACATCCGGGCGTTTAAGTGGCATTGATATTGATGACACCGGTATTATTCGTGCTCGATACAGTAACGGTCAAACAAAAACACTCGGACAGGTAACACTTTCTGATTTTTCTAATCCACAAGGATTAAGACAACTGGGTGATACTAATTGGGCAGAGAGCTTTGCATCCGGTGTTCCTTTGGTCGGTACGCCAGGTTCAGGTAGTTTAGGACAACTGCAATCCGGTGCATTGGAAGGATCGAATGTTGATTTAACCGGCCAACTGGTGAATATGATTAAAGCGCAACGGAATTTTCAGGCAAATGCACAGGTGATCACCACGGCTGATACGGTTACACAAACAATTATTAACATACGTTAATAATTAGGCTAAATAAATTTTTTACAATAGTAAAGGTGCGTAATGGATAGAATGTTATATGTTGCAATGAGTGGTGCGAAACAAAATATGTTAGCGCAAGCACATAATGCAAATAACATTGCTAACGTGAGTACCACGGGTTTTAAAGCGGATCTTGCTGCCGCACGCAGTATGCCTCTTTTCGGCGATGGTTTTCCAACCCGTGTGTTTTCAATGACCGAACGTGAAGGAACAGACTTTAATTCTGGTTCGATTCAAACTACTGGCCGTGCATTAGATGTTGCTATTAAAGGACAAGGTTTTATTGCCGTACAAGCTAAAGATGGTAATGAAGCCTATACACGTGCAGGTGGGTTACAGGTCACTTCAACAGGGTTGCTTGAAACAGCGAATGGATTAACCGTGATGGGTGATGGGGGTCCAATTACTCTACCACCGGCGAAACGCATTGAAATTGGTACCGATGGAACAGTCAGCGTGATAACCCAAACAGATGGTGCCGAAGTTGTGAATATTGTGGACCGTATTAAATTAGTTAATCCAGATTTAAAAACAGTGCATAAAGGTAACGATGGACTTTTTCATGTTGGTGATAATGAAGTCGAACCGGCTGACGCAAAAGTCGAATTGTTGTCAGGAGTATTAGAAGGTAGCAACGTTAATATTGCATCGGAGTTGGTTAACATGATTGAACTGGCTCGCCAGTTTGAAATGCAAGTGAAGATGATGAAAACCGCAGAAGATAATGATGAATATGCAATGCGGTTAATTAATATTGCCTAGATTTAACAAACATTATTTGGAGTAAAAGCTAATGGCTCAACCATTATGGATAGCAAAAACAGGTTTGGATGCGCAACAAAATAGATTGTCGATTATTTCCAATAATCTGGCAAATGTGAATACAACTGGTTTTAAACGCGCACGTGCCGTTTTTGAAGATTTAATCTATCAAAATGTTCGCCAGCCGGGTGGCCAAAGTAGTCAGGAAACAGAATTACCTTCAGGTTTGTCACTCGGTACGGGGGTGCGAACGGTTGCAACACAAAAATTATATCAACAGGGGAATTTATTACAAACAGCCAATCCTTTTGATATGGCCATTGAAGGGCGTGGTTTTTTTCAGATCCTTTTACCTAATGGAAACATTGGTTATACCCGTAATGGTGAATTTCAGGTAAGTGCTGCCGGACAAATTGTTAATTCATCCGGTTATCGTTTGCAACCCGATATTAGTATTCCCGCTAATTCATTGAGTGTCACTATTGGCGTTGATGGTACGGTTTCGGTTACTCAACCGGGTAATGCTGTTCCTTCGCAGGTGGGAACTATTCAATTGGCTGATTTTGTTAACCCCGGTGGCTTGCAATCTTTAGGTGGAAATATGTTAGGTGAAACAGCGGCGAGTGGACCTGCACAAGTAGCCTCACCCGACTCCCTTAGTTTTGGTAGCCTTATTCAGGGCTCTCTTGAAAGTTCAAATGTCAATATTGTTGAAGAACTGGTGAACATGATTGAAACACAACGTGCTTATGAAATGAATTCAAAAGCCAT
This sequence comes from uncultured Thioalkalispiraceae bacterium, assembly GCA_964472525.1. Classification (GTDB taxonomy): domain Bacteria; phylum Pseudomonadota; class Gammaproteobacteria; order UBA6429; family Thiohalophilaceae; genus SZUA-37. Next base: position 12,291 of record CAYYLL010000033.1, on the reverse strand, counting down.
TTCAACGGCTGATCAAATGCTTCAGTACGTAAACAATAATTTATAGTCAGTCCCCAATAAATACGCAATGAGTAAAGAATGAAAAAGCAAATTAAAACAGGATTTATTATTTTACTTATGAGTGCCATATCCGCATGTTCGCTCGTAAAAAAAGAGCATGAGAAAGAATCGTTTAAAGCGACACCACCGGTTGTTATTAAATTACCAAAAGACGATAACGGTGCTATTTTTCGCCCGGAAATGAACGTTGGTTTATTTGATGATAATAATGCACGCAATATTGGCGATATTTTAACTATTGTCTTGAATGAAAACACCAATGCGAGCTCGACGGCTAATACCAGTGCAACCAAGGATCAAAAAGTTGATTTACCGAGTCCAAAATTAGCCGGTGATAAAGTCACAAAAAATGGTAAAGAAATTTTGAATAATGAACTTAAGGCAAAGCGAGAATTTAATGGTCAGGGAACCAGTGCGCAGAACAGCAGTTTTTCAGGCTCAATCTCGGTGACTGTTGCTAAAGTATTGCCGAATAGAAATTTGGTGATACGTGGAGAAAAGTTAGTACTTTTGAATCAGTCAGAAGAATTTATACGTTTCTCTGGCATTGTTCGGCCACAGGACATTAAACCAGACAATACCGTGGAATCTAAACGGGTTGCTAATGTGCATGTTATGTATGCAGGCAATGGAACGATTTCATCTGCAAACAGCATGGGTGCGTTAGGTCGATTCTTTCAGGGTAAAGCATGGCCGTACTAGACAATATTGGGCTTGATGTAAACAGGAGAAATAAAATGTTATCACTAAAAGAATTTAAATTTACTGTTCTGGTTGGCATCTTGTTTTACATTGGACTGAGTTCTGGAATTGTAAAAGCAGATAGGATTAAGGATATTTCAACCGTTGCCGGAGTACGCAGTAATCCTCTGGTGGGTTACGGTCTGGTTGTTGGACTGAATGGTACCGGCGATGGTTCGGGTGCAGTGACTGATCAGAGTATGAAAAGCATGTTATCGCGGTTAGGTATTAATATTCCTCCTAAGGCGACACTGAAAACAAAAAATGTGGCGGCTGTTGTAATCCATGCTGTTTTACCGGCTTTCTCCAAAAAAGGGCAAAAGATTAATGTCACTGTTGCTTCAATAGGTGGAGCAAAAAGTTTACGTGGTGGTAGTTTATTAATGACACCGTTACGTGGTATGGATCATAAGATATATGCAATAGCTCAAGGCAATGTGGTGGTGAGTGGTTTTGGTGCTGGCGGCCTGGATGGTTCAAAGATAACGGTTAATGTGCCTAGTTCCGGACGTATATTAAGTGGCGCAATGGTGGAGCGTGTTATTGATACTCCCTTTGGTGATGCCAGCGAAATTGTTTTAAATTTGCATCAGGCTGACTTTACAACATCCACACGTTTGGCTGAGGTGATTAATAATGCAGTGGGTCCTGGCTCGGCACATTCTATTGATCCGGCATCGGTGAGTGTTAATGCACCTTCAGATCCAGCGCAACGTGTATCCTTTATATCTTTTTTAGAAAATTTAATTATTAAACCGGGTGAAGCACCGGCTAAAATTATTATAAATTCAAGAACGGGTACCGTTGTTATTGGTAAGTATGTGCATGTGTTACCGGCAGCGGTTTCTCATGGTAGTTTAACGGTAACCATTACGGAATCATCTAAAGTGAATCAACCAACGCCTTTATCCGAAGGTAAAACAGCCGTTGTACCTGTATCCGATATCAATATTAAACAAGAAAAAAATAAAATGTTTGTTTTTAATCCTGGGGTTTCTCTGAATGAAATTGTACGGGCGGTTAATCAGGTGGGTGCGGCTCCGGGTGATTTAGTGGCAATTTTAGAGGCCTTAAAAGAAGTGGGTGCGCTTCAGGCTGAATTGGTTGTCATTTAATCTGTTCGTTAACCACATCCTCTGTGGTTAACAATAAAACGGCAATTAGTTGCCGTAAATAGTATGTATCCCATTGAATTTAAAATAAAAAATTTACGGCATGCTTTCTGCATAGTTTTATCTTAATACTTTCTATCAGGTAATCACGATGTTGGATGCAGCGGTAAATAGAGCATATACCGATTTTTCTCAATTTGCAGAAATGCGATTGGATGCCAAGCAATCTCCGAATCAATCTTTAGAAAAAGTTGCACATCAATTTGAAAGTATTTTTATTAACATGATGCTAAAAAGCATGCGTAAGGCAAATTTTAAAGATCCCTTATTTGATAGTAATCAAAGTGAAATGTATCAGGAAATGTTTGATAAACAAATTGCATTGAATATGAGCAGCGGAAAAGGTATTGGATTAGCCGATGCCTTAGTGAAACAAATGCAAAAGTATATGCCAGAAAAGTCTATACCAGATAAATCTATATCAGACAAAAAGGAAAGCATTGGTACGGTAAATAACCTTTCAAAACATGTTAGTGATCCTTTTATTTTAAACAGAGACAGTACTGTCTTTATAAATTCTGAACAGTTTGTACAAACACTCAGACCTTATGCAGACGTGGCAGCAGAAAAACTGGGCGTTGATGCAAATGTATTGATTGCTCAGGCGGCATTAGAAACCGGTTGGGGTAAAGCCATTGGGAAATTACCAAATGGCAAGTCCAGTTACAATCTATTTAATATAAAAGCTCAGCAAGGCTATGACGGTAATAAGTATATAAAACAGACTATTGAAATAGACCATGGTGTTGCAAAAACAGAAACGGCTGCATTTCGCTCCTATCATTCTTATCAGGAAAGTTTTGATGACTATGTAAATTTTATTAAGAATAATCCAAGATATAAAGAGGCACTTAACGAAAATTCTGATTCACTCCAATATATAGACAGTATTCAACGAGCCGGTTATGCAACCGACCCACGTTATGCTGACAAAATTAAAAATGTAATGCAGTCATTCGTTTCTGAAGATGAAATGAATACTGATAACTTTGTATAGGTGAATAAATGGGTTCTGGTGACGTTTTAGGCATTAGCACATCGGGCGCACTTGCTGCGCAGCGTGCATTGTCTACAACAAGTCATAATATTGCTAATGGTGCAACCAAAGGTTATTCACGACAGCGTACCGACCTTGTTGCCCGCGCACCACAGCCTAGTGGTAATGGGGCAGTGGGTACCGGTGTTATTGTTGATAATGTCGCGCGTGTTTATAATGATTTTGTAACCGAAGAATTACGCAACGTTGCCTCCGTGAGTAAAGCACTCGATACCCAATATGACTTTACCAGTCAGGTTGATACGATGTTGTCTGATCCTGATTCAGGGCTTGCGCCTGCGATTCAAAATTTCTTTTCTGCGATGAACGGTGTGGCGGATAATCCTGCTTCTGTTTCGGCCCGTCAGGTGATGATCAGTGAGGCTCATTCTCTGGAAGATCGTTTTAAATATCTGGACGACCGGTTTGAGTCCTTACGTCGTGGTGTGCAAAAAGATATGCGTAATACCGTAGAGGATATTAATGGTTTTGCCCAATCGATTGCGGATGTTAATGAAGCGATTGTTCGTGCGCAGGAAATTGGCGGTTCATCACCCAATGACCTGTTGGATCAACGTGACCGATTATTATTACAACTATCAGAAAAAGTTTCGGTACGAGGGCAGGTACAGGACGATGGTCGTTTAAACGTTTTTATTGGTAATGGTCAGATCCTGGTTGTGGGTGGGCAGGCATCAAAACTGGATGTAATTCCAAGCCCGGACGATGCTTCTGAAATTGAAATTGCGTTTAAGAACCCGAAGTCAGATGCCATTATTACGAAATTTTTATCCGGTGGAGAACTCGGTGGAATGTTGGAGTTTAAATCCGGCATCCTCGATGTTTCGCAAAATGATTTGGGTCGTATTGCGATTGGTATTTCAAAAACATTTAATGAGCAACATAAGTTGGGGATGGATTTAAATAATGTACTGGGTAAGGATTTTTTTGAAGAACTGGATGTGACGGCTCCCAAGGTTAAAGGAAGTATTAATAATAAAGGTGATTTGAAAATAGCGGCTGAAATCACTAACCTTGATAAGGTTACCGTAAGTGATTATAGATTATCTTTTAATGATGGAAAATATCGGCTTGTACGTTTAATAGATGACAAGTTAGTTGCCGAGTTTTCATCATTGCCTGCTGAAATCAATGATGAGGGGTTTAAGTTAAAAATAGAATCGGGTAGTCACATTGAAAATCAGGATAGTTATATTATTCGGCCAACAGTTGAAGCCGGACAGCGGTTTAAAGTATTAATTAATGATGTTAAGAAAATTGCTGCTTCATCACCGATTCGGGCATTTGAAGATGTGGCTAATTTAGGTGATGCTAAAATCACCGATGTTAAAGTGCTGAGTACCGATTCTGAATTATTTCAGGGCAACAATAAAGACTTGGAAATGCCGCTAGTCGTGCGTTTTGTTGATGATAATCATTATGAAATATTAGACAACAAAGGCAAACCCATTACCCAAAAATTAGCTGCCGTCCCAGATGAACCCGTGATTAAAGCCGACGAAGAAGGACATGCAACAGCCGTCAGTCCTGAGTCGCCTGCTTCTGCACCGCAAGTATCATCTATTCATGAATATGATCCAGACAAAGGTATTTCGGTTTTCCCGACACCGGATGGTTTAGATATGAAGGTGCGCTTCAAAATTACAGGTAATCCAAAAGAAGGAGATACTTTTCATATTGAATACAATAAAGACGGTCGGGGCGATAATAGTAATGCGGTTTCATTGGCGGGTTTGCAAGGTGAACGATTATTGGCAAACAAAACCGGCACGTATACACAAATTTATGCTCAGCTTGTTTCACGGGTTGGCAGTAAAACACATGAATTAGACACCAGTAGCAAAGCCCAACAACTCTTACTGCAACAGGCTGATCATCGTCGTGAGTCTATATCTGGCGTTAATATGGATGAAGAAGCAGCCGATTTAATTCGCTATCAACAACTTTATAAAGCAAATGCCCAAGTTATTGCAACGGCTAAACAGTTGTTTGACACTTTAATGCAAACGTTCAGGTAATCGAATATGAGAGTATCTACTAGTCAAACTCAAGACGTTGCCATTAACGCGATGCTGGAACAGCAGGAGAAATTATCGAAAGTACAAAAGCAAATTGCAACGGGTAAAAGAATATTTAAGCCATCAGAAGATCCGATTGGTGCGGCCAGAATAGTAGATTTAAAAAATATATTACAAACGAATGGCCAATATCAGAAAAATATTGATGCGGCACGCGCACGCTTAACCGTAGAAGAATCTATTATGGGTAATGCCACGGATATTTTACAACGTATACGTGAGTTAGCGGTTGCTTCGAACAACGCCTCACAAACAAACGAGACTCGAAGTTTTATAGCTGAAGAAGTCTCACAATTACTTAAAGAAATGCTGGATATGGCGAACTCAACCGATGGTTCCGGCGATTATTTATTTTCTGGATCAAAAACAAATTTCAGACCTTTTGTTAATAATGCAAAGGGTGAATACGAATATCAGGGTGACGATACTCAACGTAATTTACAAATAGGCCCTAAACGTACCATTGCAACCAGTGATTCAGGTAATTTTGTTTTTCGTACGATTAAAGATGGTAATAGTGAGTTTACTGGCTTTGAAAATAAAACCAATACAGGTTCTGCCATTATTGATCCCGGTAGCGTAACCGGCCATTATGATGGGGGGACTTATGCCATTGTTTTTGACAAGAAAGAATCGATTGATCCCAATGAGCCGACTACTTATAAAGTGATGGACGCCAATAATCAGGAAGTTATTCCTGCGGGTACGGTTTATGTTGAAGGCGCCAATATTGAATTTAATGGCGTGCGGGTTTCTATTGAAGGAGAACCGGATACAAACGACTTTTTTGTGATACGTCCGAGTGAGAATCAGGATGTTTTTACAACTCTGAATAATTTTGTTGAAGCCTTACAGCGACCTCGTGGTAATCCCAGTCAAAATGCCGAGCTTCATAATGAAATAAATCGTACTCTTTTAGGTGTTGATAATTCATTAGGCCGTGTATTGGAAATTCGTTCTAATACCGGGGCACGTTTAAAAGCATTAGATGCACAGCAATCGATTAATGAAGACTATAATTTGCAAATTAAAGAAATATTATCTGGCATCGAAGACCTTGATTATGCCAAGGCAGTGAGTGAATTAAATTTGAAATTAACCGGTTTACAGGCATCACAAAAGGCATTTACCCGTGTGCAAGGTCTATCAATGTTTGATTATATATAATAAAAACAGTATCTTACAATAACTCCCCTACATTTTTATTTCTCCTGATTTATTTTCACTTTTTTTGTTTTTTACCCTAAAGATACTGAAATCCCGGACGCTAGGTATCACGGAAGCGATATGGTAGTTAACAAATTACCAGCATCGCTATTTGAATATCCCTTAGCCGCAACATTATTGCGTGGTGAAGGAAACATTTAGGAGAGCGCGTCATGCCACAAGTTATTAATACCAATATCATGTCGCTAAATTCGCAGCGTAATTTGAATGCTTCTCAGGCAGCATTACAAACATCATTGCAAAGGTTGTCTTCTGGTTTGCGTATTAACAGCGCAAAGGATGATGCAGCAGGTTTAGCGATTTCCGAACGATTTACTTCTCAAATTAATGGCTTGAATCAGGCCGTACGAAATGCCAACGATGGTATTTCATTATCACAAACTGCTGAAGGTGCATTAGCCGAAGGTGGTAATATCTTGCAACGGATCCGTGAATTATCGGTTCAGTCTGCAAATGCAACAAACTCGTCATCGGATAGACAGGCGTTGCAATCTGAAGTAGGTCAACTTGTTTCAGAAATGGATCGTATTGCCACCAATACTGAATTTAATGGACAAAAAATTCTGGATGGTACGTTTGGTACAGCCATCTTCCAGGTAGGTGCGAATGCTAACCAAACTATTCAGGCAACAACGAATAACTTCCGAACCAATCAATACGGTAATTATCGTGTGACTGGTCAGGAAACATCAGCGAATCCACAATCAAGAAATATGCAGGATAACGCGCTTATTGTTAATGGTTCTTTAGGTAGCCTGACTTTTAATGTTGAAGCAGGCGATAGTGCTAAAGATACCGCGGAACAAGTGACCGCTAAATCAAGCCTTACCGGTGTAAAAGCGTTTGCACGTACTGAAGTGAATGTGAAGTTTGACCAGGCTGGTTCTTATAGTTTGAGTATTCAAGCCGATAATGAAGATACACAATCTATTTCATTTAGTTTACAAGGAACCGAAGGAAATAGCGGGTTATCGAGTGCGGTAACCGCATTTAATGACGTGGCTCATCGAACCGGTGTAACTGCCCGTATTAGTGAAGATGGCCAAGGTATTGTCCTTCTTAATGCTACGGGTAATAACATTAACTTAACGGACACCGTTAATTCTAATGCCGGTAATGTGACCGTAGGTGGATCCACGGCTGCTGATGGTACTGCTGTTGGTGGTACCGTTCTGGGGGCTAATCAAGCGATAGAAACAGCCGTTGTGACCGGTCAGGTAACATTCGATTCTGATAAATCTTTTGGTGTTATTGGTACAGCCGGTGGAACTATTAGCGATTCGCAGGAAGCTTCGGACTTAATGGGTGTCGCACAACTGGATGTAAGTTCGGTAAAAGGCGCTAACGAAGCCTTAGCTATTGTGGATGCTGCATTAGCAACCGTGAATGGACAACGGGCAAGATTCGGTGCGATTCAAAGCCGGTTTGGTTCAACCATTTCCAACTTGCAGACTAACGCTGAAAACTTAAGTGCTGCACGGTCTCGTATTCGTGATACTGACTTCGCTAAAGAAACAGCTGAGTTAACACGTGCGCAGATTCTGCAACAAGCGGGTACAGCCATGTTAGCGCAGGCTAATGTTGCACCGCAAAACGTTCTGACTTTATTACAGTAATCACTACTGGCAGGAAGGGTTATACTTAAACTAAGGGTATAATCCTTCCTTACTAATAAATGAGGTAACGTGATGGCAACGCAATCAATAGTCGATATAGCTGTACAGGTACAAACAACGGGTACTCAACCTGCTGTTAACCGTAATGCTGTGCCTATTGATAATGCGGTGGATCAAGGGCGGCAAGCTATTGCCACTACTAATATTCATACTGAACAGATTCATACTGAATATGTGGAAATGTCACGCGATGAACTGGAGAGCGTCGTGAGCCAACTTCAAGATTATGTACAAAGTATCCAACGTGATATGAAATTCCATATTGATGATGCAACCGGACGAGTGATTGTTCAAGTGGTTGATTCTAATACTCAGGAAGTCGTTAGACAGATCCCTTCAGAAGAAATGCTCGCTATTGCCCATCATTTAGCCGACTCAATCGAAAACAATGAGGCTAAGGGCTTTCTCATTGAGCTTAAAGCTTAATATTTCTATTCACGAGCTTGCTTGGCATCGTATTTGCTTTATTTACAATAGATCGTATAAGTATCGGTTCTATAAAGAATTGTTACTTTGTGTAGATAAATAATGAGGTCAAACATGCCAACCATAACATCCTTGGGCGTTGGTTCAGGTATTGATGTACAGGGACTGGTTGAAAAACTGGTGGCGGCAGAAGGCAATCCTGTCACTAAAAAACTCGATCGTAAAGAAGCAAAAATACAAAGTAGCTTGACGGCCTTAGGCGTTTTTCAGGGGGCATTAAATGAGTTCCAGTTATCACTTGCACCGCTTAAAGAACCTCAGTCATTTACTAAAATGAGCTTAAGTTTATCAGATGAAGAGGTTCTGAACGCCTCTATTTCAGGTGATCCTGAACCGGCAAACTACGACATTGACGTGGACCGCTTAGCACAACAACACCGACTTGTTTCTGGAACGTTTGCCTCTGATTTAGAAGCGATTGGAAGTGGTTCTATTAGTATTCAGTTTGGTGAATTGGATAAGACGACCGGTGAATTTATTGTTAACCCTGAACGCCCCGTTAAAAATGTTTTTATCACGAACGAAAATAATTCACTGCGCGGAATACAACGTGCAATTAATGATGCGGATGCTGGCGTAAAAGCGTCTGTTCTACGCATAGGCAAAGGGTTTAGATTAATTTTATCCAGTGAGCTTCCCGGTGCAACTAACAGTATGCGTTTAAAGATAAATGATAATGATAAGATTGATACTGACTTGTTTGGTTTATCAACCTTATCGTATGAACCGGGAAAGTTAAATAATCAAGGTCAGAACTTAAAACAAACATCCGCAGGTTTAAATGCCATTATTAAAATTGATGGTGTTGAGATTGAATCACCTAAAAATTCGATTGATGATGTTATTAGTGGCGTTACCCTTAATTTAACACCTGAGTCGGTTGGCCAGACAGTGGGACTTAGAATTTTTCATGACAAAGCGCAAGTATTGACCTCAATACAGAGCTTTGTTGATCAATATAATACCTTTATTAAGCACAGTAATGACTTGACCAGTTACGATCCGGAAACACAGGAAGCGGGGCCGTTAGCGAGTGATTCATCTGTTCGCGGTGCATTATCGCAATTACGCCGTGTATTAGGCACAGACTTTTCGGCAGTGAATTCAGAATATGTTTCACTCGCGTCATTAGGTATTGATACACAGCGCAGTGGTGAACTCACCATTGATGCTAATAAAGTTCAGACAGCGATTGACACTAATATTAATGAAGTTGCTCAGTTATTTTCACGTACCGGTTCTACGAGTGATTTGTTAATACGCTATCTAGGTGCAACGGACACAACCAAGGTTGGCGATTATCCCGTTTTTATCGATGCATTAGCAACTCAGGGGCATTATAACGGTCTTGATGTAGCAACCAGTAACCTTGTTATTCCCGATGATGCAAACACTTTGACAGTGAAAGTTGATAATACCCAATCATCCGTTATTACACTCGACAGTAAAACGTATAGCTCATTAGAAAATCTGGCATCAGAGTTACAAAGTAAAATTAATGGTGATCCTAAATTATCGTCAAAAGAGGCTGTCGTTAACATCAGTGTCGAGAGCAATCATTTAGTCCTTACCTCTCAACGTTTTGGTAGTGCATCTAATGTTGAAATACTAAAAATTCCGGAACAATTAATAGCTGCAACCGGGTTAACCGTTAAACAAGGGCTAGCCGGTTCAGATGTGCAAGGTAGCATCGGTACCAATGCTGCGATTGGTACCGGTCGTACTTTACAGGGGCAGGGGATTGCGAATGGCTTGCAAGTTGATGTAGTCGGTGGTGCTGTTGGTTTGCGTGGTTCGGTAAGCTATTCGAAAGGGGTTGCCGAAAAACTGGATAAGTTATTAACGAATTTTTTAGAACCCGGTGGTGTCTTGCAGGGTCGGGGAAAAGGCTTCACCGAGAGCCTGAAAAATATTAGTGATGATCGAGATAAACTGGCCGAAAAACTTGCAAAATCTGAAAAACGGCATCTTAAAACTTTTTCAAATTTGGACGCTCTAGTGGGTAAGATGCGTTCAACGGGTGAATATTTATCGCGACAATTGGCAGCCTTGCCAGGCGCGCGTAGTCAATCAAAATAAACAAGGATAAGCCTTGTTTTTATTAGGAGGTAGTAAGTTATGAATATGGTTAAATTGCACAGTGCGGTAGAGCAATATAATCGTGTCGGTGTATCGAGCAGCGTTGAATCAGCCGATCCTCACATGTTAATTCAAATGTTAATGAATGGTGCGCTTGAAAAAATTGCCATCGCAAAAGGGCATATGGAGCGTAATGATATTCCGCAAAAAGGCGGTAATATCAGTTGGGCTATTTCTATTATTGATGGTTTACGAGCAAGTTTAAATGTTGATGCGGGTGGCGAAATTGCCCAAAATTTGGATGATCTCTACGATTATATGACTCGTCGTCTTGCAAGAGCGAATATAGAAAACAACCCGGATCTTTTAGACGAAGTGACATCGTTAGTGCGTTCAGTCAAAGATGCTTGGGATGAGTTACCAGAAAAAGTTGATGCCGGGAAAATAAGTCCAGAAAAAACAAGCTCGGAAAAAATAAGCAACTAAAATATTATGATGACAATGTATCGTTTATCGCCAACACAATATGCGAAAAAGATTTTGCATTTAAGCCAGCATATGCGTGACATGAGTTACAAACAGGATTGGAATACGTGTACAGAACTTGAGGAGCAGCGGCAAAATGTAATGGATGCTTTATTTAATCATCCAGATATGCCCGATGCTTTAGCTGAAATTGCCGATATACTTGAACAAGTTTTACTTATTGACAGCGAAAGCCTTTATCTTTGTGAAGAAGCACGCGCTAAGGAACTGCACAGTTTAAAAGAAAACAAATCGCGCCATAAAGCGGCTATTGCTTACCACTCTCATCAACACTAGCGGATACGGAAATATTTACTCGTTAGTGATGATGACTGGACAGGGCGGTAACAGCCTTGCTAATCTTCTTGTATGCCGAATATAAACGATAAAGTAAACCCGCAGCCGGGAGTGGTGGTTGAAACGACCCTCCCTTTTAACGTTTCTATCGTTAGTGAAACGATGGTAGCTGAAATAGAAAACACCATCAGTCAGCATAATCAACTGGCTTTTGATATTGCGAATGCTTTTACAACATCCGACAATAATGAAATACGTGATAAAAGCAGTCAATATAAAGCCTTAGAACATAAACTAACAACCATTTTGCATTTACTGCGTTTTTTATTAGCGACGCAACATCCCGTTGTTGGTGAATATCAAATAAAACTCAGTGCCTTGGCCGTTGAATGGGATAGCAAGGCGTTTTTAGATAAACCTTTTTCAAACAGCAAAATAGCCAATATTGAAAAGTCTCAGAAATTATACTTTGACTTTTACCCATCAAGCCAACTTCCATGGCCGATAAAAAGGATAGCAGAAGTGACCGAAGTGAACGGTTCTATCATTAAGGCGCAGTTTTTACCTGTCGATATGGTGAGTGATGAACATTTTGTAAAATGGGTCTTTCAGTTACATCGTCGCAGTATTCAACAACAAAAAAATTAAAGATTGATACTTTCCAATATTTGAAATCGGTAATATTGGATGAGTGGTAAAGCGACTAGCAATATCAATAATTTACTGAATCTGAAATTAATAGCGACAAAATTTTGACTTTCGGTGAATATCTTTCTACCCTTAGTAAGAACTCATTATCAATAGCTTAATAACGGACAAAAAAATGAAGTACATATATTAAAGGTATGGGCAATACATGATTCAAAAGAAAATTCTTGTTATTGATGACGATG
>CAYYLL010000032.1:0-35737 GCA_964472525.1 uncultured Thioalkalispiraceae bacterium | reverse complement strand
TGCAAACCATGCATCGTGCCGAGGTCAACATGATGGTGTGTTCCAAGGCCATGATTAATGTTGCTCGAAAATTACAGGAGGTATTTGGTACACCCTGGTTTGAAGGCAGTTTCTATGGGATAGCGGATGTGTCAAAGGCGTTGCGGGATTTTGCTCATCACATTGATGATCCTGATTTAAATAAACGTACCGAAACACTTATTACCCGTGAAGAAGTGCGCATCCATAGCTTACTGGAACCCTGGCGACAACGATTACGCGGTAAGCGAGTACTTCTTTATACCGGTGGGGTGAAGTCCTGGTCGGTCATTTCTGCGTTGCAGGATCTGGGTATGCATGTAGTCGCTACCGGCACCAAAAAATCAACCGAAGAAGACAAGGCGCGAATCCGCGATCTTATGGGGGAGAATGTTCGCATGCTGGAAGATGGCAATCCGCGGGCGTTGCTGGATCTGGTGTATGAACAGAATGTCGATATCCTGATCGCCGGTGGTCGCAATATGTACACAGCCCTGAAAGCAAGACTGCCTTTTCTTGATATCAACCAGGAACGCGAATTCGGCTATGCCGGATATGAGGGTATGCTTGAATTGGCGAGACAACTGGCGTTGACGCTGGAAAGTCCGGTCTGGCAGGCAGTACGCCAGCCGCTGCCCTGGGATGTTGCTGCGGTGAGTGCTGACAGGGCGGGTGCAGACAAAAATCTTCGGGAGGCTAGCATCAGCAAACGTAACAAAGCCCTGTCAGTCAACCCGCTCAAGTCAAGCCAGAGCATTGGTGCGGCACTGGCTTTCCTTGGATTTCACAAGTCCATCCCCATGTTGCATGGTTCGCAGGGCTGCACGGCATTTGGCAAGATTTTTTTCGTCCGCCATTTTCGTGAGCCGATACCCCTGCAGACCAGCGCCATGGAGCAGGTCAGCACCGTGATGGGCGCTGATGACAATATCGTTGAAGGTCTGAAAACAATTTGCGAAAAGTCTGCGCCGGCATTGATCGGCGTACCCACTACCGGGTTGTCGGAAACACAGGGTTGTGATGTGTCCATGGCGATACACCAGTTCCGCGAGAAATATCCACAATATGCGCAGATTCCAGTGGTTCCGGTATCGTCGCCTGATTACAGCGGTTGCATGGAGAGTGGTTTTGCAGCGGCCATTACGGCGCTAATCGAGACTTTAACGCCGGAACAGACGGCCAGTACAGGGCAGAAACAGTACCAGATCAATGTGATCGTGGGTTCTTTTCTGACGCCGGGTGATATTGAGAGCCTGAAGGATATCATCGAACTGTTTGGGCTTCGGCCAGTCGTGATTCCGGATCTGTCTGATTCTCTTGATGGTCATTTAACGGAGCAGGATTTCAGCCCCCTTACCATCGGCGGCACGCCGGTATCGGCATTTCGCCGTCTGCATAAAGCTATCGCCACCATTGTTATCGGTGCATCCATGTACAAAGCGGCTGATGTATTGCATGCCAGAACCGGTGTGCCTGATTATCGCTTTGATCATTTGATGGGCCTGCAGGCAACCGATGCCTTGATCAAAATATTGTCGGATATTTCAGACGCGCCGGTTCCACACAAGTTAGAACGGCAACGCGCACAATTGCAGGACGCCATGCTGGATACGCACTTTATGCTGGGAATGGCGAAAGTGGCCGTAGCGCTGGATCCGGATCTGCTCAATGGCTTTTCGCAACTACTGGCGGGAACGGGCACCGAGTTGGTTGCTGCAGTAGCGCCTGCCAATGCAGCGGTATTGAAACAGGTTAAGGCGGTTGAAGTAAAGCTGGGTGATCTGGAAGAACTGGAGATCATGGCGCATAACAAGGGTGCACAAATTTTGATAAGTAACTCGCATGCGTTGGGAACAGCTAAACGACTGGGTCTGCCGCTGCTGCGGGCGGGGTTTCCCCAGTACGATCAACTGGGAGGTTATCAACGAAGCTGGATTGGCTATCAGGGCAGCCGGCAAACACTGTTCGACCTGGCCAATATGCTGCTGGATAACCCGCGTGGAGAGGTTCATCCATACCATTCTATTTATTCGCAAAAGCTGACGGACAGTAATGAGCTATGTCTTTAAAACGCCGATTGACCCTTGTGGATACAGACGCTGCCCAGGATGGAGATAAGGCTTTTATGCAAACAGCGTTGAAAGTGGCGTTTGCCACCACCGATATGGAAACTGTTAACCAGCATTTTGGTTCGGCTTCAAGTTTTTCTATTTATGTTTTTGATTTAAATAAAACTAAATTATTTGAAGTCATTCAGTTTGGTGAGATGGAACAGGATGGCAATGAGGACAAGCTGTTAGCCAAACTTGATGCACTGGAAGGATGTGTTGCCGTTTATAGTCAGGCAATTGGAGCATCAGCTATTGCTCAGCTTAAGGCCAGAAATATACAACCTGTCCGAGTGGCAGCCGGAGTCTGTATTGCTGGCCTGATTGAGTCGCTACAGGATGAGTTGCGTTTAGGCCCCAGTGCCTGGCTGGCAAATGCCATGCGCAAACAAAAAACGGATGACCCAGGCCGATTCGATGATATGGAAGCGGAAGGTTGGAATGAATGAAAATAGTCCGTGTTTAATCATGATTTAAAATGTATGAGGAGATAGATAATGGCTGAAGAGATAGTATTGATTGACAATGATGATCCGGTTCTTGAATCGGATTTCATTAAGGAAATGGTTAGACAAATGCGCGCGGTGGATACCTATGGCACTTTCGATAAATACTCAGTCGCACAGATTCTGGAACCGTTTATCCTGACTAAAGAGATGAAGCGTGAGATCCCGATAGTGGGTGATCCAGATGAGATCATCATAAGCAGGGTCAAGGCCTTCTACAATGCCATTGCCGCTCTGATTGAACAGGAATGCGGTTTAATGGCGACGACTCTGCTTTATCTCTCTTATGAAGGGTTTGGCCGTGCCATTATAACGGTCGGCAAGTTGGTGATTGTGGATCGGAACTTGCGGGACGTACATCGGTTTGGTTTTCAGGATCTGTCAAAAATGAAAGATGAGGCGGACAAGTTGCTTTCCGTGGCAATCGAGATTGTTGGTAAATACAGCGATGCGGCGGGTATGTAGCAGTGTGACAGTAATGGAGAAATATAAATGACGAAGTTAATTGGCCTGACCCGAGGTGGCGAAGAATGGACGCCTGTATTTATCACTGAACTCAATCAGGGTGAATGCATCGGTTGTGGCCGTTGTTTCAAAGTGTGTTCACGAGACGTATTTGAATTGATTGAGCGTGGCGAGACCCTGGATGATAAAGATGATTTTGACGATGATGATTTCTATGACGACGATGATGATGGATTCTCTGATGATACATCAATGGTAATGTCATTGAAAAATATTATGGATTGCATTGGTTGTGAAGCCTGCTACCGGGTTTGTACAAAAAAATGTATGCGTCATGCACCGCTGGCGGCTTAGAGTTTGCACAATACTTGCCAGCTATAGATTCACAAAAGTAAAAAAACAGGAGAGACAATAATGCTTAGTCTTACAAAAAGTGCCCAACAGGCGGTAAAACTATTTATCAAGAGTTCGGATGTGATCGTCGAGGGTCTTCGGATTACGGTTGCTGGTGGTTGTTCCTCTGGTATTCAATATTCGATGTCTTTGGTTGAGTCAGCCAAACAGGATGATGTGGTTGTGGAATGTGGTGCAGTAAAAATATTTATTGATCCACAAAGTGCGCAATATCTTGATGGGGTAATGGTGGATTTTATTGATAGTGCAGAAGAAAGCGGCTTCATATTTAATAATCCGAAAGCCGCCACCTGTGGCGGTTGCAGTAGTTCTGTTAACCATAAATTTTGAAGAGGAGGGTTTCTATGTGGGATTATTCAGAAACAGTTAAAGAGCATTTCTACAATCCGCGAAACGCCGGAGCAGTAGACGATGCCAATGCAAGCGGGGAGGTTGGATCATTAAGTTGTGGTGATGCCCTGCGTTTAATGCTCAAGGTTAATCCGCAAACCGAAGTGATTGAAGAAGCCGGTTTTCAGACCTTTGGCTGCGGTTCTGCAATCGCGTCCTCATCAGCCCTGACAGAAATTATCAAAGGTATGTCGCTGGATCAGGCCTTGCAGGTCAGTAATCAGGATATTGCTGATTATCTGGATGGCTTGCCGCCGGAAAAAATGCATTGCTCGGTGATGGGACGAGAAGCCCTGCAAGCGGCAGTAGCCAACTACCGTGGAGAAGAATGGAAAGACGCGCATGAGGAAGGTGCGCTGATATGTAAATGCTTTGCCGTGGATGCTGTCCTGATCGAAGACACGATCCGCGCCAATAACCTCAGGACGGTAGAGGATGTGGCGCACTATACCAAGGCCGGTGGGGGCTGTTCTTCCTGTCATGAACCGATTGAGGAAATACTCACTCGGGTTCTGGCTGAAAAGGGTGAAACGTTTGACCCGAATGCGCATTCTCTCACACAGAACGAAGAAGAAAAATTAGTCCAGATTCAGTTTACAGGAGCATAAATCATGCAAGGAATATATTTGGATAACAACGCCACCACGCGCGTCGATCCGACCGTAGTAGAAGCGATGCTGCCCTATTTTACTGAACAGTTTGGTAATCCCTCATCGATGCATGCTTTTGGCGATAAAGTGGGCTTTGCGATAAAAAAATCGCGCCAGCAAATTCAGACGCTTCTTGGCGCCGAGCATGACTCGGAAATTATTTTTACTTCCTGTGGCACGGAATCGGATTCGACTGCCATTCTCTCTGCACTCAGGGCGCAACCGCAACGCCGGGAAATCATCACCACTACCGTTGAACATCCGGCCGTGTTATCTCTGTGCGAACAGCTGGAGAAGGAAGGTTATAGTGTCCATTACCTGAAAGTCGATAATAAAGGTCGATTGAATATGGAAGAATACCGGGCCCTGCTCTCGGATAAGGTTGCGATAGTGTCGATGATGTGGGCCAACAATGAAACGGGCACCCTGTTTCCGGTGCTGGAAATGGCTGAACAAGCCCATGCGGCGGGTATAATGTTTCACACTGATGCGGTGCAGGCAGTGGGCAAGATCCCCCTCGACCTAAAAAACAGCAAAATCGACATGCTGTCCCTTTCCGGTCACAAGCTGCATGCGCCAAAGGGTATTGGCATTCTGTATTTACGTCGTGGGGTGCGCTTTCGTTCATTTTTGCGTGGCGGCCATCAGGAACGGGGGCGTCGCGCGGGCACCGAGAACAGCGCTTCTATCGTAGGCCTGGGGGTGGCGGCTGAACAGGCGTTGGAACACATGGACTATGAAAGTGCCGGTGTGGCCAGCATGCGCGATCGTCTGCAAGAAGGAATCCTGTCAGCTATTTCTTATTGTTTCGTTACCGGCGATCCTGAGAATCGTCTTCCCAATACGCTTAATATCGCCTTTGAATATATCGAGGGTGAGGCGATTCTGATGATGTTGAACAAGTTTGGGATTGCCGCATCAAGCGGTTCTGCCTGCACTTCCGGATCGCTGGAGCCTTCTCATGTGATGCGGGCGATGGATATTCCTTTCACCGCCGCACACGGTACGATTCGATTTTCTTTGTCCCGCTATAACAATATGAATGAGATAGAGAAGGTAATCGAAGTGATGCCAGCGATAGTCGCGAAACTGCGTAAACTGTCTCCGTACTGGGGTGAGCAGGGTCCGGTGGATGAGCCAGAAAAATTGTTCGCCCCGGCATATTCCTGAGGAATTTTTTATTATTGCCTGTTGGTTTTGCTACAAGTGTATGTAGTTTGTTGTTACCTGTCGCACCAGCAGCAAATCGATATTGGCTAAGCAACTGTTTTTCAATATATATAATGCTGGCACAGCACTTGCTCTTATTACTTTAACAGAGCAGGACATGATTACGATGCGGGTTTCAAAAGACAAAATTATTATCGATGATACGACCCTTCGGGATGGCGAACAGTCCGCCGGCGTCGCTTTTAGCCGGGAGGAAAAGCTGGCCATTGCCATACATCTGGATGCATTAGGCGTACCCGAACTGGAAGTCGGGATTCCGGCCATGGGTCGTGAGGAACAGGAAACCATTCAGGCGATTGCTGATCTGGATCTTGATGCTCGCCTGATCGCCTGGTGCCGCATGACGGATTATGATCTTCAGCAATGCCGCTATCTAAATGTCGATATGGTTGATCTTTCGATACCGGTTTCTGATCAGCAGATCAGGCACAAACTGGGTCGCAGTCGGGAATGGGTATTAGCCGAAATTAAACGGCAGGTTCCACTGGCTCAGGATATGGGGCTGGAAGTCTGTGTCGGCGGCGAAGACGCATCACGCGCCGATCCGGATTTTCTCGCTGAGGTTGTAGACATGGCTCAGCAGGCCGGCGCACACCGATTTCGTTTTGCAGACACGGTTGGCATTATGGAACCGTTTACAGTTTATGAGCGGATTCAGTATTTGCGCAGCATTGTGGATCTCGAACTTGAGATGCACGCGCATGATGATTTTGGAATGGCAACGGCCAATACGTTGGCCGCTGTTCGCGCCGGTGCCAGCCATGTAAATACGACGGTACATGGTCTGGGTGAGCGGGCTGGCAATGCGCCGCTTGAAGAAGTGGTGATGGGTTTGAAACATCTGTACCACGTTAACAGCGGCATTGATCTACAGAATTTTTCCACCCTGTCAAAACTGGTCGCGGATGCATCCGGACGCCCAGTTGGCTGGCAGAAGAGCCTGGCAGGCGATGGCGCTTTCACTCATGAGGCCGGGATTCATATCGATGGCCTGCTTAAGGACCCACGAAATTATCAGGGGGTAGATCCAGCAGAACTTGGTCGGCAACACAGCCTGGTGCTGGGTAAACATTCAGGCACCCGTTCCCTGATGTATGCCTATGAACATCTGGGCTTGGACCTTAATCGGCAACAGGCGAGCCGTATTCTGGATCGCTTGCGCAAGTTTGCAACCCGTTTTAAGCGCAGTCCAGAGGACAGCGAGTTACGCAGATTTTACGAGGAGCTCACAGGTTAGTTCTTAAGGAATTCGTTTACCTGTAGTTCGCCTTCTATCCTGCGGGCACCATGAAGCGAACAACAGCGGTTAAATAACGTATATGTTGTTTCACAATTGATCATTTGGTGCGCCTAAAGGCGAACCTACAGTAACTAATTTATGAATGGAGATAAAAATAATGTTTGATACAGAGCTAGAGCTGGATATGGAAGAGCTGGACAGTGCAGAGGACTTCCTCGAATATTTTGAGATTAAGTATGCCCCGGCAGTGGTGCAGGTAAATCGCCTGCATATATTGCAGCGCTTTCATGACTATTTATCTGCCGGCAGCTTACCCGCTGATGAAACACAACGAGGTAAACTTTATCGCGAATTGCTGCAGAGCGCCTATGATGATTTTGTGAAATCCGACGCCCTGACCGAAAAGGTATTCAATGTATTCAAAGTCCAAAAAGCAGCGGCTTTTGTGCCATTGAGTAGCGTCTTGATTGAAAGCTGAGAATTACTGAAGCGGAGTTAAATATGCGGCCAGAATATGATTTTGGAGATGCGGTTAGAGTATTGCGTAATCTGCGTAATGATGGCACTTGGCCTGGTTTAGATACAGGCAAGCTGCTGGTAAGACGTGGCAGTGTCGGTTATGTGCAGAATGTGGGTACATTTCTACAGGATCAGCTTATTTATTCCGTTCATTTTATAGATATCGATCGAATTATCGGCTGCCGGGCAGAAGAGCTGCAGCCGGAAAAAGATCCCTGGGTTCCGAGCTGCTTCGAGTTTCGTGACAGGGTGGTTTCAGTGTGTCCACTTGGCCTGCAGGGTAATGTCATTGTCGAGCAGGGAGCAGAAGGTGAGATCCAGAAGGTTCTGCGGGATAGTCCTGACGGGGTTTTTTATCATGTTCGATTTTCGGGCCGAACTTTGCTGGTTCCTGAATCGGCGATTGCGCCTTCGGTGTTAGACGAGCAGAAAGTAGCTGCGCCTTCAGGTGCACAAATTTCATGACAGAGAAACCCCCTGAGTATGCCTATCATCTGTTGCGCAATGCGCTGGCTAAATTTGGCAGGACGCCTGCTGAATTGACGGCCGATCAAATCACTGCCGTCCGAAGTCAGGCGGATGCCAGCTTCGAGCTTGAGTCTCGCGCCCTGACATCATCTGAAGCAGGTGGCATTGTCATTTCTGAACAGCGTGTCGATGAGGCTATGCAGGGAATCGTCAGTCGCTATGCAAGCCAGCAAGAGTTTCTTTCTGATCTCGCCAACAATAACCTGAATGAGCACCTATTGCGTACAGCATTATATCGAGAGCTCATGTTCGATGTGATCATGGCGCGTGTGGCTGCAGATAGCGTCGAGGTCAGTGAGCTGGATATTCTGTTGTTCTATGAGGGGCACCGGGAACGGTTTGTTCGTCCGCAGACCCGTGTTGCCCGGCATATCCTGGTGACAGTCAATCAGACATTTCCGGACAATACACGGGAAAAGGCTGAAAAAAAGATGAGCCTGATTCAAAAATGTCTACGCGCTAATTCAGAGCGATTTGCCGAGCTGGCGCGCAGGTATTCTGAGTGTCCCTCTGCGCTGGAAGGGGGTAAGTTGGGGCGCCTGCCACAGGGCAAACTCTATCCTGAGCTGGATGAGGTTCTGTTTGGGTTGTCTGAGGGCCGCACCAGCGATATCGTCGAAACAGAACTGGGCCTGCACCTGCTTTATTGCGAAAAAATTCATCTGGCCAGAACAGTACCCCTGTCAGAAGCTCGCACAAAAATCCATGAGATGATGCAGCAGCGACAACGTCATCGCTGCCAGAAAGTCTGGCTGGAAGATCTGAAAAACTGAAATGATATCAGTGTATCAAGATCATTTTAATGGGGCGACTAGTTACAACACAAGCTGCCGTTGCACCCAACAACATTGGTTAAATGGTAAAATCGTGTAGGCGATAAACTGGGATCCTTACTGGAAGAAATACTCAGCGTTGCGATAGAAACCAAAGCACTGAAACGCCACGTGCTTAAGCATGTCAATGTGGTCAACTCAAAACCCCCGTACTCTTATGAATACGGGGGTTTTTCTTTCCCGAGGTTATGTAATGGGAAATTTAAGTTTATTTAATATATACAGTGGTCAGGTTTGGCCCAAACTGAAATAAAAAACTGCACCTTTGCCGGGTTCAGATTCAGCAAATATTTCGCCCCCGTGTTTGTGTACAACCCGAGCAACTGTTGCAAGCCCAATCCCGGTACCTTCAAATTCATTTGCGCTGTGCAAGCGTTGAAAAGGCTGGAATATTTTATCGATAAACTCCATATTGAAGCCGACGCCATTATCTTTTATATAAAAATAAGGTTTATTGTTTTTAATCATTTTACCAAATTCGATATTTGGATTAGTCGTTTTACTGGTATATTTCCAGGCATTGCCTAACAGATTCGCTATAATAATGGACATCAAATTTTCGTCTGCTTGGGTAACAAGATCTTTTTCGACCGAAATAGTTACATTTCGGTCGCTATCTTCTTGCAACCGGCTCACTGAATTATTGACGAGATGTGACAAGTTAATAGCTTTAAGTTCTAATTCCTGACGTGTTACGCGAGATAGTAACAGCAAGTCATTAATGATTTGCCCCATGACTTGGGCTGATTTTCTAATACGGTATAAATAATCTAGACCGGTTTTATCTAAACGATCGTTGTAATCTTCAAGTAATATTTGGCTAAAACCATCAATACCACGAAGCGGTGCGCGTAAATCGTGTGACACCGAGTACGAAAAGGCTTCGAGTTCCTTGTTAGCTATCATGAGTTCAGTTGTTCGTTCTGTAATCAACCGCTCAAGGTTATCACGGTATTTTTTGAGTTCAATTTCATTTAATTTTTGTTCGGTTATATCAAACATATAACCTTGCAGGCTAACGGCTTTTGAGTCTTTATAAATAATTTTAACATCATCTTTTATCCAAATGTGTTCACCGTTCGCTTTAATCATTCTATATTCAAAACTATAGTCAATCCCGATTTTGGTGGCTTCTATGCAGAAGTTGCTTGCAGTTTCTGCATCGTCAGGGTGAATATGATTTTCCCAGAAATATTTTTGGTACCAGTTGTCGACTGGGTAACCTAATACTGTCTGTGCCTGTGGGCCAACATAAGTGAATAACCAGCTCGATAAGTCGAGTTCCCAAGGGATAGCGGTAGTCGATTCAACGAGTTGGCGATAATGCGCTTCATTGTTTTGCAACGATTCAATTGACACTGCTAAGTTTTGTTGCATTGCGGTAAAGGCGGTTACTAAAATTTCAAGTTCATCCGGTTCTTTGTTGGGGTTAATTTTTCGATTGAGTACCAGTTGTTTATCGAGGTGAGTAATATTTAATTTTTCAGCGAAGTCCGACATGGTTTCTAAATGGCGAGTGATTAGACGATTAAAAATAAATAGGATAAAACCGGCAAGAATAAATGTTTTAACTGCGTTACTGGCCAAAATATCAATAATTTGTTTTTTTACTTGTTGGTATGCGTTATCAAGTGTTGCCTGTACGGTTAAGGTTCCAATATTAAGCATTTTACCTTTATACTTAAAGGTCATCGGGAAAGTTCGGGTAATTGTTTTTTTGAGCTGCTTTGTGCCAATACTTGCAACTGGCTCCTTTCCTTCTTTAATTTCCATGTAACGTATGTCTGGAAGGCTTGCAATTTCTTCAAGATTTAATTTTAAAGCTTCGATATCCGCAGTCCATAGCCTATTCGACAGGTTCTTAACATGGATTTCTTTGATCTCGGTAAAACGTTCCTCAATTTGATCAACATAGCGCGTGTAATTAGCATAAAGCTGATAAGCACTGGTTAAAATAGTAATAGCCGTACTCATTAGGATAACCGCAAAGAGTAAGCGGCGTGCGAGGCTGTGGTGATTTCCGGTAAAGATTGGTTTCATTTTATTATTTTAAGGGTGCGAGTATTTTATTAAATATATGCTGGTAGCTGCCATCGAGCTTCATTTGTCTTAATGTTGCGGCTAATTTAGGTACAAGCAATTTATGTTTTTTATGTAAATAAATAAACATTTCTTTTTTAGCCAATGGTGGAAGTTCCATTTTTATAGTATTGAGATGCTTGTTTTTAAGATAGAGCAATCCACCCCAACGCTCATAGAGAATAATATCGGCACGTTTTTTTAGCAACATAAAAAAGAGTTGTTTAACCGTTCTTACTTTTGTAATTTCCGCCTGTTTGGGAACATTCTTTTCGTAAATCTTCCAACCATTAATAAATGAAATTGAGTAGGGGGTTAAGCTGAACCAGCCGTTGTTTAAATTAATATTATGCAGCCCAAAAGCCACAAATTCGACATCAATGACTTTTTCAGGTACTCGAATCAGGTTTGGATAAAGTTTTTCCATGCCCTTGATACGAAGCATTTCACCATCTTCTATACCGGCATTCACATTTTTTAATGCGCGTTCTGCGGGTAATTGTGTTGTTTTTAAAGTATATCCATTACGTGCTAGAGCTTCTTTAACCACTTGATCTAAAAAACCAGTCAGTTGTGGTGTACTTAAGGGGGCGGTGGTTGCTGTGTTTAAAGTGAGTTCAGTGGCGTAAGAACTCTGGGTGAAAAAGACAAACAGCCCAGTTATAAAAAAAGTAAGGAATGTATTTCGCCTCTTTATTGTGCAGAGATTTTTTATATACATCTATTTTTATGTCTCTTAATTATACGCTAACCATTAAGTTTAGCTGATGGTGATTTTAATACAATGTAATGTGTTTATTTGTGGGCTAAGGGGTTTCAGTTTAGGCGAGTTTGTATAGTTAGCATATTAATGCGACCTAAGCTGCTCAATAAAATTTAGCTGATTAAGGCACCTTTTTCTTTAGTCTTTCATAGAGAGACATTCCTTATAACATTTTTTAATATAAGGTTATTATTATTTTAATGGCATAAGTATTTTATTAAAAATAGTCGTATAGCGCCCATTTTGCTTTATTTGTTTTAATGCTTTAGCTAATTTAGGTACGAGTAATTTATGTTTTTTATGTAAATATATAAACATTTCCTTGGTAGCCAGTGGGGGAGACAGTATTTTTATTGATTTGAAATGTTTATTTTTAATATAGAGTAAACCGCCCCAACGTTCGTAAAGAATTAGATCGGTTCGTTTTTTATATAATATCGAAAAGAGTTGTTCGGGTGTTCGTACTTTAGTTATATCGACCCGTTTTGGGATATCTTTCTCCAGAATTTTCCAACCATTAATAAATGAAACAGAATAGGGGGGTAAACTGGACCAACCGTGAGTTAAATCAATATCTTTTTGGCTAAAACCAACAAAGTCCCAATCCATAATCTTCTCTGGGACACGAATTAGGTTAGGGTATAATTTTTCCAACCCTTTTATCCGGCTCATTTCACCGTCAACAATACCGACATTGGCATTTATCAAACCACGTTCAGCCGGTAGTTTAATGGTTTTGAGTGTTATCCCGATTCGATGAAACGCTTCGGTTGCAATTAAGTCCATAAAGCCGGTTTGTTTGGGAGTATTAAGCGGGGGGCTTCCAGTTGTGTTTAAGGTAAGTTCAGTCGCATCACAGCGGCTCACAAAAAGGAGAAACAGTGCGGCTATAAAAAAGGCATAAAATGGAACTTGTTCCGTTATGGTAATAAATTTTATTGCGCGCATTTATTTGTGATGTCGTTAATAATTAGCTTTTAAGTTTAGACGATGAAAATATGAAAGCAATAGAGACGTTTCCTTGCGATCAATTAGCTTAAATTGGGTACAATAGTTCACTACGAAAGCGATATTGTAAATATTATGACGGATCTATTAACACTTTTAAACCACTTAAGTGATGGCCAGTTTCATTCTGGTGAAGATTTAGCCATAGAGCTAGAGGTTAGCCGCACTGCTGTTTGGAAGAAAATACGAAAATTAAATGAATTCCTTCCAAATAAAATTATAAGCGTTCAAAGTAAGGGGTATAAAATTGAAGAACCGATAACGGTTCTGAATAAAAAAGAGATTCTAGATTCTTTATTGACTAAATTTCATACGCTGTTGCAGCGGGTAGAAATATTACTTGAATGTCCGTCGACTAATCAATATTTACTGGAATGTTTGGAACAAAATCAACTTAAAAATTGCGTTGTTTTAGCTGAAACTCAAACGCAAGGGCGGGGCCGACGGGGCCGATATTGGGTATCCCCTTTTGCCAGTAATGTTTATATGTCGCTGTTGTGGCATTTGGATATTTCAATAGCTGAAATGGCAGGTTTGAGTTTAGTTGTTGCCATAAGTGTGGCTAAAGCATTACAAAAATTTGAAATTAAGAATGTGAAACTTAAGTGGCCTAATGATGTTTATGTCGATGGCCAGAAATTGGCGGGTGTATTACTAGAATTGCGTGGTGAATCCAATAGCCCTTGTCATACGGTTATTGGTATGGGGGTTAATGTCAATATGCCCAAGAATGCTGCGAGTCAAATTGATCAGCAATGGGTTGATATGCAAAGTTTGTTAAAAACAAACGTTAACCGTAACGAAGTGGCGGCAATGATTTTAAATGAGCTTATTCCTTGCTTGCAGCAATTTAATGAGAAGGGTTTTGTCAGTTTTGTGTCACAATGGGAACAGTTTGATTTATTGGCAGGGCATACCATTAATATAGAGGGGCATATGCACTTGAGTGAAGGTATTGCGCGAGGTGTGGATAAACAGGGTGCGTTACTGGTTGAGTCTAATGGCGGTATTAACCCATTGTATTCGGGTGAAGTTAGCATTCGTTTAAATAAAGAATAATTTAGAATGTCTTACTTATTAATTGATATTGGAAATTCGTACACTAAATATGCAACGCTGAATGAAAATCAGTGGTCATCTATTCATTATGTAAAAAGTGCTGAGTTTTTAAATGTACTTGATTTGGATAGTTTAAAAATATCGGCTTCACCTGCAAGTATTCTTTTAGTGAGCGTGGCAAATGAAACCTTAACCTGTAATATAAAGGATAAGCTCTCCCAAGCGTTTCAATGTACGGTTCAACAAATTAAAACCTCGGCCACGGCTATGGGGGTAAGTTGTGGTTATTTTGATTACGCCTTACTAGGTTCAGATCGATGGGTTGCAATGCTAGCTGGATTTAACCGGATTAAAGCACAACCTGTTTTAATTGTGGATTGTGGTACGGTGGTAACGGTTGATGTTGTAGACGGTAACGGTCAACATTTAGGTGGCTGGATGATGCCGGGTTTATTACTGATGAATGATGCGTTAGGAGAAAAGGCCAGTGGTATTTATGTAGGTCTTAAGGAGTCAGCGTTGTATTCAGATTTTGCTAACACTAATAAACAACAAGAACCCTTACTTATTGGCCAATCAACCCAGCAATGTGTGACCGTTGGTGGGATATTGGCCGAAGTCGGGTTTATACAGCAATGTTTTTCAGTTTCTGAAAAATTATTGGGGTGTGCGCCGTTGTGTATTTTAACTGGTGGTGGAGCTAAAGAGATTGTTCCATTATTACCGATGCAGGTAGAATATTTACCCGAACTCGTTTTAGACGGTTTGGCACTATTTATTGAGTAATGCTATGTTGAAGTGGTTTTTGTACAGTTTAATTCTCTTAAATATCGGATTTTTTGCTTGGAATTACCGTGCGGGTGAGCTTTTAAGTAAAGTTGGCCAAATGGAAGAACCGGATGGTGCGGTTAAATTATTACTATTAAAAGAAAAACCGCAGCCACCCGTTGAAGACAACTTAGTCGCTGATAAAACTTTAATGTGTTTTAGTGTTGGAGCCTTTGCACGAAAAACAGAGGCGCTTGCAGCACAAAAATGGCTAAAAAAATGGGATATTCAAACGAAACGTCGAGTACAGAAAACCTCAGTAGAAGGTTTTTGGGTCATTATTCCTCCGTTAAAGTCACGGAAAGCCGCAGCCCGACAAATTAAAAAAATAAAAGAGCTGGGTATTCATGATTACTTTTTGGTTGCGACCGGCTCACAAAAAAATGCAATATCGTTGGGGGTTTTTTCCAAATCATCCTCAGCGCGCAGGCGTTTGGCTGAAATGAAAAGGAAAGGAGTAATAGCCAGCATTTCTCCTGTGGATTTACCAAAACGGAGCTACTGGCTGGATTGGCCCTCGACAGAAACACCACTTACGGCTGAACAACTTGCCCGCTTACAAAAAACCTTTCAGGGTGTGGGTAAAGTCTCTTTAAATTGTTCAATTTAATCAAAAAGTTAGCTTAGATAGCTGAGCTAAAATTAGTTTAAAATTAGACTGAATTTACCATTGCCATATTGCTGTTTTTTGCCTAAAATGCGCTCTCTTTTAAAGAAGCATATCTGGAATATTTTTTTATAAAGAAAGCCGGCGTAGCTCAGTTGGTAGAGCAACTGACTTGTAATCAGTAGGTCCCGAGTTCGACTCTTGGTGCCGGCACCATACTTAAAACAGCTTAGTGGTTTAACCACTAAGCTGTTTTTTTTATGTCTAATTTATATGCTGTACTTTAAGCTATTCATCGTCGATCATTTTCATGGCACTCACTAAACTGCGGTGCATCCGGCTAATCGAACTTGAGAGTGATGCCACTTCGTCATTGCCTTTAGCTTTAAAGTCGGCTGCTTCAAGATCGCCTAAGCTCACCTGTTCTGCGTGCATCGACATTTTTCTAATGGGGCGTATTACAATGGCATTCAAGAGAACGTTTAACAAGATAATCACGGTGATAAAAATAATCGACATGGAAATCATAAAGGTTGTAAAGGCTTTGTCAGCACGTTCGAGTGGTAGCGACATGGGAACTTTTACAATTTGGGTACCAACGATTTCGCCCATTTTCCAACCAAAACCATTCGCTTCGCCATAGCGTGCAAGCATCGTTTTGGGGGCATCATCCACTTTACCATGGCAGGCCAAACAACCTGCTTTAGTTATTTTTATTGGCCGAGCAATATAGAGTGAACGGCCTTTAGCTGCATTTCGTTCCCCAATCAGTTCTTTTTTCTCGGGGTTATTTTTAAAGTATTCAACTAAAGAAGACTCCCAGTCCGTTGCGCGTGAAGAAGGGTTGGTTGGGTTAATGGTTGCTTCTTTGTAACTGTATTCTGGATAACGTACGTGCAATCGTTTAATATTTTCATGGGCTGAATAGGCCGGAACCATTTGTGGTACAAAACCGTTATCTAATTTCTTTAACAATGGGCGTATTTCATCAATGGTATAGCCACGATTTGCTTTAGCACTGGCAAGAATAATACCGGCGGTATTTAGTACTTCTGCACGCGCATTATCTTGTAACATTTTATAGGAAATAAACCCCGAAGCAGCAATGCCAATACCGGCAACGATGATAAAAGATAAATTAAATTTTGTTCTTAAGCCCATGGTGTGACAACTCCATATTTATATTTTTTATATTTATACCGATGGCCGTCAGTAAACGAACAGAATAAAGGGTATCGGATATGATTATTTTATTTTTGTATTATTAATTGAAATATTCCAATCTAGAAACATTTCTTTATTTTCTTGATTAATTCATTTTTATCAGCCAGATCATCAAGGTGTTCTGATAATAACTGGCATAAGCCCGCCGTGGTCTGGGATTTTTTACTATAACGATTAACCAACAACTTACCAATGGGGCCAATAAAAGAAGTTGTAACATCACTAACACACTGTAATTGTGTTTCGGTGAGTGTTAAACCTTCGGTCACTACTGCTCGTTCAGCGGTCAGCGTTGCAGATGAGGGGCCAACTGCAAAACGTTGTCGAATGAGTTGGCGAACACCATCGCTGGGTAAATGTTGATCCAGTTTGTCGCACAAATCTTCCATGCTAGTGGAGATTTTAATCGCCTTACTTACTAGGACCGGAGCCATTGGGCCAACATGTTTCATCAGCTCCTTGGTTAAATCATCGATCGTGTGCTGTTCAAAATGAGCAATGGTTTCTTTGGTGGGTGCATTAGGGTCAAAAGTGCGATCATCATTTTTAGGTGAATGCGGAGTAATGGTTTCATTGTTAGAAATTTTACGTAAATCTTGCATAAATTCGATAAGAGATGGGTAGCGGTCGTCAACCGAGCGAGCCAGTGCTTTGTCTATAACAAGGTTTAATGCTTTGGGTAAATGATCGGGTACACTTAAATCAGGCCTATCAGCATAGAGTACCGAATGAATGATAGCGGGTGCCTGATCGCCTTTATAAGGGCGGTGGCCGACCAACATTTCATAAAACATAATGCCTAAAGCCCATATATCGGTACGTGCATCAATTGTTTCGCTACAAAGTTGTTCGGGTGACATATATGCAACCGTGCCCAAACTCACACCAGTTGAAGTCAAATTAACGCCACTAATTTTAGCCACACCAAAATCAAGCACTTTTACAATATTTTTTGAGGTAACAATGACATTGGCCGGCTTAATATCGCGGTGAACAATGCCACTGTTATGCGCAGCATGTAGGCCTTCAGCTATTTGCAGGCAAATTGCAATAGTATCATCGAGTGGCATGGGGCCATTGCACATTCTTTTGTCGAGCGTGTAGCCATCATAAAAAGGCATAGCGATATACAGTTGTTTATCGTCAGTTTCGCCAATATCATAGAGGGTACAAATATTAGGGTGATCCAGTCGTGACACGGCTTTGGCTTCATTTAAAAAACGTTCGCGGTTCTGCTTATTTACCGTTAGATGCGGCGGCAAGCATTTTAGGGCCACATGGCGATCTAGACGGGTATCTTTTGCTTTATGGATCATGCCCATGCCGCCGGCACCAATAATACTTTCTATTTTATAAGGGCCAACCTGTTCGCCAATCATAGATTTTACATTTTCAGAGGCATTGGCCGGTATTTGATTGTCTGACTGAGACAATAAAACCAATACATCTTGTTTGAGGCTTGCATTACCCTCACAGGCATCGTCAACAAATGCATTGCGTTTTTGGGATGGTAAATTTAGCGCGCTATCAACAATTGAGCGTGCGGTCTGTGCTTTGGCCATAATATCTAATTCAATCTATTTATTTGTAGTATGAGTAACCGTAGGAAAACTGTGAACTGTTTAACAGTTTCTTTGGGTCGATTTTAGCCGAAAATTTTAAGTTTAGCCTTAAAATATTAGTGTTATTGGCTTTTTATTTAACATTCTGATTTATATCGAATTATTATCGGGAGGGATAATCAACCCCGTTTGGTAAGCGTGTTGGATACATTCCGCACGACTATTGGCATGTAAAAGTTGGAACATAGCCGAAAGATGGGATTTAACCGTGTGTTCGCTAATATTCAGCAGTAACGCAATGGATTTATTAGCGTGCCCCTCAGCAGCCAGTTTAAGTACTTCACGCTGCCTACGGGTAACCCCCAGTGCATTAATACTGGAGTCGGTTTGAATTTGGCCGGTATTCAAATGTTTAAGGCGCGATAGCCGTAGTTCAACTGTTTCAGGGATATAGGTATTACCATTAAATACTTGGTTTAACGCATGTTGTATTTGCTCACTTGTGTGGGTTTTGGGGATAAAACCGGCAATATCGAATGTCAGTGCCTTTTTCATGATTTTTATATCATCGTTATCGGATAGCATAATGACGGGGCTAAGGATTTGGCGTTTTTGCAACACCGTTAAAAACCCAAGTCCATCCAGTTTAGGCATACTAATATTAATAAAAATAAGGCTAGGTAGACGGGTTTTGTCTAATGCCTCAACCGCATCCAGAGTATGGGTAAACTTATATATAGTATTATCGTGCTGTATTAATGAGACTAGCTGCGAGAGCGAGTCCATAAATAGAGGATGGTTATCAATAATATAGGTTTTCATTTGTTGGCCAGAATACGTATAAGTTATTGTTAATAGCCTTCTTTTCCATTGAGCTTAACATAGGCTACTAGGTATATATCTATAAAATTTGCCGATTTATTAAAAAAATCATACTTTTGTCTAGTTGGAATTTTATAGTAAATCCCCTACACTTTTGCTTAGGAATAAACATAACAGCTATTTAAGGTTGGATTAAATTAAAGATTGAGGAGATTTTGTAATGATAAAGGGTCGTTTAAAAAATAAGAGTCACGTAAAGCAGTTAGGTCAGGGTATGACCGAGTACATCATTATTGTTGCACTGATTGCGATAGCCGCGATAGCCGTGTACTCATTATTTGGTAAAACAGTGAAAAACCAGGTGGCGGGTATGGCACAAGAGTTAAGTGGTAAAAGTGGTGTGGCAGCGAAAAAGGCTGCACAGACTGCCGCTAAGGATACTACATCAGCAGCAGGAGCTAAAGGTGGCTTGGATAATTACACTGACCAAGGCAAGAAATCAAAGTAGCCGTTTAAATAATTAATTTTATTTTTTGAGCCATTTAACATTTGGTTAAGTGGCATAAGGATTTGTTTGCCCTAAAAAAAGTAACTATAAAACAATGCTAAAAGGAACAGTCACCATTCGGGTTTACCAACGGCAACATGGCCAGACCATGGTGTTTGCCTTGGTGTTTATTGTGGTGATTTTAGTGGGGTTGATTATTTTGTTTAATACCGGCCAGTTAACCAGGCACAAAATGGAAGTGCAAAACGCGGCCGATGCAGCGGCCTACAGTGCCGCGCTTTTAACCGCGCGTGAGCTTAATTTTATGGCTTATACCAATCGGGCGATGGTGGCGAATCAGGTTTCTATCGGGCAGTTTTCGGCCTTTAAATCTTGGGGTCGAAAGTATGCGTTAGGCGGTTCGGGTAGAGAGATAGGTATACTCATTATTAAAGCGATACCTTATGTTGGCAGTATCTTTTCTGGTCTATTGCAAGGTTTTATGAAACTTTATGATCAGGTTATCGCGCGGCCAGTGAGTCGAATGATGTCTTACCTGGGAAAAGTTGCGTTAAAGATGACCCCTGTTTTACAAAAGATTTATCAAGTACATCAGGTTATTATGCGGGTTGCAACTGAAAAAGCCCAACTTGAAATATTACCAAAGATTATAGATGCCAATGCGAAAGGGGCTACCTTATCCAATTTTGGCGCGCTTGCTGCGCTTGCTAGTGCAACTGAACAACAGGTGCGGTTTTTAAGCAGTCCGAATCCTTTTTTGACAAATCGGAAGCAAAAAAAGAAAAGAAAAGAGGCAACTCGGCGTTTTGCTGCCTTTGTTAATGATTCCAGAGACCCTTGGACTAAAGACCGTTCCCGCCGTGATTTAAGAGCCTATCCACCTGCTATCCCTTTGCCGGGTGGCTCGGCCAGCATTAATTTTGGCTTTGATATACGCGGCGGCAGTGTATTGCGTTTTAATGTTCGGCGTCGAAAAGATTTTTATGACTGGACGGCTCTGGATACAGTTAATTTATCGGTCCAATTTAAATTTAAAATGTGTTTATTATATTTACCCCGTTTTTCAGGTCTCAGGATCGTCGGTTGGTATTGTGCTGCTCCTATCAAAGGGGGGACGGAATTGGGTCTTCCTTTGGGCGGTGCTTCGTATGAGTTGGCTGAAGATCCGAGAGCGATACTGGGACCAATACTAAAAGGAACGAGAAGGAAACCGGGATGGGCGGGGCCACGGCAACCACGAGGATTATACGGCGGTGCCGTCGATTTTAGAAACGGAGCGGTCTATCGTTCTGTTTCAGCCCTTGAGGCAATAACCGTAGGCAGTTTGCCTCCGGGAAAATACACGGGTTTACCTTTTTATACGGACATCGATCCTGAACGTTACCCCGGCGTGACCAAAGCCCCCGTGTTTTTGGTGAGCGTACGTAAGGACGCAAATAAGTTACATACTAGTGATCGTATTGATGAGTCGAATAAAAAATTAACCGTGGGTGATTTTGACGTAAAAACAAAGTTGGCCGGTGGTAATGGAAGCAATGAAGGCGACCCCGGCGGGGCTATTGCGACTTATATTAATGAAATTGTTAATGAGTATAGAAATCAATTTATAGCGAATACCTCACTACCGGGTGGTATCGGTGGTAGTTTCTTGAGTGGGCAGGTTAATCGTTTTGGGGACGCCTTAAAGGCACAGATTAACAACATGGGAAACAAGTTTAATGCGCTACTGATACCTAATACCAATAATCAACAAGGCGGTGCTATTTTTGCCATTGCGGCTGCACGGGTTTATTTTAAAAATCCCGACGCACCTAATGAAAAAGGCAGTACTTTTAGTCCTTACTGGCAGGTACGGTTACAGCCGGTTAATGACAATATTCGTAAGTGGTCGGTGATTACGCAAGGATTATCAGGTGGAAGTTCGACACTGCGTTCTAATTTAAAATATGTCGATCCGGATCCCGATAGTAGTGGTGTAAAACCGAATAGCGAATTAATACGATTAAAGCAGTTGGCGCGATAAGATGCTTATAACCCGACAACAAGGCCAAGCCATTGCCGAATTTAATGTCACCGCGGCATTTCTGTTGGTGCCATTGTTTATCTTAATACCCTTGATGGGTAAATACATTGATATGAAACATTCATCGGTAGAAGCGGCTCGTTATATGGCATGGGAACGTACGGTATGGTTTGAAAAAGCCCCCAAGTACACTTCAACAGCAGCCGTTAAGTCTACTTTTATATTAGAAAAAGAAACCATCAGCCGAGTGTTTGGTAATACCGACAGGCTAGTCAGCCGGTCGGACTCGGGAGGGCTAGGCGTTGGTGAAGTTAATATGTTGTGGAAGGATCATGGGGGCCGTCAATTGGTTAGCTACGACAGCATTAGCGCAAAAATACCAAAGGGTGATGAAGAGGTTCCTTCGGCGAGTTATCGGGCTTTTAATATCGCAACGAATATTATTGATATTCCCGCTAATTATATTGGGGATAAATTAATTGATGCACTTAACTGGTTTAATGACGGCGCAGAAACGTTGACGGGGCGTCGGCCTATCCCTGTCCCTAACAGTCCTCTGTTTGATATTGTCACCAAGTTTCATTTTGAAGGCTATTATCGCCCCGAAGTTAGAGTGGCAGTTAATAACATTCCCAATATGAGTATTTTCGATACCCTCAATCTTGAAATAGTAAGCCGTGCAGCTATCTTAACCGATAGTTGGTCAGCGGCGGGTAACGAAGGTAAAAAGAAACAGGATACTCAATTTGCAAAATGGGCCGATAGTTTTGTGCCTTTTGCCAAGGTACGGCCGCTATTTAAGCCCGCACAAGATGTATTCAGTTATAAAGTGTTAGGTGTGTCTATTGCACCGGAGCTAGGTGCGGATAGTTTAATTTTTGGTTTTGTTGATACCGATCCGGTCACCGACAGTTCCATTATTCCGGCCTGTCCAGCGGGAGTATGTTCCTTTGAGTAATAAATGGCTTAGAACTTTAATTCTTTGTAGCGGATTGTTATTAGCCATAACACCGGTTTTTGCAGGTTGGCCGAATATTTTATTGCCACCACAAGCCAAACAACTGCCGCAGTTGGCCGAAAAAATATTTACCAATGGCGTACCTTTAAAAATCGTTAATTTTTCGAGCCGTTTATCCGTTGCGCAGGTACTTCGCTATTATCGCAATCGATGGTCGGATGGCTTTGTTGAAAATAAATACGAACAATGGCAACAAATAAGTCGCTTGCAAGGTAAATATTTTATAACAGTGCAGGTTAAGCCGGCTGGACCGGGGGAAACGGATATTGCAACACGGGGGCGTCTTAATATTTTAAATTTAAATAAAGGCGATACCCTGAAAACAAGCAGTTTTCCGTTTTTACAGGGTTCAGTCATTGTGAATGACGTGCAAACAGTGGATAAATATAAAAAGGCAAGAACATTATTGATACTTAATAAATATCCTGCCTATAAAAATGCAGAGTATTATCAGACGTATTTTAAAAAAGAAAAATGGAATCAGGTCATGAATAAAACAGTCAATCCTGAGGCGTTTGTTCTTGTTTTTTCAAAAGATGAAGATGAAACCAGCCTCGTTATTCGTTCGTCGGGTGATGATAGCAGTATTTTGGTTAATGAAATTAAGAAAAAGAACTGGTTTAACTAAGACAGAATCAGCGTGATAGAAAGGTCAGTGCAATGAAACATCAAATAAACAAGGTTAAACAACAACGCGGCCAGTCAATGGTGGAGTATGTGGTGATTGTTGCAGCCATTATCGCAGCGTTATATTACACCGGCCGAGACGATGTGATGAAACAAATGCGCGATGCGATGAAAGGATCACAAGAGGGTTATTCTTATGCAATTTCTATTGCCGAGTTGCCTGATAAAAATGATGCAAGTCCCTGAGTAAAGCAAATAAATTAACGAGTTAAAATAAACATTAAACTAAAGAAGATATCGATATGAGCAAACCAAATAAAATAAAATCCGTTGTTGCTGTTCTTCGTGCTAATCGTCCGTTGCGATTACTGTTAATTGCTATTGGGCTAGCCATACTGGCTGCATTTTTAGCGGTTAAATATTTACAAATTAGAGAAGCCGCTCTTAAAGAAGCGTATCAACAAACCAGTGAACGTATGGTCAATGTTATTGTGGCTTCACGAAATTTGGGACGTGGTGCGGTGCTGAGCAAGGCAACGTTATCGGTGCGTAGAATGCCGAGTATGTATGTGCATCAACAAGTTGTGCCACCGGGTAAGTTCAACATTGTTAAAGGCCGACGTTTACTGGAACCTCTGGCAAAAGGACGGGCATTATTATGGAGTCATGTAACGGGTGACCAACGCCGTGATTTTTCTGATGTATTAAAAACAGGGCGACGTGCGGTAACGATTCCGATTGACCAACTAACATCCATTGATGGCATGGTGGAGCCGGGTAACCATGTGGATCTTTATATTACCCTGCCAACCAAACTGGTGGGTGGAGCCGGTGATGGTGATGTGGTTTTTCCTTTATTGCAAAATGTTGAAGTACTGGCGACGGGGCGACAGCTTGAAGCAAAAGTTCAAGCAACCATGGCCGTTTCATACGGTAACAGAGGACGAGGCTATAACACCTTAACCATGAATTTAACACCTAAAGAAACAGCCTTGTTATTTGCGGCGAACACGGCGGGTCGTATATCGGCATCGTTGAGAAACCGTAGTGACGAAGGTTTTGTCTTTACCAGTGTGCGACCCACTCAAATTTTATCCTTTGCTCAAAGCTTGGCGCGCGAAGTTGAAAAAACCAGAAAAGTGGTGCGGGATGCGTCGGGTAACATCATTGGTCGAGTCGTGAACGGCAAGGTCGTGAACGACAAAGGTGAAGTAATTGGATATGTGAACTCTAATGGAACGGTGGTGAGTAACAGCGGTGAAATCATGGGTACGGTCAGCAAGGAAACGATCGGTAAAGCAAAAATTGTACGAGATAAAAATGGCAAGGTGATTGGTCATATTGTTAATGGCAAAGTGCTTAATGACAAAGGTGAAGTTATTGGCAAGGTAAACTCTGATGGTTCTATCACCAATAGTGCGGGTGAAATTATTGGTACCGCCTCTGAAGAATCGGTGATGACCGAAAAAGTAGTGCGCGACAAAGACGGTAATGTGATTGGCAAAATTGTTGATGGCAAAGTCGTTAATGAAAAAGGTGAAGTGATTGGTAAGGTTAACGCAGACGGAACAGTGGTAAGTAATAGTGGTGAATCACTGGGCAGCGTTTCTGAACGAATCCTCACTAAAGTTAAAGTGGTGCGCGATAAAGACGGTAACATTATTGGCCGTGTTGTGAATGGCAAGGTCGTTAACGACAAGGGTGAAATTATCGGTACTGTTTCTAAAAATGGAAAAGTGATTGGTAACGATGGTAAATTTTTAGGTTCGGTATCGGAAGAAGCCGTCACGCCTGAACTTGTTAGTAAATTTTCAGCCGGGTCAGCGTCTGGTGGAGCCGCACCCGTGTGGTTGGTTGACTATTTAGTGGGTGGCAACAGTAAAAATG
Organism: uncultured Thioalkalispiraceae bacterium; assembly: GCA_964472525.1. GTDB lineage: Bacteria > Pseudomonadota > Gammaproteobacteria > UBA6429 > Thiohalophilaceae > SZUA-37. The sequence goes on along the minus strand of CAYYLL010000032.1, from coordinate 10,821 downwards.
GTGTTGCCGTGGTTGAGAAAGTACCGGTTGAGTAATGGTTGTTAAAAATATTTAGTTGAATATTTTTCTGAATCATTATTAACAAAAGTTAAATTAAATAATTAAAGAGATAATCTCATGAAACGAGTCATTATATTATTAGTTTTATTCGGCGTGGGTCAGCTTGGATTTATGTTACCGGCTTCTGCAAAAAGCAAAATCATCAAGAACAAGTTTATAAGCTTGTATATGGGTGAGGTCAGGGTGATGAAAATTGGAGAGGTTGACCGCGTAGCCGTGGGTAACGGTAAAATCCTGAGTACCTCAATCACAAAAAAAGGACAGCTTATTATTTTAGCTGAAAAGAAAGGTGAAACGCTTATTCATATTTGGGGTAAAAAAGGTTGGGAGCGTGATTTAACTATTCAAATATCCGCATCGAACCCATTGACCGCCGCCACCGAGATTAAATCCTTGCTACGTGATGTGTCGGGTATTTCTGTTCGTTCGGTTGGTGGACGAACGGTGATTGATGGTGATGTAGGGCCGGCGGATGCTGCTAAATTAAAAATGATTCAAAAATATTATCCTAATATTATTATGCTGGCGCGAGAAACCAAGGCCAGTTTCCATGACCGGATGATTCATATGAAGCTGCAAATAACCGACTTTAGTACGAGTGCCTTGGAAGAAGTCGGCATTAACTGGCAAACGAGTATTCCTGGGCCTGCCTGGGGTGCGGTTGCAACACCCGGACCAACGTTTCCGATTGATGCCAACGGGACCTCTGCACCCACTGCACTGTTGGGTAAAACGTTTGGTTTCTTTGGTATTATAACGGCAATGACCTCACGCATTAATTTGTTAGTGAGCAACGGTGATGCACTTATTCTGGCTTCACCAACGTTAACCGCACGTAGTGGCGGAGAGGCTGAGTTCTTGGCGGGTGGTGAAGTACCACTGATTACGTCTAGCCAAAATGGTCAAACGATTACCTTTAAAGAATACGGTATTAAATTAAAAATAAAACCGGTAGCCGATGATAAAGGGAATATCACCGCACGGGTTGAGACTGAGTTAAGTTCTCCTGATCCTTCTGTTGCTTTAAACGGTGTCCCTGGCTTTATCAGCCGAAAAGCACAAGCTGATTTAAGTATGAAAGACGGTCAAACCATTGTTATTTCCGGTTTATTGAGTTCGACCTTGAGTAAAGATACAACGAAAGTAAAATATTTAAGTTCAATTCCGCTTATTGGTGCCTTGTTTAAAAATACTAAAACCCGCGATAAGAAAACAGAACTGGTTATTTTTGTAACGCCCACCATTTTTGAAGCCGACTCAAAAATTAATGTTGATGCAATCGCACAGCGCGATAAGTTGGTTAAACGTTTTGTTAAGGCATCTGACTTAGGTGAATGGATGAAGAAAGATTCTGCTAATGCCGATCTTCTGGAATAAGGTGAATTACAATGTTTAATATTAATGTAAAAACAAATAAAGACGTTGATGTTGCCGAGTTGCGTTGTGTATTGAACCATTGTTCTATCGGCAAAAATAGAGACAATCTGGTTCATCTGCGTGGTTGGAGTATTGCACCGGTACATGCGGAAATTCACCAACAAAAAGATGGCCTTTTTATTGAAGATAAAAGTGAAGGTGCGGGTACGTATGTTAATGATAAAAAAATAACAGAACGCTACGGCCCATTAGAAAAAGGTGATGTTATCAACATTGCTAATTATCAACTTCGTTTAGATTCATCCGAGTATGATGAACAGGATAAAAAACGCCGAAAATTAGAGCAAAATGATGTTAACAGCACTCAGGAATTGCGAGATGTTAAACAAATTTTACGTAATGAATTACTGATGTGGCGTAGCCATGTTCATCAGGAATTACTCAGCATCATGGACTTGCAGCGTACCGATATTGGTAACTGGAGTGATGATGAATTGCGTGACAGAGTCAGTAAAATGATCAATGAAATCATTGATGACGTTGATGAAGGTCTACCCGTACACGTTAAACGTGAGACGTTAGCAAAAGATGTACTCAACGAGACTATTGGCCTGGGTGCGTTAGAAGAATTACTTGAGGATGAGTCAATAACCGAAGTCATGGTTAATGCGTTTGATGATATTTATATTGAACGTAATGGTAAGTTACAACATACCGACGTTATCTACAGTGACCATGATGCGGTAATGTCGACCATTGAACGCATTATTTCACCACTCGGTCGACGTATTGATGAAAGTTCGCCGATGGTGGATGCACGTTTAAAAGACGGTTCACGGGTAAATGCGATTATTCCTCCGTTAGCATTGCGTGGCCCCTGTATTACGATTCGAAAGTTCTCAACCAAAAAATTATCCGATCAGGATATTGTGGACTTTGGTGCCATCAGTTCAGAAATGATGGCCTTTCTTAAAACCGTGGTAGTCAATAAACAAAACGTGATTATCTCGGGTGGTACGGGTTCGGGCAAAACAACGTTACTCAATGTGTTGTCCAATTATATTCCAAAAGGTGAACGGGTCATTACTGTGGAAGATGCCGCAGAATTACAACTGCAACAACCGCATCTTGTTACTTTAGAAGCACGGCCGCCAAATATTGAAGGCACTGGTCAGGTGACTATTCGTGATTTGGTAAAAAACTGTTTACGGATGCGGCCGGATAGAATTGTTGTGGGTGAGTGCCGTGGTGCAGAAGCACTCGATATGTTACAGGCCATGAACACCGGCCATGAAGGTTCACTCACAACCGCACATGCCAATACGCCTCGTGACATGTTATCGCGGATGGAAGTAATGGTACTAATGGCCGGTATGGAATTACCGATTCAGGCAATTCGTGAACAAATTGCGTCGGCAATTAATATTATCGTGCAACAGAATCGCTTCCCCGATGGCAGCCGGAAAATTACTTACATCACGGAAATAACAGGGATGGAAACAGGTATTATTCAAATGCAGGATATTTTTCGTTACGAACAGGACGGTTATGATGACGATGGTAAGCTGCAAGGACGTTTTGTTGCTACCGGACAAGTGCCGGAATTTTATGAGCAAATGCGTAAGCGTGGCTTAAATGTGGATATGAGTATATTTAACAATATAGGTTAAAACCAATGGATAATATTCTATTTTATAGTGCAGTTAGTTTGATGGCGGTTGCCGCAGGTATGTTAGCTTGGCTAGGTTTAAAAGCCTCGGGTAAATTCTGGGAAGAATACCAGAGTACTTTTAGTGAAAGTGCCACCAATAGTTTGGGTGACATGTTTATGTATGTTGACCCGCAACGCTTATTTTTATTAAATATTTTTAGTATTGTTTTTTTCTCGGTGATTGCATGGTTACTTTCACATAGTTGGATTATTGTTATTGGTGTTACTATCGGCATGGTTGCATTACCGTGGACAATTTATAAAGCAATAAAAAAACGGCGTTTTAAAAAATTCGAGCAGCAACTTCCTGAAGCCTTGCTAGCTGTTGCGAGTAGTTTGCAATCGGGTGCAAGTTTACCGATGGCCTTCGACAGTTTAGTCACCGAGCAGCCACAGCCTTTGAATCAGGAATTTGAATTATTGATGCGACAAACCCGTATTGGTGTGGACATGGATACGGGCTTATCGAATATGGAAAAGCGATTACCTATTCCTGATTTTATCGTGATTGTTTCAGCTATTAAAATATCCAGAGAGGTCGGGGGTAATTTAATTGAAGTGATGGAAACGCTGGCACAAACTTTACGCCGTAAGGCCACCATGGAAGGCAAGATTGAAAGTTTAACCTCGCAAGGTCGTTTGCAAGGGAAAGTGATGACGGGTTTACCTATTTTATTAGGCGTGGTCTTAATGCAAATTGAACCAGAAGCGATGGGGAAATTATTTACCACTCCGATTGGTTGGGGAACATTGGCCGTTATCGTGGTAATGGAATTTCTTGGTTATATGACTATACAAAAAATAACATCAATTGATGTTTAGTATATCGACGTATAAATAACAGGTGTAACAATGATAGATACATTATTTTTATATTCAACCGCTTTTGCTGTTGCCGGTAGCTTGCTAGCATTAATGATAGCTGGCTATCTTTTTAATCTTGTGGTTCCTGAAGACCAACGTGATTTTCTGGATCCGCTTCCCGGCTGGTTAAAATTATGTTGGCCATTGGTGCGTATTTTTGCATACTATATTGGTAGTAACTACCCGGTAGAACGTTTAAGTAAACTGGACGAACGTTTACAAAAAACAGGCGTAGGCTATTTGATGAATGCAGAAGAGTTTATTGGTGTGCGTATTTTAAGCGCATTGTTCCAGATGATTGCTGCTATTTTAGTGATGGATTTACTACAGGACCATCAGATTATCTGGCCTTTATTGGGTTTGGCTTTTGGTTATTATTTCCCTGAAATCTGGTTGAACGACACGCGCAAGAAAAGAGAAAAAGAAGTGGTGCGCGCTTTGCCAGTGTTCCTCGATTTTATCAGCATGTCGGTTGAGGCGGGTTTGAATTTTACCGGTGCATTAACTCAGGCCATGGACAAAGTTCCACATGGCGCTTTATACAATGAATTTTCCATTGTCATGCGTGATATTCGAGCCGGTTTTAGTCGTGCCGATGCGTTACAGCGAATGTCAGATCGTTTGGGCATTAAAGATGTTACCACGTTTATTCGTGCCATTATTACGGCCGAACGTTTAGGTTCGAGCATGAAAAAAACCTTAAAAGTACAGTCAGAGCAACGCCGTAATGAACGTTTCCAGCGCGCAGAAAAAATGGCGATGGAAGCGCCGGTAAAATTGATCGCGCCGCTGATTATGTTTATTTTCCCGGTTACCTTTATTGTGTTGGGTTTCCCGATTTTTATGAAATTTATGGGCGAAGGTTTATTGTAATGAATGTAGTGGGTGTGGCTGGATAAATGTTAATGGGACAGGTTTTTGATAAGGTAAGTCAACGTTGCATTATTCCCGAAGTATTCAAGGCAAATAATGCTTGGGAACGTGCGCGTGGATTACTGGCACGCAAAACACTCGATACTCATCAGGGGTTTTGGTTAGAACCTTGTCCGTCAGTGCATACTATCGGTATGCGTTATGATCTGGATATTATTTTTTTGGATAATAACGGGCAGGTTAATAAAGTCGTTTCTAATTTGCGTCCAATGCGATTTGCGGCTTGCTCGAACACAAAGGTTAGCCTGGAATTAATAGCAGGGCAGGCCGCTAATTTACAGATAGAGGCGGGTATGCAACTTTTATGGAAAGCCTTACCTGAAAACATCATGGCAGAATAACAGTGAATAATATTTAAAATATGAAAAAATATAAAATAATAACTAACAGTCGATTCTTTTTATTTAGTATCTTTATAGTGATGCTCTCTGGCTGTGCTGCGCCGCCCGAGCAACCCGATGTTTTTCTAATACAAAAGCAGGCTGCTAAAGCTTATCAAACTAAAAACTGGAAATTGGCAGAAGAAAAATACAGTTATCTTCTTTCGCTGTCGCCAAACGTTGTTGAAGTTTGGTTTCGATTGGGTAATATCTATGCTCACACTCAAAAACCTGAAAAAGCGATTATGGCATATCGTGAGGCGGTCGTAAGACAGCCCACCTACGATAAAGCGTGGCATAATTTTGGCTTAATGTCTTTAAGAAAGACCACGGCATTGTATTTGGAAATGTTAAAAAATATGGAGGAGAGCTCACCTCTTTATCAACAAGCGAAGCAAACGGCGGATGCGTTAATTAAGATATTAGAGCAGCGTCGTAAAAATAATAGAGCAGCAGCAACAAATAATTCGGTACAAAATCGACCTAAAGGTGAACTTTCCCCAGTTAAACCTTTGGTTGTTAATAAACCTTCTACAGGTAACAAAGAATGAAATACCAGCAGGGCCAAAGCATGACCGAGTTTCTGGTTGTGTTGCCGGTGATGCTCTTGCTTATTTTGGGTGCGATTCAATTTATTTTTATTTATCAGGCTAAAACAACTTTAAATTATGCAACCTTTGAAGCCGTACGAGCGGGCACATTGGAAAATGCAAGTATCACGGCGGTTAAAAATGGGTTCACTCGTGGGCTAACACCGTTGTTTGCGCGTTTTGCCAATGCTAATAACCCCAATAATGAATTAGAAAAGAAAGTACTGCTTGCGCGGGAGACTGCGCGTAATGAAGTTGCCAATGGTTTCGTTAAGTTTGAGTTATTAAATCCAACTGATGCGGTATTCCAATATTACAGAAACAAGGGAGGAGAAGTGCCTAATGATAATTTATCTTTTAGAAGGACTACTGTTGCCGGGTTATCGATTCAGGATGCTAATTTACTAAAAATTCGGGTGACTTATTGTATGAAACTGATAGTCCCTATGGTGGATAGCTTGATCATGAAAGCCATTTCGATGTCTTCAAACGATACTTTTGTAAAGAACAACTGCCTTAACTCGAATGAAAAACGTTTTCCCATCGTGGCTCAGGCGATTATGCGTATGCAAAGCCCAGCACGTAAATGTATTGGGAGTAATTGTTATGATAATAATTAATGAGTTAAAAGTTTATTAATCCAGTCCATTCAGCTCACTACAGACATGACTAAATTCGGTAGTGAGTTGCTCAATCAGTGTGTCGGTATTTGCAATGTCACCACTTTTGCCCAGTCCTTCGAGTTTTGCCGCAATGCTTGAAAGTTGCAATGCCCCTACATTGGCGCTGCTAGATTTTATTGAATGTGCATTACGGGTAAACACTTCCAACTTGTTTTGCTGTTGTAATTCAGTGAGCGATTGAACCAGTTGGCCGGTGTCATCGGTAAATGTGCTAATAAGTAAATTAAAGGTATCCCCCATAATTTCTTTTAGGGCTTCAATGGTATTATTGTCGATAGCATTACTTTCAGACATGGTCGGCACCTAGTTTGTTTGTTGTTTAAGATTGGTTTGCGAATTTAAATATTGAGCGAGAAGTTTATAAAGGTCATCTTTAACAATGGGTTTTGGTAAATAATCGTCCATACCGGCAGCCAGACAACGTTCCCTATCTTTGTCATGTGCATTGGCGGTTAATGCAATAATATGGGTATGTGGCTGAGTGCTATTATCAAGTTCAATTTGTCGAATTTGTCGGGTGGCATCAAACCCGTCAAGTACAGGCATTTGGCAATCCATTAAGATTAAATCATAAGTGTTATTTTTAACTTTTTCTACCGCTTGTAATCCATCACTGGCGATATCGGGCATTAAACCAAATTGTTCCAGAATAGCTTTTGCAACCAGTTGGTTTACCATATTGTCTTCTACTAAAAGGATTGCTCCTGTTAATGGCGTAAGCTGGTTTGCAAGTTCGGGATTATTTTCAGGCTCATGCGTTTGAATATTTTTATTCAACTTCAGGTTTAGAGTAAACCAGAAAGTTGCACCTTGATCGACTTGGCTGTTAACACCTATTTCTCCTTGCATCAACGATATAAGTTGTTTGCATATTGCTAAGCCTAAGCCGGTACCGCCAAATTTTCGTGTAGTGGATGAGTCTACCTGCGTAAAGTCTGAAAATAATTTTTCTTGTGAATGCTGGTCGATACCGATACCTGTGTCGCTAATATTTACCATTAAGCTGGCAGCGTTATTGCCTATTAGCGAGCCTGATATATTAATTTTAATTGTTCCTTGTTCGGTAAACTTAATGGCGTTACTGACAAGATTTTGTATAATTTGTTTTATTCTCAAGCTATCACCCATTAAATCAATTGGGCAATTTTCTTCAATGTGGTAGCTGAGTTGAATATTTTTTTCATTAGCCTTGCTTTTAAACAAACTAACAATATCCATTGTTATTTTTTCCAGGTTAAATGGTTTATGTTCGAGTTCCATTTTTCCTGCTTCAATTTTAGAAAAATCAAGAATATCATTAATGACGACTAGTAGTGAGTTACCGGAATCTAAAATGGTATTAACATAAAGCTGCTGCTCTTCCGTTAATTCTGTTGATGCAATTACTTGTGCCATTCCCAGCACGCCATTCATCGGTGTGCGTATTTCATGGCTCATCGTTGCGAGAAAATTACTCTTGGCGATGGAAGCGGCTTCTGCTCGTGTTTTTTCGATGGCGAGTTGTCGGGTACGTTCTTCAATTTTTGTTTCAAGGGCTTCATTTTGTTCTCGTACTTTCATATTCAATATGGATGCTTCAATCGTATTGGCGCAATTCAATAAAATAATGGAAAGCAGACCTAGTGTTGTTTCGTTGATACTATCGGTATCGTAATCAAAGGTTGCGACAAACATGCCAATAATTTTGCCGCGGATGGCTACAATATGAAACAAGCGTGATGGCTTGCTTTTATCGCCATGCAAAACAACGGCACGATTTTGGTTTAATGCCCAAGCAAACGTTCCTTCTTTTATTGCTGTATTGGAAATTTGATTAATATGATTAAAAGAGTTGGCCGGTTGATAATAGGTTAAATTAAAATCCAGTCCGTCATCATCCAATAACAAAAACCCCATTTCGTTAAGTGACATGATCTTCCGAATTCGTAACCAGACAGCATCCAGTATAATGGTGGTATCGGGTTCGCCATCAAATTGCAGCAACACATCATCGGGCGTTGCAATGGTGTGCAATGCATCAATAAGCTGATTGTACATTTTCGTCATGTACTGGCTATTGTCAGTGGTATCAGAAGAACTCATGCCGCCCCCGATCTGGCTATTTCTTCATCTGGATTATCTGCTCCCAGAACAAAATCAACGGCAATGGTGTATTGCTTATGTAATTCATCAATAACGGTGTGAATAATGGCATCGGGTAAACCAATACAGTCCCATGCTTGATTGTCCAGTGTCGGTACTAAGTGTTCACCGCTACTGCCAAGTTGTAGGCTGTTAGCAATAATATCGGCAACATGAATAACGGCGACTTCGTCTTTGAAGTCGGCACTGCGTCTGGGGTTATGGTGGAATGCGGTTGAGTCAATGAGTTGTGCGGGAAGTTTCCATTCTTTTAATAGCAGCCCGCCTAATTTGGCATGATCAAAGCCAAGAATTTCTTTTTCAACTTTAAATAACAGTTGTTGTGTTTGTTTTGCCTGTTGCATCGCTTGGCTGATTTCGACGGGTACTTCTTTAAACATAATCAGTCGGCCAATATCATGTAAAAGACCTGCCAGAAAAAAATATTCAACATTGGCCGCGCGCCGGAGTGAAGCAATAATTCTGGCACTGGCCGCACATGCAATGCTGTGGCGCCAGAATGTTTCCATATTTATTAATTCTTCCGGTATATCATTAAACAGTTTCATCACGGAGCTGGCCAAAACCAGTGCGCGTAACTGCTGTGTTCCGATAATGGTTATGGCATGGGCAATAGAGTCGATTTTGCTCGGGAAATTAAACATTGCACTGTTTGCCAAACGTAATAAACGGGCAGAAAGTGCCGTATCTTCGCTTAATATGTCGACAAGGTATTGGTTACTACAGTTAGCATTGTTTAAGGCTTCATCTATTTTGATGTAGATTGTCGGCAAACTGGCGACTTGCAGAGTGCCTTGGACGATGTGTTCTGCGCTACGTGCCATGGGCTTAACTCACCTTGTTATCCATGTAATGGGATTGCCAATAATCAAACAGGTTTTTAATGACCGGATGGCTTAAGTCATTGTGTTGAAAGTGAATTATTGCAAGTTGTTTGGCTTCCCCTATAAGTTCGGGGGGGTATTGTTTTGTTGTCTCGGTGATTTCGGCATCCCCTTTAACACTGACTTCAAGTACCCCCCATGTATTAAAAATACGTAAATGTTTTTCATTTAAGACAACCCCTGCTTTTAATAACACCCGTCCCTGTCTGTCCACCACATCGGCATCAAGCTCCATGCCTGTTTCTACATTATTTAATAGTATTTTTGCCATGAGGTCGGTTTCTTATGCTGGTTTATGCTGAACGGTTACTTATGGTGTTTAAAATATGTCATTACGCCGCTCTCTTTTGTTTTGAGGCATACTTTTGTATCGGCTGAGCAGGGTGAGATCTTAAATTTAAGTGACTGAAAAAATATGCGAAATTAGTTATTGGCAAATTTCGGGCCAGATTTTGCCTCAAAGAGCAAAAAATTGGTATTTTTAGCTTAATAATGAAGAATTTTTCAACATTTATATTGACAGAGACTAGCCTGCTAAACGAGAATGTGCGGCTTCATTCGAGGAGGGGTTCCCGAGTGGCCAAAGGGATCAGACTGTAAATCTGACGGCTCCGCCTTCGGAGGTTCGAATCCTCCCCCCTCCACCATTTTTTTATGGGTTGAAGATTTTGAAAGAGGTAAATTGTTTGAATGAAGCAAATTGTTTGAATAAAATAAATTGCCTGAATGAAATAAATTGTAAGTACAGTAAGATAAAAGTTTTTAAGAATTTAGCGCGGCGTAAGTCGTTGCAAAAGGCAGGATCTGCGGGTGTAGTTCAATGGCTAGAGCCTCAGCCTTCCAAGCTGATAATGAGGGTTCGAATCCCTTCACCCGCTCCAAATTATGCTTGTGGCTGCTAGAGAATGTTTAGCTATGTTGGCCCTGTTAGTGTTTTGGCTCATATAGCTCAGTCGGTAGAGCACTTCCTTGGTAAGGAAGAGGTCACCGGTTCAAATCCGGTTATGAGCTCCAGTTTTTATTGGTGCGAATAGAAATTAAACGAAGCGCTCCAGTTTTCTGGTGTGAATGGAAGTTTGATTAAGCGCTCCAGTTTTAACTGAAGTTGAGATAAAATAAGATAGTTTATCTCGGAAAAGAAATTTAATTATTAATTATATATAGAGTAGAGGGCAAAACGGTGTCAAAGGAAAAATT
>CAYYLL010000031.1:0-38413 GCA_964472525.1 uncultured Thioalkalispiraceae bacterium | reverse complement strand
CACTTTGAACGTATCTACCTGTCGAAGGATCATAATCACGGTAGTAATTATAAACTAAATGAGCTATTTGGAATCATAGTTTGGCCTATAGATTAGTCTGTTACAGACAAATTTAGTGTATTGCGAAAAAATCACATATGGACTTTACATTTTAATCTAATACCAAATACTTTTAATAGCAGCGATCCTGTTTTTTTAGATCTTCATATTTAGTAAAAAGTCCTGTCATTTTTTTTAAAAGAGGTTTACTTGCAGATTTAAGAACAGGATTCCTTCCAAATTCTAGAGCTACCATCTCACCTGATACATAAATTGACCTTGCTTTAGCAAAAATTTCTTCAGCCTCAGCTTTCCTTGATTCAATATCTTTTATATTTGCCCATTTTGCATAATAAGCTTTTGCTAATGTGCAGCGGGCATTTTGATAGTTCATCAAACTTAAAGCTTTCTTAGCATATTTTATTGAATTTTCGTAATCACCAATTCTATATAGGCGAAACTGAGCATGATGCCCCCAATTCCAAGCAATATTAGGTTCTAGCTCTTCACGTTTACTATGCCATACCTCTAATTCATTATTATTATCGCCATCTAATTTCTCATAAGAATAAATAATTTCAGTGATTGCACCTGCAGCAATTGTAGGTGTATCTATGTTTTCATTGTAAGCTTGAATGCCAAGTTCTAAAGATTGAGGGTAATTACCTCGCCTTCTTTCAAGTTGAGCCATTTGTGATTTAAGGTAAGGGTAGTGAGATTTCATTTTTATGGCGCGCTTATAGTAGTCTTCAGCTTCATCTAGTTTGCCTTGGTACATTTTGGTATAGCCCATCATAACGATAGCGTAGTCATAATTGGGTTCAATTTTAAGTGCTGCTAACAAACTACCTTCTTGACTCATTAAGGCAGAACCATCAATTTCATTGCCAATTCTATGCCCAAAATTTGCAATTAATCGAGCAACTTGTACATAAGCAGGAGCAAACTTCTGGTCTTTTTTTAAAACTTCACGCAATATTCCTAAAGCTTGATAATTCAAGTCTGAATTTCCATTTGCACTACTTATAAGAGTCTTAGCTTTAGCAACTTTTTTATATAATTGTGGCTTACTAACTTCGTATTTTTTATCAACATCTGACATCCATTCTGCTTGGCAAATATTTATAGGTAATAAGAAAATTGATACTAAAAACACTATTAAATGATTCATTTTTTAAATATCCTTAAATAAAAGTAATTATAAACTGAATATTTCTACTTGGGATCGTAGTTTGTTTTATAAATTAAGCTGTTACGTCCTTGTAATTTGATTGATAAATAAATTCTTGATGCGTTTATAAAGAAAATACTTGTCATTTATCAGTCTTTAGTACTTCTTTATTTAAACACTTCATAAACAATCTTATAGATTTATTTATTTTATCTTTATTACGCTTTATGCTCTCATTACTGTTAGTCATGGAATATATTTTTTTAGTATGTATATGGCATTTTTTAATTGAATTTTTAACATAAACCTTACATTGCTTATTATTCATCTTTAAATGTTTAAGCACCTTTTTCTCATCACAGTAAAGCATAGTCATTTCTTTGTTTACATCATCATAAAATTTAAGATCTTCTGCATTAACAACACCCTGCAGACTAAGGTTAATTATTATTACAATCAGTGTTTTCATCTGAGCAATCACCTTCATTACAATCATTTAAACATTTCTTTAGTCTACTTCTATTTAATTTGTGTTCAATTACTATGGCAAATTTTATGGCACCAGATTTATACATTTTGCCAGTAATAAAACGATCAATATCTTTACTCTTAACATCAAAACCAGGGTCTAAAGCATTTTTCCCCTGTTCTGATTTACCAAGTTTTTCTATATTATATTTGTCCACATAATACAATATATTACAGTCTAATATACATGCAACACAATTGCTCATCAATCCAAATGGATCTATATACCTTAACGGATTACCTTCAACATACCCATACGTATTCAACCCACCTTCAAGCCCAATCGGATCACTTTGAATATATCGCCCAGTCGAAGGATCATAATCCCTAAAGTAATTATAAACTGAACGAGGTTACTTGGGATCGTAGTTTGGTATGTAAATTAGGCTGTTACAGCCTCGTTATTGATATGAGAGAAAAAATTCCTAATACAGTTTTCAGAAAATGATTTTATCAGGTTCTTTATTTTGGAAAGGGCCAATCATCATCCTTAGGAAGAGTACAATCACATCTCCACTCCTTACCCCACAGCTTTCTAATTTCAGCTTCTTCTTCACTCTTAAGAGTCAAAGTAATGAACTCTGTATCTGATTTTAGAAAATCACTGCACCGATCAAATATTTTACGGTTATCATCTGACAGTGTATCTGCCATAATCATTTCTTTATCGTCATCATACAAAGTCCACAACCATCGCAGAATACAATTAATTGCAGGGTCAGTTTTGGATTTAGGCCAATTTTCTTCCAAGTGCCAATTTGTAAGTTTTTCTTCATCTATTTTTTTTAGAAGCGAAAGTGAGTGTTTGCGGGCTTTGGTATCAATCATTTACTTTCCATCCATACATTCAAGATAAATCTGAAGAGCATCATAATGCAGCATCCAAGCTGCCGCTCCAGCCCCAAGTATACCAAACCTACTAGCAACTGAACTTATTGGTGTGCGTCCAAGCGATCGACCCTTTCCGTTCCCGAAGTATCTTCTACTATAGCTTGTATAATTACCACTTTTACCACCACCAGCAATACCTCCACGAGGCTTCTTAGCTGATTTATTCGCTGTTTGCGCCGCACCGCCAAAAGCGGCAGACCCCAAACCGAATCCAAGCATACTATTAGTGGATTTTTCGAACGAATAAGAATTAAGAGCTTTTTGTAAACAATCTTCATCCTTTTCATCACAAGGTGAAAGACCGAAAGGATCAGCCCAATACAATGGATTACCTTCAACATACCCATAGGTATTTAGACCACCTTCAAGCCCAATCGGATCAGACTGCACATAACGCCCAGTAGAAGGATCATAGTCACGGAAGTAATTATAGTGCAACCCCGTCTCAACATCATAATACTGCCCCGCAAAACGTAAGTTCATCACAAAATGGCTGCCATCACTGTACACTTTCTCAACCGGTGCCGTTTGACCAAACGGATCACTTTTCCACGTCCAGAGGACATCGTTGGTGATATTCGCTGCGGTGACCGCACGGGGGGTGCCTAAGTGGTCGGTGTGGATGTAGGCAATCGCACCATTTCGTATTAAGGCGATGGGCGCGTTGTTAAAATAAATATATTCTGTTTTGTTGGTGTTGGTTGCATTGTATTCACCAATGAGGTGACCGGCTGTGTCATAACTATAATCAATATTTTTGTTTGCTAACTTGGCAACACGTTGACCGAGGGGGTTGATGGTGTAGTTCACACTGCCATCCACTTGTATTAAGCGGTTGCGGGCATCATAGGCATAGGAATGTGTTCCATCGTTTAGGATATTGCCGTTGTTATCATAGGTATACGTTTTAGGGGTGCTGCCGCTAATACTCGATAATCGATTACTGTTGGCATCAACGCTATAAATATCCGTTGTGGTCGCGAGGGGGTTGGTTTCACTTAACTGGGTGCGGTTACCATTGATATCGTAGCCGATGGTTTGCAATCGTAATACGGTAGTCGGTGTCGCTGTTTCGGACTCGTTATTGGTTGTTAATCGATTTAAGCGGTCATAAGCAAAGGTTTGTGTCCATTTATTATCCAGGATGCTTTCGATATTACCCACTTTATCAAAAGTAAAGTTGCGGACTAAGGCTAAATTGAGTGTGGTATCGGCCACTGCAAGTTGTTTGAGTCGTCCGGCTAAATCATAGTCTCGACGACTGAGTATCCCATTGCCCCATAACCATGACTTAACCGAACCAAAGGCTTGATATTGGATATTGTTTATCAGGGGTTGGCCGTTTAATGTCAGACTTGTGATTTCATCCGCCGTATAACCGTAAGTGATGATGGCGCCACTGGGGTAGGTTAAGCTTGTTAATTGACCAAGGGGGTTATAGTGATACGTGAGTGTGCGCGACTGGCCTGCACGGGTTTGTGTGAGTGCGGTGATGTTGCCGATGGCATTATAAATATAATCCACACTGGAGTCGGTGTCACTGACACTGGACAGGCGACCCATGCTTGTTGCATTTTGGTCATAGCGATACGTTGTGGCTCGGCCATCACTTGTGGATGAATGGATGAATCGATTCAGTGCATCGTAATCGTAGGTGGTGGTTTGGCCTTTTGCGTCTGTTTTTGTTTTTATGTTGCTGGCACTGTCATAACTCAATTGTGTCGTGCCGGTATCGGGGCTTGTCTGGCTGAGTAAATGACCTAAATCATCGTAACGGTAGGTAGTATTACCGCCTTTAGGATCTTTTACACTCGTTAAATTATCTTGTGCATCGTAGCTGTAAACACTCTTGGCATTTTGTGTTGTAGGATCGGTGCCGCCTAAATCCTGAGTGACGGCGACTAAATGTTTTAAGGCGTCATAACCATAGTCGGTTGTGACCCCTTTACCGTTAACCTTTGTCGCCAGGGTGCCGTCGGGTGAATAATGATAGTTTATTAATTCATTTTCCTGAGACGAGGTGGCCAGTGTATTGTATAAATCAAATGTTTTAGTGAGCGCACGTTGAAGTTGGTTGGCACTATCATATACATTGGTGTTGGTCTTATTACCTTCAGTATCTAGCGTGTAAGTTAGACGATTTCCTTTATTGTCCGTTACGCTCGTTAAGCGACGGGCGGCATCGTAACCAAGAGTCACGGTGCTTGCGGCAGGTGTACCGGCATTACGGGTAATGGTTTGCACTTCACCAGTAGTAAGATACGTCCACCCCGTTGTTGAACTGATGTTTCCGCCTGTTTGTGTTAGTTGCTGTAAACGGTCGTTACCCGCATAGTATTGGTAGGTTAAACTCACACCATTAGTGCGTTGTTCACTGGCCACTTTGCCTGTGGCGGTGTATTGAATGTTATCGCGGCTAATAATTCCACTGGTTGTAACGCGTTTAACTCGGGCACGGTTGTTCCCTTGGGTGGCATCGTTAGGGTAGTAGACAATGATGGTTAAATCGTTAACATCGGTGCGTGGGCCATCGATACTATCAAGTTGGTTTAACGGGCCGTTATAGGTGAACGTGGTAGTGCGGCTAACCGGCGTGCCCACTGGGGTAAAACCATTGACGGTAAGTTGCGTTAAGTTAGCAAAGTTGTCGTAAGTATAGGTTGTGACTTTGCTGCTACCTGTAAAAACAGAGGGTTCTGTTTTAGATGTTACCTTACTGAAAAAACGCGGATCGTAAGTATAAGTTATGGTTTTTTGTTCGGGTGTGCCTACGGCAATATCTTTTGTTAGGTAATTGCCGTTACTATCGTAATTGCTGTAGTTGGTGGTGACACCGTTGATGGTAGAGGATGTGACGTTGTTTTTTGTATCGTATGAGTAACTTGCACTTCCAGAACCACTGCAACTTGTGCAACCTGGGCCACTAATATTCGTTATTAATGGTACACCATTTTGTGAAGTCCATGCATAACGTGTTTTAGCACCATTACTGGCAGTCACTAACTTATCATTATTACCAACGTTTAGATACTGAACGGTAATGCCGGATATATTTTCACTAACATTCCCTAAATATGAACCATTCGCCTTACCATAGGGATCATAGGTATAGTGCTCGGACCGAATACCACGTTCATCGGTTATACCGGTTAGGTAATTTTTGTTATAGCTACTTTCGTAATGATAAGTTCGTGTTGTTGAATCCACAACGTTAGTAACCGTACTTAAACTATTATTAGCGTCGTAAGTGTATGTCCACTGCCTACCATCGGGTGCCGTAATATTTTGTAGATTGGAACCACTGTATGTAAAGCTTAAAGCGTTACCAATATCATCGGTAACCGTATTGAGTGTACCATCTAGGTTATAACCTAGCGTTTGTGACCGCCCATTGATATTAGTAATTTTCTGTAGCCGGCCATTGAAATCATAATCTTCAATCAGTCTAGAATTTTTATATTGATAGCCGATTGCGGTTGTTGTTAGTGTCGCGGTGATATCGACATCTGATACCCAACCAGCACCAGAATAATCACTAAATGAAATTATACTGCCATCGGCTCGATTAACATCAGCTAAGCGATTACTATCGGTAATAGTTATACTGCGATCATAGGTATGCCGCCATGCAACACCTAAACTGGTAGTACGAACCTGATTAAAACCACTGTTACTGGCAACACTGTCATAACTATTATAGTAACGTTTAAAACGTATTGGTGTTATTGCACTACCATTGAAATCCGTTTGTGTTTTTAATTTATTACCTGTTATAAAGTTAATGGGATTTGCGCTTAGTAGGCAAACTTTATTTTCTTTGGGACTACTGCCTTCAGTACCTTGTGTTTTTTTGGTTGGTTCTGAATTTTCTAGAACTGTTATCTGTAAATAAGCATACGAAACATCACCTTTATTGGGCTCAAGTTTCCATACCTGTTGGACTTTTATAGCCCAAACATGAGTACCTCCTGTTTTATAATATGTTCCGCCTGAGATAGACATATCAAAATATACACTATTAGCTGCAGTAACTTCAGATTGTATACATGACATACCCTTGCTGTATGCGGCACCTAAACTATTAAATCGTGCAGGAGGTGCAGAGCTGCAACCATATAATGATACATATGGACGAGCTAAGACAAAATCAGCAATTGAAACATTGCTATAGATAATAAGAAACAAACCAAAAACAACCGCGATACATTTATTCATAGTATTCCCCAAAAAAATTTCATTTATTATTTTAAGGATGAGGGGGGTTATGTTTCGCACAACATCCTTGTTGAATCACTAAAATCATACATAAAGTTTAATAAAATAACTATGAAAAATTACCAAAATCGGTTTGATTGGTTATTTTTAAAGCAAAAATTGATTATGTATTGTACAAAATGGGGTTTCAGGTTGCTTCACTACGTTCGCAACGACACATTCTGAAGAATATTAAATACCGGGTGGATATTCAGAAAATACCGGCAGTTCTTTATCGTCACACGACCACGATGCGCGAGAATCCCAAAAAATTCTTCCCTGTGGCTTCATTTCGGGAACCATGTCCAAGGAACCGGCAGCTATGAGTACTGCCTTTAATTCAGGTACAACACGCGGCATCGGACTACCGCATTCTTTACAAAAACAACTATAAAATCGTTCGGCCTCGGGTACTTTGTAACGGCTTAATAGTTCTTCACCACTTAACCATTCAATGTCTGTTTCGGCTTTAATCATAATATTAGTTGCATGGCCGCTACCGGTTGATTTACGGCAACGTTCGCAATGACAATGATAAAAGCGCATTGCCTCACCCACTAATTTATAAGTTACTTTTTTACATAAACAACTGCCGGTAAATGTTTCTGACATAAGGTTCTCCTTAACAAAAATTAGATTATTTTGAACTAAGACAATACAGTAAAAACAGTATCCATTTTAAACATTATTTTCGCCGTGTCGCCGTGGTCAATCTATTTACAACAACTCGCGCACAAAAGGTACGGTCAACTTACGCTTTGCAACTAGCGAAGCATTGTCTAGCTTATCAAGTAATTCAAATAAACTTTGCATATCACGCGATGCTCGAGTGAGTAAATAATCAACCACGTTGTCATCCAGCTCAAGCCCCCGGTTTTTTGCACGTTGTTGAAGAGCTACTTTTTTTTCATCATCATTCAATGTTTTTAAATGGTACACCGGCCCCCAAAACATTCTGGAAGCCAGATCGGGCAATTTAAAACCCAGACCCGTTGGTGATTTATCGGCCGCCACCACTAAACGCGTATCCGCGTCACGAAGCCGGTTGTATAAATTAAATAATGCTTCTTCCCATATTGGATTACCCGCAGCAAATTCAATATTATCCAGACAAACCAGATCCATTGATTCCAGATTTTCAAAGGCATCGGGCGACAGCATCATATTATTCAAGGGCAAATAGGTAATTTTCATATTTGTTTTTGAATAAGCATAACAAAGCGACTGTAATAAATGTGTTTTACCACAGCCACTGCCACCCCATAAAAACACATATTGTTCCATTGTATTTTTAATAGAATAA
Organism: uncultured Thioalkalispiraceae bacterium; assembly: GCA_964472525.1. Classification (GTDB taxonomy): domain Bacteria; phylum Pseudomonadota; class Gammaproteobacteria; order UBA6429; family Thiohalophilaceae; genus SZUA-37. The sequence continues at coordinate 30,227 of CAYYLL010000031.1, read as the reverse complement.
ACTGCTGTTTCATTTTGGCCGACAACATAGTTATCAAAGCGGGCATTGTCCATTAGCTGAATGCTTAATGGCATTTGTTGTGGTGCGTTCATTAACTTACAACCGTTTACAATAAGAAAGGTCAGGCATTATACAATGTACTTTCTTTATATTCCTTATGCATATGCCGAATAATAACGGCCAGAACCGCAGCAACCGGTAACGCACATAAAATACCAAAAAAACCAAATAATTGCCCACCGGCTAATACCGCAAAAATAACCGCGACCGGGTGTAAACCTATTTTATCGCCAACCAGAATAGGGGTTAATACCATCCCCTCCAATGCCTGCCCCACTCCAAAAACGATAAAGACATAAAGCAAATAACTCACATCATGAAATTGCATCAGTGCGGCAATTGAGGCAACCACAATACCAATAATAAACCCAAGGTAAGGAACAAAACTAACCACACCCGCCAGTAAGCCAATTAAAATGGCCAAATCCAGACCCACAATGCTTAAACCCAGTGAATACACGATGGTTAATGCCAGTACCACAAGCAATTGACCGCGGAAAAAAGCACCCAGAACTTCGTCTGACTGATTGGCAAGGGATGAAATGAGCTTCTCTTTATTGCGTGGTAATAGTTGGCGTATGCTGCCAACCAATTTATCCCAGTCTCTTAATAAATAAAATGAAACAATAAAAACCAGTACTAAATTTGCAACACCAGTAAATAAGGCAACACCCGAGCGGGTAATTGAAGCAAATACTTGTGCCACGATGCCACCAGCAGACTGCCAATTTGATTTTAAGGATGACTCCAGTGTGGACAGGTCAAGGGTGATTTTTGCCTCGCCCAGTTTTTCGTTCATAATCGGTAACAGTGTTTTTTGTATCCACAACGTATATTCCGGTACTTTACTGATTAAAATAATAATCTGTTTTTCAACCAAGGGGATAAAAATCAATAAAAACAGTATTGCAGTAAGAGTAAGGCAAAGGAATACGGTGGTAACGGCTAATGTTCGTGGGAATTTTTTTAGTTCCAACCAGTCAACCAAAGGGTCGCCTATATAAGATAGAACGATAGCGATAACAAAAGGTGTGAGGATGGGGGCTAATAAATAAACTAACCAGCCCAACAAAACAATGCCGATTAATATAAACCATTTAGAGCTTTCTGTTATTGGTCTTTCTGGTATAGATTTTTCTGGTACTGATTTTTCGGGTATTAATTCTTTTGGCATGGTTTTATCTCTAAGCTTGATTAATATTATTTTTAGCTGCATCAATCGCGCGACTACCCCACGCAAAAACATACACAAGACCACTGGCAATGGTTGTTAATAAAACAATCCAGATTAAAACGGTTATAGCCATGTCATTAATCGGCAACCATGCCAGAGAAAGTAACATAACGGCAATCAATACTATTTGCATTAACGTGTTAAGTTTACTGATATAAGTTGGATTGATAGTCACTTTACCAAAGAAAAATTGGTACAAAACGCCCCCAGTTACAATAATTACATCACGCAAAATAACACTTAACATCAACCATATTGGTAATAAATCGAGCCAGGCAAAACTGATATAACTTGAAATAAGTAATAACTTGTCTGCTAATGGATCGAGTATTGCTCCTAATCGTGATTGCCATCCAAAATGTTTAGCTAACCAGCCATCTGCCCCGTCAGTAATTCCAGCTATAACAAATAATACCAATGCCGGCATATAATTTTTTTGCAGGATATAAAATACCACTGGGGCCACTAGCACAATGCGTAATAAACTTAATAAATTAGGAAGGTTACGCAAGCTAAACATAAAAATTATTGTAGCAATCTATAAATTAAATCAGGAATTAATTTTTTAACCGACTTAACAACAATATTTTGATTCTTTATGCCCGTATCATTTTTATTAGTATTATTTCCATTAACATTATTAATAGTAGCCGTTTCCATTGAAATATCAACAGCCTGTTTTGGAACAGTATTAGGTTCTGCAACTAGCTGGCTCCCTAATGCGATGGCCTGCATAACACCCACTCGACTACCTTGTGTTGTTAAATTAAAAAGCACGCTACTTTTATTGACACGAACCGTTTGTACTTTTTTAACCGCACTGATCGAAGACAAATATTTAACGGCCTGAGAATACCCAGCTAAATTATTAATATCTTTTACTTCAAGCAAAACGTGCTGAATGCCCTTGTCTGTTTTCACATCGGCAAAAGCCAAAGAAAGATTCTGAGCTGTGTGGCTTAAACCCTGCTTAACAACTTTGTCTAAATAAATCCCTTGTTCCTGCCAGTCCACCCTGCGGCCATTTACATAGAGATGCCACTGTGCGTCCCAAGCATGATTTGCTTTATAGAGCTTGCCAACTAAAATGGCTTCGGCTTGATAACGTTTGGATGCAGACATGACACGATCTTCAAAATTACCCCATACGTCACTGGTCGATATGTTGGCGCGATCCGCTAAATCCATTAATGGAAACCGAACTGGCAAACCATAAAGCCGCGCATATTTTTCAATACTGACACGAGTCGTGCTTTTTATACTGTTTGAAAGTAAATATCGCTTACCTCGGCTTTCAACCACCATCCAAACCAGAATAGAGGGCCGGGTACTTCCCCATACCGGCAAGTTTGCTTCTTGTAAAAGTTTGTTAATTTTCTTTTTATTAAACCGTATCCATAAAACTTGTTGTGATTTTTTCACTTTCCGGTTTTTTGTTTTAAGCGGCTTAATCCCCCAGTTAATATGAGGTCGTCCAGTGGTTTTCTGATAGCGAAATTGTTTTACATAAAAAGTGGCTCGATTGAGCGCGCTTGCAATTTCGGCTGTTTTTCCCACCAGAACAAGTTTTGGTTGCTCCTGATTGGGTGTTTTTTTCAGGGGCACTGCATCCGTTTCAATTAATGGTGGTAAGGCTAAAACCACATCTTGTTGCCCAGATACACGCACTAACACTTCTGCAAAAGCCTGCTGAATCGCCACATACCGATCTGCACGGCTCTGACTTAATACCGGAATTTCTGCTTCATATAAATCTGCAATTCTTGCCGCCAGCGCGCTCTGACTAACAAAAAACCCACCAAAACTTATTACCCCAATAAATACCCGAGTCAAACCATTCATACTTCGCAATCTCATCCTATTATTCATATTAAATAGTGTATCCAGTCTTATTCCAAATTGGTACAATTCGTTATTATGCACTGAATTAAACCATAAAAATGGTCTTTCATCGCATCTTGTTATCGTCATTAAGCGGTATATCTGGCCATCACACTAATCTGGAGTTTTACATTGTCTCACGATGTCTCAAAAAAAACAGCTACCTCACTCAGCTATAAAGATGCCGGAGTGGATATCGATGCGGGTAACAAGCTTATCGACAGAATCAAACCTCATGCAGCACGCACCAAACGCAGTGGCGTTGTTGATGGTTTAGGCGGCTTTGGCGCATTATTTGAAATTCCTGAGCGTTACCAATCCCCCATGTTGGTATCCGGTACGGATGGCGTTGGCACAAAACTCAAACTTGCGCTAGAAATGAATAAACATGACACGATCGGTATCGATCTGGTCGCAATGTGCGTCAATGACTTAATCGTACAAGGTGCCGAGCCTTTATTTTTTCTCGACTACTACGCCACCGGCAAACTCGACATTGAAACCGCCGAAAGTGTTATCAAGGGCATTGCCGACGGTTGTTTACAATCTGGCGCTGCTCTTATCGGTGGTGAAACGGCCGAAATGCCGGGCATGTACAGTGCCGAAGATTACGACTTAGCCGGTTTTTGTGTGGGCGTGGTTGAAAAAAGCCGTATTATTGATGGTAGTAAAGTAAAAGCAGGCGACACCTTAATCGGGTTGGCATCCAGTGGCCCCCATTCCAACGGTTATTCGCTAGTTAGGAAAGTGATTAAGGTCAGTGGCGCCGATTTAAGCGAAGCTTTTGACGGTGCAACCTTGGGTGAAAAACTGCTCGCACCCACTCAAATATACATCAAACCTTTACTCGCGCTACATGAAAAAATAGATATGCACGCACTCGCCCATATTACTGGTGGTGGCCTGCTTGAGAATTTACCGCGTGTAATGCCAGACAATACCCAAGCTAAAATCGATGCGGATAGCTGGCAAACACCCGCCATATTCAACTGGTTACAAACCAATGGCAATATTTCTGACGAAGAAATGTACCGCACCTTTAACTGCGGTATCGGCATGGTGATTGTGGTCGATAAGGCCGATGTTGCAACTTCAACCGAACTGCTTAATAAACACGGTATTGAAACCAGCATTATCGGTACGATTGAAGCCAGTCAACAACAAACGCCTCACGTTAGTATTTAATCGAAACTGGAAAAATTACGGGCATGTTACGCATCGTTGTTCTTATTTCAGGTAATGGCAGTAACTTACAAGCCATTATTGACGACATTCATGACGATGAGATTGATGCCAATATTGTTGCCGTTATTAGCAATACCCAAAAAGCCTATGGCTTACAACGTGCCACACAAGCCGGTATTGATAGCATTGTCGTTGAAAGCAAAAATAGTGCCTCACGTACTGAGTACGACCAACAACTGCAACAGCAAATAGACCAACACCAACCCGACTTGATCGTTCTCGCTGGCTTTATGCGTATCTTAAGCGACGATTTTGTAATCCACTATCATGGCCGACTTATTAATATTCACCCATCACTGTTACCCAAATATCAGGGGCTCAACACACATCAGCGGGTACTCGATGCAGGCGATACCCATCATGGTGCCAGTGTGCATTTTGTTATTCCTGAACTTGATTCCGGACCATTAATATTACAAGCCGAAGTCGCTATCCATAATGACGACACCGCCGAAACTCTGGCGAAACGGGTACATGAGCAGGAACATATTATTTATCCGCTGGTTATAAAATGGTTTGCAGAAGGTCGGGTTAAAATGGTCGATAATAAAACGTTTAAAGATGGCAAAGAACTAACGCCGGAAGCGGCTATGTTGCATTTGATTTAAAGTTTCGTGGTAATGACGTTCTATTAACAAGGTATGATATTCTAACAGTTGAACGTATTGTAATAACTCAGGTCACAACAACAAGATCCGTTAAAATAAAAATACATATGAAAAAAATTATTACTCTATTATTTTTACTGCTCAGTGTTACCAACACTAGCTACGCCAACCTTTTGCAATCCGGTTTTAAAGCCGAATACAATGTTGAATACAATGGTTTCGGACTCGGCGTTAGCAAACGCAATTTATCTTTTACATCGCCCCAAACGGCTATTTACAAATCAACCACCATTCCCGAAGGCTTTGCCGCCTTGTTAATCAATGAAACAGCCACCGAAATAAGTCATATCCATATCAGCCGTAACGATATACAACCATCCCAATATCAGTACATTAAAAACAAGAAAGGCGATATTGAAAAATATCAAATTGATTTTAACTGGAAAACGCGAAACACAAAAAACAGTTATCTAAAAACCACTGAACCACTCAAAAACAATACACACGACTTACTCAGCTTCCAACTAAAAATCATGCAGGATTTACAGCTGCACAAAACCAGTATGCAATACCGTATCGCAACTAAAAAACATACTCGTGATTACACTTTGAAAATGGTAAAAAAAGAAACTATCGACACCCCAATGGGTGAGTTTGACGTTATTAAACTCCAGTCAGAACCGACCAAAGGCGAAAGCCAGTTTACATTTTGGGCAGCACCGGCACTGGAATACTTACCGATTAAAATTGAAAAGGTAAATGACAAGGGTGATGTGTTTAGTTTTATAATACGAGCTTTTAGCGTTCAAAAATAAAACTGCTAAAAATTTTTAAGCCTTAGGTAAAGTAACGCCTTGTTGCCCCTGATACTTCCCACCACGATCTTTATAAGACGTTTCGCATACTTCGTCTGCCTCAAAGAATAACATTTGTGCCACACCTTCATTTGCATAAATTTTTGCAGGTAATGGTGTGGTGTTAGAAAATTCCAAGGTTACATGCCCTTCCCATTCTGGTTCTAATGGTGTGACATTCACAATAATACCGCAACGTGCGTAAGTCGATTTACCCAAACAAATCGTTAACACACTGCGAGGTATACGAAAATTTTCAACCGTGCGCGCTAAAGCAAAAGAATTAGGTGGGATAATACAAACATCCGCTTTCACATCCACAAAACTTTGGTGGTCAAAATCTTTCGGGTCAACAATGGCTGAATTGATATTGGTAAAAATCTTAAACTCGTCCGAACAACGCACATCGTAACCATAACTGGACGTACCGTAAGAAATAATCCGACCACCATCATTCTCGCGCACTTGCCCCGACTCAAACGGTTCAATCATGCCGTCGCTCTCCGCCATACGGCGAATCCATTTATCTGATTTAATACTCATACCAACACCTATACTCGCCATTTTTTCGTTTTGCTATTCTAATATAAATTGAGAGATATTTGGGGGCAGAGTAAAGACTATTTCAAATTTTCTTAAATTTGCACATTAATATGTAGCCCGAATGAAGCATAGCCGAATCAGGGGTGATAAGAAAAATCTCCCGGATTACGTTACACTTCATCCGGGCTACTAGCTGGATTATCTATCCAAAAATATAAAAGGTTCAAGCCCTGTTGACAGAAATTTTTTATTCTATATGCGTCAAAGTCTCATGTGCAAAGCTATTGATATAGCTCTACACGGACAGGGTGCACAAATATCCTACATCGGAAAATTTAATTTAGATAGAGAACTCGCCAATAAGCTCCCTATTGAATTAGCTTTTGCTCTATCACCAGACACAAGAGAACGTGTTAAAAAAAATAAGGGAAAGAGCTGGACATTGATTGATACAATTAAAGCAGTAACTAAAATCAACGACTATGTCACCAGATATAACATTCCCTATGCAACTCAAACCATCTCACTATTGGCTCGCGGTGATTTCAATCATGATAATATTGAGGATGTCTTATTATTAGTTGAAAATGATATTAATGATGGCTGGCTGAATCCAACCCGCCTATTTACCCTTACCCGATACAAAGGTGCTGCATTATTCAGCGTTATAAAAGAATACAAGCTACGTAGTATGTAGCCCGGATGGAACGCAGTGGAATCCGGGGTGATGAGAAAAACTCTTCCGGACAACGAGAAGCCAGAGTGCAAGGTGCGCAGCCAGTGAGCAAGCGGAATTGACATTAGTCAATGAGCATTGCGAACTGGATGCAGCAACGCCGCAATCCGGCTTCTCGTTGTTCGTAATTAGTTGTTTTGGATAACGATGTTGGGAAATGACGCACTAAAATCTTTCGCTCTCATCGCCAACTTCGCAGTAACTCGACGAGCAATATCACAATAAATTTCAGTTATACGGCCTTCCGGATCAGCGACAACCGTTGGCTTACCTTCGTCTGTCCCCACACGGATTGACATATCCAGTGGTAAAGCACCCAGTAAATCGACATTGTATTGGTCGGATATTTTCTCACCACCACCTGAACCGAAGATATGTTCTTCGTGGCCACATTCGCTACAAATATGCAGGCTCATGTTTTCGATAATACCTAATACAGGCACTTCTACTTTTTCGAACATCTTCAAGCCTTTACGTGCATCGAGCAAGGCAATGTCTTGTGGAGTGGTGACAATAATCGCGCCGGTGACGGGTACTTTTTGTGCCAGTGTTAACTGGATATCACCGGTTCCCGGTGGTAAGTCGATAATTAAATAATCAACGTCTTTCCATTTGGTGTCGTTTAATAATTGTTCCAAGGCTTGGGTTACCATTGGGCCACGCCAAATCATCGGGGTTTCTTCATCAATTAAGTAACCGATTGACATGGACTGAATATGGTAGCTGTTGAGTGGCTCAAGGCTTTTGCCATCGGCAGATTCAGGTTGACCACTCACACCTAACATTCTAGGTTGGCTAGGGCCATAGATATCCGCATCTAAAATACCAACGGTTGCGCCTTCTTTTGTCAATGCTAAAGCAAGGTTAACCGCGGTGGTTGATTTACCCACACCGCCTTTACCGGATGCAATGGCAATGATGTTTTTCACACCGCTAATCATATTGACGCCTTTTTGAACCGTGTGCGCCACAATTTTTGAGCTGACATTAACTGTAGCTTCTGACACACCATCAATCGCTTCAACCATCGGTTTTAATTTACTGGTCATTTCAGCCTTAAAACCGTCCGCCGGATAACCCAGTTGAACTTCTACCGTTACTTTATCGCCATCGATTTTAATATCACGAATGGCTTTGGTGGCCACTAAATCTTTTTCAGTGTACGGGTCGATATAGGCTTTTAGTGCTTCTTCAACTTGTGATGCGTTTACGTCAGCCATGGGCTTCTCCTAAATAAATCATAAAAATACAAAACTATTCGCCAACGTTAACTTCTCATTCGCGGCAACAAACAGGTTACAATACTTGAGTAAAATACACAGGTACTTATTATGGGTGGCAATCTTACACAAAATTGCATTAGAGTTCTATTATAAACTTTTTTGCCTTAGAATAGGATCTCTATTATTTGGTATAGGCACTATATATAAGGTTGCATTTACAGGTTTCAATGGCTAATCGCCATTCAGGTAACCAAATTCGCTAAATACAGTGCTAACTGCTAATATGTTACCTTTAAAATCAAATACTTACCTTTTATTTTGCAAATGACGAAATAATACGAACAGAGTAAAACAATGACAACAAACGCACCAAAACGACATATATTGGTTACCAGTGCCCTTCCCTACGCCAATGGTTCCATACATATCGGCCATATGGTTGAATATATTCAAACCGACATCTGGGTACGATTTCAAAAAATGCAGGGAAATCAATGTACTTACGTCTGTGCAGACGATGCCCATGGCACGCCCATTATGCTTCGCGCCCAAACCGAAGGGATTAGCCCCGAAGAACTGATTTCCGCAACCGATAAAGAGCATCGTGCTGACTTTGCTGACTTTTCTATTGATTTTGACAATTTTCATAGTACCCATTCGAACGAAAACAAAGAACTCGCTCAGGGCATTTACACTCGACTGAAAGAATCAGGGCATATTCACACCAAAACCATCGAACAAGCCTATGATCCGGAAAAAGAAATGTTTTTACCGGACCGATTTATTAAAGGTGAATGCCCAAAATGCGGAGCCGAAGACCAATACGGTGATAATTGTGAAGCCTGTGGAAGTACTTACTCACCCACCGACCTTGTTAATCCGGTATCGGCGGTATCAGGGGCAACACCGATTAAAAAAGAGTCCGAACATTACTTTTTTGCACTTGGTGATTTTGAAACCATGCTCAAAGACTGGGTAAATACCCAAGGCCATGTGCAAACCGAAATTACCAACAAGCTTAACGAGTGGTTTGAGTCGGGCTTGCAAGACTGGGATATTTCACGCGATAAACCTTATTTTGGTTTTGAAATTCCCGGTGCAAAAGACAAATATTTTTATGTCTGGCTCGACGCACCCGTGGGTTATATGGCCAGCTTTAAGAACTTGTGCGACAAAACAAGTGGTTTAAATTTTGACGATTACTGGGCTGCCGATAGCCAATACGAGCTATACCATTTTATTGGCAAAGACATCGCCTACTTCCACACCCTGTTCTGGCCCGCGATGCTCAGTGGCAGCGGCTACCGCACCCCGACCGGCGTGTTCTGTCATGGGTTTTTAACCGTGGATGGTAAAAAAATGTCAAAGTCACGCGGTACTTTTATTAAAGCGCGCACTTATCTTGACAACTTAAACCCAGAATACCTACGCTATTATTTTGCCGCCAAGCTCGGCAGTGGTATTGATGATCTAGACTTAAATCTGGACGACTTTCAGGCGCGGGTTAATTCCGATTTAGTCGGCAAGGTGGTCAATATTGCTAGCCGCTGCGCCGGCTTTATTAAAAAGAAATTCGATGGTCAACTGTCTGCCAATTTAAGCGAACCTGAACTTTATAATAAATTTACCGATGCCAGCGACAATATTGCCACACTCTATGATAAACGTGAATTTAACCATGCTATTCGTGAAATTATGGCCTTAGCCGATTTAGCTAACCAATATATTGACGCAAAAAAACCGTGGGTACTCGTTAAAGAAGAAGGTAAAGAGCAGCAAGTACAAGATGTTTGCAGTATGGGTATTAATTTATTCCGCGCTCTGATTATTTTTTTAAAGCCAGTATTGCCTGAACTCACCAAGCAAAGTGAAACTTTTTTAAATGTAGAAGCACTGAATTGGCAAGACATTCATACACCGCTCACCAATCATCAAGTTAATAAATTTAAACCCCTAATGACCCGAGTAGACAAAGACAAAGTTAATACAATGGTCGAAGCGTCTAAAGAAAATCTGGATACAACTCCAACAAAAAAACAGACTAAAGAAAAAAAGACTATGGATAACAACACACTTATCGACTTTGAAGACTTTGCAAAAATTGATTTACGCATCGCGCTTATTAAAAAAGCCGAGCATATTGAAGGTGCAGATAAACTGCTACGTTTAACACTGGATATTGGTGAAGAAACCCGCAATGTGTTTGCCGGGATTAAATCAGCCTATTCGCCAGAACAACTTGAGGGTAAACTTACCGTGATGGTTGCGAATTTAAAACCACGTAAAATGAAATTTGGTGTTTCTGAAGGGATGGTATTAGCCGCAGGCCCCGGCGGTAAAGACTTATGGATAATGGAACCGCATAAAGGCGCGCAACCGGGGATGAAAGTGAAGTAAATAAATACTGTTATTGCGAGCGAACAAAGTGAACGCGGCAATCTTAATTAAGTATGCCCTGCGTTAAAGAAGATTGCCGCGCTATCGCTCGCAATGACAAATATATTATTAATATTGGTAAAAACAAATCATGAAAGAATACGCACTCATATTAGTCAGCACCGTCTTAGTGAATAACTTTGTATTAGTCAAATTTTTAGGCTTATGCCCCTTTATGGGCGTATCACGCAAACTTGAAACTGCTACCGGCATGGCATTGGCAACCACGTTTGTTTTAACACTGTCTTCCATTTGCAGTTATCTTGCCGACACTTACTTACTACAACCACTAGCTATTGAATACCTGCGCACCATTACGTTTATTTTGATCATTGCCGGTGTGGTGCAATTTACTGAAATGTTTATTCGTAAAACCAGCCCATTACTTTATCAGGTGTTGGGTATTTTCTTACCCTTAATTACAACAAACTGTGCTGTGTTAGGTGTCGCCTTATTAAATGTGCAAAAAACAGAATTTGGTTTTGTCGAGTCGGCGTTATTTGGTTTTGGTGCTTCAATTGGTTTCTCGTTAGTGCTTATCTTATTTGCGGCCATGCGTGAGCGTATTACAGCAGCCGATGTGCCCACCCCTTTTAAAGGTACATCCATAGCCTTAATTACAGCTGGGCTAATGTCGATGGCCTTTATGGGCTTTGCCGGTTTAATAAAAGGCTAACGGGTTTTATATTTAATATGCTCACTGCAATCATTGCCTTAACCTTGTTAGCTATTGCCTTTGGTTTATTATTAGGCTTTGCTGCGGTTCGCTATAAAGTCCAGTCCAACCCCGTTGTCGATCAAATTGATGCACTATTACCTCAAACCCAGTGCGGACAATGCACCTACCCCGGTTGTCGCCCTTACGCCGAGGCCATTGCAAGAGATGAAGCCGATATCAATCAGTGCCCACCCGGCGGTGAATCAACCATTATTGCATTAGCTGATTTATTAGGACGCGATTCTAAACCACTCAATGCAGAACACGGCGAACATGCAGAAAAAACCGTTGTGTATATTGATGAAAATGTTTGCATTGGCTGCACCTTATGTATTCAAGCTTGTCCAGTCGATGCTATTCTTGGTGCAGCCAAACAGATGCATACGGTTATCACTGAAGAATGTACGGGGTGTGACCTATGTATCCCACCCTGCCCAGTTGACTGCATTCATATTATTCCAGCGATTGACGAAACAGAGAACGTAACCGTTAAATTACCGAAAACCCCATTATTGCTGAATGAGATGGAATAATGTCTGATAAGAAAAATTTAACTCAGGTTATAAAAGCACAGTGGAAATTTCATGGTGGTTTAAAATTAGCTGAGCATAAACAATCATCCCTGCAAACAAATATTGCTGCGGCGATTATTCCTGAAAAACTGGTTGTTCCTTTACAGCAACATATTGGTCATCCCGGCAAGCCCATCGTAAAGGTAGGCGACACGGTATTAAAAGGTCAATGTATTGCCACACTAAACGAACTTAACAGCGTCACAGCCGTGATCCATGCACCCAGCTCAGGAAAGGTTACCGCAATAGAAACACATGCACTACCAAACACGGCTAAACAAACTGTTAACTGTATTGTGATTGAAACTGATGGGAAAGATCAGTGGCATCCATCGGTTAAAGCCGTCGATGAACCCACCTTACTTTCTAAAGACGCATTAAAAAAGATTGTTGCCGAAGCAGGTATTGTTGGTTTAGGTGGGGCAGGATTTCCATCTCATTTAAAATTAACATCCGATGTTGAGCATCTCGACACCCTTGTTTTAAACGCAGCAGAATGTGAACCGTATATTACTTGCGATGCGATTTTAATAGAAGAACAGGCAACTAAAATTATTCAGGGGATATACTATATTTTACATACTCTAAACATTAAACAATGTTTAATTGGTATTGAAGATAACAAACCACAAGCCATTAAAGCTTTACAACAAGCCCTTGCTGATAAAAATACTACCTCCATTGCTAATATTAGCGATGCGGCTATTAAAATAATACAAGTCCCCACACGTTATCCCGCAGGTGGAGAAAAACAGTTAATACAGGTTTTAACAGGTAAAGAAGTACCTATTAACAAATTGCCGTATGAAATTGGTATCATCTGTCACAATGTGGCAACCGTTTATGCCGTTGCGGAAGCCATTCTGGAGGGCAAACCATTAATTGAACGTGTTGTAACAATAGCGGGCGACAATATACAACAAGCCAGAAACATGCGAGTACTTATTGGTACATCAATGCATGACGTACTTACCGAATGTAGCTACAAAGAAAATAAAAAAGACTCGGTTATTATGGGTGGCCCCATGATGGGGATCCATCTTGACTCATCCAACTATCCTGTAATTAAAACAACTAACTGTATTTTAATTCAGAAAAAAACTAAACCAAACATAGCACTACCTTGTATTCGTTGCGGCGAATGCGCTCGTGTTTGTCCGACTAATTTACTACCACAACAACTTTACTGGTATACAAGAGCAAAAGATTTTGATCGGGTGCAGGACCATCAGATATTTTCATGTATCGAATGTGGTTGCTGTGATTATGTTTGCCCAAGCCATATTCCGCTAGTACAATTTTATCGTTATGCTAAAACTGAAATATGGGCTCAGGAAACAGATAAGAAAAAATCCAACCATGCGCGAGATCGCCACGAATATCGCCAATTCAGGCTTGAACGTAAAAAAAGCGAAGACGCTGAACGCAAGGCAAAGAAAAAAGCATTGCTAAATAAAAAACAAGGGATTAAAACAACAGAACAAGATGCAAAAAAAACAGCAATTGAAGCGGCATTGAACCGAGTTAAAGCCAGACAATCAGAACAAGCCGTACTCGCCAAAAATACCGGTGACTTAACGGAAGAGCAACAAAATAAAATTAATGAAATCGAGCAACGCCGAAAAAATAAATTACAAAATGAACCCTCAAATACAAAAGAACCTAATTAAAGATAATTAATATGGACAACATCGCACCCAATTCAATTACACGCACGATGCTTTATGTATTATATGCCCTCATCCCCGGCATTATTACCTATGTTATTTTCTTCGGTTGGGGTGTGGTAATTAATATTGTTATTGCCATTATTACCGCATTAGTTGCCGAAATATTAATGCTACAACTTCGTCACCGACCAATAAAACTTTTTATAATGGATGGTAGCGCCGTAGTCACCGCTGTTCTACTCGCACTAGCACTACCCAACCTTGCGCCGTGGTGGTTAACTTTTATTGGTGTTGCGTTTGCCATTATCATTGGTAAACATTTATACGGTGGGCTCGGCTACAACCCATTTAACCCGGCAATGATAGGTTATGCTTTGCTACTTATTTCATTCCCATTGGATATGACCATTTGGTTACAACCGGATACCACCTTGCCATTTGTACAAAGTTTAAATTATGCACTGCATACAACACTGACCAACGTCAATATTGATACTATGACAATGGCCACTACACTCGACACGGTTAAAACGCAGTCGGGGTTGGGACATAGCTTTTCCGCTATTCAGAACAGTGCACCTGCTGTGTTTGGACAATTTGCGGGTAAAGGTTGGGAGTGGATCAACCTGACTTTTTTACTGGGTGGTTTATGGCTGCTCTATCAACGCGTGATTAGTTGGCAAATTCCAACCGCCTTTATCGCCAGCATGTTTGTTATGGCTTTAGCCTTTTATCCGACCACTGGCACCTCACCTATTTACCATTTATTCAGTGGTGGTACTATGTTGTGTGCCTTTTTTATCGCAACCGATCCAGTCACCGCTTCCACCACACCAAATGGCCGACTCATTTATGCAGCAGGGATTGGTATTTTTGCTTATATCATCCGCATGTGGGGAGGCTACCCAGATGGCCTTGCCTTTGGTGTGTTATTAATGAACATGGCAGCCCCCACCATTGATTACTACACCCGACCAAAAGTATTGGGTGAATCCACATGAGTAACAAACGAAGCCATCCTCTACTACAAAAAATGATTATCAGCGCAGTCGTGCTAGGTTTATTTTCCATTGCAGGTACCACCATGGTTGCTTTCACCTATGAGCAAACAAAAGATCAAATCAAAGAAAACCACCGACAAGCAATGTTAAAAAGTTTACACCAGTTAATCACGCCCGCTGAACACGATAATGAAATTTTTACTGATGTTATTCATGTGAACAATTTAAAATTACTCGGTAGTAAAAAACCCATTACCGTTTTTCGGGCTCGAAAAAAGGGTAAACCCGTAGCCGCAATCTTAACCGCCGTTGCACCAGACGGTTATACCGGAAAAATATTTTTACTGGTTGCCATTAATTATGACGGCAGCCTTGCGGGTGTGCGAGTAATTAACCACAAAGAAACGCCCGGTTTAGGCGATGCCATTGAAATTGAAAAATCGAACTGGATAACACAATTCAAAAATGTTTCGTTGACCAATCCAACTGAAAAAAACTGGAAAGTAAAACGTGATGGTGGCTACTTTGATCAATTAACCGGTGCCACCATTACACCGCGCGCGGTCGTAAAAGCCGTACATAAGGCCTTATTATTTTATAAGCAACAAGGTGATAAACTGTTTGTGACTAAAACACCTGAGCCAAAAGTAGCCCATCATAGCAAAAAATAGAGTCGATCATTATGAATGAAACATCGTTGAAAAGTATTGCACAACAGGGGTTATGGGGTAACAATACCATCCTTGTTCAAATATTGGGCTTGTGTCCCCTGTTAGGTGTATCCAATACCGTTATTAACGGTTTAGGCCTCGGACTTGCCACTACCTTAACCCTCGTTGCATCGAACGTTGTTATTTCCATTATTCGTCATTTAGTACGTGCTGAAGTGCGTATTCCCGTTTTTGTTATGATCATTGCTTCAGTTGTCACCGTTATTGAACTCATTATGGAAGCTTACTTCCATGACCTGTATAAAATACTCGGCATATTTATCCCGCTTATCGTGACGAACTGCGCCATTATTGCCCGCGCCGAATCTTTTGCTTCTAAAAATGCGGTCATTCCCTCCTTGTTTGACGGACTATTTATGGGTTTGGGTTTTACTGCAGTACTGGTTACTCTGGGCGCCATGCGGGAATTGATTGGCTTTGGCACCCTGTTTCAACAAGCACAATTAATGTTTGGTCCCGCTGCTGAAACGTTGAAAATTACGGTAATAGAAAATTATCGAGGCTTCCTGCTTGCTATTCTTCCGCCCGGTGCTTTTATTGGCTTAGGTTTTATTCTAGCCGTTAAAAACATTATCGATAAGAAATCAAAAACGAAACAAGCCGTGTCACTCGAAAGTTCTCAACTTATTGAAACTTAAATAGACATAAATTCAGATGACTAACTACTAAGATGCCTCAGGCATAAGCTTTTGATAATAAAGATCCGTTTAAAAACACATGAATCCCAAAATACGCTACGAAATTTTTACTCGGCTAAAAGATCATATCCCTGATCCCACCACTGAACTCCATTACCATTCAACGTTTGAACTATTGATTGCGGTTATCCTATCGGCACAGGCAACCGATAAAGGTGTCAACAAAGCCACCGATGTGCTTTATAAAGTGGCCAACACCCCCGAAAAAATTCTGGCCTTAAAGCTCTCTGGCTTAAAAAAATATATTAAAACTATCGGCCTTTACAACACAAAAGCCAAAAATATTATCAACACCTGTAAAATGCTGATTGAACTCCACAACAGCGAAGTACCTAACGATCGTACTGCACTGGAAGCCCTACCCGGTGTTGGCCGTAAAACGGCCAATGTTGTTCTTAATACCGCTTTTGGTCACCCCACCATTGCAGTCGATACACATATATATAGAGTCTCTAACCGTACCAATATTGCCCCCGGTAAAAATGTGCTAGAAGTTGAAAAGAAATTACTGAAATTTGTACCCGATGAATTCAAGGTAGACGCACATCACTGGTTGATATTACATGGTCGTTATACCTGTATTGCGCGTAAACCACGTTGCGGTTCTTGTGTAATTGAAGACCTATGCGAATTTAAACAAAAAAATATTGAGTAGACACCTCATTTTTAATACAGAGTAAAGCAAATGTTTGGGAATAATCGAAATGAAATGCGGCAAATGTTCTATACCGCTTGGAAAAATTTCAATAACAAGATGTTGCTACAACCTCTAGAAGAAGTCATTGTTAATACTATTCAGCAACACCCCGAATACCATTCGTTTTTAAAGGATGAATCAACGATAGACAAGGATTTTACACCAGAAATGGGACAAACCAATCCATTTCTACATATGTCGATGCATATCGCTATACAAGAACAGCTTTCCACTCGGCGCCCGGCCATCATCCAACAGGTTTATCAGGCACTCTCAAGCCAACATCAAGATGCTCATCAGGCCGAACATGCCTTAATGGAATGTTTGGGGCAAATGATATGGCAAGCTCAACGTGACCAAATCCCACCTGATGAGCAGCACTATATCGAGTGCATACAAGGCTTACTTCCTTAAAATCTTATTATTTGTCACAAATCGGTCACAATTTTATAGTTTTCAGTTAAATTCAAGCTATATTAGGTTATTGTCGGGCAGTTAGATTGAACCTTTTTAAGAACCCACCTGTCATACCCTCCTAAGTAAAGGATGGAAATGGGTTCCGATACCTGTTTCAACCTATACGATATAAACAACACATTATGTGATAATTAAAAATTTCTAATAAACGGAGAGACTCCAGATGTCAAACAAAACTATCAAACCATTATCAATCGTACTTGGCGTAGCACTTGCCACTACACTTGCAGCAAGCAACATCGCCAATGCAGCTGAAACCGGCGCAAATCCTTTTGCTATGACAAACCTTGAGGGCGGCTATCAGGTTGCTAAAGAAGGAAAATGCGGCGGTAGTATGGCTGCACCAAAGAAAATGGACGGCAAATGCGGTAGCAGCATGAAGAAAAAAGACGGTAAATGTGGTGCTAATAAAACCATGATGAAAAAAGATGGTAAATGTGGCACAGGTAAATGTGGCGCTAACAAGAAAAAAATGATGAAAAAAGATGGTAAATGCGGCACTAACATGAAAAAAACACACAAAGATGGCAAGTGTGGCGCAAGCATGAAAACACCTAAGAAAATGGAAGGTAAATGCGGCGGGAGTAAGAAGTAAGCTCCTGTATACGTTAACATGAACAATAAGCACTATTCGGTTCATGGAGCAGGTGTTGGTCTACGGCGAAGCATGATTGATTCGCTGTTAGGCCAACCCGCTACTCAAGTCAGCTTTATGGAAGTCGCACCCGAAAACTGGATTGGCGTTGGCGGCGTAGCAGGCAAACAGTTTAGAGCATTTAGTGAACGTTATAACATGATTTGCCATGGCTTATGCCTGTCCATTGGCGGCCCAAGTCCTCTCGATGAGGCTTTTCTACAACGTCTAAAACGCTTTTTAGATGAACACCAGATTAAACTCTACAGTGAGCATTTAAGTTACTGTGGTGATGATGGTCACTTGTATGACCTCCTCCCTATTCCCTTTACTGAAGAAGCGGTGCATTACGTTGCAAAGCGTATTCAACGCGTACAGGATATTCTGGAACGTCCCATTGCAATGGAAAACGTCTCCTACTATGCCGCACCCGGGCAAGAAATGCCTGAAATAGAATTTTTAAATGCAGTGCTTGAAGAAGCCAACTGCAAAATGTTGCTTGATGTAAATAATATTTACGTAAATAGCATTAATCACCAATACAACGCGACTGAATTTTTAAAAGCAATCCCTTCCGACAGAGTTGAGTATATTCATATCGCCGGGCATTATAAAGAAGCAGAAGATTTAATGATAGACACACACGGTGCGGATGTCATCAAACCGGTATGGGATTTATTAGAACAAACTTACCAACTGTATGGGGTTATCCCAACACTATTGGAACGAGATTTTGATATTCCTCCTTTAGCTGAATTACTTACCGAAGTAGATCAAATTATTTCCATTCAAAATAAATGCCAATCAAAATACCAGTTACCCGAAAAAATCAATCCGCAAGAACAACTCAGTTCGCAACAGGTGTATTAATGCCATCAAGGACTGATCACTCTCAGCAAGGTTTTATACAAACCCAGTATGCGTTCACTGCAAGTATTCGTCAGCCTGATACCCATCCTGCTCCCGCCGATATTGAAGATCGACGGATGAAAATTTATCAGGAACTTTTTTATAATAATATTGAAGATTTTATGTCCTCAACCTACCCGGTACTTCATAAAGTATTAGGTGAACAACGTTGGCATACGTTGATACGTGACTACTTTGCAAACCATAAAGCCCATACACCCTTGTTCCCTGAAATGCCGCGTGAATTTTTAATCTATCTGGAAGATGAGCGTCAACCACAAACAGATGACTTACCCTTTATGCTCGAACTTGCACATTATGAATGGGTAGAACTAGCTTTAAGTATTTCTGAACTCAATAACGATGCAATCAAACTATCACCTCAAACTGACTTTTTAAATGAAATACCAGTGTTATCGAATTTAGCATGGTTGCTAAGTTATCAATTTCCAGTTCAACATATCAGCATTGACTTTCAACCGGAAAAATCTGGTGAACAAACAACCCATATTGTTGCTTCTCGTTTAATAGACGAAGAACAAATTAATTTTACTGAAATTAACAGCGTAATAGCACGCCTGTTACAACTTATTTCAGATAACACTCAACAATTATCTGGCAAGCAACTTCTAACCCAAATTGCTAATGAGTTAGGCAATAACGATATAGATAATATTGTTAACTTTGGCCTCCAAACTCTCACGGATTTATATAACAAAAATATTATTATTGGAACTCTAAGCCAATAATAAGCTCTAATCGCTGCTGTTTATTTCTTAAATAACAGTAATAGAACATTTAATTTAAAATGATAACAACAAACACACTTGGAGTTCATTATGGAGAAGTTACTACAATTACAATCCCTGTTAAATCGTACCCGCGCAATTGATTTTTTAGGGCCATTAGCAATGCGTTTATATCTTGCCCCTGTTTTCTGGATGGCAGGCTTAAGCAAATATAATGCTTTTGAAGATACTGCTGCCTGGTTCGGAAACCCTGATGGGGGGCTAGGTCTTCCACTTCCTCATGTTATGGCTTTTCTTGCAACCTCAACTGAATTAGCTGGCGCAGTTATGTTGCTATTTGGTTTTGGCTTACGCTGGATATCGGTCCCGCTTATGGTCACTATGCTCGTTGCTGCCTTTAATGTACATATGGTTAATGGTTGGCAGATGATTGCAGACGCAAAATTCTGTTTATTTAATTGTTCTGACGCCATTGCAGCCTCTGAACGTTTGAGTGCTGCCACAGAGATACTTCAGAAACATGGAAATTATGATTGGTTAACCTCACAAGGACCTCTTGTTATTCTTAACAACGGCATTGAAACGGCAGCAACTTATTTTATTATGTTACTTGTATTATTTTTTATCGGTTCAGGTAAATATGCCAGTGTTGATTACTGGATTGCCAAAAAATTTGAAGCTTAAGATAATATTTCTAAGCACAACGAACACGACGTTTAAAAAAATTTACTTTAACGAGTCATACCATGACTTGCCGGTTGAGGTGACATTAGTAACCTCAACTTGCATATAAAATACGCCGTGTTCGTTGTATTTAATATTTATTTTTTCTTACGTGCCGCAATCCGCAAACGCAGTGCGTTCAACTTAATAAAACCAGCGGCATCTTTTTGGTCATAAGCACCCTGATCATCTTCAAAGGTAGCAATGTTTTCATCGAACAAGCTGTTGCTAGCCGATTGACGGCCCACAACAATGACATTGCCTTTATACAATTTTAAGCGTACTTCACCATTAACCGTTACTTGAGAAGCATCAATCATCGCCTGCATCATTTCACGTTCAGGTGACCACCAATAACCGTTATAAATCATATTGGCATAGCGTGGCATCAGTTCGTCTTTTAAATGCGCGACTTCTCGGTCTAAAGTAATCGACTCAATCGCACGGTGTGCTTTTAAAAGAATAGTACCGGCTGGTGTTTCATAACAACCACGCGACTTCATACCCACATAACGGTTCTCTACAATGTCATCTCGACCAATGCCGTTGGCACCGCCTAGAGTATTCAATTCTTCCATCACCTGATTAGCTGTTTTAGCCACACCGTTAATTGAAATCACATCACCATTTTTATAGCCTAGTTCAATATAGGTTGCACTATCCGGTGCTTGTTCTGGCGATACCGACCAACGCCACATATCATTTTCAGGTTCCACCCATGGATCTTCTAATACCCCACCTTCATAGGAAATATGCAGTGAGTTGGCATCCATCGAGTAAGGTGATTTTTTACCTTTGTTAAAATCAACCGCAATATTATGTTCTTTTGCATAGGTCATTAATTTTTCGCGTGAATTCAAATCCCATTCACGCCACGGCGCAATAATTTGTACATCGGGTTTTAAGGCATACGCACCCAGTTCAAAACGTACCTGATCATTTCCTTTGCCCGTTGCACCGTGAGAGATAGCATCGGCATCGGTTTCATTGGCTATTTCAATCAGACGTTTGGATATTAATGGGCGCGCAATAGATGTTCCTAAAAGATATTCACCTTCATAAATAGTGTTTGCACGGAACATGGGGAAGACAAAATCACGCGCAAATTCTTCGCGTAAATCTTCAATGTAAATTTCTTTTACACCCATCGCTTCAGCTTTGGCACGCGCAGGCTCCACTTCTTCGCCCTGACCAATATCGGCTGTGAAGGTGACCACTTCACAGTGATAAACATCTTCGAGCCATTTTAAAATAATGGAGGTGTCTAACCCGCCTGAATAGGCAAGTACTACTTTGTTTACATCGGCCATTTGGTTGCTCCGCAGCATCAATTCACTAAATTGCGCGGATTATACCGAAAATATGGCCATTAGTCGTTATTTTATAAGGGTGATAATGCTACGTCGGTTCTTCGCCCGCCCGGCACGACTGCGGTTTGACGCCACATACGGGCCCTCCCCAATGCCAATGGCAGTGATAGGCACCTGCATTCCCCGTTTTTTCATATAGGTTTTAATGGCTTGTGCCTGCACTTTCGCTGCATTTCGATTAACGCGTTTAAAACCCATGCTATCCGTGTAGGACTTAATCATCACTTTCTTGATACTGTCATCCAGCTTAGCAAACTTCACTACATTACGGAGCTGACGACGCATTTTTTTACTTAGACTTCGTTCACCTTTATTAAAATGCAACACGGTTCTTTGTAATTTATTAAAATGATATTCAGGTCTTTTATTAATGCATTTCTCAAACTTCCCTTCAATTTTTTTAAAATTAATGGGGGAGATGGTGACAACAATATCTTCTGTACCATCAATCCAGTCACGATAAGTCAATCTTATCGACATACCATCATCGAGTTCACCTATCAGTCTGTCAGGCCATATTTCTGGCAAATAGCTGTTATTGATTGAAACAAGCTGCTGCTGTCCTTTTACCCTTTTACGTGTCATTTTCTGGCTGACCGACATTTCAAGTCGTTGACGATGTGGCAACACAAAAGGTTCATTACCTTCTTTAAACGGTATATAACCCAGTAATTTTTTAATCGCAAAGGGCTTCCAATGCGGTGGAACAGATTCAAGCTTTGCGCCAACATCAGGATAAGGGTACTGATCGGTTAATAATACGCCGTCGTAGCGTTTGTCTTTTTCTTCAAGGTTTCTGGCCAGAGGGTGATTGACTTCAAAAATAAATTTTAACCCTTGTACCGAGTTATACTTAAATTTAGCCTTTCCTAATTGTGGTATCGGCTGCGTTAAGGAGCATTCTAGTTCCGTTGATGTTAACAGCCATTTTGATTGATCTATTTTTGCACCATACAATTGAACCGTCGGGTATAAAATCTTTTTTTGAGGTAACCTCTGCCTCGTTAACTTATTTATAATTTTCTGATTAAGCGATCTGATATTACTGATAATTTTTTGATGAAGACTTCCCTTCTGTGCAACATGTTTTATTGTTGGCTCTTTTTTCTGCTTAATGTCCTTTGCACTGATTTTATCTTTATTAGTGGCTTCATCTTTCGCCACTTTCTTTTTTGCGACGGCATTATCGATTTCAGGTGTAGATTGTGAAGCAATAACTATTAAATGACGATTTTTGCCACTACGGACATAATGTGCCGCCTTTCCGGCCGTTTGAGCCGGTTGTTCATTGTCTAAGCTGGCGGCTTTTTTTGCTTCAGGCTCTGCTTTTGTATTATCCATATCAACAAATTTTGATTGAGACGGATTTTTATCAGCATTTTCAGCCGCTTGGCGAGCTGCAGCACCAAATTTCAGGCTACAGGATGCCATTCCCAGAACAAGAAGGCCGAGCAATATAATGCGTATAGAAGTAGTGTACTCACGATACATACCCGTGTGAGTTGCAAAAAGTATTCCAGAAAAGACGGAAGACAATGCTATCGCCGCAGTAGAATAAATCACAATTGGCAGGATGAACCAAGAGCAATCAAGCCCACCCACTATTTGGTTCGATTTTCGTTTAATTGACCTTGTTTAATCGCCAGTCAATATTAATGGCCTTGTGTTGACCTGTTTTAGATAATATAACCAAGTCTGCATGTTTCCCGTATGCGTCCCTGGCATACCATTCTGAGCTTACAAGTAAATCTTCAATCCCGTCATTATTAAAATCACCTCTTGCCAGGACTGTAATATATATTTCATCATTTTTTGTCAACAACGTCACCGTATTCTTTTTTAAAGTAACTTTAAGTAATTTGTAAGCTTGAGCGATCGTTTTATTTTTACGTCGATTGTATTCTGTTTTGCTTAAAAAAGGTGCCGATAATGCGGGGAAGTTTTTATAATCTTGTTTATTTAATTTTAGATGGAAAAAGGATTGTTTTGATTCTTTTACATTTTTATATTTATTAATCGCTACGCATGACACTTTCAAAAGCTTGAAATTCATTTGCTCATAAGGTGCAATATTTGCGTAATCATAATTAACAACATCAGAACAAAAATTAAATTTTTTATTTTTATTTTCTCTTGTTTTATATTCATATCCAGATAATTTCACACTATAAATTATATTACCCAATGAAAATCCTTCGAAATATTGTTTATTTATAATGGGGCTAATTAGATTCTCTGCTTTAGCACAAGAGATTGAAAATAACTGAATTATAGAAATAAACATAATAAAAAATTTATTCATTTTCCAATGCCTCAATCTTTGTATTAAGGAATAAATCACTAATATATTGATTGCGAAAATGATCAACATCGAGGCGATGTGATTCTTTTGCTGCTTTTTTAAAGTTATTACTTTTTATAGCACGATTAAATTTTGGAAAACCATTTACTAATTTAGTTGCACCTAAATTAAAAATCATATCAAACAGGGCAAGCTGGACATTTGAATCGAAATCATCAAAGTCATGAAGAAATCCTTTATCTTTCTTATAGATATTCTTTAAGTCCATATAAAATTTGTCAATGTTTTTATCGAGTAGAACGTTGATATTAGAATTTTTCATTCTTAAATTGCTATGCGATTCAAATGATTCAGCGGTGTATCTTTTCCCCCATGGTAGTTTTGCTATCTTTGAATATTCTGCTATTTTTTCCTGTAATGTTGCAAGTTGAGTCAATAACTTATTTTGTACTTTATACAAAATGATACCTGAAACAGAATTTTTATTAGGAATTAAGTGGCCAACGCCAACCGTGACGTTGCCTTTAGTATCGAGATATAAATAGTTAATATAACCCTCATATATGGCCAGATTTTTTTGAAGTATAATGCGAGTTTGGTTAGTGATAGCCATTTAAATTCCCTGACAGTTTAGAGTTTAGTATTATCTTCCATATTGTAATTTTAAAGCATACCAATGGCTATCGGTTAAACAATTCGATTTTTGTGATGGAGCACTCATTTTCACAATAAACAAGAAAATCATTTCAGGTAAAGGCAGAAACAGACTCTCCACGGAAATAACAGCTTTACTCAAGAATAATAAATCTCTGTAACGTCATCGCCGTGGTTAATCAATTATATCGTCAGCGGGGTATGAAGCCCGCTGGAAACCCCAACGGTTTTTTGCCAGCAACAAGCAGACGGGGAAATTAAATTTTATTTATTACGCCTAGCTGTTCGTCGTAAACGAGTCCCTAAACGCCGCGCCATATCGCCAAATAATTCGGTTTGGGTTGGATGTGGATGAATCGCATCACCAACTTGTTTTAAGGTCATATCAGCCGACACCATCATTACGCCTTCACCAATTAAGGTATCGGCATGATCCGCCAAAAAGTGAACACCGATCACTTTATGCGATGCTTTATCAGCAACAATTTTAATCAATCCTTGCGTCTCACCGGTAATCATCGCTTTGGCATCGATGCTCATGGGTACTTTAATTTCGACAGCATCAATCCCTTTTGCTTTTGCTTGCTCGGTAGACAGACCAACAAAGGCCGCTTCTGGGCGAGTAAAGATAACACCTGAATCTTTATCCTGATTGTAAGCCATATACTCACCGGCAATGTTGCTAGCGGCAACCCGTCCTTGCTGACCGGCTGTATGTGCCAGCATTAAACCACCGATCACATCACCCACAGCAAAAATATGTGGCACATTGGTTTTACTGCATTCATCAGCTTTAATCACACCATCTTCAACGGCCACACCCGCATTTTCTAAATTCAATGGTTCCAATACCGGTCGTTTACCGGTCGCCATGATCACATAGTCACAACTGTAGGTTTTCTTTTTACCTTCGCTGTCTTCGTAAACCAGTTTCATCTCACCGGGCTTACCTTTTAGCTCAACCACTTTGGCTGAAGTGACAATGGTTAAACGTTTATCGTTGTTTAAAATGTCGGTGAGTTGTTTGGCTACGTCTTTTTCAACTTCGGCCAAAATACGCTCAGTACCTTCGACCAATAAAACTTTGCTTCCAAAGTCTTGGAAAATTTGTGCCATTTCAACGCCAATCGCACCACCACCGATCACACCGACTTTCATGGGTTGTTTCTTTAAACCCCACACGGTATCGGAGGTTAATACCCCGCCTGCTTCAACACCGTCATGCGCACCCAGAATAGGGGGTACAAAAGGAGGCGCACCGGTTGCAATAATTGCCGCACCGAATGAAATCGTTTTACCTTTTTTACCATTACCCGCAATGTCACGCGTATGAGGATCTTTTGAGTTACCCGCTGTATCCACATGTACGCTATGTGCATCAACAAAACGCGCAAAGCCCTGAATTACATCAATCTTCACGCCCTTGTCGGTATTAAGCGCCATTCCACCACGCGTTTCTAATACATCACGGCGATGTTTTTCTAATGCTGCCCATTTTAATTCGGGTTTATTAGTGCCCACCACACCGAGTAATTTGTCATGCGCACGATCACGAATTTTATCTGCCGCAGCACGCCATGCTTTCGACGGAATACAACCACGCCATAAACATTCACCACCGGGGAACGGCGCATCGTTGACCATTGCAACTTTATAACCATCACCCACTAAATCACGCGCGGCATCTTCGCCACCGGGGCCACCGCCAATAACGACTACGTCATAGTCGTATTTACCTTTTTCTAAAGTAAAGCCACTAGCCTGCGGTGCGGCTGTTGCAGCAACTGATGTTGCGGCTGTATCTAGCCATGTGGGTGATTCAACTAACTCTTTAAATGTTTTTAAGAACTTCGCCGCATCGGCACCATTTACAATTCGATGGTCAGCGGTAATCGTTACCGGCATCCCTTGCGGGCCAAGCGTTGCAATCGCGAAAATAGCCGAAGTGCCCGGTGATGGAATAGCATCGAAGTGACTCACACCCATCATGCCCATGTTTGAAATAGTAAAGGTTGGGTTAGAGTATTCATCGGGTTTTAAACGCCGCGCTCTTGCACGGTCAACCAAGTCTTTCCAGTTAGCCGATAAATCGGCTAAATCACGATTCGCAGCATCACGTAATACTGGCACAACCAATCCCATGCCATCGGTTTCTACAGCTAAACCAATATCGACCGAATCACGTTCAACAATTCTGTCTTCATGTTGATATACCGCGTTAATACTTGGGTGTTTTTCAATACCTAGAGCCGCGGCTTTCGCCAAGGTGACCGTTAAAGA
This sequence comes from uncultured Thioalkalispiraceae bacterium, assembly GCA_964472525.1. GTDB lineage: Bacteria > Pseudomonadota > Gammaproteobacteria > UBA6429 > Thiohalophilaceae > SZUA-37. The sequence continues at coordinate 3,222 of CAYYLL010000031.1, read as the reverse complement.
AAAACCTTTGGCTTTTGATGCAGCTTTTAAGGATGAAATATCAATGTTCATTGTGACGCGGAACAATGGCATGGACAAAGAGTATTCCATATTATGGGCAACGGCTTTTTCCATTGCAGTCATCGCACGGCCTTCACCGGCAACTTGGAAGATTCGTTTGGTTGCTGTTTTTTGTACATTACTGTTTAAAACATCGGCAGCAATAATCGAACCGTCAGGGCCTGTCCCTGTAATACTGTTTAAATCAATACCGTGTGCGCCGGCTAACTGGCGTGCATACGGTGACGCTTTGCCTAAACGCGGTCGAGGTGCTGGCGTAGCACCCGATGGCATCGCAGCAATATGTGTTTTTGCTTTATCGGTTCCGGCTGGAATCGGTTTTGTACTTGTTGATGTGGCTTCAACTTTTTTTGCTGCCGCAGAAGATGATTTGGCTTTATTAACAACACTGGCCACGTCTTTGACGATATAAGCCATCACACCGCCGACTTCGATCACGCTATCCAATTCTAGTTGTGGACCTGACAAATAACCTTCACGGAAAATTTCAACATCCATAATAGCTTTATCTGTTTCGACCGTGGCAATCACATCACCACGTTCAATCTTGTCACCAATTTCTTTTTCCCAAGTAACAACGGTGCCTTCTTCCATGGTGTCTGAAAGTTTAGGCATCTTAACGGCATACGCACCTTCGGGTGCATCTTGTTCTTCTTCAACGGCTTCTACAGTTTCTTCAACAACCGATTCAACCGCTGTTGTTTCTGGTGCAGAAGACGACGCTGCAACATCACCCGATACATCCGATTCTTTTTCAACTAACTGTGCAATGGCGGTTCCAACAGGCACAACAGAATCAACATCAATACAACCCGATAAATAGCCTTCACGAAAAACTTCAACATCCATAATTGCTTTATCTGTTTCAACCGTGGCAACAATCGTTCCACGCTCAATAAAGTCACCTACATTTTTTTCCCAAGTGACGATAGTGCCTTCTTCCATCGTGTCTGAAAGTTTAGGCATTTTAATGATATAAGGTTCAGCCATTGATATTTAATTCCGAATTGATTTTTTTGTTTGAAACACGTGTATTTAAAATAGTGTTTTATAAACTGTTGCACGTTCACGGATAGCGAGAGCTTAGAGTACAAGGCATAAATTGACGAAAAAGCGGAGCCTACACGCAGTAGGTGAGCATTTTGAGTCGATTTATAACGCCGTAATCTAAGCTCTCGCTATTCGTAATTAAATTTTACCCATAACCTTCAATGCGCCCATATAGACATCGTTCGCATCAGGTATCGCCGCCAACTCCAACTTATGGTTATAAGGCACAGGCACATCCGCCGCGTAAATACGCATGGGTTGTGCGTCCAAAGCATAAAAAGCATCTTCATTGATGATGGCCATAATTTCAGAACCCACACCAACGGCTGCTTCATCTTCTTCTGCGATAACCACTTTATGTGTTTTCTCAACCGATTTACGAATGGTTTCTCTATCCAAGGGTTTAAGCGAACGCAGGTCAACCACTTCAGCACTAATACCATCGCCTTCCAATCGTTTGGCCGCTTCCAAACAAAGATGAACAGAATAATTATAGCCAATTAAAGTAATGTCAGTTCCTTCACGAACCACTTCTGCACCTTCTAACGGACGGAAAAATTCTTCGTCAGGTACTTCTTCTTTCATATTGTACATGCGTTCATGTTCAATAATAATGACAGGATCATTACAACGTACGGCTGATTTCATCATACCGTAAGCATCAATCGGGCTACGAGGTGTTACCACACGTAAACCAGAAGTACTCATAAACATACGAGCTAAACGTGCTGAATGTTGTGCTGCAAGTTGATGTGCCGTACCACCGGGTGTACGCATTACAATCGGGCAGGCAATTCGACCACCGGACATATAACGAATTTTTGCTGCGGCATTAATGAGTGTGTCTAATGCAAGCAATGCAAAGTTAATCGACATAATTTCAATGATAGGACGGACGCCAATCATGGATGCACCAATGCCAATACCTGTGTAGGAGTTTTCTGAAATGGGGCAATCAATAATACGTTCTGAACCGTATTTTTCATACAGGCCGGATGTTGCTTTATAAGTACCACCCACAACACCAATGTCTTCACCCATCGCAATCACTAAAGGATCGTTTGCCATTTCTTCATCATGGGCGCGCTGAATCGCTTCCCAATATGCAATCTCTGCCATATTCTCTATACCTTTATTTGCTTAAGGGACCAATCCAACGTGGGTCTGGATTGTCATCTAATACGTATTTGTTTAAGTCTTCAACTTTTGGTTCAGGACTTTCTTCCGAAAACTTAATGCAATCATTTTCAATCTCGTCATCAATTTCTTTTTCCATTTTTTTGATATCAGCTTTAGTAATCACTTTGGCTTTAATCAACTTGTCTGTATAGAGATTAATCGGATCACGTTTTTCCCATTCCGCTTCTTCTTCTTTGGTGCGATACGTTTTCGCATCGGACATGGAGTGTCCACGAAAACGGTAGGTCATTAGTTCAAGGAAGTAAGGGCCTTTACCTGAGCGCACAAAATCAATCGCTATTTCAGCGGCATCCATCACGCTTTCAATATCCATACCATCGTGTTGGCTCGCTTGCATATTGTAAGCAGTATCAACACGCTTATATTGATCTAACTGCGCGGTTGAACGATCTATATGTGTACCAATCGCATAGCCATTGTTTTCACAAACAAACAATACCGGCAAATTCCAGACTTTCGCCATATTCATGGTTTCGTGGAAAGTACCCTGATTATTTGCACCATCACCTAAAAAGCAAATCGCAATCTGGTCAGTGCCTTTATGTTTACAACCTAAGGCTAAACCTGCCGCTAAAGGGAAAGGCTGGCCTACTAATGCGTAACCACCCATAAAATTCGCTGTCGGATCGAAGATATGCATCGAACCACCGCGACCACGCGAGGAACCGGTTTCTTTGCCGTACAATTCTGCCATCACTTCGCGAGCAGGCGCACCGGCCTTAATTGCATGAATATGATCACGGTAACCGGTAATAACATAATCGGCCTTATCACCACCGCCCATGCGTGCTTTTTCCAAAACACCCAGCGCCACCGCTTCTTGGCCGGTATATAAATGCAAGAATCCGCCAACTTTTCGCTCCATATAAGCTTCAAAAGTGCGGTCTTCAAAGCGTCGCGCAAAAATCATTT
>CAYYLL010000030.1:34502-39757 GCA_964472525.1 uncultured Thioalkalispiraceae bacterium | reverse complement strand
ATCTGAGCGTAAAACTGAACAAGGGAACGGAACGAATGGGCCGCTTTCCCTTCTACCTTTGGCTTTTAAGCGAGTCTGTGCCATAATTATCACGTATTTTCTCATTGTTGTACTGAACCCAGTTAGCTGCTGGGTTTTGTTTTTTGTGCAGATGATAAGTTTTCCTGGGAACGTACAAATTGTATGTCTTGCGAGGTACATAAAGGTTATGAGTTCTCGTGCCGTCATAAATCATTAACCGGCTCTCCTTGTTGGCTTCTTCTCTTGAGATTTCAACCAGGTCAAAACAGATTTGATTCTATACATTGGGGTGCGACCCATACGAGTAATAGGTGGTCCAGTACGTGATGATTCCCATCGTTCGAGCGTTCTGATTGATCGATTGATCTGACGCGCTAATTCTTCACGCGTTAAATAATCGGATAATATTTGCGTAGGTTCTGACACTTTATGTCCCTTGTTATTGGTTAACTTAGGATAAGTGTCGCTTAAAAATAAAAGTAAGTAACCGTAAAATACGGCTGAATTATCGGGAGGATTTTAAACTTTTTAAAACAGTACAAATTAAAGTATGTGGATCTTTAATTTTCTTTTCTACTACGGCCGCATCAAATACAATACGCACGCATTGATCGAATGTGCCGTCTTTCGTTGATGTTGGATTTGAAATAAAATCTTTGAAAATTACAGCAAAGTCATAAACAAGAATACGCCTGGCAGAATTAGAAGATTCTGATATTTTATTACTTTGTTTTTGCGCGGTGAGTTCTGCCCTCACTGTAGCCTGGCGTAATATTTTCAACTTGCTACGGATTTCTTGAATAAAAGCATGGCTGTCATGGCCATCCTCAGATAGCACATCGTGTATAAGTGAACCGGTGCCTTCCCGTAATAAAAGTAAATGCTGTTCCACAGACATAACTTCCTTATTAAAGGTAGATATCGCCGCTCGGATTTCTGCAATTCCCGGAGTGTTATCGTCCAGAGTGACGTTCATCCCATAATCGCCAATGATCTTCTCTATTGACGTAAAAAATTTAGGATCAATATCTCTGGGAAGCACGTAACGAAATTGCTCTCGAACTTCTTCTGTTAATGGCATGGGCACAGGGAGATCAGCCATTATTCTCCCCCATTTTGCTTTTGATGTACCCATTATCCTTTTTTTACATCCCCGATCGATATGACCTCACCTGTTTCCCCTGTTTCAGCATGAGTGACTATAGCTCCCATTCTTTCGGTTGCCTCCCTTAAAGGATCATCCATTAAATGTGCATACCGGTTCGTTGTTCCAGATTGCGTATGACCAAGTAAAGCACCAATAATCGGGAGAGATAATCCTGCCCCTGCAAGATTTGAGGCATAGGAATGTCGTAAGTCGTGAATCCTCACATTTTCTAAATCCGCCAGTTTACATATTGCTTTCCATGCACCTTTAATTTCTACTTGATGTGTTTCCGGACCGGGGAAAAGAAATGGCGAATCATTTTCTAGGCTTTTAATCTCATTAATTAAAGTAAGGGCTGGCCCAGATAAAGGTACTCGATGTGTCTTTTTCTGTTTTGTGTGGGCGCTTGGTTTGGTCCATATTCCAGTATTGAGATCAAATTGCTCCCATTTCGCACCCATGACTTCACCTCGCCTAGCTCCAGTTAATAACAATAATCTCAGAATATTGCTAGATTGCTGTTTTTGAGGATGTGTTTTTTCTTCACCTGTTTTAGTGGTATATTTTGGATATTCAGCGAACGCTAATACTAGTCTCTTCAATTCATCACCAGATAAATACCGCTCTCGATTTTCTTCTGGGAACCTTTGGATACCTTTCGCTGGATTGACATCACATGGCCAATCTTTATCCGCGATAATTAGTGAGTACATTTTGCTCAATAGTGCTAATGCTCGATTTGCTAAATAAGGGGTATCCTTCATGGCCATTTTGAGCTTTTTAATATCTCCACTCGTAACCAGCTCAATTTTCTTTGACCCAAGCTTTGGACGAATCCAATTATCTAATAATTGTTTATCCTGAGTCTGACTAGATTCTCTTTTATGAAGTTTGGAGTGATTCTCCATGTAATGATCGGCAAGGTTTGTAACTGTGGGGGAATTATATGCAGCATTACGACTTTCTAATGGATCGTTCCCTTTCGAAATACCCCTACGCAATTCAAGGGATTCATCACGAGCAGCTTCCGAGCTCCAATCAGGGTATCTTCCAATAGTAATTCTTCTCTCATTCCCATAAATTCGGTAATTCAGTATAAAAGATTTAATGTTTTTAGCTGTTATTCGGATACCAAAACCAGGTATTTCACTGTCGTAGACAATACGAGAGCCTTTTTCAGGCGATTCTAGCCCTTTAATAGCCTTATCTGTTATCTTCATAGCTTTCGTGTCCGTATGGTGTCCGCACAATGACCGTATTAATGGCATAAAGTGTCGTATAATGTCACTGGACTGTCAAGCTATGTTATTGTTGAATAAAGATATTTTTATAAGTATTTGAAAACACAAGTCCGCATTTCAATGGGTAAAATTGACTGTTAATCATTGGGTCCCTGGTTCGAGCCCGGGTCGGGGAGCCAAATTCCTATTAGGTGGGTGAAAACCCTACCATCTATCTAGAGCGCGGCCAAACGCTTAATTGCTTCGTCTAAATTCGCATCACTGGTTGCAAACGATAACCGCATGTAGCCCTCATTGCCAAAGGCTGAGCCGGGTACTAATGCCACCCCAGTTTTTTCTATGATCATTTCAGCCAGTTCGACATCGTTGTGGATGCCTGCAAAACGCTGCATAAAGCCAGAGAAGTCAGCAAAAGCATAGAAGGTGCCATCGCCCTTTATGCAGTGAACCCCCTTAATTTTATTTAACGAGTCCACCACCTTGTCATGGCGTAGTTTAAAGGCTTTAAGCATTTCAGCAACACAGGATTGGTCGCCATTGAGGGCAGCCTCTGCTGCGGCTTGTGAAATGGAAGCTGGGTTTGATGTACTCTGAGACTGAATTTTTTTCATTGCCTTAATCAGCTCCGCAGGCCCACCTGCATAACCGATCCGCCAGCCGGTCATGGAATAGGCTTTGGAAACGCCATTTAATACAATGGTGCGCTCGTAAAGTTCGGGGTTGGTCATCACAATGTTAGTAAAAGGCTCGTCTGCCCACAAAATATGTTCATACATATCATCAGTGGCAACTAAAATATCGGGATATTTAGCCAAAACAGCGGCTAATGCTTTGAGTTCGGTTGCAGTGTAGGCCATCCCGCTCGGGTTGGAGGGGCTATTGATAACAAAAAGTCGAGTTTTTGAGGTAATAGCTGCTTCAAGTTGCTCCGCTGTGATTTTAAAATGCTGTTGAATATTGGTGTTGATAATAACCGGTGTTGCATCCGCTAAAAGCACCATGTCGGGGTAAGAAACCCAATAAGGTGCAGGGATAATGACTTCATCTCCCTCGTTGAGGAGTGCCTGAGCTAAATTATAGAAGCTCTGCTTGCCGCCACAAGAAACAAGAATTTGTTCGGGTGCATACTTTAGCCCATTGTCACGTTTGAACTTGTTGATAATGGCTGTTTTTAAGCTCGCGGTGCCATCGACAGCCGTGTATTTGGTCATACCATTATTAATGGCTGCAATGGCGGCCTCTTTAATGTGCTGAGGTGTGTCAAAATCTGGCTCGCCGGCACCCAGCCCAATAATATCCTGACCTGCAGCTTTTAATTCGGCTGCCCGAGCGGTGACCGCCAGTGTTGGAGATGGTTTTACGCGTTGCACACGATTTGATAATTTAATAGCCAAGCGATGACTCCTATGCCTAAATTATATTAAAAAGAGTGTAATATACTTGAAACTTAATCCAGACAAAATCAAATACGGCATCTTTTTTGATTAAATTCGAGATTTCTGTCTTTTGGAGTTGTCAGTCAAAGCCTAGAAATAACTCGTGATTGCTTTAAAGCGGAGGAAACCGGGGTAATACTGGTTAATTATGGAATAAAAAAGGTGATTTTATTAAAGATGAAAGGCGGCAATCCTTGCCACCTTTCAGTATGAGTGTTGACATCCATGTCATCCCCCCCACATCCGTGTAGGTTGTAACAATATCGAGAATCAAAATAAATGTCTGTAGGACAACGTAGACACTTTGTGTAGGAATTGGCTTACGTTTTGATTTTGGACTTTTAATACAATAAAGTTAAGGCACATAATTATGTGATATTTAGTGGATGACTCTGACCTTGCAATATGGTGAAATAGAACTCCATATGGGGAGCCCAGAATTTTGAATTAATGAGATTAACACCATTATTTTCGTTAGAATAAAATCAAATGAGCCCAATCATAAAATAAATGCGGGTGATAGATGAGTAGTGTTAATCTCAATGCATAAATTGGGCATTAAATCGTATTGTTCTTGTTGGCAGCAAGGAAAAAGCATCCATTCTTAAAATGTGCAAAAGCAGCATCATTAAGCACATGAAATATCAGACAGGTTTTAAATAGTGTTAGTAATATGCTACTCGGTAAGCGTCATTCCCGCGAAGGCGCAAGCACATAGATGTGTGAAGGTAGGGCAATGCCGAGAAATCCAGACAGTAAAATCAGGTTTAGTTAACTCTTATGGCAAAATCAAATGAGCCATCTTTTTCAATTAAATTCAAAATTTGCCCCTGCCGGAGACCAGCCCAAAGCCATCGAGCAACTTGTTGCCGGTTTAAAGGCCGGAGAGGCAGGACAGACGCTATTGGGTGTGACCGGTTCGGGTAAAACTTTCACCATTGCCAATGTGATTGAGCAAGTGCAGCGACCAACCCTGATTATGGCGCACAACAAAACACTTGCGGCTCAATTATACGGTGAGATGAAGGAATTTTTCCCCAATAATGCGGTGGAATACTTTGTTTCCTATTACGATTATTATCAGCCGGAAGCTTATGTGCCTGCATCGGACACCTTTATCGAAAAAGATGCGTCTATTAATGAACATATTGAGCAAATGCGACTTTCGGCCACCCGAGCCTTACTTGAAAGGCCAGACACCATCACAGTGGCCACTGTTTCAGCTATTTATGGCTTAGGTGATCCCGCCGCCTATTTAAAAATGGTGTTAAACCTTAAAGTGGGTGAAAAAATAGAACAACGTCAGATCTTACGCCAATTATCCAATTTGCAATACAAACGCAACGATGTGGAAATGCATCGTGGAACGTATCGTGTGCGAGGCGAGGTGATCGATATTTTTCCGGCCGA
>CAYYLL010000030.1:0-34402 GCA_964472525.1 uncultured Thioalkalispiraceae bacterium | reverse complement strand
TCGGTTCCACAAATCGGTGCGATGTATAAAGGGGATCGTTCCCGTAAAGAAAATCTGGTTAATTATGGTTTTCGGTTGCCTTCGGCCTTAGATAATCGCCCACTCAAATTTGACGAGTTTGAAAAACTCATGCCGCAAGCCATTTATGTGTCCGCAACCCCTGCTGTTTATGAAGCCGAGCATTCAGGTCAGGTGGTCGAACAAGTAGTGCGCCCAACAGGGTTGGTTGACCCCGAAATAGAAGTTCGCCCCGCCATCAGTCAGGTAGATGATGTGATGTCTGAAATTACAAAGCGGACAGAAGTGAGTGAACGGGTACTGATCACAACCTTAACCAAACGAATGGCCGAAGATTTAACTGACTATTTAGCCGAACACGGTGTACGAGTACGTTATATGCACTCCGACAACGACACCATTGAGCGAATCGAAATTCTCCGTGATCTACGCTTAGGTAAATTTGATGTGTTAGTTGGTATTAATTTGTTAAGAGAAGGACTCGATATCCCCGAAGTCTCCCTTGTTGCGATTTTAGACGCCGATAAAGAAGGTTTTTTACGTTCAGAGCGTTCCCTAATCCAAACTATTGGCCGTGCCGCACGTAACGTGGAAGGCAAAGCCATTTTGTATGCAGATAAAATGACCGGTTCTATGCAACGGGCTATTGATGAAACTGAAAGGCGGCGTGAAAAACAAGTCGCCTATAATTTAGAACATGGTATAACACCAACTTCGATCGTTAAATCTGTTGCTGACATTATGGATGGGGCTTATGGTAAAAAAGTAGGTTCGAATAAACTATCAAAAGTGGCTGAAGATACGGTTGATTATTCAATTATGAGTGGTTCCGAACTGAATAAAGAAATCGAAAAGCTTGAGCGTAAGATGTATGAATATGTTCAAAATCTTGAGTTTGAAGAGGCGGCTGGAATAAGAGACCTTATTAATCAAATTCAGGATAAGGCATTACTTTTCTAGTAAAGTAGTGCTTGCGAATAATACAAGAGTAATTATTTCCATGTCGGTGTGTTAATTATGCCAAATTTTAAGCTAAACATTTAAGCAAAATAAATTTTTTGACTTTAAATATTCATATGCTATTGTTTAATAATTGAATAGCAGTCAGAAAATAATAATTCTAAACTATAATAGTGATGTTGAATGAACACCGATAAGCAAGTTTTAAATCCCGCAGCCTACCCACATCAACCCGTATACGAAGATGAAATTAGTTTAGTTGATATTGTCCGTATCCTTATTCGCAGAAAAAATTTGATTATAGGAATAACAATCATTTCTGTTCTTATTGGGCTAGTTTATGCGTTCACTACAAAAAGGGTTTACCAGGTAGAAACTATTTTATTTCCACCTTCCATTGAAAACATTCAACCACTGAATGTGCTAACTAATAGTGCTGTGAATAGTGCTGCCGTATTTTCAACTTTTGTTCATGTTATTGAATCGAGAAAGTTACAAAAAATGTTTTTTGATAAAAGTGAAATATTAGAAATATTTTCAAAAAACTTAAACCATAATTTGTCAAAGAAAGAAGCTAACGATCTTTTTAGAAATTTTTCAGAATCATTAAAAGTTAATGTAGATAAAAAAACGAGTAGTACTCGAATCACATTGCAAGGGATTTATAAAAATAAAATAGGTAATTGGCTTGATAACTTGGTTAAAACGGCTAATCAAGAAACAATAAATCAACTAGTCAAAAATTTACAAGCAAATATAAAATCAAAAATAAAGAATATAAAGATTGGCATAGCAAGTAAACGATCTATTTATAAGAAGCGACATGAAGATGAACTAGGTCGTTTGCAAGAAGCCTACGAAATTGCCAAAAGTTTAGGGATACGTAATCATTTATTTGTACCTAGTGTCGATAACAAATCGAATAATGCAATATCATCGGAATTAAAAGGTATTAGCAATCGGTTATCAAATACGGATAATTTATCATATTATATGAAAGGCACTAAAGTTCTTCAAGCTGAGATGAATGCAATTAAGAACCGAAAATCGGATGATCTTTATATAATGGGGTTACGTGATTTACAAGAGAAACTAACAAGGCTTGAAGCTATAAAAATTAAAAAGAATAAATTACAGGCGATTATAGTTGATAAAAAAGCAGCTATAGATATAAAGCCTATTCGACCAAAAAGGAAATTAATCCTGATACTTTCTTTTGTTTTAGGTGGAATGTTAGGCATCTTTGGTGTGTTTATTATGGAGTTTATGGGCAATCTTAATAATGAAATTAAGAATAATAATCCACGTGTCACATAAACTTTAAAAATATTAACCTGATAACTCCCCTTATGCCTTGATTTTCAAAATACATATGCTAATGTCTTATATGCGTTCAATCATTGAACGCTATGCTTGTTTACTGATTAACTTTGAGGAGGATCAAGGACTTGCAAGATGAAGTAACTTACAAGCTATTAAAGCTGATTGAAGCTGATTCTCATTTAAGTCAGAGAGAAATCTCCAAAAAAATGGGTGTGAGTCTTGGTAAAACGAACTATTGTTTAAAAGCCTTAGTCGATAAAGGTTTTATAAAATTTCAGAATTTTTACAAAAATAAAAAGAAAAGTGCTTATATTTATTTTCTTACTCCACAAGGAATAGAAGAAAAGGCAGCAGTAACTTATCGGTTTTTGCAAAGAAAAATAAAAGAGTACGAAAACATCAAAGTTGAAATTGAAAGCTTAAAGAATGAAACAACTTTGGCAAAAGAAATGGGAGGGGAAGAGAATGAGCAGTAATACAAATAAACAAAATCAGGCACGCTCTTGGTATCTGGTTGTAACAAAACCGAAATCCGAATTTAAAGCTCAAGAAAATCTACTGCGTCAAGATTATGAAACCTATTTACCCCTCGTTATATATCTTTAGATAAGGAAACTGATAATTGGTCACCTATTCGTTCAATAATAGATGTTGCAGGTATGGTGTGTTTTGGTGGGATGCCTGCAGTGGTACCCGAAGCTATGATCGATAACCTAAAAAAAATGAAAATGAATTCGGTTTACAATCATTTGAAAAGAAAGAGTTAAAGCTGGACGATAAAGTAGAAATAATAGATGGCCCATTTGAAGGATATAAAGCTATTTATCAAAAAATGAAAAGCACAGAACGTGTTTCTGTGTTGTTGGATGTAGTTGGGAAAAATACTCAAGTAACTATTGAGTGTGTATGAGCTTGAAATAGCATAAAAGTATTACCATTTATTCCTTCCTCTTTAAGGGGAAGGTTAGGATGGGGTAGTCGAGGAAGAGAACTTAATTGTCATTCCGGTATTTTTTAAGCCGGAAACCAGTCATCATAAATTAGGATGACATAACTATCTTATACTTGCTTTTAAGCACGGTAGGGCGGTAGCGTACTTACAGTATTAATTGAGATAATATATTATGACAACTCAAGCTAAAATCTACATTGCTGGTCACCATGGCATGGTTGGTTCTGCTATTATTCGAAAATTAGAATCACAAGGCTATACAAATTTTATAACTCGGACTCATGCAGAACTAGATCTTACAAATCAAACTGTTGTACGTATATTTTTTGAAACTGAAAAACCTGACCAAGTGTATCTTGCCGCTGCTAAGGTTGGTGGCATTCATGCCAACAATACTTTCCCCGCAGAATTCATTTATCAAAACCTCATGATTGAAAGTAATATTATTGATGCTGCGTTTAAGATCGGTGTTAAAAAACTTTTATTTCTTGGTTCGAGTTGTATATACCCGAAACTAGCAACGCAACCAATGAGTGAAGATGCATTACTTACGGGGACACTTGAATCAACGAATGAACCTTATGCCATAGCAAAGATAGCAGGTATAAAGCTGTGTGAAAGTTACAATCGTCAATATGGTGAGAGTCATGGAGTTGATTATCGCAGTGTGATGCCAACGAATCTTTATGGACCGGGTGACAACTACCATCCCAAAAACTCTCATGTTATACCTGCACTGATACGTCGTTTTCACGAAGCAAAAGTTAATCAAGATCCAAATGTTTTAATTTGGGGAACCGGGACACCACGAAGAGAATTTCTATATGTTGATGACATGGCTGATGCATCCGTATATATAATGAATCTCGATAAACCAACGTATGATAAACATACCCCGCCGATGCTCAGTCATATTAATGTTGGTGTTGGTGATGATTTAACCATTGCTAATCTTGCCAAAACAATTAGCAAAGTAGTTGGTTTCGAAGGACAAATAGAATTTGATAGCACTAAACCAGATGGTACACCACGAAAGTTAATGGATAGTACTCGTTTAAATAATTTAGGCTGGCAAGCGAAAGTGAATCTAGAAAATGGATTGATTTCTGCATACCAGGATTTTTTAAAAAATAATAACTGAAAAATTATGATAGAAAAACCAACAAATGCAAAGGTTGCACTTATTACAGGGATAACTGGGCAAGATGGTTCTTATCTTGCAGAGTTCCTTCTTGAAAAAGGGTATATCGTTCACGGTATTAAACGTCGTGCGAGTTCTTTTAACACAGAACGAGTCGATCATATATACCAAGATCCGCATCTTAAGAATGCACACTTTAAACTTCATTATGGCGACCTAACCGATGCCAGTAACTTAGTACGAATTCTTCAGGAAACTCAGCCAGATGAAATTTATAACCTAGCTGCTCAAAGTCATGTTGCAGTCAGTTTTGAAAATCCTGAATACACCGCTGATGTTGTTGGAACTGGTACTTTACGTTTACTAGAAGCAATTAAAATTTTAGGTCTAGAAAAGAAAACAAGATTTTATCAGGCAAGTACCTCAGAACTTTATGGTCTAGTACAAGAAACCCCGCAAAAAGAAACGACCCCATTTTACCCACGCAGTCCCTATGCGGTTGCCAAACTTTACGCTTATTGGATTGTAGTAAACTATCGTGAAGCTTATGGTATGTATGTATGTAACGGAATTCTCTTTAATCATGAGAGTCCACGCCGAGGTGAAACATTTGTTACTCGTAAGATAACCCGTGGTCTTGCAAATATCAGCCAAGGTTTGGATGATTGCCTTTATATGGGTAACATCGATGCATTACGTGATTGGGGACATGCCAAAGATTATGTTCGGATGCAATGGATGATGTTACAACAAGATGAACCCGATGATTTTGTAATAGCCACTGGTAAGCAATACAGTATTCGTCAATTCATCGAAATGTCAGCTAGTGAGCTAGGTATTAATATTAAATGGCAAGGAGAAGGAGTGGATGAAACAGGTAAGATTGATGCCTCATCTCCAGTGCTTATTGACTCTGAACAAGTAATACTCAAAGCAGGTGACATAATTTTTCGTATTGATCCCCGTTATTTCCGACCGACAGAAGTAGAGACATTACTAGGTGATCCGTCCAAAGCGAAAGAAAAATTAGGCTGGGTTCCTGAAATTACAGTGCAAGAAATGTGTAAAGAAATGGTTACTTTTGACTTGGATCAAGCTAAACAATATGCCTTATTAAAAAAATATGGGTATCAGGTTACTTTGACGAATGACTGATCTTCGATTCTAAGTTATCCAGATGAACCCGTCTCAAAACATCTTCCAGCTATTACATAATCTATGGTGTCATATTAGTTTGCGGCGCCGCAGGCAATTTATTCTTGTGTTTTTTTTGACAGTTCTTGCTTCATTCGCTGAAATAATTAGCATTGGAGCTGTTATTCCATTTTTGGGGGTTTTGACTGCACCGGACAAGGTTTTTCATTATGCTGCTGCACAGCCTTTCATAGAAATATTGGGGGTCACAGAATCTGGGCAACTTTTATTGCCTTTAACCATTGCTTTTGGTGTTGCGGCCATTATGGCAGGTGTGATGCGTTTATTGATGCTTTGGATTATTACCCGTTTATCCTATGCCTCTGGGGCAGATCTTAGTATGAGTATTTACCAGCGCACACTATATCAACCCTATGAAGTTCATGTTGGTCGTAACAGTAGTGAGGTAATAAGTGGTATTGTGACTAAAGCTAATGGTGCTATTTCTAATATCATTATGCCGACATTAACGATCATTAGTTCATTTATAATGTTGAGCTTGATCATGATAGCCTTATTTTCTATTGATCCGGTTATTGCATCGATAGCTTTTGGTGGATTTGGTTTGATTTATATTTTAATCATATGGATTACTCGAAATCAGCTATTGAAAGATAGCCAGCGTGTTGCGTATGAATCAACACAAGTGGTTAAATCCCTACAGGAAGGGTTGGGTGGTATACGAGATGTCCTGATAGATGGAAGTCAGGATACTTATTGTCAGATTTATCGCACTGCCGATCATGCTTTGCGCCGAGCACAGGGTAATAACACCTTTATTGGTCAAAGCCCTCGTTATGTTATGGAGTCGTTGGGTATGCTACTAATTGCCATCTTGGCATATACGCTTGCTCAACAAGAGGATGGCATTACTAAAGCAATTCCTATTCTTGGTGCCTTGGCACTTGGAGCGCAGCGATTACTGCCTGTATTACAACAAGCTTATGCAGCATGGTCATCCATAAAAGGAGGCCAAATTTCTCTACAAGATACTTTGGAGTTACTTGATCAGGAGCTCCCAGATTATGTGGGTAAACAAGTCAACAAGTCGTTGCCTTTTATAGATAAAATAACTTTAAATAATCTATCGTTTCGATACAGTGAGAAAACACCATGGGTATTAAAAAAGTTTAATTTAAACATTACTAAAGGTAGTCGTGTTGGTTTTATAGGTACGACCGGCAGCGGAAAGAGCACACTACTTGATATAGTTATGGGTCTGTTGCAACCTAGTGAAGGTACTTTTGAAGTCGATGGGCAGATAATCACTATGAAAAATCAGTGTGCCTGGCAAATGCACATTGCACATGTACCTCAGGATATCTTTCTTGCTGACAGTAGCATTGAAGAAAACATCGCTTTCGGTGTACCACTAGATAAAATTGATCATGAGCGCGTAAGACATGCAGCTCGTCAAGCACAAATTGCCAGTATCATTGATACTTGGCCAAAGCAATACAATACCTTAGTAGGTGAGCGAGGTGTTCGGCTTTCTGGTGGACAGCGACAGCGTATTGGTATTGCCCGAGCCCTCTATAAAAGGGCCGATGTTATTATCTTCGATGAAGCCACCAGTGCATTAGATACTGAAACTGAACAATCTGTCATGCACGCTATCGAAAATCTTAGTGAGAACTTGACAGTTCTCATTATTGCCCACCGCATCACTACTTTAAAAAACTGCACTCAAATAGTTGAACTGGGTGATGGTGTGATTAAACGTACAGGCACTTACCAAGAAATAGTTAATCAAGCAGTGTAAACTTATGAATCAAACAAATACAAAATCTACCATTCTTATTACTGGCGCAGATGGTTTCATTGGCTCACATCTTACCGAAACGTTAGTTCGTCAGGGACATAAGGTTCGCGCCTTTGTGCTTTACAACTCTTTTAATTCTTGGGGATGGCTGGATCAATGTGCAGATGATGTCAAAGACCAGTTTGAAGTATTTGCCGGTGATATACGTGATCCCCATGGAGTAAAAGAAGCAATGAAGGGATGTGATGTAGTGCTACATCTAGCTGCGCTTATAGCAATTCCATACTCATATCACTCCCCCGATACTTATGTTGATACTAATATCAAAGGCACGCTGAATGTTCTACAAGCTGCCCGTGAACTTGGCGTTCAAAGAGTGGTTCATACTTCAACCAGTGAAACTTATGGAACAGCGCGTTTCGTTCCGATTACGGAAGAGCATCCTTTGCAAGGTCAGTCACCCTATTCGGCGACTAAAATTGCCGCAGATCAGTTGGCATACTCGTTTTATGCATCATTTGGTTTACCGGTTGTCATTGCTCGACCTTTTAATACCTATGGACCACGTCAGTCAGCGCGTGCAGTGATTCCGACAATCATAACCCAGATTGCTAATGGTGAACGGCAGATCAAACTAGGTGCTGTATCACCCACGCGTGATTTTAATTTTGTTAAGGATACGGTGGGAGGTTTTATTGCTGCGATGAATTCAAGTAAGGGGCTAGGAGAGGCAATTAATTTTGCTAGTAACTTCGAAATTTCCATTGGTGATACTGCTCAACTGATTGCCGAAACCATGAACGCTGAAATTGAGATTATTACTGATGAAACTCGCTTAAGACCAGAAAATTCGGAGGTTGAACGACTTTGGGGCGATAATACGAAGGCTAATAGTCTTTTTGGCTGGGAACCAATATATGGTGGTCGCGAAGGATTCAAACGTGGTCTTGCAGAAACCGCCGATTGGTTTGCAAACTCTAATAATTTAAAGGGCTATAAGTCTGGTATTTATAATTTATGAATGCAAAGATATTTTATGCGTTTCTCGAGTATCCATTATTAGTAGGAAGGGGTATAGCGAGGAAATTTTTATATGATAAGTAGCTTAAATTTCCCATTAGATATTAATAAAATATTAAGAAAAAAGAAGTCAATTAAAAAAGAATTACTTCAAAGTACCAATTTAATTAATAAAAATA
Organism: uncultured Thioalkalispiraceae bacterium; assembly: GCA_964472525.1. GTDB lineage: Bacteria > Pseudomonadota > Gammaproteobacteria > UBA6429 > Thiohalophilaceae > SZUA-37. The sequence continues at coordinate 25,853 of CAYYLL010000030.1, read as the reverse complement.
TAGCAATTTTAGGTGGTTCAACGACATCAGAGATTAAAAATATTTTAGAGATTTTTTTATTAAAAAACAAAATTAAACCTTCATTCTATGAGTCAGAATATAACAAATATTATGAAGATGCCTGCTTTGGTAGTAAAGAATTAACCGATTTTAGTCCTGACATTATATATATACATACAACAAACTTGAATATTCTTCATTATCCTAATCTGGAGAATAATGAGGAAGAAGTTAATAACTTATTAAATTATGAGGTAGAAAGATATAAAAGTATCTGGCATTCTTTATCAAAATTTGATTGTGCAATAATTCAAAATAATTTTGATTTACCAATAGATAGAAGTTTAGGGAATATGGATAGTTATGATATCCATGGGAAAACACACTTTATAAATAAACTTAATTTGGAATTCGCAAGAAATGCTAGAGAGATAAAAAATTTATATATTAATGATATAAATTATCTTGCATCATATATTGGGATAAGTAATTGGTTTGATAAATCTCTTTGGCATCAAGCTAAGTATTCTATTAGTATGGATTCTATTCCTGAGCTAGCATTTAATTTAAGTAAAATTATAAATGCAGTATTTGGCAAATCAAATAAATGTTTGGTATTGGATCTTGATAATACTTGTTGGGGGGGGGTGATTGGTGACGATGGACTTGACGGTATTCGTATAGGAACTTCAACTGCAGTTGAAGAAGTTTTCACATCATTTCAGTTGTATGTGAAAGAGTTGAATAAAAGAGGTATAACGCTTGCTGTATGTTCTAAAAACGACTTTAAAAATGCTAAAGAGGGGTTTAGTCATCCTGATACAGTATTGAAGTTTGAGGATTTTACATCATTCATAGCAGACTGGAATCCTAAACATCAAAATATATTAAAAATAGCAAAAGAGATAAATATAGGTAGTGATAGTTTAGTGTTTATAGATGACAACCCTGCTGAAAGAGATATTGTAAACTCACAAGCTTTAGGAATATCAGTTCCTGATGTCGGAAGTGATGTTATTAATTTTATAGAACATATTGATAGAAATGGCTATTTTGAAACTGTAGCAATATCAACTGATGATTTGAAAAGAAATAAATATCATGAAGACAACAAAAGTAGATTGTGCGAACAAGTAACGTTTATATCATATGATGATTTTTTAGTGTCCCTGGATATGACTGCAGAAATAAAACCTTTCTCTTCAATTTATTTAGATAGAATTACTCAGTTAATAAATAAAACAAATCAGTTTAATCTTACAACAAAAAGGTATACGTCAGGAGAGGTAAAAAATATTATTTCAAGCGATAAATACATCACTCTATATGGGAAGCTTACTGATAAATTTGGAGGGAATGGTCTAATCGCAATTACTGTTGGTAAGTTAGCAAATGATATTTGTTATATTGATTTATTGCTTATGAGCTGCCGGGTTTTAAAGAGAGGTATGGAGTTTGCTATGTTAGATGAGTTGATTAGAAAATGTCGAAAAAAAGGAATAAATAAACTAGTAGGCTATTATTATAAAACCCATAAAAATAATATGGTTTCTTGTTTGTATAAAGAATTTGGATTTATTTTGGATGAAAAACATGAGGGATATTCAAGTTGGAGCCTCAATATAACTAATTACCAAAATCAGAATAAGTTTATAGGAGTTAATAATGACTAGAGATGAAATATTTAATAGGGTGCAAGATATATTTAAGGATATATTTGATGATGATGAATTAGTATTAAAGAATAATACTAATTCTGCTGATATCGAAGAATGGGATTCTCTGAACCATATTAACCTTGTAAGTGCAATTGAAAAGGATTTCGATGTTAAATTTTCTCTTGTAGAGTTAATTTCGCTGAAAGATGTTGGGGAAATGATTGATTTAATAGTGGAAAAAACTTAAATGAATAAATATAAGTTTTCAGACATGAAAATTGGGCATAAAGAATCATTTGATGTGTTAGTTGAAGAATCTAAAATGGATAAGTTTTTAGAGATATCAAAAGATATTAATCCTCTGCATATTAATAGTGTATACGCCAAAGAAAGTGGTTTTAAAGATAGAGTTGTCTACGGCTTACTTACCTCATCCTTTTATTCTACTTTAGTAGGAGTATATTTACCGGGTAAATATTGTATTTTACAGGGCATAGATATACAGTTTCCAAGACCTGTTTATATTAATGATAAATTAACAATATCAGGAATAGTAAATTATATTAATGAGTCATACAAACAACTTGAGATAAAAGCTATGATTATAAATGGGGAGGGTAGAAAAGTATCTAAAGCTATTATAAAAGTTGGAATGATTGATGAATAATATAATATTAATTATTGGTGCATCTTCTGATGTTGGCTTAGATTTAATAAAAAACATCTCAGAAAAGTGCATAATACTTGCGCATTATAATAGTTCTAATAAAAACTTACTGAAGTTGTCAAAAAAAATCGACAATAAGCTGGTAATGCTTAAAGCGGATTTGTCATCAGAAAAAGAGCTAGTATCTTTTTTAGACACTATTGAAACTAACTTTAATACACCAAATAAGATAATACATTTAGCGGCTCCAAAATTTGAAAATATAAGATTTAAAGATATTCAATGGCATGACTTTCAAAATGATATTGATATAAGTTTGAGATCAATAGTTATTATTCTTAACAGGTTTTTACCAAAACTTGCGAAAGAAAAACGCGGGAAAGTTGTTTGTATGTTATCAAGTGTGGTTTTAAATATGCCACCAAAAGTGCTTACGCAATATACAACTATTAAATATGCTATGTTGGGACTAGTCAAATCACTAGCGAGTGAGTACTCTGGTAAAAATATACAGATAAATGCCATTTCCCCATCTATGATCGAAACAAAATTTTTAGATAATATAAACGAGAAATTAATAGAAATTAATGCTTATAACCACCCATTAAAAAGAAATGCTGTCGTATCAGATATTACACCAATAATTAAAATGCTTATATCTAAAGAATCCGATTATATAAATGGTATAAACATACCTGTTGCAGGTGGAAGTGTTTTTTAATGAGTGTTATTAGGTTTGCAGAGCTGCATGATATAGATGGTATTATGGGGTTTATTAGTGAGTATTGGAAAGAAAACCATATACTATCAAGAAATAAAAATTTTTTCTTATATGAACACAAAGATAAAGATAGAATCAACTTTGTTATCTCTTATAAAAATAATAAAATAAATGGGATTTTAGGTTTTATAAAATACTCTCAAAAAGATAGCGATATTGCAACAGTTATGTGGATGGTATTAAAAGATACTAAACATCCAATGCTTGGTTTAGAACTGTTTGAATTCTTAAAGAATAAGGGTGAGTATAATATATTATTTAGTCTTGGGATAAATAATAAAACAATAGGCATATACAACTACCTTGGGTTTTATACGAATCATTTGAGGCAATATGTTCTTATTAATCATCAATTCAAAAAATTTAACATTCTTAAAATTTACAATGATAAACTTTTAAAAACAATCAAGTTTATTGAAAATAATAAATATTATATTAGCGAACTAAATGAAAAAGATTTAGATTTTGATTTTGATGTGTATAAAGATAACATTCCTTTCAAGGATAAAGACTTTTTTATAAAAAGGTATTTCAATCATCCGATTTACAAGTATATAGTTTATGGAATATATAAGCATGACATTTTAAAATCATTAATAGTGATTAAGGAAGTCGTGGTTGATAGTGCTAAAGTTTTAAGAGTAATTGACTACATCGGCGATGAAACTAATTTCCCATTCATATCTAAAGATTTATACCAACTATTAATAGATAAAAATTATGAATATATTGATTTTATGTGTTATGGGTTCGATAGTGCTACTTTTATAAAGTCAGGTTTTATCGAGGTGGATTTAAATTCATCAGATATACTCGTACCTAATTATTTTGCACCATTTATACAAGAAAATATTCAACTCAACTTTTTTGTAGATACAATTAATATAAATGATATTAGGTTATGTAAAGGTGATGGCGATCAAGATAGACCAAATTAATGCGGGATATTAAATATTAACAGTCTAACAATAGTCATGTACCACTACGTTCGTGATATCAAAAACTCTAAATATCCAAAAATAAAAGGGCTTGAATTTGAAGGTTTTAGGCGTCAGCTAAATTATTTTGAAAGCAACTATAATATTATTTCTGCTGAGGATCTGATTGAGTTTTCTATTAGTGGGAACCCCCTGCCTTCAAATGCTTGCTATCTAACTTTTGATGATGGTTATAAGGATCACATAGACTTTGTATTACCAGAATTACTTAAAAGAAACCTACAAGGTTCTTTTTTTATTCCAGTTAAGCCTGTTGTTGAAAGAGAAATGCTTGACGTAAATAGTATTCATTTTATATTGGCAACCTGCTCAGATTATTCGGAATTGCTTTCTGAGCTAAATCATTTGTGTCAATCTTATGGTATTAGTAAAGGTGTTCTAAGTGAGTATTGGGATGCTTATGCGAAGAAAACAAGGTTTGATGTAAAGGAAGTGGTTTATATTAAAAATATGCTTCAACATGTATTGCCGGAAGAAATTCGTAATCGTATTACACAAAGTTTGTTCAAAAAATATGTCGGGGAACCCCCTAGTTCTTTTGCGGACGAACTTTATTTGTCTGTTGATGATACGAAGAAATTGATAAGTGCTGGTATGTATATTGGGAATCACGGATACAAACATACATGGCTGAACAAAGGGTCTATTGATGATCAACAATATGAAATTGACTTATCGTTAGAATTTCTTAAGGAAATTGGTGCACCAATTGATAATTGGATAATGTGTTATCCATATGGAGAATATAATGAAGATACATTGTCTATATTGCGTTCTAAAAAATGTGCTATTGGTCTCACAACGAAGGTTGGTTTTGCAGAATTAAATACTTCAAAATTACTTGAATTGGCTCGTTTAGATACAAATGATTTCCCTCAGTAATAATAGATTAAGAGCCCTAAAGTAATTTAACTGAAAACCATCATTTGATATATCAATGTATTTAACCTGAAAATTCATATGATTAGTATTTGAATTGTATAAAAACGATGGATAATTTTAAACATAATGAGTAACTTTAATCTTTCAGAGGTAGTTAGCGCATTGAAAAAAGTACTTTCTGAAAAAGAGTATTCAATACCATTGCATGAACCAAGCTTTGTGGGTAATGAATGGAAATATGTCAAGGAATGTCTTGATACCGGATGGGTCTCGTCAGTAGGTAAGTATGTTGATCGTTTTGAAGAAGAGTTGGCAAAATATACGGGAGTAAAGCATGCTATTGCTGTCGTAAACGGAACAGCAGCATTACAAGTATGCTTAAAACTTGTTGGTGTGGAACAAAATGATGAGGTATTGGTACCAACTTTAACTTTTGTTGCTACAGCAAATGCGGTTAGTTATTGTGGAGCAACTCCACATTTTATCGATAGTGAACAGTCAACGCTTGGAATAGACCCACAAAAACTTGATACCTATTTGAAAGGCATTGCTAAAATTCGGCCAGAAGGTTGTTTCAATAAAAAGACAGGGCATCGTATTAAAGCTGTCATGCCGATGCATACTTTCGGCCATCCGGTTGATCTTGATTCACTAGTAGAGTTATGCAGCCGTTATAGGTTGGAATTAGTTGAAGATGCCGCTGAATCTCTGGGTTCCTTCTATAAAGGAAGACATACCGGAAACTGGGGGAGGGCTTCGGCCCTGAGTTTCAATGGTAATAAGGTCATTACCACTGGTGGCGGTGGTGCAATTTTGACAAACGATGATGAGTTGGGAAAACTTGCTAAACACCTAACGACTACTGCGAGAGTGCAGCATAAATGGTCGTTTGAACATGATCAGGTTGGTTTTAATTATCGTATGCCAAATATTAATGCTGCATTAGGATGTGCGCAGTTAGAGGCACTGCCGAACTTTATTAAAAACAAGCGTAAGTTAGCAGAAGAGTACAAACGAGCATTTACCAGAGTTGATGGAGTCGAATTCTTTACGGAACCCAGCTTTGCCCAAAGCAATTACTGGTTGAATGTGTTACTACTGGAGAATAAATTTTCGGGGCAACGCGATTCATTACTTAAATTAACTAACAGTCAAGGAATAATGACACGACCTGCATGGAAACTTATGCATGAGCTTGAGATTTATAAAGACAGTCCAAAAATGGATGACTTGACTACGGCAGAAAACCTTGAGAAATGTTTGATTAATATTCCCAGTAGCGCAAATTTAGGTATGTTGAATGTCTAAGCGAAAAATATGCATTATTACTGGCAGTCGTGCAGACTATGGCCTTCTATATTGGTTGATGAAAGATATACAGGCAGGATCACTATTTGAATTGCAACTTGTGGTGACCGGAATGCACCTTTCTCCAGAGTTTGGTATGACAATTAATATAATTAAGCAAGATGGTTTTGAGATAGCTAGGCGTGTAGAGACACTTATGTCAAGCGACAGTGCCGTAGGTATTACAAAATCAGTAGGATTGGGTGTAATTAACTTTGCTGATGTTTTTGAACAATTGCATCCTGATTTAGTCTTGGTTTTAGGTGATCGTTTTGAAATTTTTGCTGCAGCACAGGCTGCTTTACTTGCTAGATTGCCAATCGCCCATATTGGCGGGGGTGATGTTACAGAAGGAGCTTATGACGAGGCGATGCGTCACAGTATAAGCAAGATGGCTCATCTACATTTTGTTACTAACGATGTAGCCGCTAACCGACTTAAAATGATGGGGGAGAATCCAAAGTATATTTTCAATGTAGGTAGTCCCGGTTTAGATTACCTTCATCGTAACCAATTTCCTAATCGGGAAACACTTGAAAAAGAACTGAACTTTAAATTTAGGGAAGTGAATTTCTTAATTACATTCCATCCTGTCACTCTTGATACCATTTCCTCACATAAACAATTCGAGTCATTATTGCAGGCGCTTGATCAATACGGTTCTGACGTTGGATTGATATTTACTTTGCCAAATGCTGATACGGATGGTCGTGATTTAATTCGTTTAGTTGAAGAGTATGTTGATGGAAAGGACAATGCACGTGCCTATACTTCTCTAGGTCAGATGCGATATCTAGGAACTATGACTGTAGTTGACCTCGTTATAGGAAATTCTTCTAGTGGTTTATATGAAGCGCCTTCATTTCAAACCCCTACTGTTAATATTGGACTTCGCCAACAAGGACGGTTAAAAGCAGATTCAATTTTTGATTGTTCACCTACTTCTGATGATATTTCTAATGCTATTACTAAAGCTATGAGTTTCGGGAATCAGAAGGTTGAAAATCCTTACCAAAAAGGTGATTGTGCAGAATTAATTATGAAGGAACTTAATGGTATAGATGATTTTAACTTGCTTACGATGAAACGTTTTTATAATTATTCTAAACCATGTTGACAATGCTTAGAGTAGCCATGGATGAAACCAGATTTTCATCTAAGGCTAAAATAATAGATAGCACAGATGTTATAAAATCGATTAGAAAATCAATATGTTTACCAAGGTCAATAACATCGCTATGTAGGTTCGCCACTGGTCGTAGCGCTTTGTTTCATTTTATTCAACGACTAGAACATCCATATGCTGAGACAGTATTACTTCCATCTTATGTCGCTGAAGGTGTAATACAACCATTTATAACTGCAGGATCTCGAATAATATTTTATCGGTTGAAGTCTGACTTGACTCCTAATATCAAAGACTTGGAGCTTTTACTAGGAGAGGTAAAAGGTAAAGCAGTAGTTATTTTGATTCACTATTTTGGTTTTCCTGCACATTCTTTAGAACTTTTGTCAGTATTAACTCGGTACCAGCCTGTAGTGGTTGATGATTGTGCTCATGCTCTTTTTACCACAACAGCAGATGGTGTGCCGTTGGTAGACAGTGCGGAAATATTTTTATATTCATTAAATAAATTTCTTCCTGTCACTGATGGGGCTATTCTAGCAAGCAAACGTTCTGATGTAGATGTAACTTTAGAGGAAGAAACCTTACTAGAATTACCAAGTAATGCTTTACAAGAATATCAACAACATTTAGAAGCTGGTCTTGAACTGTATGAATCTAGTGATCGAGAACATGCAAAATATTCTCTAAAAAAAATAGTAAAATATTATCAGAGTTATTATGACATCATAAATTCTGATTTGCGTCCATTTCGACAAAGTATGCGTTCAAGACAAATAGAAGAAACATATCCTTATGATTGGTTAATAAAAAATAGGCTGTTAAATAGTCAGGTTGTATATGAGGAACTAGAGTCTGATGTGTTTTCTTTAGTGTATCCAAACTTAATTTCTGGAGTAGTTCCTTGGTGTATACCTGCACGTGTCCCTGCTGATCGTCGAGATGAAGTTATAAATACTTTGTTTGAAGAAAATATTTTACTTTCAACATTACAGGATAAATGGGATTTTATTCCTTATGAACAAAGCAAGCGTTTTAAAACAGAAATAAAATTTATGGAAGAACATGTTTTAATTCCGATTAGTGAATTTATTCCTGTTGACTCAATTCGAAATATGGTGAAACGACTTAATCAATTTTAATTAAGGCTATATCAAATATGAATTTTCAAAAATTTCTTTCAGATGCGGAACAAAATTTATTTATTATTGCTGAAGCAGGTGTAAATCATAACGGTAATATAAATACAGCGTTCCAATTGGTAGATGCGGCTGTTAAAGCTGGTTGTGATGCAGTTAAGTTTCAGACTTGGGTTACTGAAAAAGTATACAGCCGAGACAAATCAATTAAACCTGAATATCAAAAACGAACAACCAGCGCAGCAGAATCTGAATACGAAACTATAAAAAAACTGGAATTATCCTACGATGATTTTGGGAGAATTAAGAAATATTGTGATGAAAAAGGGATACTATTTTTCTCTACTCCAGATGAGACCGATAGCGCAGATTTTCTTGCCAAGCTTGGGGTAAGTGTAATGAAAACAGCATCTCAAGATGTAACTAATACGCCTTTTTTAGGCCATATTGCTCGACTTGGTATGCCTGTTATATTTTCAACCGGAGCTTGTACACTGACTGAATTAGCTGAAGGGGTTGAAACCATCCTTAAAGAAACAAGTGAATTGATTATTCTGCATTGTGTCTCTTCTTATCCGGCTCCTATGGAACAAATGAATCTTTCAGTGATTTCTAACTTAAGAAATACATTTGGTTGCCCGGTTGGTTTTTCTGATCATACCGTTGGTGCTGAAGTGGCATGTGCAGCAGTGGCCATGGGCGCACGGGTATTTGAGAAGCATCTCACATTGGACAAATCAATGAGCGGGCCAGACCACCAGGCATCTTTGGATCCTGATGAAATGCTTGATTATTGCAAGACATTAAGGGAAGTGCGTACAGCAATTGGTGATGGTGTGAAGCGCATAATGCCTTGTGAGGAAAATACTCGTAAGGCTTTTCGACGTTTTCTAGTTACTGCACGTGATTTAGCTGAAGGTACTGTTTTACGCTATGAGGACTGTACATTTAAAAAAGTAGTCGATGGGATTCCGCCTCGTTATATTGAATTAGTGATTGGTTCTCAGCTTACCGAAGATGTTACAGAAGATACCGTTTTATCTTGGTCGATGTTGAGGAAATCCTAATAATGATACACATGAGTAAAGAGTAAAGTAAATGTCATTTTCCATACTGACAACAGATAGCACAAATTGGGATGCTTTATTTGAAAGCTTGCCTATTGAGCAGCAAGATATATTTTATTCGCCATTATTTGCTCGGCTTTGTGAAAAGACGCTTAACCGTAAAGATGAGGTTCTTTGTGCTGCTATGACTTCCGAAAATGGAGTTGTGTTGTATCCATTTGTGAAACGGAATATCTCTACAATGACTAATTTTTCTACTACTTCGAACCTTTATGATATAACGGGGCTCTATGGTCGTGGTGGTATTGTTACTTCATTAATAAATGAGTCTGATCTTGTTCTGTTTCATGATGAAATGAAATCATACTGTAATGAAAATAACATTGTCTGTGGTTTTGATCGATATCACCCAATTATCGCTAATGAGGATAAAGTTTCAGATACGACAGAGGTTATTGATATTGGAGGCTTCGTAGTTGTTGATTTGCGCCCAGAGATGACGGAAATAGAAAGTTCATTCAAACAATCTGTTCGTAAGGATCTAAGGAAATCAGAACGAAATGGAATTACTTATTTTGTTGAATCAAATTGTGAACATCTAAAAGACTTTATGGATATTTATTATCACACTATGAGTCGCAATTCGGCGGATGACTTTTATTATTTTAATGAAGAATATTTTGCAACGCTCTGTAGTGAAATGCCGGGTAAATTTTATTTTTTTTATGCTATGGCAGAGGGTGAAGTTGTTTCGTGTGAATTAGTATTACACCATGGAAAATATTGCCATTCCTTCCTTGGTGGCACTAAACGTGAAGCTTTACCTCTTTGTGCAAATCCCTTTTTAAAGCGAGGAATTATAAAGTTCTTCAAAGAGCGTGGCTGTGATTATTTTTTACTGGGAGGTGGGAGCAAGCCGGATGATGGGATATTTAAATTTAAGAAGGCTTATGCACCAGATGGTGTGCTCCCATCAAGAATTGGTGGGATGATTTGGAATCATCAAGCTTACCAACAAATAAAAGAAGATATGATATCAGCGGGTATTATTGTACCGAAAAATCGTTTTCAGTTTTATGATGTAAACTAAATAGTTAGAGATAATTTGTATGGAAAATACTATGTCAGTTGTTGCTAAAGGCTATTGGGAAAAGATTTATGCAAGTCGTGCATGGGGTCAATATCCACCAGAGGAATTGGTTCGATTCATGGCTCGCAACTTTCGAACTGTAGCAAATCAATCAGAAGTTCGAGTGCTTGAGATTGGTTGTGGGCCAGGCCCAAATATCTGGTATTTAGTTCGAGAAGGTTTCTCTGTTGCCGGCATTGATGGTTCACCTACTGCTATTAAACAAGCAGAAGAAAGATTAATTGCTGATGAGCTCCCACATATAAAACCTCATGTGGATCTAAAAGTGGGAAATTTTTCGAGTTTACCTTGGGCGGATGAAAGTTTTAATGCCGTAATAGACCTTGAGGCGCTGTATGCAAATCTTATGGCAGACATAAAGCTTACTGTTATGGAAATCTATAGAACTTTAAAGCCGAACGGTCTATTTTTTGGCAAAATGTTTGGTACTGAAACTATGGGAAGTAATAGTGGAAAGATGCTCGAGACAGGCACTATGCATAGTCCGGAAACAGGACCTTGTCTAGGTAATGAAACAGCTCATTTTTTTACGCGAGATGAAATAAATGATTTATTTAGTGGCTTTTGTGATATTAGTATTGACCAAGTTAATCGCACGGATCATAACGGAACCATAAAAATATCGGAGTGGCTTGTTACCGTTCGTAAGTAGCAAATACTGATATTTAAATGTTGAACAATTAGAGAGTAATAATATAGAAAGTATGCATAAAGATCACTCAACACTATGGCGTAGTGCATTGGTTCCCGCCGATGCTACTTTGCAACAGGTTATCCGAAATCTGGATGACTCGAGTTTGCAGATCTCACTAGTAATATCACCTGATGAAGTTTTGCTTGGAACTATTACTGATGGAGATATAAGACGTGGTTTATTACGTGGTATTGATATGAATAGTTCGATTGACTCGATTATTCATCGTGACGCAATGGTGGCTCCACCTCAGATGAGCCGAGACTTGGTGATACATTTAATGCGGGCTAATGGAATAAGTGCTCTCCCAGTTCTTAATGAGTCGCGTCAAGTGGTTGGATTACATTTACTTAATGAGTTGTTGGTACCAGAACAACGCCCTAACATAATGATCATAATGGCTGGAGGGAAAGGCACCCGTTTGCGACCACATACCGAAAACTGCCCGAAGCCAATGTTACTGCTAGGTGAAAAGCCAATGCTAGAACACATTATAGATCGAGCTAAGTCTGAAGGCTTTCATGATTTTGTAATATCAATTCATTATCTTGGACATATGATTGAAGATTATTTTGGTGACGGAAGTCGCTGGGATGTACGAATAGAATACTTACGAGAAGAGTCTCCATTGGGAACAGCTGGAGCTATTGGCTTGATGACACCACGTCCAAATGTTCCATTTGTTGTTACCAATGGCGATGTAATTACGGATATTCATTACGGCGAACTATTAGATTTTCATATTCGTCACGACGCAATGGCCACTATGGCGGTACGTGTACATGAATGGCAGCACCCATTTGGTGTGGTGCAGACTCAAGGTGTAGATATTGTTGGTTTTGATGAAAAACCTATATCACGAAGCCACATAAATGCCGGTGTTTATACTCTTGATTCTGATGCGTTGGAAGTTTTAGATGATGGTGTTCATTGTGATATGCCAACATTATTTGAACGTCTAAATGCTAAAGGAAAACGAACGGTCGCATATCCGATGCATGAACCATGGCTTGATGTCGGTAGGCCTGATGACCTGGAAGAGGCGCAAATAAATGCTTCAAAAAAATTGTCTTGAAAATTCTAGCACTAATACCTGCTCGTGGTGGGTCTAAACGTTTGCCCGGTAAAAATATTCGTCCATTGGGTGACAAACCTCTTATCGTTTGGTCCATCGACGCAGCAAAAAATATACCCGAAATTTGTGACATTCTCGTATCCACAGATGACGCTGAAATATCAACAATATGTAAATCTGCTGGTGCTCTTTTGCCATGGTTGCGCCCGGAAGAATTGGCAACTGATACAGCTAGTTCAGTTGATACAGCGCTACATGCGTTGGATTGGTACGAGGCTGAAAGAGGCGCAGTTGATGGCCTCCTATTGCTGCAACCTACATCACCGTTTCGAACCACAGAAACGATATGCAAAGGTATTGAGTTATTCTGTAAGAATAGGCTCCAAACTGTGTTGGGAGTTTCGCCGACACACGCTCACCCGATGTGGATGATGAAGGTTGAGGGTGAGTATCTGGTGCCTTTAATGCAGGAACATGGAATTGGTATCAGATCTCAAGACTTGCCACCAGCATATATCGTGAATGGGAGTTTTTATTTGATTTCTCCTACAACGCTACGAACTGAGCGTTCTTTTGTTGGGCAAAAATCAATCCCTCTATTGATAGAATCGCTGCAGGAGACTTTGGATATTGATTCGTTTTGGGATTTTAAAATGGCAGAAGCCATATTACTTAAAGACAGTATGGATATTGAGTGAATAAAGTAGTCTACCTTATTGAACAACCTCTAAGCATTTGGAACTATAATCGTTTTGGCATTCAGAACTGGCTAGATAGAGGTTGGAATATTGAAGTATGGGATTTAACTCAATTTTTGAATCCAGTTATCTTTGAAACTTTTAAAAATAATAATGTGGAAATAAAAAAGTTTGATGGATATATACCTATATCTTCTGAAAGTATATTGAAGCAACAATGCAGTGTGGTTAATAAGCCTGCATACTATGTTGATTGTATTGCAAATCATTCACCGCATGCTCGCATTAAAAAATATCTAGCGCAAATAGGTGTTACGCGAATTATGTCTTATCTTGGTTTTCAACCACCTTTATATTCAGGAGGTAGCACATCAGATAAGTTAGTAAATCGCATTATTATCAGGTTGGGTTTATTAATAAAAACTGGTCCAGTAAATGCAATTAAGTGGATTATAAATAGTGTACGAATGAAGCTCGTTAGCTCATCATTTAAACCAGGAGTAATCGTTGTTTCAGGTGAAAAATCAATTCCTAAGAATGTGAGCTCTGCTGATATAGTAGCAGCACATAATTTAGATTATGATTTATTTTTAAAGTTAAAAGATATAAATGATTCATCAGAATTAATTAAACAACCTTATGCTGTTTTTCTTGATCAAGATGTCTGTTTTCATTCTGATCTTCTTTTTGAATTTGATGTGCCTCCAGTTAAACCGGAAAATTATTTTCCCAGACTTTGTACAACTCTTCGAGAAATTTCAGACAGTCTGGGATATTCATTATGTGTAGCAGGACATCCTCGTTCACCTTGCAAGCAAAAACATAGTGACTATTTTGAAGGGATTCCAGTTAAATATGGCGTGACAGCAGAGCTTATTAAAAACTGTTCCGTTGTGGTTTGCCATAATAGCACCGCAATACAGTTAGCGGTTTTATTTAAAAAGCCTTTGATATTTTTAACTACAGAACAACTCGAACAACTTGATGCTGGTAAACATATTCCTGTCATGGCAGCAGCGTTAGGTAAATCGATCATTTATATTGATCAAGATACAAGTGATGTGAATTGGGTGAATGAGTTGAAAATTGATTACGGAAAGTATTCTGACTATAAAAGAAATTACGTCAAAATGGAAAACTCTTCTGAAAAACCGTCATGGGATATTTTAATAGATTTCCTTGAGAAGAAAAATGAGTAACTCACTATGTATACCTACACAAGTACTTGGCCAGTCAGGCTGTAAATTACAATTTTCAAACTGTACTATCTATCTTGACCCTTACTTATCCAATTCAGTTCAAGAGTTAGATGCGCCTGATTTAGAAAGACTACAACCAATCCCTTTCTTGCCTGAAAGCGTCGTAGATGCAGATAAGGTTTTAATTACTCATGAACACATTGATCATTGCGATCCTCATACTATTCCAAAGCTAGCTAACGCTTCGCCACAAGCTCGTTTTATTTGTCCTGTAACGGTATATAAGCATTTAATAGAATGGGGTATTGATAAAAGCCGCATTATTTTAGCATCTGAAGATTGGATTGAACTTGAAGCTAATCTTAGTGTGCGTGCAGTTCCAGCTGCACATCCAGAAATAATTCGTGATGGAAATGGAAATTTAGCTTGTGTCGGTTATTTATTAAAGTATTTCGATAAACTTATTTATCTAGCTGGAGATACCTGTGTAAAACAAGAAATAATTGATATTCTTGTTGAAAATGGACCAATTAATACCGCCTTTTTGCCGGTTAATGAACATAACTTCTTTCGTGGACGGCGTGGAATCATTGGTAATATGTCTGTACGAGAAGCCTTTCAATTTGCCGAAGAGATTAAGGCAAAGCAGGTTGTTGCAGTTCATTGGGACATGTTTGCAATTAATGCTGTTGAACCAGACGAAATACGGCTTATTCACAAACTTTTGAACCCTAATTTTGTTCTTTTAATTAATCCATTTCAATTAAATTTAGATCCAGTTAGAGTGAGTCTTGTTATTAGAACACTTAATGAAGCTGTTCATTTAAACAGTTTATTGCAGGGCATCGAAAAACAAAAAACTGATGGTTTAGAATATGAAGTGATTCTTGTGGACTCAGGGTCAACTGATGGAACCTTGGAAATCGCAGCTCGACATAATTGCCATATATATCATATTACTAGAGAAGAATTTTCATTTGGACGATCACTTAATTTAGGTTGTGAAGCAGCGAGTGGCGATATTCTTGTGATCACTAGTGGACATTGTGTTCCAACGGATGAGTACTGGTTACAACATCTCTGCCAACCTATATTAGATAGAGAGGTAAACTATGCCTATGGACGTCAAATAGGTGGTACTAACAGTCATTTTAGTGAATGTCAGATATTTGCAAAATATTACCCAGATGAAAATAGTTATCCTCGAGATGACTTTTTTTGCAATAACGCGAATTCAGCAATACTACGTAGTACATGGGAAGAATATTCTTTTGATGAAGAAATTACTGGTCTTGAGGATATGGAGTTAGCTAAACGTCTTTTATGTGACGGAGGTAAATTGCGCTATGTATCAACAGCCACTGTAGTTCATTATCATAACGAAACCTGGGCGCAAGTAGGACGACGTTTTGAACGAGAAGCTATAGCATTACAAAAAATCATGCCTCAGGTTCATGTTAGTTTGTTAGATACATTACGATATATATCTTCAAGCATCTTGAATGATTGGGTTTGTGCTTGGCGCGAAAAGATATGGAATATAAAAGCGGTCGAAATTATTTACTACCGATGGAATCAATATTTTGGTGCATACAAAGGCAATCATGAGCATCGTAAATTATCTCGTACAGAAAAAGAAAAATATTATTTCCCTTATCAATAACAAAGGATATATAAATGAGTACTGACAGCCCACGTATCGTTGCACTATTACCAATGAAGGCGAATAGTGAGCGAGTAAAAGGAAAGAACTTTAGAGAATTTTGTGGCAAGCCACTATTTAAATGGATATTGGATACTTTGCTTGAGGTCACTGAAATAGACCAAGTTATTATTAATACAGATGCACGCCACATCCTTGCTGAACATGGGCTTGTTGACACAGATCGTGTTGTTATTCGTGAACGTAAGCCTGAAATTTGTGGTGACTTAGTTTCTATGAATCTCGTCATTGCGGATGATGTTGAGAACATAGATTCTGATATATATATTATGACCCATACGACTAATCCTCTTATGAGTGCTGCTACGATTAGAAGTGCTATAAGAGCATTTTTAGAAGAAAGAAAAAATAGAAATGTAGATTCGCTTTTTACTGTTGATAAAATACAAACACGCTTCTATCGAGATGATGGTAGTGCTGTTAATCATGATCCAGATAATTTAATCCGTACTCAAGATTTAGAAGCTTGGTACGAAGAAAACTCAAACCTATATATTTTTACTGGCGAGAGTTTTAAACAAACACAAGCTAGAATTGGTAAATATCCTATGATGTACGAAGGACCACAATTTGAATCCATTGATATCGATACACCAGAAGATTGGGATTTTGCTATTGTTGCTGCACGTTATATGAGTGAGGAAAAAGGAAAAAATTAATGAAAATTTTAGTTACATGCCCACCTATGTTGGGAATGATAGATTCATTTATCCCTTTATTTAACAAATATGGTGTTGAAGTAACGACTCCTAAAGTTGTGCAAACACTTTCAGTCGACGAGCTTAAAGAGCTTGTTCCTCAGCACGATGGCTGGATTATTGGTGACGATCCGGCTACCCGTGAAGTTTTTGAAGCAGGAAAGCAAGGAAAATTGAAAGCTGCAGTCAAATGGGGAATAGGTGTCGACAATGTTGATTTTGCAGCGTGCAAAGATCTTGATATTCCAATAATTAATACACCAGATATGTTTGGTGCAGAAGTTGCTGACATCGCTATGGGCTATGTTATTGCTCTTGCCCGTGAAACATTTCAGATTGATCGTAATATCCGTGATGGCCTGTGGCCAAAACCTCGAGGGATATCACTCTCTGGAAAATCAGTTGCTTTGGTTGGCTACGGTGATATAGGGAGGAATACAGCAAAACGGTTACTTGCAGCTGGTATGAAGGTAATTGCATACGACCCATTTGTATCTCATGATAATGAATTAGCGGGTGTAAAACATGAAAAATGGCCTGAACGCATTGAAGAAGCAGACTTTATTGTAGTTACTTGCTCATTGACAGAGAGTAGTAAACATATGATTAATCAAAAGATACTTGAACAAGCTAAAAATGGTGTGCGAGTAGTTAATGTCGGTCGAGGACCTGTAATAGATGAAAAGGCATTAGAATCTGCTCTCATGTCTGAAAAAGTATATTCTGCAGCACTAGATGTTTTTGAAGTTGAGCCTCTCCCAATGAATTCATATTTACGTACTCATCCACGATGTGTATTTGGTTCACACAATGCATCAAATACATCAGATGCTGTTATGCATACCAGTAATATTGCTATAGAAAAGATAATGGTTTTTTTGCGTGGAAAATAAACCTGAGCGTTATTGCCTGATAACCGGTTGCGCCGGTGGTATTGGTCAAGCACTTGTTAGAGGTTTCAGTGCTGCTGGTTATCAGGTTATTGCTACAGATATAGATGTAAAGCCTGAAGGGTTGAATTGCCGGCATTATATTCAAGCTGATTTATCTCTTATTGCCGATGACGAAAAATATGCAGCTGATTTTTTTTCAACTATTCAACAATATGTTAATGGTCAAGGACTTCACGTACTTATAAATAATGCTGCGATCCAAATTCTTGGTGGTGTAGATAGTTTGACTCGTCAAGACTGGCAGAACACTTTAGATGTTAATTTACTGGCTCCTTTCTTTTTGACAAAATCATTACTCCATGAACTCGAATCAGTAAAAGGTTCTGTAATAAATATTAGCAGTATTCATGCGGTTTTAACGAAGTCTAATTTTGTTGCTTATGCCACTAGTAAGGCTGCATTAAGTGGTATGACAAAGGCAATGGCAGTTGATCTGGGTAGCAGAATACGAGTTAATGCGATAGAACCAGCAGCTATTGAAACAGAAATGCTTGTTGCAGGGTTTAATAATAATCTAGAACTACTGAAAAATCTTAAAGATTATCACCCTGTAGGACATATCGGACAATCAGATGAATTAGCAAAGCTTGCGATTGCAATTGCCAACGAAGGTATGAGTTTTTTACATGGTGCATGTGTTACATTCGATGGAGGCATTAGTTCAAGGCTATTTGACCCTGAGTAATAAGTTTATAAACCTAATATATTAATCGAAAATATGCAAAATAAATATAAAAAAGCGATATGGAGTTATACACGACAGAAAAACAATGATGAGTTGTGTTTAGATATACATGATGTGAATCATCTCCATCAAATATATAACAAATTTAAAATAACGCCAGAAACATTAGAAAAGGTTTCTATTGAATTTATAATACAAAGAGAAAATCTATCTCGATTTATAATTAAAGAGCTAGACATCCTTTTAATGGTTGATGGTTTTTTTGAACTTACTATTGTAAACAGTAAGTCGCATTCGAACTATTTTTGCTCGCGGGATCAGGTTAAGTATGAATTTTCCATAGCGACGAATGGAAGATATAAACTTATAAATGTTATTGAATTGGATGATGGTAAAGTTTTAAAGCTTTGTTATAAGAAAAGTAAACCAACTCTGCAAAAGGGGGATCATGTTACAAAATGGTCTTTCGGAATTATAACAAATGGAAGTAAGAACGATAAAGTAACAAGTTTAATACAGTCGATTTTAGAGAAAGAAATCCCCTGTTATGAAGTGATAATTTGTGGCCCGTATCCAATACCTGATGAATTTTCGGATGTTGAGATTATTGTTCTAGACGATGTTCTTCTTGAAGAAGATTTAAGAGCTCCAACACCAGCTAAAAAAAATAAAATTGTAAAAGAAGCTAAATATAATAACCTTTGCATTCTTCATGATCGATTTATTTTGCCGCAAAATTGGTATAGTAATTTTGAAAGGTATGGTAACTATTTTGATGTTTTATGTATGCCCACAATTGATGTGCACGGAAATAGATTTAGGGTTGATTGGATGAACTTTAATTACCCAATTACACAAATCAAAAAGCCAAACAGAAGTATTGAATATTCTAAATGGACAAATGAAGTCATTATTCAAGGTGGCATCATGGTTGCAAAAAAAAACATAATATCAGAATTTATGTTTGATGAAAGACTGCATTGGGAAGAATTGGAAGATATGCAGTTGTCAAAACAAGCGTATTTGGCAGGGGCTTTTATTAATATAGATGCTAATAATTTTGTATATTCAGATTCTGTTAATCATAAATCAGAACGCAGGTCAGATTTGTATATTAGGTTATTGGAGTTATATGGTTGGTGTAGAG
Organism: uncultured Thioalkalispiraceae bacterium; assembly: GCA_964472525.1. Lineage (GTDB taxonomy): Bacteria > Pseudomonadota > Gammaproteobacteria > UBA6429 > Thiohalophilaceae > SZUA-37. The sequence goes on along the minus strand of CAYYLL010000030.1, from coordinate 6,166 downwards.
GTTATGTTTCAAATTATATAAAATTTAGAATCATACAAAGAAAATATTATGTTAAAAAATTTAGCAAAAAATCTTAATGAAATGAATGTATCCTTCCATGTTTAATATTAGCTATTTTTTAAATCCTAAGCGCAAGGAAAATTATACACTGCGACAAAAGGTTGCTTATTGCGTAAAATTACCTTTATTGAATTTTGGTTTATGGCTTGGTTTTCAGAATATTCAATATTCATACGTACACGGTTGCAAATCACGAGTAAAACTTGGTGATAATTGCTCAACTATGAATACAATATTTAATGTTATTAGCGGAAATATTGTTATCGGAAATAATACGCTGTTCGGACATAATTGCATGGTATTAACTGGAATACATGAATTTTATAATGGTCGAAGAGCATCGCTCAACGATTCCCTTGTAGAAGAAACTCCAGACTCTGGAAGAGATATAATAATAGGTGAGGGTTGTTTTATTGGATCTGGGGCGATTATTCAAGGAAAAGTAAACATTGGTGATAATGTTATAATCGCGGCAGGAGCTGTTGTTACCAAGGATGTGCCTGATAATTGTTTTGCTGCAGGTGTCCCCGCTAAAATTATTAACTATTTTTAGGAATTTTTTATGTTAAATATTGTTATTCCAATGGCTGGCGCCGGAAGTCGTTTTTCTCAGGCTGGATACAAGGATCCTAAACCACTAATACCGGTTCATACCACGCCAATGATTCAATTAATTATAGATAATCTAAGACCAGAAGAACCACATCGTTTTATTTTTATCTGTCAACGAACGCATGTTGAATTGTATGGGCTGCATGAAAAGCTTACAGTCTGGGCGCCAGATTGTGTAATTATGGAAATTGATGGTTTAACGGAGGGTGCCGCTTGTACTGTTCTTGCTGCAAGTGATTTAATAAATAATGACTCTCCACTAATGATTGCTAATAGCGATCAATATGTGGATATTAGTATAAATTCCTACTTAAATTATTTTGTAGAGAAGCAGTTAGATGGTTTAATAATGACCATGCGTGCAGATGATCCAAAATGGTCATTTGTTGGTCTAGATAATAATAATTTAGTTACGCGAGTTGTTGAAAAAGAAGTAATCTCAAACGAGGCTACTGTAGGTATATACAATTTCCGTCATGGTAGTAGTTTTGTCAAAGCAGCTAATGACATGATTGCTCTTGAGCAACGCGTTAATGGCGAATTCTATGTTGCACCAACATATAATAGCTTAATAGCAAACGATCAAAAAATAGGTATATATAATATTGGCAAAGAAGGTGCCGGTATGTATGGATTAGGTATACCTGCAGATCTTCAAAAATTTCTTGAACTACCACTTTCTCATAGAAAGTAAAATTGATAAATGATCATAATTAGTCACCGCGGGTATTGGAAAAGTATTGATGAAAAAAATACTGAAATAGCTTTTCGCCGATCTTTTGAACTTGATTTTGGCACGGAAACAGATTTAAGAGACTGCTTAGGGAAACTTGTCGTATCACATGATATGCCTGATGGCAGTGAAATGCATTTTGAAAATTTTCTTTCACTTGTTGGTCACCAGGAAAAACTTTTAGCGGTAAATATTAAAGCGGATGGGTTGGCTATACCACTAAGTAATGCGATGAAAAGTTACAATCGAGAAAACTGGTTTGTCTTTGATATGTCTATTCCTGATACAAGGGCACATATATCAGCGGGGAATCCTGTTTTTGCAAGAATGAGTGAAGTTGAGAAACAAATACCATGGTTTGAACAAATTGATGGCGTTTGGCTGGACAGTTTTGAAGGCGAATGGTTTGATGAGGTAGTTATTAGAGATCTAATTGAGCAAGGAAAGAGAGTTTGTGTTGTTTCTTCAGAGTTGCATGGAAGAAATCATAATGAGCTGTGGGAAAAATTATTACCTTTATCAAAATATGATTCCATGATTCTCTGTACAGATCTACCTGAGCTCGCACGTAATTTTTTTTGCAAGGAATTGATATGATAAAAGCAGTTGTATTTGATATGGATGGTGTTCTTATAGAAGCTAAAGACTGGCATTATGAGGCTCTTAACAAAGCTCTTAGATTGTTTGGTTATGAGATTAGCAGGATAGATCATCTAACAACATACGATGGATTACCGACATGGAGAAAACTGGAAATGCTGAGTATTGAACGAGGCCTTCCAGTTGAATTACATGAATTTATTAACGAAATGAAACAACTTTATACAATGGAAATTGTACATACTCAATGCAAACCACGCTTTGTTCATGAGTACGCACTGTCGAAGTTGAAATCTAAAGATTATAGATTGGGTTTAGCATCAAACTCTATACGTTCAACTATAGAAGTCATGATGCAAAAAGCTTGTCTCAATAGCTATCTTGATGTAGTGCTATCAGCAGATGATGTAACGGATCCAAAACCAAGCCCGGAAATTTACACAAAAGCGATCCAGCGCTTAGGTTTAGAGCCGCTTGAGGTTTTAATTGTTGAAGACAATGAAAATGGTATTAAGGCTGCAAAAGATTCAGGCGCACATGTTTTGGTGGTGGAGCACGTTGATGAGGTAAATCATACAAATATTCTTGCGAAGATTCGCCAAGTTGAAAGTGAGGCACACTAATGAATATACTTATACTTGCAGTTGGACAAGATCCATCACAACATGATGACAACTATCCTCTTTGTCTTACAGAGTTTGATTCAGTACCCTTAATTCAATACGTTATTAATTCTTGTAGTGTCTTAAAACCAAGTAACCTTATCGTTGCTTTCCGTGAGTTAGATGTGAGGAAATATCACTTAAACAATATAGTGTCATTACTTTGGCCTAAAGCATCAATTCTTAATATTTATGAACAAACTCAGGGGGCAGCTTGTACTGCGTTGTTAGCGGCTGAGGCAATAGATAATGATGATGAACTACTTATTGTTAATGGAAATGAGTTGCTTGATACGAATTTTCTTGAAATTGTTAATGGCTTCAGACAACAAAAACTTGATGCCGGTATAGTTACTTTTCAAGCTATCCATCCACGATATTCTTACGTTCGATTAGATGAGAATGAAAAGGTTATTGAGGCAGCAGAAAAAAACCCAATTAGTACTAACGCAACAGCAGGCTTTTATTGGTTTTCTCATGGTAAGGATTTTGTTAATGCAGCAAAGAATCTAATTCGCAAAGATGCAAGAGTTGATGGTGGTTTTTATATTTGCCCCACGTTTAATGAATTAATTTTAGAAAAACTTTCAATCGGAATTCATCACATAGAAAGTAAATTATATCATCCATTAAAGACAGGACGTCAGGTAGAACAATTTGAAACCATTATCGAAAGGGGACGGAGCGAATGAAGCATTTTCGCCTAGATGATATGGTCAAGGGATGGTTTGTTGGTGATTTTTCGCCAACAGCATTATCTACCAAAGATTGTGAAGTAGCAGTAAAGAGCTATAAGGTTGGTGATTATGAAAGTTCTCATCACCATAAGATAGCGACAGAAATTACAGTTGTTATCTCAGGTCAGATTAGAATGGTTGGAAAAACTTGGGAGGCAGGTGATGTTATTGTATTAGAGCCTGGTACTGTTACAGATTTTGAGGCGCTTACTGATGCGACTAATGTGGTCGTAAAAGTTCCTGGTGCTACAAATGATAAGTATTTAAATGATTAAAAATAATTCTTCTTTTATCTGTGTAATTCTAGGTGTGATAATTAATGTTGACTGTTAATTTAGATGACTTGACGTATGAGCAAAATCAAGAGTTAAACAGTATAGCTAAAGATATTAGAGCTGACTATGATAGATTAATCGTTAATCTTTCTGATGAGCATGTTGACAATATTCATTGGGTTGTCAGTAGTATAGCCAGCCGTAATAAATATTATAGTCCTTTATTTATCCGTTGCTGCAAAATTGAATTTATTCAAAGATTCTTTGGCCGGTCAGAGTCTATAAGTGAAATATTGACTGGGGATCGGGCTTTGGCAGAAGTTTTGCGGAAGTATTGTTTTGAACAGAGCACTACTACTACTGTTCGTTGTACTGAAAGCACTAAGAATAGAGTTTGGCGTATATTGCGACCTGTCCGACAGTACCTAATAGTAATTTACCTGCTAACTTTACGTTGTATTGGAGGTTTCTCGACTAAAGAAAAAAATATTGTATCTGATAACCCAATTACTTTGATAGATACATTTGTTCTCAATAATGGGGCAGCAGATGAAGGGAGTATTACTGACGGAGTCTATAAAGATCGATATTATCCTGGCTTGATGGAACATCTTACAGAGAAAGAAAAAATTAATTTTTTTTACTTACCTACAATTGTGGGGTTTAATAACCCTATAAAAGCATTCCGCCTAATACGGTCAGCGAAAAGTCCATTTCTGATTCATGATGACTATTTAAAAATATCAGACTATTTATTTGCTTTGAAACACCCTTTTAAACTGATGCGTTGCTCTATATCTGATAGTGAATTTCATGGCGTTGACATTAAGTCCATAATTGATGAAGAAAAAATCAATCATTGCAGTGATTTTATTGGTATTTTAGGAATTTTGTATCATCAGTTTGCTTTTAGACTTAAAGAAGCAGGCATTAAAGTACGATTGCTGGTTGAGTGGTATGAGAACCAGGTGATTGATAGAGGTATGATAGTCGGGTTTCATAAGTATCATCCTGAAACAAAAATTATTGGGTATCAAGGATACGTTATTTCAAAAGATCTTCACTTGTATGTATATCCAAACTCGTCAGAATATCGTAGCAAAGCAGTGCCTGATATTGTTTACGTCGTAGGTGAAGGACTAAAAGATGATCTCCATGAATTTTGCAAGGATGTGGTAGCAGAAGTAGGCCCCGCTTTTCGTTTTAATAAACTTTGGCGTGAACGCACTTATAAGCCTGATCCAAATTTCTTCACTGTATTAATTGGTTTGCCTATAGGGCTGGATGATTCTGCTCATATATTAAAACTGCTTACTAACACGTTAAATAAATTAAAAGGAATGAATTATCAGTTTTGGATTAAACCACATCCAACTTATGGTCCTGAATCGATAAAAGCACTATTGCCGGGAGAATGGCCTAAAGAATTTATTTTTCAGAAAGGTGATTTTCATGAAGTGGTTGAAAAGTCTAATCTTTTAGTTAGTAATGCTTCTAGTGTTAGTCTGGAAGCATTGGCTAAAGGTGTTCCAACAATAATTGTTGCTCCTAAATATGGCGTACTTCAAAATCCAATTCCTAAGACCATTTCTACAGATGCTTGGTCTGTTATTTATAATAGTCTTGAACTATCAGATGAAATCATGCAGTTTGAAGAGTTCACAAAAACACATAAAGATTACTTTAATCAACTTGGTGTAGATATTAGAAAAAAGTATTTCAATCCAGTGTCTCGAGAAAATACATTAGCATTTCTTGAGTTATAATTTTGTTTTAGATGTACTGATAGATTTAAACATAATGTTTATGCAGTATATATATGACGTAGTTACTACGGTAAAGTAATTAAATTTCGATATATAAAAAATAAAGGTTTTGTAAATGAGTTTAAATCAAGAAATTAAAAAATTCCTTCCAGAAAAAGTAGTGTCATTTATAACCGGGGCACTCTATATAGTCACTCATATCCATCACTTTTTACCAAATTGTTTCACTCTAACACCAATTAAGGAACTTTTTGTTATTTTAGGAGGTCATGAAAGAACTCCTCAAGGTAGTGAGGAATTTATAAAGAAGTTTTTCAAGATGATTGATAATAACACTAAAAACCCAATATTAATCGATGTCGGTGGGAATTCAGGGTGGTTTGCTAGACTTTCAATAAGGTTTCTCGGAAACAAAAATTTCCAACTTTTTGGATATGAACCACTAAAATCCATGAGTGAAATATTGAATGACATTAGCAGTAAGTACAAAAATATTACGTATAATTTTGCAGCCGTGGGAGAACACAAAGGAAAGGCTGAAATTAAAGAGCTTGCCTCATCAGGGTTAAGCTCTCTAAAAAATATTAATAAGTTATTTCATGGGTATGAAGACAATTATAATACTGAAGTTATAAATAAATACGAGGTTGATGTTGTTACGTTGGATTGTAATCCCCCCGAAAAATAACAGGCGTTTTAAGTAGAAAATTCTCGTAAACTA
>CAYYLL010000029.1:0-40487 GCA_964472525.1 uncultured Thioalkalispiraceae bacterium | reverse complement strand
GATATTTTACGCTCTGAGTTAATTTGTCCAGTGATTTAATATGCTCTTGCCCTGCAGACATCCCCCTCTTGGTTGACTTTTGGGCGCCTTGGTGTGGCCCCTGTAAAATGATGGCACCGGTTTTTCAACAAGTGGCTAGCCAACTTGAGCCACAGTTTCGCTTAGCCAAAGTCGATACCGAAGCACAACAACAACTAGCCCAACAATTCCAGATTCGCAGCATCCCAACACTTGCGATCTTTAAGCACGGTAAAGAAATAAAACGCCAACCTGGTGCAATGGATTTACAAAATCTAATTCAGTGGGCACGACAATAAGTTGGGTTTTAAAGAGATATTTCCTATTATTTAAGCAGTGCTTTCATCGCCGGACAGTCCCAGCTATGCTTAAGTGAATATTCTGCGGACTCTTTAAATATTGGGTAGCGTTTTTCGGGGTCCAAACCTAATCCTGCTGAATAGACCGACAAAGCATCTTTTAAGCTTACTCGATTTTTTATATTCGTAAAAATATAATCACTTAATTTTTCTTTTGACATGGTCAAGCTACTGTTTTGAGCTTCAGTATAAATATGACAGATTTCATCAAAACCCGTAGCCTCAACGGAACAGGCATAAACCGAATAGCTGGATAATAAAAAGATAAAAATAAATTTTAGGTAAACCATGATAGCTGTCCCTGAGTATTGCCGTTGATATTTCAAAGTTGTTTAGTAGTAAAATTTAACATTTTAAAACAACGGACAGCAGATATTCAGCATTAAAAATGCTATTATATCGGCTTATTTTATCCGTCAATTTTACACAGGTTATTCAATAATGGCTGAAGAAACACAAGCAGAAGAAACCCAAACAGAAGAAACACAGAATCTTTCTATCCAGAAAATTTATACAAAAGATATTTCGTTTGAATCACCGAATAGCCCTTTTGCTTTTCAGGACGACTGGAAGCCTGAAATCAGCGTGGATCTGAACACCGATGGGCAAACACTTGAGCAGGATAATTACGAAGTGATTTTAAAAGTCACGGTGACTGCGACTAATAACGATAAAACCGTTTTTCTAGCCGAAGTCCATCAGGCCGGTGTGTTCCATCTGAGCGGTTTTGATGAAGAACAACACGGCTTTATTCTTGGTAGCTATTGCCCAGGAACCCTGTTTCCTTATGCGCGTGAAGTTATTTCAAGCTTAGTGACCGATGGTGGCTACCCGCCGGTTATTCTGGCACCGGTTAACTTTGAAGCATTGTATCAGGAACATCAGCAAAATCAGGCTGCTAATTCTGATACACAGCAAACACATTAGTTTATTCAGGTACGCCACCGGTGAGTGCAAATCATTATGCTGTCCTTGGAGCGGGTTCCTGGGGCACTGCACTGGCCATGTTGCTGGCAAAAAACAATCACCCTACCACTCTTTGGGCTCATAAAGATGAACATGCAAACACGTTGCAAAGTGATCGCGCCAATAAAAAATATTTAGGGGATATCAGTCTTCCCGATACACTTAAAATAAGTGCTGATCTTGCCGCAACTATCAAGCAGGCCAACCGTATTTTAATCGTTGTTCCGAGTGATGGTTTTCGTGCCATGTGTAAAACACTTGTTCCTTTAATAGGAAAGCAACATAAAATTGCATGGGCTTCTAAAGGTCTGGAAATGGATAGCTGTAAATTGCTTCACCAGATCGCAACAGAAGAATTTAGCTCAACAACACCTCTCGCGGTTCTCTCTGGCCCAACCTTTGCGAAGGAAGTGGCAAACGACTTGCCAGGCGCGGTAACGATTGCATCCACTAACGAAGAATTTGCTCTTGAGTTAGCCAAAGATTGCCATGCGCAAACCTTTCGTGCCTATACCAGTTCCGATGTTATCGGTGTTGAATTAGGTGGCGCGGTAAAAAATGTGATGGCGATTGCTGCCGGTATTGCCGATGGCCTTGGTTTTGGTTCAAACACACGAGCCGCATTAATTGCGCGCGGTGTTGCCGAAATGATGCGTCTAGGTTTAAAACTGGGGGCGCAGCAGAATACTTTTATGGGTTTAACCGGCTTAGGCGATTTAGTTTTAACCTGTAGTGATAACCAGTCGCGCAATCGTCGTTTTGGTTTGGCACTAGGTGAAGGTAAAACACAACAACAAGCACTGGATGAAATTAAGCAGGTTGTTGAAGGCCGCTTAACGGCTAAAGCAGTTTATAGCCTTGCGCAACAGCAGCAAATAGATATGCCGATCACCGAGCAGGTGTATAAAGTTTTATATGAAAACCTCGACCCAAAAATAGCAACAAAAAATTTAATGGAACGCGCCATTCGGGCAGAAACGGATAATTAAGTATTAACTTAGTACAACCATTATTTTATTATCTACTTGTCGGATAAGTTTAATAATTTATTTTTTGCGCGTTTATATTGGTTAATGCTTATTCCACCTTGTTCCTGTATTCTGCGAATTGTTTTTAATTCGCCAGCGCGTTGCTGTTGCAAGTTTAGTCCTAAATGTTCAAAACGCCGTTGGCTTTCTAATTGAATAAATTCAATAAAGTGTTTAAATTCTTTTTTATTGGGTAAGCCATTATAAAATCGGATAAGTGGTACTTTTGTATGTCGGGATATAAATACGCGATCATACCGGGTGAAAGCCATAAAGGTAATCAGGCTGATTAAGGTTAAAATAATGGCCGCAGCAATTGCCCAGTTTTGATAGCTGGCTTGAAAAAAATCTAGGGCAGGGGTTAAATAAAAAATCAGGCTTAAGTTTGCAAAAATAATAAAACTAATTAATGGCTTTATTGCAAAAATAAAGTGGCTTCTGATTTTTGGATCAAGAGCCACAATATCGATTAAATATTCCTGATGTGTTTTTAATGTTTTGGAAATAACATTAAGCGTTGTTTTATCCTTAAAACGAAATTGACGTTCGCCAGCAAATAATTTCTTCTGTTTTAATTCTAACTTCATTCAATTTATTGCTTCATCAACCACTGTCGCTAAAGTTACACTGTCGCCACGCTTCAAACACAAGTATTGACGCTGTATTCGACAAATTCAAGCTACGGCTGCTTTCTTTCATGGGAATTCGCAATACATGGTTCCTGCCTAGCTTGGCAAGTACGGTTTTTGGGAGTCCGCGTGTTTCCGGTCCAAACAAAAAAGCATCGCCTTCTTTAAACGCGGTGTCAAAAACACTTTGTGTGCCATGTGTGGATAGCGCAAAGACTCGTTTATGCTTGGCACGTTGCAGGTAATCGTCTAAATTAGAATAGCTTTGAACGCTGGCATATTCGCTATAATCCAGTCCGGCACGGCGCAGGCGTTTGTCATCCATTTCAAAGCCAAGGGGTTCGATAAGGTGCAGTTGGCAGCCTGTATTGGCACACAGGCGGATAATATTACCAGTATTCGGTGGAATTTCAGGTTCAAATAAAACGATATGGAACATAATTTTTACTTCATTATTAAACAAACGCCACAATACCCTTTATAATACAGCACTGACAATGACATTCTGGACACAAATAGCTTGAATAACCCAAACAGTAATTTACAAACCACTTTTTGTGGCATGACGTTTAACACGCCACTGGTATTGCTTTCGGGGTGTGTTGGCTTTGGTGAAGAATATACACGTATTAAAGGTTTTTCCAATCAGGATGTTGGTGCAGTTTGTTTAAAAGGAACCACTTTAGAGCCGCGACTCGGCAATAAACCTCATCGTGTTTATGAAACACCAGCCGGTATGCTCAATGCGATTGGTTTACAAAATCCCGGTTCGCAGCATGTGGTTAACGAAATTTTACCCGCATTGGATTTTACTGAAACCCGATTTATCGCTAATTTATCAGGCAATACGGTTGAAGAATATGCCGAAATTGCTAAAATTTTTGATGACTCTCCCATTGATGCAATGGAAATCAATATCTCCTGTCCGAACGTTAAAGAGGGCGGCATGGCCTTTGGTAATGACCCCGATATGTCTGCGCGAGTGGTAGCGGCCTGCCGTAAGGTCACCCAAAAACCATTGATCACTAAGCTGTCACCAAACCAAACAGATATTGCCGAAAATGCTCGTCGTTGTATCGAGGCGGGCAGCGATGCTTTTGCCGCAATTAACACTTTAATGGGAATGGCCATCGATATTGAAAAATGCCAACCCGTGATAGGTAACAATCAGGGTGGCTTGTCTGGCCCGGCGATTAAACCCATTGCGCTGTTAAAAGTGCATCAAGTCCATCAGGTCTGTAAAGCGCATAATATTCCTATTATTGGACAAGGTGGTATTACCACTGCGCAAGATGCGCTGGAATTTCTGATTGCCGGTGCAAGTGCAGTGGGGATTGGTACGGCTTTATTTTATGATCCCTTGGTATGTAGCAAAATTAATGTCGGGATTAGCGACTATTTAAAGCAGCATCATTTTAATAATGTTGCTGATTTAGTGGGTACGTTAGAATTAAATGGATAATACCCACACACTCATAGTTTAATAATCCAGTCATTCCTTTCTAACTAAGCATTTTTCTCGTTTATTTTCTAAAGCTTAGCTCAGGTTTGTCCGCTATCTATAAGGAATCATAGTGAAGGACTTAAGATCCCAATGGCTGGACCGCGCAAAAAAATTCGTTTAGGTGATTTATTGGTTGAAAAAGGTGTTATCACCAATGAACAACTGATGCAGTCATTAAGTGATCAGAAAGCCACGGGTAGAAAACTCGGTCAAACGTTGATCCAAAATGGTTTTGTAACAGAAGACACGATTCTCGATATTTTATCCACTCAGTTAAATCTGCCGTTTATCAGTCTTAAGAATTTTAATTTCGACAAAGACACGATACATGCCTTACCCGAAACACTGGCACGACGTTACCGTGCCATCGTTTTAAAAAAGGAACCCGATGGGGCTTACCTTGTTGCCATGGCAGACCCATCTGATATTTTTGCTTACGATGAGATTACCAAACATTTAAAAACAGCCATTCATCAAGCCGTTTCTAAAGAGGCAGAAATTGTTGATACCATCGACATGGTATACCGGCAAACTGAAGCCATTACTACGTTGGCAGAAGAATTAGGTGAAGAACTGGCCGAGAGTGATTTTGATTTAGAACAGCTCGAACAGGATGTGGATGTTACCAATGCGCCGGTTGTTAAATTATTACAAACTATTTTTGAAGATGCTATTCAGGTCGGTGCATCGGATATTCATATTGAACCGGATGACACGGTACTGCGGATCCGTATGCGGGTCGATGGCATATTACAAGAACAGGTCATGAAAGAAAAGCGTATTGCGACTGCGCTAGTATCACGGCTGAAATTAATGGCCAGTTTAAACATTTCTGAACGTCGCATTCCGCAAGACGGACGTTTTAATATAAAAGTAAAACGGAAAAGTATTGATGTGCGTTTATCCACCATGCCAATACAAAATGGTGAGTCGGTTGTTATGCGCTTACTCGACCAAAGTAGTGATATGTTAAATCTTGATATATTAGGTATGAATAGCGAGTTATTGAAACGTTTTCGACATAACATATTACGTCCCCATGGATTAGTTTTAGTTACCGGCCCTACCGGTAGCGGTAAAACAACCACGCTCTATGCTGCTTTAAGTGAGCTCAACGATCCCGGTAAAAAAATTATTACTGTAGAAGATCCGGTTGAGTACCGACTGCAACGTATTAATCAAGTACAGGTTAATTCACAAATTGGTTTAAGCTTTGCTAGGGTATTGCGCACCGCTTTACGACAGGATCCTGATATTGTATTGGTAGGTGAAATGCGCGATTCAGAAACCGCTGAAATTGCACTTCGTGCGGCAATGACGGGTCACCTGGTTTTATCCAGCTTACATACCAACGATGCCATCTCGACAGCTAATCGGTTACTCGATATGGGGGCAGAGGGTTATCTGGTTGCAACGGCATTGCAAGCGATTATTGCACAACGTTTAGTTCGTAGGATCTGTACACATTGCAGTGAAGATTACACCGCTGAACTTCATGAAGTTGCTTGGTTAAAATCACAAATAGGCGAGCATATGCAATCAACTATTTTTAAACAAGGACGTGGATGCACGCAGTGCAACAACACCGGTTATCATGGGCGAATTGGTGTATTCGAATTTTTAGAGCTGGATGACGAACTTGCCGATGCACTGCGCAGGGAAAACACGTCTGACTTTACCAAGGCAGCGAAACGCAGCAGTAAATACCGACCTTTTTCACAACATGCGATGGAGTTTGCCTTGCAGGGTATGACTACATTAGAAGAGGTGTTGCGCGTATCGAATGTTATTGAAGAACTTGAAAATGAAATAAGCATTGATGAAAATATCAAACAAACTGAAACCGGACAAGTTAACTGATGCCTTTATTTCAGTACACTGGTCGCACAGCACAAGGACAAGCCGTTAGCGGTGAAATGGATGGTGCCAATTCAGATACGATTGCCACACAACTGAATGGTCAGGGGATTATCCCGTTACAGATAACAGCAGCACAGGGAAGTGCTGAAAAAAATAATATTCTTGCTGACCTTAATAAAAGATTTAAACAGAAAGCTCCAGATCTTGATGAACTGATTTTATTTTCACGCCAAATGTATACCTTACAGCGCGCCGGCGTCCCCATTATTCGTGCAATGACCGGGTTAGCCGAATCCACACGCAACCTTTATTTTAAAAATGTGTTAATCCAGATTATTCATAATCTTGAAGAAGGCCGTCAGCTTTCGGCTGCTATGGCACACTACCCTAAGGTTTTTTCTAGCTTAATGATCAGTATGGTGCAAATTGGTGAAAATACCGGTCGCCTAGATGATGTATTTTTACAACTCTCAGAATATTTGGATCGCGAAAAAATGACCCGCGATCAGGTTAAATCAGCACTGCGGTATCCGATGTTTGTGTTAATTGCCATTAGTGTAGCAATGGTGATTATCAACATGTTCGTTATCCCGACCTTCGCTAAAGTATTTGATGGCCTGAATGCCGAGTTACCATTACCAACGCGTATTTTACTCGGCATATCCAACTTTAGCGTGCAGTATTGGTGGTTACTATTAGGGTTGACCATTGCCGCCGTTGTCAGTTTTCAGTATTACATTAAAACTGAAACGGGTGCTTTTAAGTGGGACCATTTTAAAATTCGTGTACCGATTATGGGCAATATTGTTTTACGTGCCACATTGTCACGTTTTGCTCGTGCCTTTGCGATGACTCAACGCGCGGGCGTACCATTAATTCAAGGTTTGGTGGTTGTATCGCGTGCCGTTGACAATCGCTTTATTGAATTTCATATTAAATCGATGCGCACCGGTATTGAACGAGGGGACACCCTCACTCGTACTGCACAAAGCACCGAGATGTTTACCCCGCTTATTATACAAATGTTAGCGGTAGGTGAAGAAACCGGTGCAGTCGATGAAATGTTGGAACAGGTTGCCGATTTTTACGACCGTGAAGTTGATTATGACTTAAAAAATCTAACTAGCGCGATTGAACCTATATTAATTATTGCCATTGGTGCGATGGTATTAGTGCTAGCCCTTGGTGTATTCTTGCCGATGTGGGATTTAATTGGTGCCGCAAAGGGTCATTAGAATATCTGGTTCGGTATGCACAAACCAATAAAAACCATAAGCGGCTTTACCCAATTTGAACTTATCGTTGTGGTTATTCTTATTTCAATTTTAGGTGTGGTTGCACTTAACCGAATGTGGGGTTGGCGTATCGCTGCGGAACGTACCATGATTAAAACCGTACGCGGTAATATACGCAGTGCCCTTGGTATGGAAACGGCACAATTGGCCTTGCATAATAAATTAACCCAACTTCCCAGATTGGCTGGTAGCAATCCTTTTTTATTTCTGGCACAAGCGCCTAGTGATTATAAGGGCGTACTCAACGATAATAATCCTGAAACCCAACAGAAGGGTATCTGGTATTATAACCCAACGCAAAAAGCCATTATTTATACGCTGCGCTATAACGAAAACTTTAAAACTACTCTCAAAGGGCTGCCTCGTATTCGCTTTAGAGTGAAACTGATCTATTCAGATAAAAATGCTAACCATCGTTATGATGCGGGCATGGATACGATTGCCGGTCTGGATCTTATTTCACTGGACAAGTATGAATGGCTCGGTAAGAAATTTAATAACAACTTAAAAAACAACGATAAAGACTAAACTTTGACCAAATTTAGCCGATAACCCCTGTAAGTAACGAACATACCCCGTGTTCACCCTATTTTTCGGAGTTTCGGTATGAAAGCTGTACAAACAAAACATTTTTTAAATATTCAAGCAAATCAAGGTTTTACCCTTGTTGAATTGGTGGTGGTTATTCTTATTCTGGGTATTTTGGCGGCGACAGCATTACCTAAATTTATGAATGTAAATGCCGAGGCTCACTCTGCTGCTGTTGCAGGTGCAGGCGGGGGTTTAGGCGCAGGCATTGCGCTTGCTCATGCTCAATGGGTTGCCAAAGGCTCCAGTACCACTAATATTACTAATATTGTTGGTTTTGGTAATGGCGATGTGGACGTTAATACATCAGGTTGGCCAACGGATACGGCGGGTGCAACAACATTGAGTACCACAACGCACTGCGCTAATGTCTGGAAGGGGGTTATGCAAAATCCACCGACCGTTGGAATAACTGGCACAACCAAGGATTACACCGCAAGCGTTGCCGGAACCACCTGTACTTATACTTACAATGGTGCCAGTGGTAAATTTATTACCTATGCTTCGGATACGGGCGCGGTGGGCGTAACAAAATAAATTTTAAGATGGTTATCCGAATGAATTTATTCCAGGGAAGGTTCTATTTTTTACACCAACATAATGAAATGTTGCCAACGCAAACAAATTTTCAGTAACACACAGCAAGGTTTTACCCTTGTTGAATTAGTCGTTGTTATTCTTATAACTGGCATCCTTTCTATCAATATTGGTTCACGTTTTTTTTCAAGCTCGGGTTTTTCTGAACGTAAAGTTGCAGATGAGCTTATCGAGGCCATTCGTTATGCGCAGCACCTTGCAATGTCGCGGGGCGGAGGTGTTCGAATTGTGACGACATCAACCAGTTATCGTGTCGAACAAACCAATGGCACCGCTATTCCTAATCCGAATAGAAGTGGCAATTACTCTGCAACCATTCCATCGGATACCGTTTTAACAGCACGAACTATTAGCTTTAATGGTTTAGGACAGCCGATACCAATAACGGACAGTCTTATTAATGTTGGCAGTGGTTTTACCGTTATTGTCGAGGGTGAAACGGGTTATGCGCACTATTAAAAAATTTAAATATATAGTGGGAGTGACCTTGATTGAGATGGTAATATTTATTGCCATTATTTCAATTGCGCTTGCAGGGACTCTGGTTGTTTTTATTAATACCGGAAGATATAGCGCGGATCCATTAATAAAAATTCGGACTATCGAGCTCGGTCAGTCTTTTTTAGAAGAGATATTGTTAAAAAAATATGATGAAAACTCGCCCGTTACCGGTGGCTGTGTTGATTTTAGCAGTGGTCGTTGCAGCAGTGGCATTAATGGTCAAACCGTCCTGCAAGCGGATGTAGGAGAAACACGCAGGACTTTTAATGATGTCGATGATTATCAAAACCTTGAGTATTGCGGTAACAATGTCACCGCGGGTGATGCACGCTGCACAGGAAGTTGCAGTGCATTGGTCAATGAATTAGGTAATAATATTGCAACTGAATACACAGGCTATTCCGTTTGCGTGCAAGTGAGTTTTGCCGGTAGTGAATTAAACAGCTTATCACCCGGTACAGGCACAACCGTTTTATCCAATGATGCAAAGCGCATTGATGTCATCATTACGGATCCCCTAAATTCTAGTATGACGTTTACTAGTTATAAGTTGAATTTTTAGGTTTTAGGATAATATGATGATTGTGAAAAAATCAAAGAGCATCAGAGCAAGCGGATTTACCCTAATCGAAATGGTAATTGCAATTACCATTTTAGGAATAGTCGGCGGTCTTTCAGCTCTTATCATCGATCATACGGTTGACGGCTATGATGCTACTGCACGACGTGCAAAATTACACAGTGGCGCGCGTTTAGCCATTGATCGTATTGCGCGTGAAGTACGCCATGCATTACCCAATAGTATTTGTACTTATAATGGCAGCAGTTGTAATACTTCTGCTAACCGTGTTTATTTTTTAAAGTCAACCGACGGCGGTGAATACCAAACATTAACGGGTAATTATGCGAGCGGTTCTTTGCGTGCGCAACTACCTATATCACCAGTGGCCACAACAAGTTTTGATGTGCTATCAAGCAATACTTTAAATGCTAAGCCAAATGATTGGGTTGTTTTATACAATACTAATAATACCGATATTTATAATAGTACAGCAAAACGCAAACAAATAAGCAGTATGACAACAAAAGATGTTGATGGTAATGCACCTGCTAATGATATCATTGTTATTAATTTTGCGAGTGCGGTTTCTTTTACAACTAACTCACCATCACGCCGCTTCCAAATTATAGAAAATAACGCTGTTCTTTTTTATTTAAGCGGTTCTCAACTCTATCGGGCAACCAGTACGTTTGCATCGCCTAATGTACCGTTAAATCCGCAACTACTTTTAGATAATGTAACCGCGTTAGTATTTAGTTATATACCTGGCTCACAGCAACGTGCGAGTGTGTTAAATATCGATTTAACATTAACGGTCAATAATGAAACGGTTCGTATTATTCATGAGGTGCATATTCAAAATGCAGCCTAGAAAGAACAAACTACGAACAATCCGTTTGATTAAAAAACAACAAGGCGTTTCAATTGTAGTCGCTATTTTTTTAGTGACGGTTCTGGCTTTACTTGCAACAGCCGCAGTGCAACTGGTAGCAACCGGGCAACAGTCACTAAGTCAGGAAATAACATCGGTTAAAGCCTATTTTGCAGCACAAACGGGTTTGCAGTGGGGTATGTATCAAGCTGTTTATGCAACCGCTACAGGCACGCATAGCTTAACTTTATCCAATGGCGGGTTAAGTAACACAAGCGCAGATATTGTTTTTTCTTCCAAAATTATTGGTAGTAATACTTATTATCAAATTAGCGCGAGCGGGAAGTATGCTACTTCTGCCTCACCTGAATACAGTGTGCGCCAACTTAGAGTAAGGTTTAAGCCATGAATTTGTATTCACATTTAAAATTTATACTTTGCATCGTTGTACTATTGAGCGTTAACCCCATCTCTGGATTCGCAGCAACATATAGCTCGGCAGCGGGTACATATAGCTGGATTTCTCCCGCGTCACACACCAATGTGGTTTGGACTGCAGTAAGTGGTGGACCTGACAATCAATGTACCAGTAATTCAGCCGCCATTGACGATGATATTACCGAAGAGTTGAGTCTTGGGTTTAGCTTTTCTTTTGCGGGTACGAATTATACGAGTGTTCGCATTATGTCTAATGGACGTTTGCAGTTTAATAATACTTTTTGTGGTTATGGCACACAGGTCAATAGCACACCCCGTATCTATCCTTATCCCATGCCGGACACCCGCCAAAGTGGAACAATGCGTGTTTACGATGCTGATCTTGACCCAAGTATTGGTGGAACCGTCCGCTACGCCCGCTTAGGCTCGGCACCAAATCGTTCGTTTGTGGTGACATGGACAAGCATCCGCGAATGGGGTTCAGCGAGTAGTCGCTTTAATCTTCAGGTAATTTTATATGAAAATGGATCATTTAAATATCAATACGGTACTATCAATAATCCAACACAAGGCCATGCGCAGATAGGTTGGGAAGCTAACACTAGTGATTATGAGCTTTATATTTATAATAATATCGCAGCATTACAAAATACGGCTATCCAGTTTAGTGCAGACAATCCTAAACCTTCCGCACTGTATACGCTAAATGAAATGAGTTGGTCGGGTACAGTTGGTGAAATACGTGATGTCAGTGGTAACGGATTATCGGGTACAGCTATTGGTGGTGCGCAAACAACAGTAAATGGTTATGTTTGCCGTGGTGGTAAAATTACGGGAAATAATCAGGCCATCGGAACGGCTGTTAATCCAACCAGTACACTTGGCAGTCGTGGTACGTTAACTTTTTGGTATAACAACAGTTCACGTTGGAATTCGGGCAATACCATGTTAGCCGATGCGTCGAATAATTTAGGTAATAATACCGCCGATAAATATTTTTTTCTGGTGAAGCGGAGTGGAGGCAAGCTGCGTTTTGTTCTGGAAGCAAGCAATGACAGTGATCTAGTTGCACAGACGGGCAATAATAATTTTAGTTCAGGTAGCTGGCATCATGTTGCGATTGCGTGGGATTTAAATGAGGATGCAGATTACCTGCAAATCTATATTGATGGTACGCGACGAGCGACTAGCCGGGGTAACAAAAACCGGCCATTAACTATTCCAGATACGCTTGGTGTGCTTAATAGTTTATATATGGGTGACAATCGCACTACCGGTGTTGGTGGTAGTAATTATTCATCCAATGCAGGTAAAGGAATATATGATGAAGTGTATTTTTTTAATGAAGTTCTTTCAGCGACACAAATTAATAGCAATATGGCCGAAACGCACGCCTGTCTACTGGGCGAATGGAATATGGATGAAAGCAAATGGAGTGGCGTAGCCGGGGAAGTGATTGATAACTCCGGGCTGGGACATAATGGTACGGCTATTAATGGTGCAAGTACAAAGACAAGCAATCCGGCAGTCGCTGGCAGCCCTGGTACTTGCGGTTATGGAAGTTTTGATGGTAGTAATGATTATGTTGCTTTACCCGGCTTTCCTGATTTAAAGGAGAGCTTTACGATTACAGCATGGATCCATCCTAAACGTATCGATAAAGATCAACGTATCTTTGTTGATGATGATAATAATTCAAAAGGTTTTGCTTTTAGTTTGGGTGATGGTGGTAATGGTCGGTTACGTTTCTTTTCTCGTGGGGTTAATCCAATCAGTTTGGACAGCCCCGCTGTTATTAGTGCCAATACATGGTATCACGTTGCTGTTGTACATAACCTGACAGCTAAAACAAAACAGATATTTGTCAATGGTGTTGCTGTTACCGCAGCCCAAACTTATACGGGTACCTGGGGAACGGATCTGGGTATGGCGAGTATAGGTGGTGAAACCAATGCAGCGGGATCTGAAGCCACCAGTAATTGGCGTTTTGATGGCAGCATCGATGAAGTCCGTGTTTATGCCAAGGCAATGAACGCTGCTGAAATTACAACGGTCATGAAAGAAACACGGACTTGCTCGCTTAGCTTTGACCATTTGCGTATCGAACATGACGGCTCGGCTCTTACCTGCGAACCCGAAACCATAACGGTTCGTGCTTGTGTTAATGCAAGCTGTTCAATTGAATATACCGGTGATGTCAGTGTCACGTTATCGCCAGGTGGTTGGACGGGAGGCAATAGTCAAACGGTTACTAATGGCAATAGCCAGTTTGTTTTAGCGCGGACTACTGCGGGTGTCGCTAGCTTGGGGATCAGTGCTTCTTCACCTATCCCTGTTAATGGTATTCAGTGTTTAAACACGGCGACGAATTTAAAAGATTGTAACCTAACTTATTATGATAGTGGATTTATTTACAATATCCCCAACTTAACCAGTTGTTCAACCTCCGCCAATATTACAGTTAGTGCGGTGCGGCTAGACAAGACTTCGCAAGCCTGTGTGCCGACATTTAAAAGTACCACTAAAACAGTTAATTTCTGGAGTACTTATACTTTACCGGCAAGCGGCACTAAACAGGTTGTGTTAAATAATGGCAGCACAAACACGCCCATTGCAACCAGTTCACCGGGTACAGGAATAAGTTTAAGTTTTAATGCGACTGGACAAGCAACGATTAGTGCAACTTATAATGACGCAGGCCAGCTAAATTTAAGCAGTCACTATACCAGTGGTAGTTTAACAATGGCAGGTAGTGACAGTTTTATTAGTGTTCCGGCCAAGCTTTATGTCTACAGTAGTGATGCCAATGCCAGTTGTGGATCCAACGATGTAACTTGCAGTGCATTCAAATCTGCTGGCAACAGCTTTAATTTAGAAGTACGTGCGGCTTGTTCAGATAACACAGTAACGCCCAACTTTGCTTTAAGCAACATCGCTGTCACGCATACCAATACAGCACCTGCTATTGTCCAAGGCAATATCGGTGTATCCAGTTTTAATATGGCGGTATCTGATAAGGGTGAACATACCATTAGTAATCAAACGGTTTCTGAGGTAGGTGCCTTCACTTTTACGGCTACCTCGCCGGCCTATTTCGGTACTACCGGCCCCAGTGGAATCAGTACGTATATTGGTCGTTTTATTCCGAATCATTTTTGTGTGTCCAGTGTTGGCTTGCTTAATCGAACCGATAGTAATAGTAAAGCCAGTTGCACCGATAATTTTAGTTATTTAAGTGAAGATTTTACCAGTACGTTTACTTTAAGCGCGCAAAAAAAAGGAGCCACTTGTGGTGACGGTAGTCGTACTTCAAACTATTCGGCAACTTTTTCTAGATTTAACACAACTGGATTACTCTCGGGGGATAATACCAGTAATGCAACTCAAACCGGGGTACTTAATTTTGCAGCATTAGACTCCAGTAGTAGTACAGATTTAAGCCCACGCATTAATTTTAATATTGCTGCAAGCAGCAGTAGTGGCCAATTTACTAACGGTAGTTTAACAATTACCGCTAAAATGGATATTGCCCGCAGTGGTAGTGCGCCGGGTTATACAGCCGAAACCACACTGGCCAATGTCGGTATTGGCATTAAGCCTATCGATGCCGATGGTGTGACTTTATCAGCGACCAATTTAAGCATTAGTGGCGTTTCTTATTTTAACGTGGGTAATACGGCACTGTATTTTGGTCGTCTCTATGCGGATAACACGTTTGGTGCAGAGCAGGATGGTCTGCCTATGTGGGCAGAACCACAATACTGCAATGCACAAAGTAGTGGCGTTTGTAATGACTGGAAAACAAAATCAGATGATACGTGCAGCTTATACAGCGTTAATGCACCGTCCGGCACAGTTGTAGGCATAAGTAATGGTGGCGGTAAAGGCTATTGGGTGTCTGGTACAGATTATAGTGCAAGTTCAGGTATAAGTTATGCGACAGACAGTAATAATCACAAAGCAGGCTGGTTAGTTTGGTATACCGCAGGTGGTACGGGTGGAACTTATCCCATTCCTTTTGTAAATCACCCTTACTTATTAACTGAAGATGGTAGTGCCTCGTTTGGTTTATATCGAGGTGATGACCGTATTATCTATTGGCATGAAATATTTAATTAAGTTATTCGAAATGAGCCGGTTCAATATGCGATCTGATAAATGCTTCGGCTTCATTGGATATATCTTTTGCTTTGCGGCCTTTGCTGATAATGGGCTTGCCAATATGGATAGTAATTAAACCTCTTTTTTTCACAAAGCCGCGTTTTGGCCAATAATAACCGGCATTGTGGGCAACAGGTACAATAGGATAACCACTTTTTTCGGCTAATATCCCACCCCCTCTTTTATATTCCACTTTTGTCTCCGGTAATATTCGGGTTCCTTCCGGAAAGATAATGATCGCAATGTTTTCTTTTAAACGTTGTGTTCCTTTTTCAATTAATTGTTTTAAGGCAAAACGGCCGGTGCCACGCTTTACCGCAACTGGTTTTAGCATGGATAAAGCCCAACCAAAGAAAGGTACATACAGTAACTCTTTTTTTACCACGAAAGACAAGGGTGGGAAAAATAATTGTAATGCAAATGTTTCCCAAGTGGATTGATGGTTAGAAAAAATAATAAAAGCACCTGTTGGTATATTTTCGAGCCCTTTTATTTCATAACGAACACCACAGAGTATATTTAAAATCCACACATTATAAGTTGCATAGTGCCGAATAAATTGATAACGAATATGGAATGGTAAGAAAATAATGAAAATTGCAAGTGAGGTTATAATGATGGTACTAACAATCATACTAATACTGAACAACAGTGAACGAAAAGCCTGCATAAGTTATTATCTTTATTTTAAAATGGAGTTTACATAATCAGCTAAAGAATCATAAATAGAAATGTTAGCTAGTTCTTTAGCGTGGTTTTTAATAGTACGTTCACCTTTACCGGTTTTAACCAGTATGGGCTTAGCCTTAACGGTTATCGCTGCCTGTAAATCTCGGAATGAATCGCCAATAACGGTGACGTTACTTAAATCAACATCATAACGTTTTGCAATATCTAGATACATCCCCGGCTTCGGTTTACGACAATGACAAATATCATCAGGACCATGTGGACAATAAAAGATTCCGTCCAGATGGGTGCCTTCATTTTGTAGGAGTCGGTGCAGCTTGTCGTGTATTCGATGTAGGGTGTCCAAGTCATATAACCCACGCGCAATGCCTGATTGATTAGTTGCTACAACGATACGATAGCCTGCCCGTTTTAATTTGGCAATGGCCGCAAGACTGCCTTCAATCGGAATAAATTCTTCGGGCGATTTGATGTAATCATCCGAGTCCTGATTGATAACACCGTCGCGATCCAGAATTATAAATTTCATTAAATTTTCCAATACAAAATTAGATTAATCTCTAAATTCAGAAACACGAATTTTACCATTCACCATGCGTGATTTACGCTGCATGATTTTATCCATTTTTTTCCAG
Source organism: uncultured Thioalkalispiraceae bacterium (assembly GCA_964472525.1). Lineage (GTDB taxonomy): Bacteria > Pseudomonadota > Gammaproteobacteria > UBA6429 > Thiohalophilaceae > SZUA-37. The sequence continues at coordinate 23,785 of CAYYLL010000029.1, read as the reverse complement.
AAGGCATCTTTTAAATCAAACTCTGCGGCAATCGCAGTGCCCAATAATAAAATGTATAAGTCAGCCACTTCTTCAGCTAAATCTTCTTTACTTTTGCCTTTGGTGATGGCGGAAGAAATTTCGCCTAATTCTTCGGCCATTAAGGCTACCCGGTAAGGCAAGTCTTCACCACCGCTATTTTTAAAGTCGTGTTTATCATGAAAGGCCTGAACTTTTTCAAGCATGGCATCATAGGAATCAAGTTTAGACATTTTATACACCTATGTTTTGTTAGTGTTTAGTAGTACATTCACTTGCAATAGCATTGTTATAGTGCCAACTATAATTTCGATAAATCGGCTATTTGTATAAATAAACCACGCAAGTTATTTAGTAAAGCAATACGGTTATTACGCACCGCTTTATCATCATCCATGACCATCACATTATCAAAAAAAGCATCGACTGGTTCGCGCAGTTCGGCAAGTTGATTCAAAGCCTGTTCATACTCCGAGGCTTTTACGCTTTGTTGTACTTTGTCACTTAAATTATTTAACGTTGTAAAAAAACTTTTTTCTGCATCTTCGGATAATAATTTTTTATTAATGTGGGATGGCAGTTCACCTTTTATTTTCTTAAGAATATTGCCACTGCGCTTATTGGCAGCCGCTAAACTCGCCGCTGCTGGTAAGGCCATAAAAGTTTTTACGGCATGTACACGTTTGTTCAAATCTACTGGCTTAGTCGGCTTAATCGCAAGCACAGACTGAATCACATCGACATCAATATTTTGATCGCTATAATAAGCACTTAATCTGTCCAGACAATAATCAAAGACCAGTGGAATGGCTTTTTGCGCTTCTAATTTTTCATCAAAATTTACTGCGGCTTGTGTTAATAATTCTTTTAAGTCGATATCCAGATTTTTTTCTATCAATATTCTAAGCACACCTAAGGCGGCACGCCGTAATGCGAAGGGATCTTTTACTCCTGTTGGAATTTGGCCGATAGCAAAAATACCTATTAAGGTGTCCACTCTGTCTGCCAGTGCAATGGATTGGCTTACATAGTTTGCAGGCAAGGTATCACCGGCAAAACGTGGCTTGTAATAATCGTCCAGTGCCTCTGCTACTTGTGCCTCTTCACCATCATGTTGTGCATAATAACGCCCCATTACTCCTTGTAAACTAGGCAGCTCACCCACCATGTCGGTCAGCAGGTCACATTTACACAATTCGGCAGCACGTTGAGCCAAGTCTTCATTTTTTCCTAGTTGTGCTGCAATCCAAGCGGCTAAGGTTTTAATTCGTTGGGTTTTATCATAAAGCGTGCCGAGTTGTTTTTGAAAAACAACCGTTTTTAAACGCTCTAACTGTGACTCGAGTTTAACTTTACGATCCTGATTCCAGAAAAATTCAGCATCGGCAAAACGTGGTCGGATCACACGTTCATTGCCTTCACGGACCTGTTTGGGATCTTTGCTTTCAATATTACAAATAGTAATAAAGTGCGGCATCAATTGACCGTTCGCATCTTCTAAATGAAAATACTTCTGGTTTAATTTCATGGTATAAATAAGCGCTTCTTGTGGCACCTCTAAAAAACGTTCTTCAAAATTACCTTTGATAGCAACTGGCCATTCGACCATTGCCGTCACTTCGTCCAATAGGCTTTCATCGATCACTGCGGTGGCTTTTGATTGTGTAGCAAGAGCTTTAATTTGCTTACGAATTATTTCTTTACGGGTATTAAAATCGGCAATGACCTTACCTTTTTCTTTTAATAAGGTTTCATATTCGGCAGCCTTGTTAATGGTGATAGCTGCGGGGGCATGAAAACGGTGGCCATAAGTTTGGTTAGCTGAGGCAACCGATAAAATATCACCGTCAACTACATTGTTATTAAACAATACCATTACCCATTGAACTGGACGCACAAACTGCGCGTCTAAATCCCCCCAACGCATTCTTTTTGCGATAGGTAGTTTATCCAATGCGGTTTTAATAATAGGGTTTAGCAACAGTTGTGTTTGTTTGCCTGTTTGTTGGGCGCGGTACATTAACCAAGTACCTTTATCCGTTTCCAGTTGCTCTAAATCAGCAACATTAACGCCACACGATTTTGCAAAACCCTGTACGGCTTTGGTTGGGTTGCCGTCAGTATCGTAAGCGGCTTTTAATGCTGGGCCACGTTTTTCAACTTCTTTATCGGCTTGTTTTACTTCAAGCGATTCTATCCAGAGTGCTAAACGACGTGGTGTTGCATAGGCATGTACGTTTCCATATTTTAAGTCAGCATCGCTTAACCCCTGACTGATATTTTTTGTAAACGCATTAGACAAATTTAACAGAGCTGTCGGTGGCAACTCTTCGGTTCCAATTTCTATTAGTAGATCGGCTGTTTTCATTTTGCTTGTGCCTTTTTATTGCTACTGTTATTGCAAAGTGGAAACCCAAGTTCTTCCCGGCGCGCATGATAGGCTTCGGCGACTGCGCGGGATAAATTTCGGATACGTAATATAAAACGTTGCCGTTCAGTTACAGAAATCGCATGACGTGCATCGAGTAAATTAAAAGTATGCGAAGCGGTTAGCATTTGCTCGTAGGCCGGTAAGGGTAAGTCTTTTTCGATTAAAGATTGGCTTTGTGTTTCACACTCATCGAACTGTTTAAATAATGCGTCAACATGGGCATGTTCAAAGTTATAAGCAGACTGCTCCACTTCATTTTGGTGGAATACGTCACCGTAAGTCACTACGCCTTGTGGGCCTTCTGTCCAAACCAGATCAAATAAACTTTTAACACCTTGTAAGTACATTGCAATGCGTTCCAAACCGTAGGTAATTTCACCGGTAACCGGTTTACATTCCAGACCGCCCACTTGTTGGAAATAAGTAAACTGAGTGACTTCCATACCGTTTAGCCAGACTTCCCAACCGAGGCCCCATGCACCCAACGTAGGAGACTCCCAGTTGTCTTCGACAAAACGAATATCATGTACCAACGTATCAATCCCCAACATTTTTAGCGAACCCAGATACAAGTCCTGAATATTTTTAGGTGACGGCTTTAACATCACCTGAAATTGATAATAATGCTGTAAACGATTGGGATTTTCACCATAGCGGCCATCGGTGGGTCGACGGCAAGGTTGTACATAAGCGGTATTCCACGGTTCAGGACCGATGGCACGCAAGAAAGTGGCCGGGTGAAAAGTCCCTGCGCCCATTTGCATATCGTAGGGTTGCAAAACTACACAGCCCTGATCGGCCCAATATTGCTGCAAGGACATTATAAGTTGTTGAAAAGTCATTAATTTTTATCCGTAGAACATAAAATAATTATTTGGACGGGTATTATACCTGAAACAATATTATCCCGCTTTTGGGCTGTGCGAAAAATCGGGTAGTCATTTTATTATATCAATATCATTTAATGTGAAATACAAAGTGTTTTTTTTAGTTTTAATTTTGTATTGTGCAAGGTTAGTTTGTTACTTTAATTTTTCAGTATGACTTACAGAATGTTTTTTTTGGAGAAACAAGATGCGGCAAATAATAAGTATACCTTTTATATTGTTACTGCTGGCTTATAGCACTTCAATGTATGCAGCAAAGGGAGCATACCCTCATTTTAATTTACCGGAATTAAAATCTGGCAAAAAAATAAAACTGTCCCAGTTTCGTGGCAAAGTGGTTTATGTTGATTTTTGGGCATCATGGTGTGGCCCTTGTCGGCAGTCAATGCCAAAATTTAATGTGCTGTATAATAAAATGTCTCGTAAAGGCTTTACGATCCTAGCGGTCAATCTAGATGAGCAGGTAGATGATGCCAGGCGGTTCCTCAAAGATTATCCGGTGAATTACACGGTGTTACACGATACCACCGGTGCAACGCCTAAACAGTTTGGTGTAAGCGTTATGCCGACCGGCTATCTTTTGGATCGTTTTGGTATGATGCGTTATGTTCATCAGGGTTTTCGTAAAGGTGATGACCAGTTATTAATGAAAAAAATTAAAAAATTACTTTCTGAATAAGGAGCGGTGACAATGATAATACGTTTAAGTTTGTTATTAAGTCTTGTCGCGGTATCGGCTTGTGGCACAACGATTCAGCCATGGGAACGTGGCACTTTAGCTAAACCTGAAATGCAATGGATCAGTGATGCACAGGGTTTCGCTTTATCGAAGCATGTTTATTTTAGTAAGGAAGGAAGTAACGGCGGCTCGATGGTTGTCGGTGGTGGCTGCGGCTGTAATTAATAATTTTTTTAAGAAGAAGTATAATGAGACAGTCCAGCCATAAAAATAATAAAACAACATTAGCCGTTTTAACGGCAAGTGCTTTAGCACTTCCGGCTTTTCAATCTGCGGCAGCTACGGCTCCAACTGAAGCTGAAATTGGCTACCGATATAGCTCTTATCAGGAAGATGATGTGCCAAGCGCACTCGTTGCAACCGGTTCGACAAAACGTTATAGCATTGATACGCAACAATTTCGGTTGTTGTCTCCGGTGGGGAAAAATTTCAGTGTGAGTCTGGATATTCTTACCGAAAGCATGAGTGGTGCATCCTCCTTAGGCACGCGGTCTGATGGAAGCGGCAACCCGCAACTTGTTATGAGTGGCGCAAGTATCTTAGAAGAACGTGATGACGTTAGAGCCAATGTTTCTCATTATGGCAGTAGTGTCACAACTAGCCTTACCCTTGGTCAGTCCGATGAAAATGATTATGCAGCAACTTATTATGGTGCGGGTTGGGAGTGGGAATTTAACCAAAAAAATTCAGCCATTCAGTTTGCTGTCAGTCGTTCTGACGATAAAATAACACCGACGGATGCTACTTTATTCGGGCGTATTCAAAGTGCGAGTAAGAATACAACCGGAGTCAGTTTAGGTTTTTCGCAAATATTAAGTAAAACTAATTTGATCCAATTTGGTCTGGAATTATCTCAAGATAAAGGTTATCTGAGCGACCCTTACAAAACAGCAGATGCGCGTCCCGATAGTCGCACACGTGCGGCAGCCGTGGTGCGTTATCGTAGTTTTTACCCTAAGAGTCACGGTGCGATACATCTCGACTATCGTTATTATTGGGACGACTGGGATGTGACCTCGCATACCATCTCGTTGGCATGGTATAAAAACGTAACCAGTCGGTTTCAGTTGATTCCTTCTATCCGTTATTACTCGCAAACAGAAGCCAGTTTTTATGAACCCTATAAAGTGGTTGCTAATACCAACCCCTATTATTCCAGTGACTATCGTCTTTCGCCTTATGGTGCGATCGCTGTTGGTTTACAGTTAGTGCATAAATTTAAGAGTTGGTCATACACCGCTAAAATTGAACGCTATGAAGCCGATGCCAGTTACTCTTTGGAAAAAGTAGCAGTGGAAAATCCTGGCCTGGTTAGTTTTACGTTGATCACGGCGGGCTTTGATATTAAATTCTAGATAGTAATACTACCCCTTAAGTTTATAACCTTTAGTCAACCTTTAAGGTGCCTATGTCACTTGAACGGATAACACACGGCTTTAACGTTATGGGTGGGCCCGCTGAGCTGCAACTCTATTTAGATCCCGCAAATAAACACTTGTTGTTGCAACTTGCCGAAAAGGAAGCTTACCGGTTAGAAAAAAAATATTCCCGTTACCGTGACGACAGCGTAACCACGGCGATTAACCATTCAGCAGGCCAACACAAAGGCATTCAGGTTGATGATGAAACAGCCGCCTTGCTCAACTATGCGCACATTGCTTGGCAGCAAAGCGATGGCTTGTTCGATATTACCTCCGGTATTTTACGTAAAGCGTGGGACTTTAAGTCAAGCCACCTGCCGGATAAAAAGTTAATTGAAGAATTACTGGATAACGTGGGTTGGCAAAAACTTTTATGGCAAGCTCCGCTAATAAAAATGCCATTGGGCATGGAAGTTGATTTTGGTGGCGTTGTTAAAGAGTACGCGGCCGATGCCATCGCTTCGATTTTACGCGTACAGGGGGTGCAACATGGTTTAGTGGAACTTGCCGGTGACATTAGTATCGTTGGCCCTCATCCTGATGGCTCAGCTTGGAAAATAGGGGTTCGCAATCCCGAAAACCCACAGACTGCGATTGCAACCATTGACGTATTTGAGGGTGGGGTTGCCAGTAGTGGCAATTATGAACGCTTTATGATGGTCGACGGCAAACGCTACTGCCATATATTGAACCCTAAAACCGGTTGGCCAGAAAATAGCGTGGCCGGGGTTAGTGTGCAGGCACCGAGTTGTCTGGTTGCAGGTACAGCTACTACCACTGCCATGTTGTTAGGTGCAGAACAAGGTCGCAAATGGTTACAAGATGGACAATTTCAACACTTATTACTTGAAGTGTGAACTCTATTGAGCTATTTCTTTAATTTTTAAAAGGCTAGTAGGCTACAACATATTGTTTTTGATAATAAAATAAATGCATTTTTTAATAGGGATGGCTTAAATATTAGAAAAAATACTATTCATCGTTTTGGTGAACCAGTTATCTGAAATTTTTTTTATTACATTCTAAAATTTTTCACAATTAAAAATATAATGAACAACAGTAACGGATTACATTGTCTTACATAATTAAAGTTTAAGAATAAGGGGAAAATATGAATTTCGTTACGCGATTTTTTGTTCTTAATGCGGTGGCATTAACATTAACAGCCTGCGGGGGCGGAGAAGGAACCGGTGGTGTTACAGGTTCTGGAAGTAGCACCGGCAGTAATAATAGCTCTACTTCAACAACGCCACCGAGTCAAAACACTAACTCAAAAACCATTACCGATGCCTTTAGCAAGGTCAAGCCTGATTTGAAAGCTTGCTTTGGTTGTCATGTGGTTGGTGGGATTGCAGCAGGAACAAATTTAATTCTTGATCCGAATAAAGACAGTTTTACCATTGATGCCCTTAAAAAGTATTCAAGTACATTTGGCCGAAGTGCATTGCTGGCTAAAACAGTTGGTAAACCATTTCATGCTGGTGGTGCCGTCTTTGGTAGCCGAAGTAGTCAGTCCTATCTTAATCTTGAACAACTGTTAGTTTTATTAGACTCATCTCAACAATCAGGTAATACCAATAAACTTGCCTTTACGAAAGAGTCAGCTTCGCAAACTTACCGACGTGCCGCTTTATACCTTACTGGTTCTATTCCAAGCCAAAGTAAGTTACTTAGTTTGAAAAATGCCAGTGATGCAACCTTACGAACAGAAATACTTGCCTTGATGAAGGGGAATGGTTTTCGTGACTTTATTAAAAACGGTGCCGATGCGCGTCTTAATAGCCGTCATCTTAAGGCTAGTAGTAGCGGTGTGGCTTTTTATAAAAAATATTATCTGCCGAATAAGAATGACAGTTTGACTAAAGTGCGCGGAGATCTTGCTGAGGAACCGTTGGAAATTATTGCCAATGTGGTGACAAAGGATCGTCCTTACAGCGAAATTCTAACGGCCAATTACACCATGGTGAGCCAGTACACGGATGAATCATATAATACTGGTTTAAATCTGGCTGCGGGCGAATGGCGTGAAGCACAAAACAAAGGCCAGGATGTAAAAACAAACTCAACTTTTTACAAAGATGCAACGGGTGCAACGCGTATTACGAGTTTTCCTCATGCCGGTGTGTTATCAACGTGGTCTTATCTAAGTAAATATAACACCACGGCCACCAACCGTAATCGTGCTCGTGCTCGTTATACCATGCTGCATTTTTTAGGTTTTGATATTCAAAAGTCAGCAACGCGTGCATTGAGTATTTCTGATGTAGCCGATCAAATAAATCCAACCATGAACAACCCGGCTTGTACGGTTTGTCATAAAATTATGGATCCCATTGCCGGTACTTTTAAATATTTCCATGAACGTGTGGGCTATAAAGCCAACGGAACGGATTCACTGGATAGGCGCTATCGTAGCCGTAACCGTGGCGTGGACTGGTATCAAAATATGCGCTTAGCTGGATATGGTAGCGCTCTGACACCTGCTGGTGCTGATCCGCTGCAATGGTTAGCTCAACGCATCGTTGAAGATAATCGCTTTGCCACGGGAGCAGTAAAATTCTGGTGGTTTGCAGTCTTTGGAGAAGACGTCTTAAACGAAAGCGCGCCACGTAATCAACTGGATGCGCAAACGGCACTTATTAATAAACTGGCAGACAAGTTCCGCCCAAATCTGAATCTTAAACAGCTATTAGCTGACATGATGATGACGGATACTTTCCGCGCAAGTAAGAAAACGGATGTGACGATGGCGGACAGTTTATTAAGCATCAATATGGGCGGGCGGCGTTTACTCAGTGGTTATGAGTTAAAACAAAAAACTGAATCGTTGACCGGTCTTGTTTGGGGTGGAACAAATCCAAATCTGGAAAATAGCTATAACCTCTTATATGGCGGTAAAAATGATACCACCATTGAAAAACGTGCAACTGATATGACATCGATGATGTATCGTGTGGCTGAACGTCAAGCTTATAATTTGGGTTGCGCTGCGGTGTTATTGGATTTTAGTGTGCCACAAAGTCAGCGGCGCTTATTTACGGAAGTTGAAAATAACACACTCGATGCAACGGCTATCAAAAAACAGATTGTGGTGCTTTATGAACGGATGTTAAGCCGATTGGTAGCGATTGATTCAACCGAAGTGAGTCAAACCTATCAGTTATTCCTAGATTTACGTCAGGCACGTATTAACCTAGGGGGCAGCACACGCATTAATGAAAACAGTCGCTGTGACAATCGTCGAGACAAAGGGTCATTGAATGATCCGAGTTTTGTCTTATCACCTTGGCGCGGCATTATCATTGCGATGATGACTGATCCTGACTACCTATACGAATAAGCGAGAATTGCCATGAAAAGAAGAGATTTTTTAAAAATGACGGCAGCAGCGAGTTTGTTTGCCAGTGTCCCCGGCTTATTAAGAGCAGCGAATAACTACCAGGGTAAGTTAGTGGTTACTGTTTTTGCTCGTGGCGGCTGGGATCCCACCAGTTTTTGCGACCCGAAAATGAACGTTGCCGGTAAAAAAATGATTAATAATTGGGCAACAACGGGCAGTACTCAAACCGTCGGCAATATCAATTACGCTCCTTTTGCAGACAATGATGCGTTTTTCAAAGCACACTATCAGAAAATGTTGGTGGTTAACGGTATCGATGTTAAATCCAATGGCCACAGTACCGGTACGCTCAATAATATGACCGGTATTATGAAAAGTGGTTTTCCTTCTTTAGCCGCACTGTTCGCCGCCAGTAATAAAGCACAGCAACTTATGCCTTGGTTAGCCGGAAACTCTCGGCCTAATAGTGGCAAATTGCTGACACCATCGTCCATGGCGAGCCGGAGTCAACTTGATCGTCTTAAAAAACTGGCTCTCCCTAACCGTTACCGTACTGGCCGAACCGATGTTTATCTGCAAAGTGATGAACTGGCCTTGTTACGTCAGTATCGACAAAATCAGGGTAGCGTGCGCACGAACGATATGCAGCAAATGCCTAAGCAACGTCGGCAATACCAGAACTATCTTGCGGCTACCTATTCCGATGGTAGCTTTGAAAACTTTATCAATCTGCTCGAAGCAGCCGATACTAAAGGGTTAAATCCTAATAACCGCTATTATGGGCAAGCAATTAGTACCATGGCGGCTTTTAAAGCCGGTATCAGCTTGACTGCCGATATTGAGGTATCCGGTTTTGATACACATGGTAATCATGATGTTCGTCATGCCTCGGCATTGACTAATTTAACAACAACCGTGGATTTACTCTGGTATATGGCGGCACAATATAATTTAGCCGATCGTTTGGTGGTTATGTTGGCATCAGACTTTGGTCGCACCAATCACTATAATAGTGGCAATGGTAAAGACCATTGGAGTATTACTAGCAGCGTTATTATGGCCAATAACCCGACTTGGGGAAATCGTGTGGTGGGTGCAACCGATAGTTCGCATTTTGCCCAGAAAATTGATTTTAATAACTTAAAACAAAACACGGCCGGCACATCCATTGAGCCCAAGCATGTGATGACGGCAATGCGAGGTTTCTTGAATGTAGATACGCAGCCTGCGAGTTTGAAGTTTGATTTGAGCACCACTAGCATACCGGACTTTTTTAATCCGAGTATGATGACCTGATTTTTCTATAGCTTCCTTTGTATACCGGACTGTTCCTACGAATCGTTCGAAACTTATGCTTATATAATGGAATTTATCCACGGTGCATCCTACTACGACAAATGGAACCCTTGGAAGGTTTCGCGTATTGCGAAAGAAGAAAAGTTATAATCAGGAAGTAGAGGTTAAATAGGACATTAATGTAAAAAATGCCCCTGCTTAAGAAAAATACAAGCCTGCTTAGCAACCGCTTTGTTATAAATTAAACCCATATGCGAACAAGCCATCGTAAGATGATCGGCTGTCCCTGCTAATGCTGTTTCATCCACCGCAACCGTGCCATCATTTTCACCACTAAAATGAGCAAGTAACTGCCCAATTCCCATTTGCCGGACACCCGCAATCACTCCTAATGGGTTTGTGGCTTGCCACTGTGGTACATCGCCCAACAAACCCTGACATACACTCTTACCGAGTATAAAACGACCCCAACGGGAATGTGTCAGTTGTTCTGCGACCCGACTGCCAGCGTGCGGAGTACCTAATGTTAATACATTGCCACCACGTTGCTCAGGATAAAGATGGAATAAATGGCGTACAATCAAACCACCTAAACTATGTGCAACAAAATGCAGTGGTTCGGCATCTATTTTTTGAATATAAGCCTGAAGTTCAGCCGCGCTCTCTACTGGACTTTTTCTTACCGTTGAATAGCTAAATTGATGAACCTTAAAACCACATTGCCGAATGCGCTTGCGTAATATGGTCATATCAACACCTAGCATCCACAAGCCATGAACAAACACAACATTTTCCATTATTATGTATTCCTTTAATTTAGTCTTTAATCTGGATACAGTTATAACAAAAAATTATTTAATTTGTATTTAGGGGGGGTGATCTAATTTCCCCAGCCGCCTGCCTCTGACTCAAAACCGTTGACGATATATAACTACTTCCTAAATTTTTTCGCCAACTGGCAAGCTGGGTTTCAATTTTTGTTGTTGTCCATAACTGTGGCTGAGAATGGTCGTATTTATCTTTATTTTCCCATTGCGTAATAATTTTTTTTGCTTTTGTAAATGCTTGAATAAATGTTTTTTCAGTGGGAATCGATTTTTCAAATAAGGCTCGTCCAAAATAAGTAAAATCGGCGTCATTAGAGCAGCCAAATGAAACATGATCAGATTTTGCTGCCGTCATTATTAAGGTATTTTGGTCTTTTAAAGCGTTAATAAATCCACCCGAATAACAGGACGATACCACAATCACTTTCCATTTTATGCCGCTATTTTTTAACATGCTCGCCAATTTTTTTGCCGGTAAATTATTTAATGGTACACCACGGAGTGACACGCTTAATACATGTTTTTTTGAACTGTGACTGGTTAAAAATAAGAACAGAATATCTTCATCTTTATCCATAATGTTTCCAATATACTTTAGGCTACGTTCCAGGTTGGTAACAGAGGCTAGCGGCGTGGCAGTGGCTAGTTTTGGGTTATTGATTAACATTAATGAACGGCCTTTAGTCCCTAATTTTTTATCGAACAAATGAGTTGAGAATTCGGCTTCTTTCATAAAAACATCTTGATACCCATAGGATGCAAAACTAATCATATAAAGGTCTGGTTTATCTGCAATGGACGGTTTTAATTTTGATAAGGAGGCTTTTAATAATTCAGCTTGGCTATAATAAATTTTTTCAGCATTTAAGCGTTTCTTTTTTGTTTTTTTATTGGCAGTCGATTTTTTCGGTTTGCTTAAACCGGCATATTCACCGTATTGCCACCAGCCCTTAAGTTGTTTTTTTCTTCCGTTAGGTTTTGCGCGAGTAAAAATTCCTTTTCCATGGAATATTCCATCTTTAAATTCACCACGATAAACATTGCCGCTTTTATATTTTAGAATACCTTTGCCATTGTACTCACCATTAACAAAATGGCCTTCGTAGCGATTGCCTTTTTTACTTACATACAATCCTTGACCGTTGCCGACCCAATTTTCTATTTCACCTGTATAGGTCGCTCCTGATACAAACTTAACGGTACCTTGACCTTGTTGTGCATCGTTAACAAATTGCCCTGAATAGACGGTTCCTCTTTTTGATGTGTAAACGCCCTTGCCATCCATGTTCCAGTTTTTAACATCACCTATATAGGTTGCCTGGTTGTGATAGCTGATGGTGACTTTACCGTTCGCTCTGTTATTTTTAAATTCACCAACAAACACATCACCATTGGCATATTTATAATGGCCTTCACCATTAAACATGCTGTGCTTGAATTGCCCCTCGTATCGGTCACCATCGGCATACTTTATTTGCCCATATCCGCTCCATTCACCGTCTTTAAAACCGCCAACATAAATGTCGCCCATATTAAGTTTCATCTTTCCCTGACCGTGCATTAAGCCTTTGTAAAATTCGCCAGTATAAACATTGCCATTACGCCAGACTAATTGACCGTTACCATGAAAGGCTTTGTTTAAATAATCACCTTCGTATAAACCGCTATCCGGTAACAGTATTTGATTGTCTTTGTTGACAGGAAGTGCGACAAGGCGGGTACCAACGGCAATATGACTTTCTGGGTTGGCAGGTTGTTCGGAGTCGCATCCTAACAATAAAGCAGGCGTTAAAAAAAATAGCGTGTAACTTATTGCATTCCTAAAATACATGTTAAATTTCCTTTTCAATTCATTTTAGTCAAAAATTCATTCAAGTCTACGAATTTTTAGCCGCTGATAGTGTTAAGTGATTGAAGAAGGTCGATATTGTATGTCTATAAGTCAACGTTCAGGAATTACCGCACAATGGCACGATTTAATTACCGATGCACAGTCGGCAAACGGTATTCAACTCGACACACCACTAGAGAGTTACCTCGTCCATACTCTGATTAACTATACTCAACGCCCGGAAATTGCGGCGCGTATTTTTGCCATTGATTATATGCTGGCACAACATGAACAGGGTCAGGTACGCCAGATTCAATTACGTGATCTGGCTGACCAGTGTTTATTGTACGCCGGCTTATTTCCGCAACATGCAAAACACCGTCATGTACGTGTGAGTTATTATGTGGATATTGGTCGCAGCGCCTATTTAGACCTTGCTGACGGCGAACATGGTTGGGCAGATGTTTTTGCACAAATCAGTGAACAATTTGTGACGTTGATGGACACTTTACTGGCCATACATTCTCTCGATGAATCACAAAATAGCTCTGAGTCTCAGACTTACCCATTAGATCCTCTCCTCGCATTACAAACATGGCAAGACACCCAAAGCCAACAAGCGTTAAAAATGCTACAGCAGCAAACAGGGTCAGATAATATTGTGGACTTGGGCTATTTTAAGACCAAAAAAGTACAAACCAAAAAAAATACGAAACATTGATTTTTTCTGTCAACCAAACCCACTCCTATACGTTAATATGGTAATTAACGTATAGGAGTTTAAATTTTGAAGCAGTTAGCAGCCCGTTTTACCTTATTTTTTGTCTTATTAATAAAAACCTTAAGCCCTCAGGCAAACGAAGTTGGCCTCAGTTATTCCAGTGATTCTAATAGCACCCAAGGTAACTCGCTCAACCTTGGCTTTGATGTGGGCGAGCAAACCCAACTTTATATGGGGGGTGGCGAATCGGTTATCAAAGATAGTAACGGCGAAATTACCACAACAAATTTCAATTTGGGGCTTAATGGGGTTGTAAGCAAACAGTTTGATTATGATCTTGGCCTTTCTTACTGGGGTAATGCCAACGAGCTGACCACAAAAACGTTTAGTTTAGGTGTGTCTTTAAATACTGAAAACTGGAGGTTTACGCTGCGTCCCGAGTTACAAAAAATTGCGCTTTATACTAAAAACTCACGCCGTCAGGTTAATATTGACAATACGGGCCTGTATAGCAGTGTTGAATATTTTGGTTTTGACAAGCTTGACTTTTTTTACGCCCACAGCCGTTATCGTTACAATCGGAATCTTGCCGTACTCAATACACGACTGGGTGAATTATTTTTTAGCAATACCTCGTTAATGTTAAGCGGCAGCTTCTTAAAAAGGCGTGATCAGGCAGAAGTGGGCTTTAGTCCGGAATCGGCCTGGTTACCAAAACGTATTGCCGTGTCGTATTCGAGGTCACTGATTGCGGTAGACAATAGCCACAGTGAAACTCTCGCCCTCAACCTCCGTTTTAAGCTATCTAAAACGATTGAACTTGAGCTGGAAGGCGGGCAGGTTCGCCCTGAATTTAGCACCGCATTAAACTATGGGTTGGTGTCGCTACGTTATGTGCACTGAAATAAACATTTAATCTGTTATAATTGTGTTAATTTGAACATTCCAGACAAGCACTTTCCTGCGTGGATTTTTAACACATGACAAAACAAATTAAAGCCGTCTCCCTTATTTCTGGCGGGCTCGATTCACTGCTTTCAACAAAAGTGATAATGGAACAAGGGATCCACGTTGAAGGGATTAATTTTTTTACTGGCTTTTGTGTTGAAGGCCATACCCACGCTATTCGCAAAAAAGATAAGGCCAAACCGAAGCGCAATAATGCCTTATGGGTTGCCGAACAGCTTGGTATTAAGTTACACATTATTGATGTGATTGAAGAATACAAAGACGTACTGCTAAACCCTAAACACGGTTACGGTAAAAACATGAACCCCTGCCTGGATTGCAAAGGTTTTATGGTTAAAAAAGCATTTGAATGGATTAAAGAAAACGATTTCGACTTTATTATTACTGGTGAAGTGGTTGGCCAACGTCCAATGTCGCAACGTAAAGACACCATGCCGGTTATCCAACGCGAATCGGGTGCAGGCGATTTACTGGTACGACCGTTATGCGCACAACATCTGCCACCAACCTTGCCAGAACGCGAAGGCTGGCTAGACCGTGACAAGCTGCTAGATTTTTCAGGCCGCACCCGTAAACCTCAATTTGCATTGGCCGACGAATTTGGTTTTGAAGATTATGCCACTCCGGCAGGGGGTTGCTGTTTTTTAACCGACAAATCGTATTCCCTTAAACTGGTCGACCTGTGGAAGCACCGGGGTAATCGTGACTATGAACTTGACGACATTATGTTATTAAAAGTAGGTCGGCATATTCGCCCTAACGATAAATTTAAAATTATCGTTTCACGTGAAGAAGGCGAAAATAAATTTATGGACGGCTATAAAAAACAATTTACCCATCTTTATACTAGTAACTTTCCCGGACCATTGGCGCTAATTGAGGGCGAGGTGAATAACGAGGACTTGGAGTTAGCCGGTCAGATTGTTGCCCGCTACAGCCAGGGGCGCGATGCCGAGCAGGTGGAAGTGACCGCAAAGCTGTTAAATCAAGATGAAATCGTTTTTAAGGTAGCACCGATGTTGGCCAGTGCCATTCCTGCGGACTGGTATGTTTAGCTTTTTCTAAGGCAAGGCTAAAGCCTTGCTTCCATAGCAAGCGCAATGAAAAAGAGCAGCACAATGAAAAAGGAGTTTCATTATGTACAAGAAAAGCAGCCATCACTTTAATGCTGCATCACAAAGTCATAAACATTTACCCCATTTAGATATTAAAAATCACTACCAGTTTATTACCTTTCGCACCTATGCCAGTGTCGATGCTTATCTAAAAAAACTTGCTCAACAGGCATTACCTACGTAAACAAAAGCAGCAGTTAATCGATGAATATCTCGATAAATCGACGCTGGGTACGGTGCTTAATGATGATGTTTTAGAGCTATTAAATACATTGATAAAAACACATGACTCCGTGTTATATGAGTTGATTGCATTTTGTATTATGCCAAACCATGTGCATTTGTTATTAAAACCCCTGATAGCTTTAGATAAAATGATGCAAAAGTTAAAAGGTGGTAGTGCAAAATTGATTAATGAAAGTCTAGGTACAATGGGGCGATTTTGGGCGGCGGATTATTATGATAAGTTAATCTGGGATGAAAGGCATTTTTCTGTGGTGTATGCCTACATTAAAAATAATCCATTGCTACTGGGCGAGGCTAAAGCCTCGGTTCCACGATTTTATGGTGTCTACGAATAAAGGAGCCGGGGCTTTAGCCCCGAAGGGAAAGAGCTGAAAAGGTAAAACCGATGCTGGCCAGTAAAATCCCGCCAGACTGGTATGTTTAGCACTGTATAAAAAAACGGCCCCTGTCTAATATAAACAGGGGCCGTTTTTTAATGGTGGCTAAGGTGTAGTGTTTAATACTCGGAAAATATCAGAGCTGGTATTGCCATCGCCACCCGTTGCTAGATTATCGGAATCGGAGCTAAACACCACATAACGGCCATCGGCACTGATAGCTATATTGGCGCTGCCACCACCAAAGCCTAGGCTATTGGCCTCAGTGCCATTTTTGTCCACATTAACCCGGATAGTGGTATTGGCTTGGGTGTCGCGTACAAAAACATCGGTCGCGTAATTGCCATCCGCCGAAATCAAGTTAGTGGCGTTTGATTGGAATGCCACATAACGGCCATCCGCGCTGATATGAGGTTCAAAACTATCTCCATTTACCTCGTTACCACTGTTGCTGACACTGACCCGGATGGTGGTATTTGGTTTTGATAGGGTATCACGAACAAAAATATCCGGCATTCCTTTGGTGTCGCCCGTTACTAGATTGGTAGCCGCAGAGGTAAAGGCGATATAGCGGCCATCGGCGCTGATGCTTGATGCGAAACTGTTACTGTTCGATTCTTGTGTGCCGCTATTGGGAACGCTGACTCGATGGGTGACATTCGTGACTGCTTGCATGTCATAAACAAAAATATCGATTGATGCATTGTTATCATTACCTGCTCCAATCAAGTTGGTTGCTGCGGATTTAAAAACCACATAACGGCCATTTGCGCTAATATGAGGTTCAAAACTATCTCCATTTACCTCGTTACCACTGTTGCTGACACTGACCCGGATGGTGGTATTTGGTTTTGATAGGGTGTCACGAACAAAAATATCGGATACTCCATTGGTGTCGCCCGTTACCAGATTGGTAGCACTGGAGGTAAATGCAATATAGCGGCCATCGGCACTGATGCTTGGATTTGAGCTGGATAAGTCTGTCGGAGTGCCAGCAGTACTCTCGCTTACACGGGTGATTTTGCCGGTTTGGGTGTCGTGGAGAAAAATATCGGTACGCTTATTGGTATCATTACCCGCACCAATCAGGTTAGTTGCGTCTGATTGAAAAACCACATAACGGCCATCGGCACTAATCGCCGGCTCAGTACTCTTGTCATCTCCCTGAACACCTGCGGTGCTCTCGCTTACCCGGGTGGTTTTGCCGGTTTGGGTGTCGTGGAGAAAAATATCGGTATAGTTATTGGTATCATTATTTGCACCAATCAAGTTGGTGGCGTTGGATTGAAACACCACATAACGGCCATCGGCGCTGGTATTCGGGGCAAAACTGCTGTCGTCGGCCTCGGCGCCAGTGGAATCCACCGATACTCGTCGAATAAAGGTTTCAGTGGTGAAATTACCCTGAAAAACAGTGGTTAAGGCATTGCCCGCAGAGTCGGTGATGCTAGTCGTCAGGCTGGCGGTAAAGTCCGTGCCGGGTTTTAAGGGTGCATCGGGGGTAAAAGTAGCAGTACGGGTGGCGGTGTTATAGCTAATCTTGCCACTCACTGGATTGGCGCCTGCTAAGGTAAAATTACTATTAGTAATGGTAGCGGCGTCCATATCCACATTAAAAGTCACGCTGAGCGTGGTGTTGGTTAATACGCCAGTAGCGCCATTAACCGGAGTGATTGAAACCACCGTGGGTGGTGTTGTGGTGACGGGGGTTGTTGTGGTGCCCGATGTGCTAGCCGGTGTTCCACCACCGCCTCCACCGCCACAAGCAGCCAGACCCAAACTGCTTAACAAGACAATGACATTTAATATCGTTATTTTTTTCATTATTACGCTCTCCCGAACACCTAAATCTTTAAATTGAGCATATTCTAACCAAATTGCTTGATTGTGGAATCACCCAAAAGGGTGAAACTTAAGGCTTTTATTTCTAGAATGGGTTAACCCATTTTGCTTTGAGGGCGAGTTCGAGATATTTATAGAAGATTTATAATATCGATTATTGTGAGTTCGTTTACCAGCTACGAAACGGGATTACATTTCATCCAGGCTACTCACTGGGGCGGCGAAGTGATCACCTTGATTATCGGTGCTATTCTTGTAATTGGCGACAGGCTGATTTCAATTATCCGTGGTGGCTCAGTTTAGGTAGGGCAACGTTGAATCGCTTTATAGCGTGGGCATATTTCTAACTATTTTTACCGCCATTATTATCTATGCACCGACCTTTCATGGTTTGTTCCTGGGGGTCGTATTAAATTTGAATAACGGACTCTGCACCAACGTCAAGCAAACGCTGTTGCAGGTGTTGAGCTTGTTTTTCGTCGGCATGTAACAACAATAGGTAGTGGCCGCTATGGATGGCATTTTCCAGTTCAGTGAGTTTTTGTGTTGGAATACCGAGCCTGTCCAAGGCCGTGCTGACACTGGTAACAGCGGCTGCACCGGCCATCACAGCTCCACCGGTGACTGCGCCGAGTAAGGCTTCAACGATGGGCCCGGCAGCCAGTAGTGTGCCAACACCGGGTACCAGAAAAACACCGGATAGTCCGATAAGTAACCCGCCTAATGCGCCCCACAGC
Organism: uncultured Thioalkalispiraceae bacterium; assembly: GCA_964472525.1. Lineage (GTDB taxonomy): Bacteria > Pseudomonadota > Gammaproteobacteria > UBA6429 > Thiohalophilaceae > SZUA-37. The sequence goes on along the minus strand of CAYYLL010000029.1, from coordinate 4,988 downwards.
GCACCTTGTTCGCCCCATACTTTTATGCGTTCCTGATTATTGCTGTAAACCACGCCAATGGGATCGTCACCCTCACTGCCGCCTTTATGCAACAGTGACAGTTGATCCATCGGGAAGTCATCTTTGATCAGTTCCTCTACAAATTGGCTGGCCGTATGCTTATTTTCAAATATGCCAATAACTCTAACGGGGTGATTTTGTTGTGTCATTTTCATTTTACTCCAATGGATTTTTTCAATGCGAGTTGATTATTTTCCTCGCCCAAAGAACTGTAAAGATCGCTGTAGCTGGCTAATAAAATTGTGATGCAAGGGTACGCTGTGGTCCAGCTGGCGATAGACCTGAACTTTGACAACATCGGTGACAAAGGCAGAAGTGAATGAATAGCCCCAGATAAGGGCAATTTCAGGCCAACTAATCGGCGTGATCAGGCCAAAGCCATAAGCAGCTAACACGGTAGCGGCGGCTTTAGTCACTATTACCGACCACACCATTACGGGAGCCGGCCAAGGGCGTTTCCAGAAATGTCCTTTGGTTCGGGCAACAAACAACACTAGATGGCCGGCAACCACCATTTGCAGAAAGACATAAGTTTGGATCTGGCTGATATCGAGTTTTAACCAGTCCATTGCTAAAAGTAACATCCCGAAACTGCCGATAACGCCAACGACACCCATTGCGGTGCCAACGGTAATAACTTGCTGCATGTCCCAACGCACCGGATTTATTTCCAGTACGGTTTTATCATAAGCAATGGTCATAATGGGCAGGTCGTTGAAAAAGGCCAACAGGATAATCATGAGTGCAGTGATTGGATAGAAGTCGAAAAAGGCCATCGCCAACACAACAAAAAGCATGATACGGATAGTCTCGCTAATACGGTAGATGGCATACGCATTCATGCGCTCGAAGATCCGCCGGGCTTCTTCGATAGCATTGACAATAACCGACAGCCCCGGCGCGGTAAGTACCAGATCGGCAGCCGCACGCGCAGCATCGGTCGCACCGCTAACGGCGATACCCACGTCGGCCTGCTTAAGGGCGGGGGCATCGTTGACACCATCGCCAGTCATACCGGTGATGTGATCCTGTTTTTGTAAAATTTTAACAATGGCAAACTTGTGCTCAGGGAATACTTCAGCAAAACCATCGGCTTTTTCTACCGCCTCAATGCTGCTTTTTTGTGCCACGTCATCATTGCCGTTGGGCAGGGCTTCGGCTCTAAGGAGGTTGCCCCCCAAACCCAGTTTAGCCGCTATTTGTTTGGCGATAGCAATGTTGTCACCCGTGACCATCTTCATGCTGACACCGTAATCTCGTGTTTGGGCAATGGTTTCTGCGGAGTCTTCGCGCGGTGGATCAAATAAAGAGAGGATGCCTAGAAAGTGCCAATTTGCTGCGCCATTGTCCTTGCGCGCCACACCGAGAGCGCGGTAACCCTGTTCGGCAAAAGCATCGACGACTCGTTGGGCACGAGTCAGTGCCTCGCCCGATAGCCTGACCATTTCCATAATAATTTGTGGCGCACCTTTAGCTGTTTGAAAGGTGTTACCGCTTGTATCTTGAAGAGTAGCCTCGGTGCGTTTATGAATGGGATCAAACGGAACGAAGGCAGTTTGGCGGAAAGTTGCAAACTGAACCTTGTCCTGCACGCCGTTGATAACAGCGCCATCGATAGCATCCTTGTTTTCTGCGCGTGACGCGAGTGCGGCGGCGAGCAGCACTTCCTGTTCATCTGCCGCCTGAAAAATTTCAGTTTTACCCAAGGTTAAGCGGTTCTGTGTGAGGGTACCGGTTTTATCCGAACACAATATATCCATACTGGCCATCTCTTCGATGGACTCAAGCCGGGTGACGATGGCCTTGCGTTTGGATAAAACCATCGCGCCCACGGCCATCGTCATAGAAAGGACCGCGGGCATGGCAACCGGAATGGATGCAACGGTGAGGATTAAGGCAAATTGGACCAGATCCAACCAAGGGGTGTGGCGGTGTAGCTGGACAAGAATCAATACGGCCACCAGAGCGATGCTTACATAAATCAGGTAATTACCAATGGTGAGTACGGCTTTTTGGAAATGGGAAATAGTCTTGGCCTGTTGCACTAAGCTAGCGGTTTTGCCAAAGCGGGTGTTGGCTCCGGTGGCGGTGACCTCGGCAACCACTTCGCCCTGTTTAACGATGGTGCCGGTAAAAGCGTCGTCACCGCAGAGTTTAGTTACCGGCAGGGACTCACCGGTGAGTGCGGATTGGTCGATACTGAGATAGTCACCTTCGACTAACTTAACATCAGCCGGGATCACATCGCCTAAGCGAATGCGCACTATATCGCCCGGTACCAGTTGCGAGGCATCCATTTCTAGCCATTGGCTATCACGTCGTACGCGCGCCTTTAAGGCTAATTGCTTCATTAGTGCAGTCACGGCATTGCCTGCGGTATATTCTTGCCAAAAACCAACGGCGGCATTGAATATGAGCAATGCAGTAATAATCCAGAAATCAGCCCAGTGTTGGACGAGTGCGGAGAGGATGGCGGCTACTTCGATCATCCATGGAATGGGGCCCCAGAAATAACCCAGAAGACGCCGTAAAATGGAAACTTCTTTTTCTTCCAGCGCGTTGGGACCGTATTGTGCTAGACGGTGATTGGCTTCTTCGCTGCTGAGTCCTTCAATAGTGGCGTTAACGGTATCGGTTACTTCATTAGCCTTGGCATCGATCATTGTACGTCTTCCCCTTTGAGGATGTGTCATTTATGTTAATAAACACGATGTTCCGGGTTAAACTTACTCCACTATTTTTTTTGCTTCTTTGATGAGCAGAGTTAATTCTCGTTGGACAAACCCGCGTTGGGTAATACCACGGTAAATCAATTCCAGTAACAGGCTGCCACTAAGCACGATGCAGGTGCCATAAAAACTATTTCGGTCCGTGTGCCATTGATAAGTCAATAGCAATACAAAAACAGCAGCGACGACCACAAAACCAAGTGCAATAATCAGAGGGTTGCCCCCATATTGGTTTTTTAATTTCCAGTGCGAGTAGAGCACAAAAAGATAAATAACCATGAATACGCCACTGGTGATTGAGGCGATCCCATTTAGATTAAACATAAGTGCAAAAACAATTCCCAGAGCGGCGGTTAAATAAAGTCCTTCACCGGTGCCGAACCATAACTTACGATTAAACTCTCGTGGCAATTCACCATCTTTCGCCAAGGCATAAGCCACGTTGGCTCCACCGAACAAGGTGGCATTAAGAGCCGATGCGATGGAGAACAAGGCACCGAGTGAAATGAGTAAAAATCCGGTTTGCCCTAAAAAAGGTTCAGCGGCAACCGCCAAGGCATTGTCCTGTGCTTTTATCAGGTCCGGAAGGGTTAAGTTTCCAACCGCAACCATCGACACTAAAATATAGACAACGCTAACGATCAAAATACTCAAATAAATTGCACGGGGAACATTTTTTTCTGGGTTTTCCATATGCTCCGAAGCATTAGTAACCAGTCCAAATCCCATATAAGAAAGAAAAAAGATAGCAATGGCGTTTAAACTGCCGGTTAATGCAGAAGGAGTGAACGAGGGAGTTATCAGGTAGGGCTTAATACTCCACACGCCCAACACCACAAATAACGCTAAAATAGAAAGTTTGATAACCACAATAACCAATTCAGCTTTGCCAACCGCAGAGGATCCCAATAGACCTAATAGCAGGAACGCGACAATCACAATGGCCTCAGTCGCCCCACTGGCAAATGCAGATGATTGTATGTGCAATAACGGCAATAGATAGCTAGCAAAGCCTTTAGCAAATAAAGCAATGGAAACAACATAGGTTAACCAGAATAAAATACTTAACGCGCCAGTGAGTACGCCATCCCCCATACCCTTTAGGATAAACTCAATGGGGCCGGCATCGGAAATAATGTGGCTGCCCAACTTGGCATAGGAATAGGCAACCAACAGGGCCACGATACCGGATAGCACGAATACTAATGGCAGGTTTGGCCCGGCTAAGCGCGCGCCCAATCCAAAGATTGAGAAAATACTGGCACCGACCATCGTGCCAACGGCTAGTGCGATGACTTGCCAGAGCCCCATTTTTTTTGGATTGTTAGAGTTGGGCATCGTTACCTCAAAGGCTAAATATAATTCTTTATAAAGTATTGAATATTTTGTTAGTTATGTTTTGCTTTGGTTTAAAATGTAGGCCAGTGCGGTGCGCAGAGACGCTAAGATTTTGTCATAGTCTTTTGTGGCAACGGGTTTGCGTTGTTCGATTCGGGACGATAACCGGATCTGTTCTTTGATAGCCACCTGTAAGGGCAGGTTGAGTACATCACAGCTAAGAAAATGACGGGCTTTCTTGAGTTGATCCATGGCATTCCCTTTTTGCCCATCTTGCAGAATTTCTTCGGCATGTATCACCGCGTTGCTAGCGGCATGGGCAGATGCATTATTGGGTAAACTCAGCAGGGTGCTGTGGAGCAACGGAAACCAAGTGAGTAGTTGGTCATTTTTTTCATTTACACGGGATAAAATAATGCTGTTGATGAGTAATGCCGTGCGTGCATTAACGCCTCGGCTAGTTGCCTGCCTTAGTGTGACTCCGGCGGCATTTAGCATGGTGAGCATTTCGGCACGATTGCCTCTTATTTGCGCATCGCGTGATTGCATAACAAATACCAGACTAGACGATAAATCTTCAGCCATTATTCGGAGTATATTGTTACCGGGGCAGTTATTACCCGGTGCTATTTGGGTTGGGCTTGCCGTTGCTAGCGATACGTTGGAAATCCACATCATTAGAATGAACAGGATAGACGGGTAGAAAATTCGTGGTTGGATCGATTGTGTCATTATTTATATCCTAAATGGTTACGAAAATAATGCAGTTAAAGCATAAGCTTTAGCATATTTACCGCCATGCTACGTTATGACTTATGACTTATGACTTATGACTTATGACTTATGACTTATGACTTATGA
>CAYYLL010000028.1:0-40863 GCA_964472525.1 uncultured Thioalkalispiraceae bacterium | reverse complement strand
TAGTCAATTTTCAAAGTTGATAAAGGATTTTGTGTCATTCTTTTATATCGCTAACAGTTAATTAGACAGACATCTGCAATTTACCTTGTTAGACAGATGTCTGTATATCCTTGTCATTTTCTTGTTTTCCGTAATAATCGTAGCAAGTTTAGGAATAATCTGCGACTTAATTTTGGTTTAAAGACTGAGTATTGTGGGTAATGGATGCTATTATCCGCTTATGGGATAATCACATTGAAAAAGCGGAAGCTAAAGTGGTTATATTGCACGCAATATAACAATAAGAGGGCTTAAAGGACTGATGTATTAAGAACCACTGGCGTAACAGTAAACATTAAGCCATTGAATCCGGCTTAATGTGAATAAATAACTTAACGCACCGACTCTTTAATAATTCTAATCACATCTTGTTCAAGTTCCAGTGCCACGCTGTTGGCAGCGCTGCCTTGTGAGACCTGCCCGGGTTTTACAAATAATACACGGGTAAAACCTTGTTTATGCGTTAGCGTGACATGCAGGGGGCATAATGCCAACATATCGGGATCGGCATTGCTTATTTTATTGGCGTACCAGCCATTACAAAAAACCATGCTACGAATCGACTCTAGCTTATTTTTATTGTAATCCTTACCCCAGCGTTTTGCGAAATGGGCGAGGTTACGGCCTATGTTGGGTTCAAAAATAACGTAGTAGCCATTATTTTCTAATGCGGTAAAGAGATGTTTATAAACCGTATTCATTTTACCTTTAACTTTATGCACAAAAACTAATGGCTCAACAACAGGTGCTTGTTCGGTATTGCTTTGTGGCTTTTCAGGAATGGATGCAGTCGTTGGTGCAACGGGGGAAGTGGGTGCATTCACGGGTGTGGTGGATGGCATATCTTCAGCCAAGGCATTCATGCTGCATAATAAAAACAATAGATAAAATAAATTTTTTCTCATCATAATATTTCTTTATAATCTCTTTTAATAAGTAACGTTATTTCGCAAATAAACAGGCAGTGCCTGCTCAGCCCCAACCGTATTACCCTGACGATATTCCTCGGCCGCAAGAAAAGCAATATCATAAGCATGGGGGTAATTTAAATTATCAAATCCGCATAATGAGTCAACAAAAATGAGCTCAAGTTCCATAAAAGAACCACTTAAACCTTGTATTAAATGCGTTGCCGTTCCCACAACCTGCAATGATCCATTCTGTTTGTTAAAAGACTTAACTGCTTCCCCGACTACCTCAAGTGATGAAACCTGTTCTTCACCAGACAATTGGGCAAATCCATTTTCTATTTTATAAAAGCCCCAGAAAACTTCATTTTTTCGAGCATCCAGACAGGACAAGAATGTTATGCCCTTATTGTGACGATAACCCACCTGCGCAAGGGCCGCTAGGCTCGAAACAGGAATAAGCGGTAAACTCAGGCCAAAGGCCAAACCTTGAGCAACACCTGTTGTAATTCTTAGCCCGGTAAACGCACCCGGCCCACGACAAAAGGCAATGGCTGTTAAGTCATGTTTTGACACATCTTGTTGATGTAACAGGCTGTCCACCATATTTAGCAGCAACTTTGTATGTTGCCTAGGTGCAATTTCAAATTGTTCTACTATTTTTGGGTCTGATTGGTTTTCGTCTGACTGGTTTTTGTCATTCAGTAGCGCCACCGAACAAGCTTCTGTGGTTGATTCAAGTGCAAGAATAAGCATGAACGGATTCGAACTCTTTAATATTGGTAACAGTGGTTATTTTAGGGCGAAAAAACAGCTAATATAACTTTAGATAAAGGTTAACCGACGGCTAAAACGCTTACTGTTTTCACCCGATGTTGTGGCATCATCATCCAGAGTCATTTCAGTGGAATCCGCTTCAGAATCAAGCACGGTGGTCATTTGATGTTTAGTATCCGTTAGATCTTCTACTTCATATCCTTCTAAAGGAACATCCGTAAAAGTAGGCTTGTGTTCAGACTGCTTTGACATGCGTTCAGTATCAGCCAGTGCTTTGGCATGCATCAGACCGGGGGCTTCATCGGCAACAAAATGAGAGATTGCTTGAGCGGCATCCAGTTGAGGAATGGATTCAAACGAAAAACGAAATTCATTTTGACCAATATGAATACGATCATTTTCTTCTAAACGATGTGCAGATACTTTTTTATTATTCACATAAATATGGTTAGTACTGTCATTATCAACCAGGATGCAATCAACTCGATCGGTAAGTTCATCATGCATTAATTGAATAACAGCGTGTTTTTTACTTATAAATTCATCGTCAATACTGATGTCATTATCCAACGCACGCCCAATGGTGATCTCTTCACTATCGAGTGAAAACTTCACTCCCGGTACGCCATTCGCATATTGAATAAGTATCGCCATTTCGGCTTGTACACCTTGCTTAAAAACTAAATGAATAAATTGTCATCTTTGTCCTACAAAAAAGTAGTTTCTCATATCTGCTTAAAGTGATCCAGAATTTAACGAAAATATTCATCAGTAAAAACAGACACCCAAAATATATATTTTTAATATACATAATAAATTCAATGACTTACTGGAGTATTATCTTATTCTAATATAACTAATCACTGGTTTATAAAAACCAGTTTACGATTATTAAAGCTCAATCGCATAATGATGCCCGGTATGCACCATTCCCTGCCTTTCGTAAAAGCGATGTGCGTCCAGACGTTGGTTGCCTGAATCAAGATGCAATTGTGTACATTGATGACTTCGAGCTTGTTCTATTAACCAGTCCAATAACAATTTCCCATAGCCTTTTGAGCGCTGCTCACTGCCGGTGATTAAATCATCGACATATAAAAAATGTGCCCAAGCCAAACAGTCCGAGTAACGATAACCCGCAAGCGAACAAACATGTCGGCCATCCTTAAGATAAACCAACTGATAACCTTTTTGTATTTGTTTTTTAACTTGCGTTAAGAAAGTAATTTCTGAATAAGAGGGCCTTAATTGCTGCATAACGGGGTAACATGCTTTAATTTCCACATCAGTTTTTGCAAATAATATTTCAATCATTTAATAGCCTCATTCGTTTATTCTTTTTCTTTATTCACTTTATCGGAAAAAAATGTTTCTACATAATTTAGCTCTTTTGTAATCGGCATCGTTGGTAAACTTTTTAAAAAAACTTTACCATAAGGTTTTGAACGTAGCCTTGGGTCACATAGCATTAATAAACCCGTATCGAGATAATCTCTAATTAAACGCCCCGCTCCCTGCTTTAAGGTGATGACGGCATTAGGTAGTTGAAAATCAAAAAATGGATTCAATCCATTATCACGCATGGCATCAATACGCGCTTTTAAAATAGGATCGCCGGGGGATGCAAACGGTAGCTTATCTATAATGACCGTGGTTAATGCGTCTCCTTTTACATCAATACCTTCCCAAAAACTGTAAGTACCTAATAAAACCGCATCACCCATTTTTCGAAAGTCATTAATAAGTGCATCGCGTGGTTTTTCACCTTGAACGAGTAAAGGGTAATCGATTTCGTCCTTTAAAATTTCTAATGCTTCATTTAATGCCCGATAACTGGTAAATAAGAAGAAGGTTCGCCCTTTGCTTAAATTAATCACCGGGATCGCTTCTTTAACGATAGCCGAAAGATAATTTGGGCTTTGTGGCTCAGGCAAGCCATCGGGAATATAAAGCAAGGCCTGATCACGGTAATTAAATGGGCTTTCCCATGACTGGCTTGCAACGTCTTCGATAATGCCTAATTGCTTTAAGAAGTGGTCAAATTTATTACCCACCGTTAAGGTGGCAGAAGTAAAAATCCAGCTCCCCGGCAAGCTATCCATTTGTTGTTTAAATTCATTACCCACATCAAAAGGCGTTAAGTGTAAAGCAAAGGAGCGTTTGTAGGTTTCAAACCAGTGAATATGATCCGCTGGTGGCTCAAGGGTAACTGAATGAAGCCGTTCAATCATATTAGCGCAACGCTTGTCGCAGGCATCTAAATCTTTGCTACGTTCAGCTAAGGGAGACAAGTGTTCTTTTAAGGACACTAACTGCGTATTCAGTGTGTTGACAAGGTCGTTAAAATCAGACTGATGGTTTAACTCTGCCCAACCACCTCGCCGAATGGGTAAGCCCATTGCTAAACGAAAATCGGCAATGGTTTTTTTAATCGTCTCACATAAATCCAGAATGTCACGGTCTTCATTAATTTCTGCGAGATACTCTGCCGCAATATCCGCAACCAATTCATTCAGTTGATAACCACTGACACTGACACCAAAAAAGTTGGATGCCACATCCGGTAATTGGTGCGCTTCGTCAATAACAAACGCATCGGCTATTGGCAGCAATTCACCAAAACCATTTTCTCTAATCACCATATCGGATAGCAATAAATAATGATTAATCACAACCACGTCACTGGCTTGCGCTAAACGCCTAGCATTAACCACATGGCAATCATGATAGTCACTGCATTCGGCACCTAAACAGTTTTCGGACGTTGAGGTAACCAATGGCCAAATACTATCACCTTCGGGGATTTCAGGAATTTCGGTGGTGTCCCCTGCTTTTGTTTTTATCGACCAGTTTCTAATCTGGCGAAGTTTTCGGATATGTATTTTGGATTCGCCATGGATATCCTGCTCGGCCAAAGTTAACCTGTGTTTACATAAATAGTTGGCTCGACCTTTTAATAACGCTGCGGTAACGGGTATGTCCAGAGCTTCCCGAACAATGGGTAAATCTTTATGGAATAGTTGATCCTGAAGATTTTTTGTACCTGTCGAAATAAGAACTTTACGACCAGAAAGCAAGGCCGGCACCAGATAGGCAAAGGTTTTACCTGTACCGGTGCCTGCTTCTGCAATAAAGGTTGTTTCACACTCTAACGCATGTGCAATGGCATCAGCCATTTCCATTTGTTGCTTTCGAGGTGCAAAGTCAACAAGCTTTTGAGCTAAAGGGCCTTGACTACCAAGATATTCAGAGGGGGATAACACCGTCGTTAAGTTCGCATTTTATTGTTGTTGCAATTTATTAATTCGATCCTGTGCTTTTTGCGCAGCTTTAATATGGCCCTGACGATAACGTGCATGAGCGATAATTCGCCAGTTATCAATAATCAGGTTTTTGTTCTCATTTGTATGACGGTTCGACACAAGGCTACTGGACTTTGCAGCATAACCTGACGCTTGTTTATAATTTTCTTGCTGCAAATATAACTTTGCCATGTAATGCCATACCGTTGCATTAGTCGGCTCTATTCTTACCGCCCTCTCCAAACGCAGCATAGCCTTATCAAAATTACCGGCCATGGTATCCGCTCTGGCTTTTTTTATTAAAGCAAGCACTGCTGCCGATGTTGTTTTGGCCGGTTCTATCTGTTGCTTAAATTCAGGTTTCGTAGCTGGGTTAGCAGCACCTTGTTCAGCAGAATGCTCACCGTATTTTCTTAAATAAGAACCACAACCTGACAAAAGGGTGATCAACAAAACCACCATTATTTTTTTAAATAGATTCAACATTTATTTTTTGCTCACTCACTACAGGCCCCTTGTTGTTCAGGAATAGCATCACTCTGAACTCCCAAAAAAATAGCATTTGGGCAAGACGCATCAATACGTTTATTCGTATCGGGGTTAATAGCAATATATTCTACATTATCTGACGAATTAAATACGAGCGGCTTTGTCTGAATATTTTTCATAATACCAGACCAAATCTTCAATGCACCGCTTGCCCCCGTTAAACCTGTCGGTTTGTTTGCATCAACACCTAACCAACACACGGCCAAATGTTGCCCGGTAAAACCGGCAAACCAGCTATCACGTAAATCATCGGTTGTACCGGTTTTTCCTGCTGCAACAAAATCTTTGGGAAATACCTGTGAAATTCGTTTAGCCGTTCCATCTACTGTTACATTATGCAGAATACTATTTATTATCATTACAGAATCAATATTTAATGTTTGTTGTACCCTCAATGGAAAACGTTTTAGTGGCGTTCCATCCAATGCCAACACTTCCCGAATGGCTGACAAAGGCATATTAAAACCACCCGAGGCAAGGCTATGGTACATTTGCGTGACTTCATAGGGCGACATATTGACCGCACCTAATAACATCGAAGGGTAAGCTGGAATAGAACGCGTTATCCCCATTGCTTTAATTGTTTTTTGAATACTTTCAAAACCAAGTTTTAAACCTAAACGTACTGTGGCTAGGTTATAAGAATGACTCAATGCCTGATAAAAAGGAATGCGTCCATGTGTGCGTTTACCATAATTTTGTGGCGACCAGATATCACCCGATGGCCCTTTTAAATGTAACGCCTTGTCGTCAATTAAAGTCAGCGGGGTATAGCCCCGATTGGCATCTAATGCGGTTAAATAAATGGCCGGTTTTATTAAAGAACCAATCGGACGAATTGCATCCAGTGCGCGGTTAAAACCAGATTGTTTTGGTTTGCTATCACCGACCAGAGCAAGCACTTCACTATTAGTGGTATTCGTAATAATGGTTGCGGCTTGCAACTTGCCATGCAAGCCTTGCTGCCTGTCAAGTTGTCTGGTTTTTTGCTTAATCACTAATTCGGCTTGCCGTTGAATTAAGGGGTCTAGCGTTGTAAAAATTTGCAGCCCTTCAGACGCTAAATCTTTTTCACGATAAAAGGTTCGTAGTTGTCTTTTTACCAAGTCAAGAAAAGCTGGGTGAGCAGAAATGCTATTGGGTTTTGAAGTAATAATACCTAATGATTTACGCTTAGCTACCGTAGCATCCGATTGTGTAATAATACCGAACTTAGCCATCGTATCCAGAACAAGGTTTCGACGTTTTATTAAACGTTTAGGATAGCGGCGAGGGTTATAATAGGAAGGGCCTTTAATTAATGCGACTAACATTGCAATTTGTTGCAACTTTAAATCATCCAGATCCCGGCCAAAATAATATCGGCTGGCCAGACCAAACCCATGTATTGCACGAGCCTTATCCTGTCCTAAATAAATTTCATTAATATAAGCTTCAAAGATTTCCTGCTTATCGTAATGCCATTCAACTAATAAAGCCATGATCGCTTCATTTGCTTTTCGCCATAGACTACGCGTATTGGTTAAAAAAAAGTTTTTCACCAACTGTTGCGTTAACGTGCTGCCACCCTGCACTGTTTTCCCTGCACGTAGGTTTGCCCACATTGCACGAGCAATCCCTTTAAAGTCCAAACCATGGTGTTTATAAAAATTACGATCTTCGACAATGGTAATAGCAGATTTGAGTAAGTCAGGAACCTCATCAAATTTTACCAATAGCCTATCTTCTATATGTGAAGGATAAATTCCACCAATAATAACCGGCTCTAGGCGCATCACATCAACATTCTTTTCCTGAGAAAAATTATAAAGTTCAGACACCGTGGCATTATCAAAACTGATTTTAATCACACTTGAATCTGTTTTCTCATCCCAAAACTGGAAAGGCCGAGTTGTTAAAACAACTTCATTGCCATCGACATAATAACTTCCGGGAGATTTAAGATCGGCTTCATTACGAAAACCTAGCATCTTTAATTCTTCTAATAAATTATTTTCAGATAACCCTAAGCCGCTGTATAACTCCAGAGGCCGAGCATAAACTTTAGCAGGCAATGACCAACGTTTACCATCAAATTGACTCTGTACCTTAAAATTAAGATATGTACCATAACCAATAAAAAGTACAACCAGCCCGGAGAATAAGTATCGCCAAGGTATACCCGATAAATATTTAAACAAAAAACCCTGCGTAGCTTGTTTGCTTAAATGCTTCGATGATTTTTTTTTCTTTTTACCCTGTTTTTTGGTCGGTTTAACCTGTTTGGTCGATTTTGGTTTTTTATTAGTTTTTGATTGGCGCGTTTGTCGGCGAGTCATAGTTAAGTTTTCTTTGTCTTCAGGATACTAGCAATCCCCTATTATACGTGGATTCAGACAGACATACTTAGATAAACCGGCAGAATAGTCCCGAATAAAGAGTATTGAGTGGATATTTTGAGTTTTAAAACGGGTCGTACATTTATACAACAAGGTTTATCGCATCTTGTGTATGATGCTCTTGTTCCTGACGAACCTCTTTATTTTGTTCAGCCTTGATTTCCTGCGCTTGTTGCTGATTATCATTTTGTTGCACTGCCGCATAGCTGCCTTTTAATTTTTGTCGATTAACGGCTGAACGCTCTTCTATCTGGCGCTGCATACTCAATTCCTGAGATTTTTCCAGTTGCTGTTGTGCTTTTTCTTTGTCCGAAAGCTGTTGAGCCATTTCCTGCTTGCGCTGCTCAAGTAAAACTTTGGAGCGATCTTCTGCAGTCGTTTGTTGTGTATTGGCTTGTAAATCCTTATTCGCTACTTCATTGGACCGCTTGTTATCTTTGTTTTTGACCAACGACGAGGCGATAAAACTCTCATCCCGCTGTTTTTCAGCTCGTTGATTCGAGTTAACCCCTCGATTAAATGACTGCCCCGAAATTTTTAAAGTATTCATACTGCTAAGTTTAGCTCAGTATAATTGAACATAAAGTGACCATATTCAAAATTTAGCAAAGTAATCTCTTATAAATTTAAGGCTAAAAATTAGACTTCACTCTAAAAGATGAATGGAACTGGCTGTTTTTTATGAAAAATTAAGCTAAAAATCTGCAAATAAGTATACTTCGGCTATACTTAGTCCTACGATGAAACTTGCTCAAAAAATATACAAAAATAGCCGATTTTTCTTATTAAGCGCGACATTTGGCATATTCACCGTTGGTTGTAGCAGTGCGCCACAAAGAATGTATCACGCGACCGCTCATAGCCAGCACCAAAAGATACTCAAAATTGCAAAAAAGCAGCTTGGTAAACCCTATCATTATGGTGGAAGAAGCCCTCAAACAGGCTTTGATTGTAGTGGTTTAGTCCAGTACAGCTATAGAATGGCCGGTATATCCGTTCCACGCACAACCAAACAGCTCTACAGTGCCTCCAGTCCCATCCAGCGCAAATACCTAAAAGCCGGTGATCTGGTTTTCTTTCGTACTTATCGACACAAAATTTCACATGTTGGTTTATATCTCGGAAATAACAAATTTATCCATGCACCATCCAGTGGCAAAAAAGTCAACATTGCCAATATGAATGACCTGTATTGGCGAAAACACTTTAGCCGGGGTGGCCGCCTATAAATACAAAAACTCGCAGATTATCAACACTATAGGTATACTCCATTCTATATATTAAAGAGAGCTGTAGGTATACTCGGGGACACATCATAAAACCTGCAAACTTAAAAAAATATGAGGAATATCATTGTCTAAAAATGCACTAAAATTACCAACCAAACAGAAAAAAGTTCAGCTATGGATACATCCTAGTGGACCGGTTATCGGCTCACTGTTTATTCACCATAATAATGATGGGCAAGACGAAGCAGTATTAGACATTCTTAATCGCAGTGAACCCTTTGTTGTATTCCAAGTTGATACGCCAAATGAAGTTCGATTTTATAACCGACAGTCCATTATAAGAATTGAATACAACGACAAAGATATCATTACAGAATCAGCACAAACACTTTATTGTACTATTCACATGATGGACGGTACACTGATTGAAGGAACAATAAAAGAAGCGCTTCCCCCCGAGCATGCACGTTTATATGACTACCTAAATAAACAGGATAATCGTTTTTTAAAAATTTACGTTGACAATGATGAGATTTGTTTAATTAACAAATCATATATTAATCAGGTCACACTACCGAATAATCAACACTAATAATTATTTCGACAAATAAAAGTTAAAACTAATGAGTTTGCTGCACGGATACAAAACGAATAAAGCAATATCAACCATACTTGCGTCTAATCCTGCATCATCACAGACGAAAGAAGCTGTTACTCGCCTGAAAAAAATTGGTCCTCCGGCAATACCTAAATTGATACAAGCCTTGGCAGAAACGGACCCACATTCCCCCATCGAAAATGTACTTGTATCAATGCTAAGTAATTCTAGCTTACCGGCTTATATAGAAGGCCTAGCAGATGATGATAAGCGCATTATTTCAAGCGTAATGAGAATTTTAGGTACCACTGATAGCTACGACGCTAACCGCTTGTTCGATTTGTTCAGCGATCCCAATATACCTAAAAATGTTTTAGTACAAATACTTATCGCACAAAAGAAACGTTTAAACGCAAGAACACTTATTGCTATTTTGGGGCAAGCTGATAAAAGTGTTCACCAGTTAATTTTTCGAGTATTAAATGAAATAGCAGATGAAAAAATCGTACCCGACTTAATTCGTTACAGCAATAGTAAAGACGCAACCATTCGTACTTACGTTGCCATTACACTGGGCAAATTCAGTATTCCTGAAGTACGCGATACTCTTTTGAAAATCATATCCGATCCAAACAAAAAAGTTCGTCAGAGCGCACTTGATAGTATTGGTAAAATGCAAATACCCGTCAATTCAAAACCCATATGTAACTTATTAAAAGATCCAGACTTGACCGTTCAGAGTAAAGCTATCGATACCTTGATAAAATTAAATGATAGCAATATTGTAAAATACCTTATTGATATTTTACAAGACGAATCTGAATACGTACGCCGTGCCGCTGTTGAAGTTTTAAATGAAGTGGGTAATGCCAATGCCATTAAAGATTTATTGAATGCCCTACGCGATAAAGACTGGTGGATTAAAGTTCGTGCAGCCGACGCATTAGGTAGTATTGGTGGCCCCAAGGTTGTTGAAGCCGTATTAGAACTCATCAAGGATGAAGATGAATTTTTGCGTAGGACAGCGGTAGAAATTTTAAATTCAGTGAGTGATGACCGTGCCTTTAAATATCTGGTTGATGCCTTAGAAGATGAAGACTGGTGGGTACGTGAACGGGCCGCAGATGCACTTGCCAATATGAATGACAAACGAGCCGTTGAACCCTTACTGAATTTACTTAATCAGAAAGGTGAATCAACACAGGTTGCTATTAAAGCACTAACACAATTAAAAGATACGCGAGCAATCAAACCTTTAATTAGCAAGTTACAACAATGTGACGATTCCATGAAGCATGATATTTTACACGCACTTGCCGAATTAACCGACAAACAACATGCCGAAGATGTTGAAAATGCAATGACTCAAGTTATGCAAAGCCCAAATCAGGATGTACAAACGGCTGCAGCGAAAGCCATACAAACTATGCAGGCAAATATAGGCTCTCTACCATCATCATCACCATCAATCGGTTCCAGAAGTATCGGCAATGCCTCTATTCCTAAGACAGAAGTCCTAGACTCAGCAGCAACAGTCGTTAATATCAATCCATCCATACCGTCAATATCGACTGAACCATCTACCCCATCAACAAACGCATCCAGTAGTCCGATGCGTTCAGTCATCGACCCCAACGAGCTTTTACCTGGACAGATTTTAGACGACCGTTACAGAATCATCCGCAAAATTGGTAAAGGTGCATTTGGTGTTGTCGTTCTGGTTGAAGACCAGATGGTCAGTGAAGACATTGTGCTTAAATTTTTAAACCCACAAATGGCATCTGATGAAACCGTTATTCAGCGTTTTATTCATGAACTACGTTATGCCCGTCGAATAACACATGAAAACGTCATTCGACTTTATGATTTTATTACCTTTGGTAAATCATATGCTATCTCCATGGAGTACTTTGACAGCCATTCATTTTCCTTTGAATTAAAAAGTACAAAGTCTCTGGATAAAAAACACGGTATCCAGATCTTTTGTGATATTTGCAACGGTGTTAATGCAGCCCATAAAGTTGACGTTGTACACCGCGATTTAAAACCAGCCAATATTCTGGTCGATGATTCTAAAATTGTTAAAGTTGTTGATTTTGGATTAGCTGCCGCCGCCAGTACCGCCGACTCACGTATTACAAAAAGTGGCATACTCGTCGGCACCCCAACCTATATGGCACCGGAACAAGTGCGAGGCCGCGCCATCGACCGGCGCACCGACATTTACAGTTTAGGTATTCTTATGTACGAAGCCTTTACCGGAAAACCACCATATAAAGGTGAAGACCACATGGCAACACTCTTTTTACATGTTGAAGGCAAACCCATCCCAGCAATTGAGAAAGATCCAGGAATGGTGCAGCAATTAAATGATGTTATTATGCGTGCAATGCATGTTGACCCATTAAAACGCTACCAAACCATTGACGAATTAAAGCAAGACTTACAAAGTGTGGTGATAAAGTAAATGTCCAGAATCAATGCTTTCTTAAAACTTGGACGTGAACAAGGTTGCTCGGACATTCACTTGTCTGTTGGCCTACCCCCACTTGTGCGGATGCATGGTGAATTATCACCAATTAAATATCGTGATTTAACCAATAATGAACTTGAATCCCTTGTTAATGAAATTTTAAATGACGAACAACGTGCTTTATTTAACCAAGGTCACGATGTTGACTTTTCTTATGAAGACGACGAGGTTGGCCGTTTCCGAGTAAACTTATACCGTAAAATTTCTGGCATCGGTGCTGCTTTTAGAATTATTGCACCACGCATACCAAGTTTTCAAGATCTGGGGCTACCCGCTATCCTTACTAAGTTTCTGTTAAATAATCAGGGACTGGTTCTGGTAACCGGTGCCACCGGAACCGGTAAATCAACCACTCTCGCCACCATGATTGACTGGCTTAACCATAACCGACGTTTAAATATTATTACCCTGGAAGATCCTATTGAATACGTCCATAAAAGTGATAAAGCACTCGTTATTCAACGAAATGTGGGAACCCATGTCGATACGTTTGCAAATGGTTTACGCGCAGCCTTACGTGAAGATCCTGATGTGATATTAGTAGGAGAGCTTCGAGACCCAGAAACTATTTCAATGGCAATGACAGCCGCAGAAACCGGACACCTTGTACTTGGCACACTGCACACAACATCTGCAGTTAAAACAATCGACCGAATTATTGATGCCATGCCAACAGAACAAAAATCATTAACCGCCAGTTTTTTGGCTCAACACTTACTCGGGGTTATTAGCCAAAAATTATTGCGTTCTGCGGATGGCAGAAATCGCAAAGCTATTCTCGAAATTATGTTTAATACATCAGGAATGGCAAATTTAATTTTAAACAGAAAAGTATTCCAAATCCCATCCATATTGCAAACAGGACGAGAGCAAGGAATGCAATTAATGGATCAAGCTCTCCTCGAAGCGGTTAAAAATAAAGAAATCGACCCAGATGATGCCTATGTACACGCAACCGATAAAAAATTATTTCAGCGTTATGTTACCGATCCGGATCTTCTTCCACAAGTTAACCTCGCGATAAGTTAGTTGGGTTACTTATTATGAATCGTGTCGATGCCTTCCTAGATCTTGTTGTAAAACAAAAAGGTTCTGATCTGCATATTATTGCAGGCAATCCCCCACGTCTGCGCTTACATGGTGAAACACACACGGTTAAATATCGTGAGTTATCAGCAAAAGAAACTCAGGAACTCCTATTTGAGATCATGTCCGTCGAACAACGTGAAGAATATTTAAAGAATCAAGTATTAGATTTTTCCTACGACGTGCCAGGTTTATCACGCTTTCGGGTTAACGCTTTTGAACATCTAAATGGAACAGGTATTGTATTTCGAGTTATTCCAAGTGAGATTCAATCACTACAACAACTGGGGCTTCCCCCTATTTTAAAAAGTTTAGCACGACAACGTAAAGGACTTATTCTTGTCACCGGGGCAACCGGTTCGGGTAAGTCAACCACCCTTGCGGCCATGATTGATTTTATAAACAATCAACGTAAAGGACATATCCTAACAATTGAAGATCCAGTAGAATTTTTACATTCAAATAAAAAATGTTTAGTTAGCCAACGGGAAATAGGCAGTCATACCCGAAATTTTGCCTCCGCACTTCATTCTGCATTACGAGAAGATCCTGACGTAATACTTGTGGGTGAAATGCGTGACCTTGAAACAATTCACCTTGCATTGACTGCTGCTGAAATGGGCATTTTAGTTATGGCAACACTGCATACATCCAGTGCCGCTAGTTCCATTGAACGTATCATTAATGCCTTCCCACCGGGTGAAGAACCCTATGTTCGTACTATGTTATCAACATCACTCTGTGGTGTTGTTTCACAACAACTCATTCGTACTGCTGACAACAGAAGCCGTGTTGCGGCAATCGAAATTATGATAAACAATGCGGCTATATCCAATATTATTCGAGAAGGTAAAACCGAGCAAATTGATAATATTATTCAGGGTGGAGCCATGCAAGGTATGCAGTTAATGGATACTGCACTAAAACGTCTTGTAGAGTCGAAAAAAATAACTGGCGAACAAGCATTCTTAAATGCGCGTAATAAAGATGACTTTATCTTACTGCGCGATGAAATCGAAGTCGAAAAAGAAGAACAAAGTGTTACTTCAACCGACTCTATTAACTAGAAACAGGTAATAAAAATGCCAAAATTAATATTAACACTGGATGGTGCTGTTATTCGTGAATACAGTATCGACAAAGATAGCATTAGCATAGGAAGAAAGCATGGTAATGATATTCAGCTTAATGATTTAACCATCAGTGGACGCCACTCTCTTATCACTAAAGTGGGTGATAATGTTTTTATTGATGACCTTGGAAGTACCAATGGCAGTTTATTAAATGGCGCACGGGTTGCAAAATCAAAACTTCAACACAGCGATGTTATCCAAATTGGTAATTACCAATTCACTTTCTTCTCGCAAGATGAAGAAGATTATGAGCCCACTATGTTCTTGCGTGCCGAAATTGAAGATACCAAAATTATTGACACCAAACAAAAACCCACAACGGAAAATACCGGTGCAAAACTCGGTGCTGTTAGAGTATTAAGTGGGCCACTTAAGGGTAAAGTTCTGGAACTTAGAAAGCCGTTCAATACTCTGGGGTTCAATGGCGCGAAGATGGCGATTATTGCGCGAAACTCAACGGATTACACCATTACAGCTATTAAAAATGAAGATTCAATTAATGTTGCAATGGTTAATAGTCATGACATATCAACTGACGCACTAGAACTAAAAGAACATGATATTATTGAATTAGCAAACACTCAAATAGAATTTATTTTTATTGATTAATTCTAAATAATTTATTTCAATCACATTATTCTTTCACACCTAGCACAATCGCCATAACTGCAGGAATCGTAATCAGGGTAACAAAGGTTGCAAAAATCAACCCCCATGACAGCGACAACGCCATCGGTGAAACAAAGGGATCCATCCCCCCCCAACCATAGGCCGTTGGTAATAATCCCACGATAGTTGTGAGTGCCGTTAACACAACTGCACGTAATCGTCTTCTGCCCGCAAGAATAAGGGCATCTTTGGCAGCAATACCCTCTTTAAGAGCGCGTTGAACAAACACAAGTAAAATCATTGAGCTATTCACAACAACACCGGTGAGTGCAACCATTCCCATCAGTGCAAAGAATGACAGTGGCAACGGTTTCCAGAGAAGATCATGCAGATAAAAACTGATAATAATACCCACTGCTCCAAAAGGTATCGCTATCATCACGGCTAAGGGATAACCAACATTGTTAAATTGAATCGCAAGAATAAAGAAAATACCCACTAGCGCAAAACCAAAGGCAACCAATAAATCGTGTATTGATTCCTGATTTTTCTCCTGTTCACCACCATAGTGAATGGAGACCTTGTTTTTATCACCCGCTAACCATTGATTTTGATGTTTCTTTACCAAATTATTTAATTCTAAACTTTTAATAACGGCGGTATCAATATTAGCAACAACTCTGATAACTTGAGAACCTTCCGCATGACGTATTGTTGAAAGTGCAGGTTGTTCAATAATTTTTGATATTTTTCCTAACGGAATTAAACCACCCCGATTATTTGGAATTTCTATCGAACGTAAGTATTCTATATTATGTTCTTTTGAATTTGGCAAGCGAATAGTGACATCCACTTCTTCCGTTCCACGTCTTATAGTAGAAACTCTTAGGCCACTACCAAGCGCACGTATATTTTTTGAAACGGTTAATAAGTTTACTCCTGCATACGTTGCTTTTTTGCGGTTGAGTATAATTCGTAATTCATTATCACCACGTTGTAAATCGCTCTCAACCGTTAATACACCTTTAATTTTTTTAACGTATTGTTTAAGTCTGGTTGCAACATTAACAATCGATTGTCGATTACTTCCCGTTATTTCAACCTGTAATGCCCGACCTGAAGGTGGCCCCGGTTTTTTCTTTTGTAATGAAATTTCAAGATCGGGATGGCGTTGAACTAATCCATCCATTATTGACAACATTTCTGCTGCTGCATTATGGTGTGGTCGCAAGATACTCGCAATATAAACAACCTGTAATTGTCCAAAGCGACTACCACGTTGCGAAAGTGGGTCACCTTGATCAACCGCCGTTTTCCCTGTTGTTACCAATATCATATCAAGATTTTTTTTATCAACATGTTCGCTAATATCTGCACTCAATTTATTAAGTTTATCTTTCATTTCTTCTAAATTAGTGCCCGGTTTGGCAGAAACTTGTACAAAAAATTCTTCAATACCCTCTTCAGGGAAAAGTTCAAATTTCATCATCATTACCGCAAAAACAATGGCTCCCACTAAAATAATAAATGAAACAAACACGGTTGATTTACGATAACGAATTGATTTAGCCAAAATATTCGCATAAATATTTTCCATTGCAATTAACCATTTGCGTTCTACAAATTTTATATTAGGTCGAGCAAAATGTGCCACATGACTGGGTAAAATAAAGAATGATTCCATTAAAGAAAATATCAACAACATAATCACTACAATGGGTATTGAAACAATAAATTTACCTAATATCCCAGACATAAATAACATCGGAATAAATGCCGCAATAGTGGTAAGTATGGTTGTGATCACGGGCCCCATTAATTCATAAGCGCCGATCACGGCTGCTTTTAAGGGTGGCATATCCTGTTCCATATGGTAGGTAATATTTTCACCCACAATAATAGCATCATCAACCAACATACCTAATACCATTATAAACCCCAACATTGAAACAAGGTTTAAAGTAATACCCATAACATTTAAGGTATATAAACCAATAAAAAAAACAATCGGCAAGCCCATAGTTGTTGTTAATGCAACCGAAGGCCGCAAGAATGTGATTAAACAAATAAATACGAGTAACAAACCAACAATTGCATTTGTTGACAGAACACTTAAACGTAATTTTGTATTTTTTGAAAAATCCCGAAAAGTACTAACTTTAATGTCTTTACCATAAATCGCAGGTACCTTTTTAATATAATTTTTAACTCGCTTAACCGTTTTAATAATATCCGCATCTACTTTTTTCATTACTAAAATAGCCATTGCTGGCTTGGCATTTACTTCATAATATAACGAAGCTTTTACTAATGATTCCTTCACCTCAGCTACATCGCCTAACCTTACTCCTGCACCGTATTGATTGGCACGAATAATAAGATTAGCAGCATCTTCAGGACTGGAGAACTGACCAACAATTCTTAATGTTTTTTGTCCATCTTCAGTATCTAATTCGCCACCGGGCGCATTTATATTCCATGATTTAAGTAAATTCTCGATTTCTGTAATTGAAATTCGCTGTTGATGTAGTTTTTTTGGGTCAACAATAATACTTAATTCAGCTTTCCTGTCACCTTGTATTCGAACTTTAGCAACCCCCTTTATAGCAAGAAGATTATCTTTAATTTTATCGCCTAAGCGCTTGAGTTCAAGCTTACTCAAAGGGGCTGAAATAGCTAATTGAATAATTGGAAATATTCGTCCATCAATTTCGGTTACCACAGGATCATAAGGTAGATCCAAAGGTAATTTCGCCTGATCAATAGCAAGCTGTACATCACTCACCATTCTATCTCGATTAACTGCATTTGCGGCAACTTCCAAATTAATGCTTCCACTGGAAGGAAAAGCAACTGATGTCATCTTGTCAATCCCATCCAACGATTTTAGTTCCTGTTCAATGGGGGTAATAATAAGTTGTTCAATTTCATCGGGAGAAGCACCTGGATAGGAGAAGCCAATGGCAATATTATCCAAATTTACATTTGGAAATGCTTCTCTATTAATCGTTAACATTGCATAGATGCCTAATAACACAATAAATATTGATATTAAATTAACAATTAAAGGTCGATTAACAAAGAACGCAAGTATATTTTTCATCTTAGTAATGTCTTCATCTTTTATTTAATTTAAAAAAAGACCTTGCTTGAGTTTCAATAAAGAAAACCTTTTTGCAAGTTCATATTTTTCTGTTTCAGAATCTAGTTCAGCACGTATTCTATCATTATCAAATTGAATAACCGTGTTGGTTGTTGAGCGGCCATTATGAAACCGTTTTAAAATATCATGATATTTCCTTGTTTCATTTAAATATCGACTTTCAGTTATCTTGACAATTTTTTTCGATTGTTCAATCTGACTTAATAAATTAAAAGTTTCATATTTTAAATCTTTAGCCAATGAATCTATACGTTCATTATTTGAGTGCTTATCAATCTGGATTTGTAAACGTTTAGAGCTAAAGCCCCTCTTATCTATCGCATCCTTGTATTCAAGCCGAATCATTCCAGTTGTATAGGTATCATTCATAGATCGAGTGCTACTACTACCTGATATATTCTGAACACCTAAAGACAAAACAACATCCAGCTTGTCTTTTTCACGATTCCGGCTCAAGGCTAAGGAAGAATCAAGCAATTTGTTACGTGCTTTTAACTTTTTCAATTCACAATTATTTTCTTTTACAATTGAAATTATTTTTTTTGTATTATCTAGTCTAGTTTTATTTTTATATAGATTTTCTGTGTTTACAATAAATTCACTCGATAAACCCCTGTCTAAAAACCGGTTAATCAATACAACCTGCTTCTTTCTTAAATCAATAATTTTTTGCTGTTCCAGTTTTAAAGTTAAAATTTGAGAGTCAGCCTGCAAAATATCTCCTTTTTCCAACAATCCAAGATTAATATTATTTTTTATATATACACGTAATTGTTGTACGCGTTTTAATGATCGTTGTGCTGTTATTAAACGCGAGTCAATGGTTACGACAGCATAAAAAATATCAATTAATTTCTGAATTAATTTTTCTTTGATCTGTTGCTTGTCTAATTCTGAAATTTTCTTTTCTATTTCTGCCTTTTTTACCGCAAATAAATATTGTGGATTATTCTCACCTTCTAATAATGGAATACGGTAATTAATTTCGAGCTTGGTTGTATTCGCTGGGTTAGGAAGCAAGCTAAATAGCACCTGATCACTTTTAACATGTGAATAACGCCCAGAAAGAGAAAGGGTATTGCCTGATTCAAGTAATTTTTGCAACCCAACACTAAAATCAGCCGTGTCAGACTGAATGCCAAAACCCGATACATCACGGAAATACCCACCCTGACCAGTTAGAATCCAACCAAGTTGACTTTCAACTTTACCCATTTCATACGCAAGTCGATTTATGTTAAGACTAGCCAGTCTGATTTCTGAATATTTGTTAATACTTTCATCGATAAAAGCATTCAATGTATAGGTTTGATTATTAACAGAAAATGATGCTGCAGAAACAGATGTGCTGTAAATAACATAAAGTATTAAAGCTACAGTCAGGCGGCCAATATTCCGATTTTTCATTTTGTAATTCCGCTTAATAAAATGGTTATTTGTTGTTCAATAAGATCGTCAACACTTAAGTTTTTCTGATCATACTTTTTCAAGGATACATCCCACATTGAAAAATAAACCAGTGATGACATAATAACTCTTGCACATAGTACAGATTCAACTTTTTTAAACTCATTTGACTGCATTCCAGCATTAAGAATATTAACTACAATAGATTGAATCCGATGAATAACCCTTTTCATATAATACTGTGTTAATTCAGGAAAGGTATCGGCTTCCGAAATAATCAATTTTGGCACTCCAGTTAAGCCAGACTCTTTAATTGTCTGCCACCACCGCCTCATCACAAATTTGAGTAATTCTATCTGGCTTCCATGATAAGTAGCAATATAGCTTTCCATCTCACTAATTTTTGGTGTCATAATTTCATGTACCATCTTCTTAAAGAGCGCCTCTTTGCTCTCAAAATATAAATATACCGTACCTTTAGACACCTTTGCCTGCTTTGCAATGTCCTCAATTTTAGTCGCAGCAAATCCTTTACACACAAATAAATCGAGTGCGGCAGTGAGAATTTCAATTGGACGCTGATCTTTGCGCCGTAGCCATTTTTGTGTCATTAACACATTATATATAATTAAATGACTAATAAGTCATTTATATTATTCTATTCGATAAATTAAAAGTCCATATATTTCAAATAGTTAAAAATATGCCTATTTCTAGCATAAACTTTAGAAAAAAAAAACATAACCGATATAACTACTATGTCCAATACCCCCTCTCAATCCAAAGTTTGCCTCGCCCGACAGCCCATTCTCGATCTCGACGAATCAATCATTGCTTACGAAATGTTGTTCCGACAAATTAATGCAATCGATGCAAATGTTATTGATGGAACAGCCGCAACGGCCGATGTCATTATGAATTTATTCAATAATATGGGGCTCAGCAATGTTATTGGCAACAAAAAGGCCTTTATTAACTTTAATGAATATTTCATTCAAAATGACATTATTAATATTCTCCCAAAAGATCGAGTTGTTTTAGAAGTACTGGAAGATGTTACCGTCAATGACAAATTATTTACACAATTAAAATCACTGGTTGAAGCCGGTTTCACTTTGGCCATTGATGATTTTATTGATAATGACAGTACTCAAAAATTATTTGAACTCGCCAAAATAATGAAAATTGATATTAGCGATTATTCAAAAGAACAACTCCTAGAATATGCCAAACTCGGCCAACAGCATAAGCTCACCCTACTCGCTGAACGAGTGGAAACCAGAGAAGAATTTCTGGTGTGTAAGGAAATGGGATTTGAACTTTATCAAGGATATTTTTTTGCAAAACCCGAATACATAGAACAACAAGCCATACCTTCAAATAAAGTCGCCATCATTAATATCCTAAATGATATTACGAGAGATAAACCGATAGACGATATTGAACGAAAAATATCACAGGATGTGTCCGTCAGCTACAAATTGTTACGCTATATAAATTCAGCTGGTTTAAGACGAGATACTGAAATAGAGAGTATTCGTGCAGTCATACAATTACTGGGGGTAAAACCACTGTACCGTTGGCTGTCTTTGTTTTTATTTACTAACGAAGATTCAAATAGCAGTGATTCAAGCTTGTTTGTAACAGCGCTCACCCGAGCATTCTTTCTGGAACATATCGCAAATCAAACAAATAAAAAAATTACAAATGATCTTTTTGTTTTAGGTATTTTTTCTTACCTCGATACCTTATTAAAAATGCCCTTTTCAGAAGCTTTAAAAGGCATCTTTATTCCTGAAAATATCAAAAGTGCCTTACTTACACAAAGTGGCCCTTACAAAGACTATTACCAACTTTCATTGCATGTGGATACTGGCGATAATAATGACCTAGATACAGTTATGCATAACCTGCAACTATCAAGTAAACAAATAACGGAAGCACATTTATACGCAATGCAAGCGACTAATAGCCTGCTTTAATACCAATAATAGCATACGGCCCTTTTTGATATTAATATCAAAAACCTGCATAATTGAGCCATGTTACCCTTTAAAATTGTTATTCCAGCACGTTATGCCTCTACCCGCCTACCCGGTAAGCCATTAAAAAAATTAAATAGTAAACCGCTAATAGAACATGTTTACAATGCAGCAGCCAAAACAAATGCGGATGAAATTATCGTCGCAACCGATAACCAAGAAATACTGGATACCGTCACAGCCTTCGGTGGCAGCGCAATAATGACTCGGGACGATCATCCGTCCGGCACCGACCGCATCAACGAAGTTGCTACAAAAAAAGAATGGGGGCCTTCCACCATTGTTGTTAATTTACAAGGTGATGAGCCACTGGTACAAACAGACAATATACACGCACTGGTTGAACTGCTAGGTAAAAATAATAATGCCGATATGGCAACACTGGCCACTCCTTTTGAGAAACTTGAAGATGTTATTAACCCCAATAATGTAAAAGTTGTACTCGACAACCATAATTTTGCTCTCTACTTTAGCCGCGCGCCCATTCCTTGGGTTCGAGACCATTTTAAGATTAAAGATTTCGCACATTCAACGGGGGATTTGCCTGAGTTTCCGTTTTACTTACACATTGGTCTTTATGCTTATCGAGTGCAAACATTACACCAATTTTCCAAGCTGCCACCGAGTATGCTTGAGCAAGCAGAATCACTTGAGCAACTTCGTATTATCTCCAACGGCATGAAAATAATCGTCAAACAATCAACCGATATTCTAGGGCATGGTGTCGATACCCCCGAAGATCTTATTCTGGTCGAGAATATCTTAAAAAATCAGTCAAAATGCTGCTAAAAAACGTTAAATCATCGTTTTCTTCCTAAAAAATTCGTACTCTGAGTCTATTGCCTGGTACTATTGTATAAATATCAACCAGGTAATCAATAATGACAATCATAAAATACCTTTTTATCAGCCTCTGTTTCTTTTTTCTGAGTACCGGGCAGGCAACAGAAACTTACTATAAGCCCTTTATTCTTGCACAGCTCACCAATGCCAAATTTATGACGGTGGTTAATGATATAAAATCAAAATTAACCCGTGCCAATTATACGATTGTGGGTGAAGACACGGCACTACCTGAACGCAGCATTTTAGTTATTTCAAACTCGATATTAAAAAAACATGCAAGCCAGTCAACCTATGGTGCATACGGTGCGGCTATCCGCGTAGCCATTACAAAAACAAAAAGCAATATTCAGGTTTCTTTTAACAACCCCACTTATATGGCATATGCTTATCGTATGAAGGGCGATCTTTCTGCTGTCACTCAGCAACTCAAATCACAACTCGGATTTATACGAGAATTCGGCTCTGAAAAAGGCTTAACAAAAGATGAACTCCGTCACTACCAATATAAAATATTTATGCCCGACTTTGAAGACAAACTTGAGCTAGCTGAATATGCAAATTACACACTGGCCGTAAAAAAAGTGGAAGCCTCCATTAAGAAGGGCAATGGTGGAACGGCACTTATTTACCGAATCGACTTACCCGGAAAAAATGAAACTGTCTTTGGTGTTTCTGTCTCAGGCACAGTAGAACAAACAGAATGTGCCAGTGATCAATTTATATTGGATAAAATTGATTTTAAAAGAATTAAGTCCACGGCACATCTACCTTATGAAATACTCGTATCCGGCCAGCATGCGTATGCACTTTTTGCAGAATTTAGAATAGCCATCAGTTTTCCAGACTTATCCATGGTCGGTGATAACAGTTTTTTCTCGATTATGTGCGCACCAGACGCTATTGAACACGCACTTACATTAGCAGCAGGTGGCTCTTTTGATAATTAAAAGGGATAACTGAAAACACCCAAATCACACTTATCGGGTAAATAAAATACCTCTGGAACATTAAGCCCAAACGAGACCACTCAAGTTATTGATTATACTAAGATTAAAAGGCTCGATATCTTGCTCGTACTGCCGATATAAAAAGAATAATCTTAACCATCATCGGTCAACACATTTAGTCAAAATATGACAGCAAAAAACAAACAAACAACCGCTAGCCATGTTGCATCGGTTATTAGTATTCCCGGTTACGAGATTCAGGATTTGCTTGGCCGTGGTGGTATGGCAATGGTTTACCTGGCCGTACAGGAAAGCATTGGCCGCAAAGTAGCACTGAAAGTACTATCTCCTGACCACACAGACGATACCTTCTCTGAACGCTTTTTACGTGAAGCGCGTATTGCTAGCCAGCTCTCTCACCCTAATATTATTACCGTCTATGATGCCGGTATTCATAACAGCATCCACTATATGTCGATGGAATACATTAAAGGGAAAAACTTTAATGAAGCGCGCGATCTCTTAAACCGCAAACAAAAAGTTATTGTGATTAAACAAATTGCAGATGCACTTGATTTTGCCGCAAACAAAGGCTTTGTACATCGGGATATAAAACCTGAAAATATTTTACTACACCAAGATGGACGTGCTATTTTAACCGACTTTGGTATCGCCCGAACCAATGATGTATCCAAAGGTTTAACCGAGACTGGCAAAATACTCGGTACTCCTTATTTTATGAGCCCGGAACAAACTAAGGGCTTAAAAATTGATCACCGTACTGATATATACAGCCTTGGCGTTGTATTATTTCAGGCATTAGCTGGCTATGTGCCTTATGATGGCCCGTCATTGGTTGCCATTTGTATTAAACATTTATCCGACCCCATTCCCCAATTACCGAAAGGTCTGGAAATATTTCAACCTATTATTAATATCTGTTTATCAAAAAAACCGGAACACCGCTACCAGAAAGCATCTGAACTGGTTAATGCCTTAAATAAAATTACCGATTCAGAACTTGATGCCATTGATGCCCGCACCATTGCCTTTAAAAAGGCTGGGCAAGATCACCATGCAGCAACGATGGTTGAACAAAAAGTAAAAAGTAAACCAAAAGCACCTATAGCAAAAAAAACAAAACCCACCAGCCACCGCCCCGTTGAAACCCCGGCGCAATTTAACAAGATGGCAGAAAGGCCTACCTTTATTACCGAATCAGATGATTTTAAAAATTTAACTCGTCGAAAAAGTCGAATTTTTATTTTGCTGCTTATCTTGTTTATATCGGTCAGTTACTATAAAAGAAAAGAACTTCTTCCAATATGGAAGCAACAAGGCGAACCCCTTGCAAAAAAATATTTACCTACAGAAATAAAACAATATTTATTTTTCAAAAATAAAAAACAACAAACACCTTTAAATTTAAAACCGAAAAAACCTATTTTAACTACAAAACAACTCGAAGAAAATAAAATACAACAACTAAAATCATCATTAACTAAAATACCTAGCAATGCACGCGAGCTTGCTAATATTTATAATAAGAATCTGGCCAGAAATCCTGACAATAAGGAGTTTAAAGGAGCGACTGAAGAACTAAAGCACTGGTACTTAAACAGACTAAATGATTTAATTATAAAAAAAGACTTTTTATCTGCAGCTAAAACAATTCATGAAATAAAATTACTCTATCCATCACTTAAACAGAATACAGACTTTACGACCTTACAGGGGAAATTAGCTTTAAATACCATTAATGAACCACACCTGCAAAAATCACGGGTTTATTTTGCCGTTAACGCACTCAATAAACCAAAAGATGCCAATGCGTTAGAAGAACTCAGAATAGTTTTAAATAACGACCCGAATAATAGCGAAGCATTGAAAGGACTCACCAAGATAGCCACTTATTTTAAAAGTAAAGCCAAAAAAGAAATACAGGCCAAAACTTACTTTAAAGCATTAGATTCTGCAAATTCAGGATTACAGGCCATTAATAATGATCCGGCATTATTGCAACTCCAAACAAAAATAAAATCCTTAATCAATAATAAAAACCACATAAGTAATTTATTAGTACAGGCAGACAAAAGAATACAGGAAGGCGCGTTAATCAGACCAGCAGGAAGTAGTGCCTATGACTTATATCATTCTGTTTTATCCCTTAACCCTGATAATAATCAGGCGAAAAATGGCTTACATAAAATACAAAAACAAATATTACGAAAGGCTCAATTAGCAACCAAACAAAATAAATTTAGGGAAGCAGATACCATCTTGAATAACGCACAAAGGTTATTTGCTAACGATCAAAACATACAAACAGCAAGAAATAACCTGCAAAAAGAAATGAATGCCGTACTACCGATTGTTCCAAAAATTAAAATTAGCAACGCGCCTTTTTCTGTTATAACAGACACAACACTGCAAAAAATTAAAATTGGGCAATTACTTTATATCGGGTTTGAATATAAAAATTTCACACAAAATAATACACACTTAAAAGTAAATGTTTATAATGGTGCAAACCAAAAATTAATAGCCCAAAAAGAAATCATTCTTTCTAGTAATAATGGAAAACATTTTTTTACTGTACAATTACCTAAAACAGGTATTACAAATGGCAATTACAGCATTGAATTAATGTTTGGTAAATCCAGACTAATCAAGGCTAATCTTTTTGGTTTACATTAACTCCGTTGTCATAAAATAGATAACATCGTCTAAACGTCCATCATCAATAATTAATAATAACGGTACGCCTGCGAGTATTTTATTTTCTGAACGTAACCAATGCCGCATCGCAACAGCATCTCCCGCAAATTTGTCGTACAGTAAATTATAAAACTGAATAAACCGCTGTGCCTGTTGCCAAGCAACTGTTTTCGGTTGCAAGGTAGATTGTGCCGCAGTAAGTGCGCCAATATCAGCACATTGTAATTGGAGTACCCGCGCTAATTCAGCGTTTAACATGGCCAAAATTTGACTAGCTTGTAATACAGAACAGCTTATGGCTTTGGGGTCAGAAATCGGTAGGAGAATTTTGAAGGCTTTTTCCATTTACTCAATAGTCTTTAACTTTAATTTATAACAGACGAAAAAAAACCTCGCTAATTAGCGAGGTTTTTTCAAACTACTAAGTAAATAAATACTTAGCCGTTTAATGTTACTTGTGTTGCCTGGGGCCCCTTAGGACCTGCTTCAACTTCGTAACTAACTGAAGCGCCTTCAGCTAAAGTACGGAAACCTTCCGCTGCAATTGCTGAAAAATGTACAAATACATCTGCACTACCGTCTGAAGGAGTAATAAAACCAAAACCTTTTGATTCGTTAAACCACTTAACTGTTCCTGTTGCCATAAAAAAATACCTCAAAAATTAAAAATGTATAAACTGCAATTAATATCTGGCATTTACAGGAAAAACTTTAAATTTCTTATAAGTGCTTAATAACTTGCAATATCGCTAATTAGAATCAATTTCCATCTAAAAATCAAATTTTGTTACAATTTTGGCATTTACAGGAAAAACTTTTGTATTCTTATAAGCGCTTAAAATCTTGCAATAAAACTATTAGACTCAACTTACATCTAAGTAATCAATATTACTACACTTTTAAGCAAATTATTAGTTTTCTTCATCAAAAATTAAGTCCATTGTGACTTCTTCGCCACGCTCAATGGCTCGAACCTGCTTCAAATCTGGCAATCTTGTCACCAAATAGCCGCAAGATGCCGATATTAGCCCCTCACTTTTCATCTGAAGCCCGTATAACAGGCTCATTGCAACATAT
Organism: uncultured Thioalkalispiraceae bacterium; assembly: GCA_964472525.1. GTDB lineage: Bacteria > Pseudomonadota > Gammaproteobacteria > UBA6429 > Thiohalophilaceae > SZUA-37. Next base: position 13,522 of record CAYYLL010000028.1, on the reverse strand, counting down.
TGTGCGCGTTGCATTCTATCGGGGGAACTTATAAGTTTGTCATCAATTTCGATGCCCTCATCCATGTCCAAGTCCATATTATCAAGAATTTGTCGCTGCTTGCCCGGGTGGCGTGTGCTTTTCTCGTATTCAAAGACTTCCCGCCCATTCAAAACTACCCGCAATTTAGTCGGCATTAATGTTCCTTTGTAAGTTGTTGAAATAAATTACTTTATTATAAGAAGAACCGCCCTTCTCAGCACCATTCTTCGAAACTTATTATCACCATATCAGTCATAAACTTAAAGCAAATCCTTTAGATTCCAAGCAAACGAACTGATATGATACCAATATGCTAAATTCAAACTTAAGTACTGCTCAAATCATTCTTATTTCCATTATTCCGGTGCTATTTGCCATCGTGTTACATGAAGTCGCCCATGGTTGGGCCGCTTACAAGCTCGGAGACCGAACTGCCATGATGTTAGGGCGACTTAGCCTGAATCCCATTAAGCATATTGATCCCATTGGCACAATTCTAGTTCCCGCCGTACTCATTTTTACGGTGGGTTTTGCCTTTGGATGGGCCAAACCTGTTCCCATTGATTGGCGAAACCTGAAGAATCCAAAACGAGACACCGCATTGGTCGCCATTGCCGGCCCCGCTGCGAATTTAGGCATGGCACTCGTGTGGGGCCTCATTGCAGCTATTGCCGCCATTTTGCCAGATAGTTTTGCGATATTCTCTCAGCCACTACTCAATATGGCGTATATTGGCATTTTCTTTAACGTACTATTAATGGTCTTTAACCTTATTCCAATCCCACCCACCGATGGTGGCCGTATTGCTGTGAGCCTATTACCCCCAAGTGCGGGCAACCTATTAAGTCGAGTCGAGCCTTTTGGCTTAATTATTCTTGTCCTGCTCATATTTACAGGCACACTCTGGCAATTTATTATGCCGGTCATCCAAACAATAAGTTCGCTAATCTTTTCATTGTTTGGCTTACATTAATCCTTAACAGTTAAATGCCTAATAGCCGATCTTTTATTTTATTTATTGCAATGGCAAGCTTGGTTATCGCTTATCCCTTACAAGCAAAAACAAGAAATATAGCTCAATATAGCGATACTCAAATAAAGATACGTTTTTCGCCTCGAACACCTCAGCAAATAGCCGCTTTTTATGAAGGGCGTGGTTTTTCAAAAGCCATGGTCAATATACTGAAGCAACAATGTTTTATTACCATCGGGATCCGTAATAAGAGTCAGCATATTATCTGGTTAGACTTGGAAGATTGGACTTTTACCAACAACAATGGCCAACTTAAACGACTCAACCGCGCTCACTGGCTATCTGTTTGGCAGAAAATGAAAATTCCTTTGGCACACCAGTCGACCTTCCGTTGGACATTGCTCCCTGAAAAACTTGATTTTAGAGCCAATGAAGCTGAAGGTGGTAATATTATTCTGCCTTTTTCAAGTAAACCGTTTAGCTTACAGGCCTGTTTTAAAACAAAAGCCGATAAATCCGGCAAGCCAATTATAATTCGACTCAATAATATCCAGTGTGCCCACTGATGCATCCTTTAAAAAACAGAATATTTTTCATGCTTATTTTAAGCTCCTTACCGTTCATCTCAATGGCAAAACACAGCTTACCTAAAACGCCTAAAGGAATTATTAAACTAAGCCCCTATCCGGCCCCCAATATTCAATTAAAGGATATTGATGGCCAAAAATTTGATCTATCAGACACAAGAAAACACTGGGTCTTTGTTCATTTTTGGGCAAGTTGGTGTGTCCCGTGCAGAAAAGAAATGCCGGCGATACAGAAAATGTGGGTTCAGCTAAAAAAAGAAGGTTTAAAAATAGCCCTTATTAATACATCAGAAGATGAAGATACTGTTTTTAATTTCCTCGGTATTTATGCCCCGGATATTCGAGCGCTGATGGACAAAGATGGTCAGGTCACCGAAAAATGGCAACCACGCGGCCTACCTGCTACCTATCTTGTAGACCCTGATGGCCTGGTTCGTTATCAAGCCCTTGGTGGGCGACCATGGGAAACCAAAACATATTTAACATTTTTACGCAGCTTGCTTAAAATAAAATAATACTTCGCTAAACTTTAACACGACAACAACTAAATCTGATGGAATCCATTCTAGCTTTTAACTTAAATGAAATTTTTGTTATTGGTGTCATCTTTGTCTGGACGGGTTTTGTGCGAAGCGGTCTGGGCTTTGGTGGTGGAGCATTAGGTTTACCATTAATGCTGTTTGTTTATAATAAACCCATATTCTGGTTACCCATTATTGGTTTTCAGTTACTCTTCTTTTCGGTGTTAACCTTGCGCACAAGATTGGATAATGTTGACTGGCGTTATCTACTTAAATCTTATATTTTTATCTTACCTGCTGCTCTTATCGGTATTTTTGGTTTACTAACCCTGCCTAATAACTGGTTAATCATTTTTATATACAGTATTACCTTATTCTACGCCATGATGTGGCTATTCAATAAAAGCCTGCACAGCAATAAAGACTGGCTGGACAAAATGCTATTAAGTCTGGGTGGCTATGTCGCAGGAACATCACTGACGGGGGCACCCTTAATGGTAGCCGTCTTTATCCGCCACGTTGATCGCTATCAGCTAAGAGATACCTTATTCGCCTTGTGGTTTACACTCGTCATTATAAAAATGCTGACTTTTGTTGCCGTCAGTGTCAATCTTCATTTTTATAGTGCGTTATTATTATTACCCGTGTCCGCTATTGGCCACGTTATCGGATTAAAGACCCATGAATATATCATTCAGAATGAATCTGTGTTTATACGCATTATTGGTGGATTGTTAACGTTGATTAGTCTTATGGGGTTATATTCGGTTATAGCACAAGGCCACACTAATGCCTGACATTATAGAACCGTCATCAATTTTGATAAGATTATTTATTGATTAAAAAACAAGCTACCGTATGTGAATCAGAAATAGAACCCATATCCGGGTACTGGTTTTTACATATATCCATTATGTCCGGACAACGTGGACTAAAATAACAGCCAGATGGTGGCGTAATGGGCGAAGGCAGTTCGCCTTCCAGAATAATAACCTCTTTTTCAGAATCATCATTTTCAGTTTTACCAAGAGTCGGTATTGCTGATAAAAGTGCTTTTGTATAAGGATGCTTCGGTGTTAGCATGACATCGTCCACACTACCATATTCCACTATCCGACCTAAATACATCACCGCAATTTCATCAGCCAAATATTCGACAACCGATAAGTTATGTGTAATAAACAAATAACTTAAGCCTTTATCCTGCTGCAATTTTTTAAACAAGTTTAACATTTGTGCCTGCACAGAAACATCTAGTGCGCTAGTTGGCTCATCACAAATTAAAATTTCCGGGTTAACGGCTAAAGCCCGTGCAATACATATACGCTGACGTTGTCCACCAGAAAATTCATGTGGGTATAGATTGCTTGCGGTCTCAGGTAAACCTACTTGTTTTAATAGTTCTTTAACTTTAATTTTTCTTTCATTGCTATTTAGCTCTGGCGTTAACGCAATTAACCCTTCTTCAATAATATCGCACACTCGTTTTCTTGGATTCATGGATGAATAAGGATCCTGAAATATAATCTGTGCATGTGTACGAAGTGTTTTGAGCTGTTTAATCGAGGGGGTTGATATATCGTCACCCTTTAATGCTAACTTACCCGCCGTTAATTTGTTTAAGTGTACGAGCGTTTTCCCCACGGTGGTTTTACCGCAACCAGACTCGCCAACCAGAGCCAATGTTTTCCCTTGGTACAGTTTTAGATCGACCCCATCAACAGCATAAACATAACCTGCGACCTTCTTAAAAATTCCTTTATAGATTGGAAAATGAACCTTAAGATTATCAACTCTAAAAACTTCTTTAAATTTATTATTATTTGTATAGCTCTGTTCACCAACAACATCTTTGTCTGGGGGGAAATCAGGTTGATTATCCATAAATTGTAAACAGCGCACGCTATGGGTATTACCTACGTCAATTAAACTTATTAACGCCGTATTGCATTGCTTTATAGAAACACCGCAACGTTCATAGAAACGACACCCCGTAAAACAGGTCGTTAACGGAGGGACAATGCCTTTTATAACATCTAACGTTTTATTACGCTTTGAACTAGCTGGTAAGGATGCAAATAATTTCTTAGAATAAGGGTGTAAGGGTGACGCAAAAAAATCTTTACGGCTAGCATATTCAACTATTTCACCGGCATACATAACCGCAACATGATCAACAAAATCAGAAACAATACCAAGATCATGAGTAATCAAAAGAATAGCCATACCGGTACGTTGTTGTATATCTCGCAACAAGGTCATTACTTGTAATTGGATAGTAACATCAAGTGCAGTCGTGGGTTCGTCAGCAATAAGCAGGTCTGGCTCAGAAGCCAGTGCCATTGCAATCATTACTCGTTGTTTCATCCCGCCCGATAACTGATGGGGGTAATCTTTTGCACGTTGTTCTGCAACAGGAATACCCACTGAATCCAGTAAAGCAATCACCTCTTGCCATGCCGCTTGTCCTTTTATACCTCGGTGTTGCAGTAAGACTTCTTCAATTTGCTGCTGTACAGTTAAAACTGGATTCAATGATGTCATCGGCTCCTGAAATATCATGGCAATACGATTACCACGAACTGAGCGCATTTCAATTTCAGATTTCTTTAATAAATCCTCGCCATTGTAAATAATAGAACCTTCGGTAATTTTCCCTGCCGGTGAAGGTACTAATTGCATAATAGACAACGCGGTCATCGATTTACCACAGCCAGATTCACCTAATATTGCAAAGGTTTCGCCACGGTTAAGTTTAAAGCTCACACCGTCTACGGCGCGAACAGGTTTATTATTTATATCGCCAAAATAGGTTTTTAGCTGGCTCACTTCAAGTAATATGTTCGACTCTGGATGTGCCACTATTTAACCCCTTGTTGACGCGGATCAAAGGCGTCCCGGATTGCATCAGAGAATAAATTAGCCGCCAATACCAAGGCAAACATAAAACTAAAAGCAGCAAGTAATGACCACCACACAACCGGATCACGCGCTAATTCTAAACGCGCACTGTTAATCATGTTTCCCCAACTGATGGTGGATGGGTCAACACCCACACCAATATATGCCAGTACGGCCTCGGCCAAAACCAGTCCACTAAAGTCCAACACCACCACAATTAAAACAATGTGCATCACGTTCGGGATAATATGATTGATAATAATCCTAAAATTGGATACTCCCAGTGATTTTGCGGCCTGGATATATTCCAACTCTCGCAGTTTAAAAACTTCACCGCGCAGCAAACGACATAAGCCTGTCCAACTTGTAATTCCCAGAACGGCACATAAGGCTAATAATTTAATGTCCGCACGTTCAATTGCGGTTTCAAACAAAGCAGCATGATTTTCGATGTACACATCAATAGCCAACATGACTGCAACAATAAGTAAAATACTTGGAATAGAATTTAAGGTTGTGTAAATATATTGAATAACATCATCGACTAGCCCTTTAAAATAACCGGCCATTACACCAAGCGCGATTGCAAAAGGTAACATAATAAGTGTGGTTAAGGTGCCAATCACTAAACCGGTTCGAATACTTTTTAATGTTAGGTAAAAAACGTCCTGACCTACTTTGTCTGTACCCATTACATGATAGTAAATACTCATATAAAATAGCCACGAACACACGACAATCACAAGGGTAACTGTAAGTAACATAATGTGCCAAGGTAAATCAGTTTTATCCTGCATAAGACCACGCAATGTTGCCATATATGAACGCACTTTATGTTTGCTTAGATATAATATAAAAATAGCGGCAAAGATAAATGATATCGTTAAACCAATCATTAATCCTTTAACTGACTTGATTGCAATGTCTGACCAATGCTCCTGCTTCGGATTTTTTAAATGCGCTCCTCCAAATTTTAGTCGCGGATAAGCTCGATACTTAATACCTTGTTTATTAATAAAATTTTCTTTGGCATAAGAATAAGCCGCAAACGGAGCTGAATATGTTTTTTCACTGTCGGCACTAATGTAATCTAATCCTGTATCGAGCAAACTCACCATATTAACGGAGTATGAAGTTTCAGCAGAATCGGACTGAACTGAAGGATAAAAATGTATGGAGTCCATCAGGCCAACAATAATAAAAAAACTCAAAACAACTGATGAACTCATTGCAATTTTATTTCTAAATACTTGTCGCCAAGGAACAGCTAAATGGGGTTGTTGGCGAATGTAAGCAATAAAAAGTATGGCGTTAAACACTAAAAAATAAATAAGTACATCCGTCGTTAAGTAGACCGCTTTAAGATTAAAGACTCGGGGATAAAATAAATAGATCGCAATCAACACGGCTAAAATAAAAAATACTTTTTGCCAATAACGCTGCTGCAACGTTTTCAATAGGTCACCTAACATTACTTTAACCTGTCACCATTAAGCTAGTCTCACTCTGGGATCAACCAAGGTATAGGAAATATCGGTTAACACTAAACCAATAATGTATAAAACCGAGCCAAGAAATACCATAGCACGCACTATGGCAAAGTCCTGACTCTGAATAGCATCAATGGTATAACTTCCCAGACCGGGAATACCAAAAAATGACTCCATCAATAAACTGCCCATAAATAAAAGTGGGATGGCCACGACCGCACCAGTGAGTATTGGGATCATTGCGTTTTTAAGGACATGTGAAAATAACACTCGCAACTCAGACAAGCCTTTAGCCCGAGCGGTGCGCACATAGTCACGGTTAATTTCTTCAAGAAAAAGAGTACGGTACCAGCGAGCACTCGCACCCAGTCCACTCACGATACCAATAATAACGGGGAGTATTAAAAATTTGAACGCATTCAACCCCGGCTCATAACCCGATATAGGAACTAGCAGCAGCAGTTTACCTACCAAATATTGCCCGGCAATAATATAAATAATAGCCGAAACAGACATCATCACAACGCACAACACCACTCCCCATAAGTCCACATACGTTGTTCTAAAAAAAACTAATAATAAGGCAAAACTGATATTAACGAGCATACCGACAAGAAACACCGGAATAGCATAAGCCAGACTCGCCCACATTCTTTCACTTATATCAAAACCAATATTTCTTCCATTATCGGCACTACCAAAATCAAACAGAAACAATTTAACCGATTTATTATAAAAAATAGTATCACTTAATTTTTTATAACTTTCTTCTGATGGATTATAAAAAAGCGGTTTATCGTAACCGCGTTCACTTTTCCATTTATTAATTCCATCTTGAGTAATATATTTTGTACCCAAATGCATTCTGGCCATATCATCTGGGCTATTCACCAAAAAATACAGGGCGAAGGTCAACAGGTTTACGCCTATCAAGATAGGGATCGCATATAAAATTCTTCGACTGATATAAGCAAACATTTTCGTATACTCGTTTTATTTATGGGTGAATTTTTCTTTAGCTGAATACATTTTTATTGCAGGATAAAGTAACCCTACCAGTATGAATAAAAATACTATAATTGGCCAAAATATCGGTTTATTCCATTGCTTGCGTAATTTCGCACGCTTATCGGCATCAATACGTTTATACATTAAGGTATTATGCGCCATTAAATTTGGCTTAATGTTATAGTACCAATTATGGAATAAAGTAAAGTCTTGTGGATGGTATCCCCACAACCAAGGTGAATCGTTACGTAAAAGATTATTCATTTGTTTTATAATCTTTAGTCGTTCATCTGAATTAGGCATTGATTCCATTTTTTCAAATAACCGATCAAATTTTTTATTTTCGTAATTTGCTGCATTCTCACCCTGATGTTTTGCCTTACCATTTGGGCCATACAATAAAAAAAAGAAATTTTCAGGGTCAGGATAATCTGCATTCCAGCCCCACATAAATAATTGTGCATTGCCTTTACGCATTTTATCCTGAAAGCGGTTGTAGTCTGTATTACGCACAATAAGGGAAATATTTAATTTTTTAAATTGTTTACGTAAAAAATCAAAAAAGGATTTATCCTCGGCACCCCCACCCGCCACGTCAAAATAAATAAGCAGTGGTTTTTTTGTTTTTTCATTGATACCATTTTTATAGCCTGCTTTTTCCAACAAGCGTTTCGCATCATCCAAACTTCGCCTAACCGCTTCACCGTTACGCCATTGATAGACAACGGGATTAATCCCTTCTTTACCTTGCTGATAACCAAAAATACCCGGTGGAATGACGCCCTGTGCAGGGATACCCCGGCCATTGCGAAAGATAGAGATATACTCTTCATAATCAAAAGCAATGGATATGGCCTGACGTAAATAACGCGCCCGCTCACTTTGCCCACCCACAATCGGATCCAACATATTAAAACCAATATACGATGTTGACGCATTTGTTGCGGTAATAAGTTTAATGCCTTTTTGTTTCATTTCTGGCGTAATCGCGGCATTACCTGACGCAGAAAACTGAATGGCTTGATCAAAACTGTCTGATGAGATACCCGATGCATCATAATAGCCTTGTAGAAATTTACTCCAGCGTGGGATACCTTCTTTTTCCAACGAATAAACGGCCTTATCAATAAATGGCATCGTTTTACCTGCATCGTTTAACAAGCCTCGTTGTTTATCTTCTTTTGTTCCTGTCGATGGATACGCTATTCCTCTAAAATTCGGATTGCGTTCTAACATCATAAGCCGATTAGGATCATTCACTGTTAACATGTAAGCCCCCGTACCAACGGGATACCAGTCAAAAGAAATATTTTGTTTTTTCATCCCGACTTGACTGTAAAATTCATCCACTTCATATGGAACAGCCGCAAAAAAAGGCATGGCTAACCAGTACATAAACTGAGGATAAACCCCTTTAATCGTTATTCGATAATGGTAACGGCTAATAATCTTGGCACCTGCAAAATTATATTGGCGCAAATCCAGATACAACTGTTTAGGATTATTTTTAAGCTGTTTTTTATACGCTATTTTTAACCTAGCAGAATAAGCATCTAAACCAATAATATACTTGCGCATCAAACCATAAATAGGTGAATTTACTGTTGGATGTGCCAGACGTTTAATCTCGTAAACATAATCGGCTGCGATTAATTCTCGGCTCGACTTCACCGTAAAATCATCTAACGAGGTTAAGCTTGATATTTTTTCTGCACTCAGTGCATGGTATAAATAATGTCCATTTTTATCTTTACTAAAACCGGGGTGCGGTTGGTATTGAATCCCTTTTTTAATCGTAATATCAATTTGACTAAAAGCGACTAGCTTGTCAGCCGTATTTTTTGGTAATACTCGTCCGCGCTTATCAAGGTAAGTCACTTTCGGCATTTGCGTTGTCGTTAAGGGCGTTAATTCATACGGACGTTTTAAATAATCATATTGCAAGGGTGGTTCATAAATTTGCCCGATAAAAGCATATTCATTGGAGCTATAAGATAGTATCGGGTCAAGATGCTTTGGTCGGGCAAAAAAAGAAGAATACGTAATATTGGCCATTGCATCTTTTTCTGGATACGGGTTATTTAAAGACGAGTCACTACATGCCTGTAACAAACATGTGAGTGAAATAATAAGACCAACTCGAACAAGCAGGTATTTCGTTGTACCCAAATAGCCTTGATTAAAAGACAAATTCTTCCCTTTTAGCAACCTTTTTTATGCGATATGATGCTGTTTTTAGACATAAAGTGACGAATTTCTATTGATTCGTCCATAGCATACGATTAAAGTTTCAACTACTGCTACATTAAAGCACAATAAACAGAAAATAAAGAATCAAGGATAATAAATTATGGGTTTCTTAGATGGTAAACGCGCTCTTATTGTTGGCTTAGCCAGTAATCGTTCTATAGCATGGGGCATTGCCAAAGCCCTGCACCGGGAAGGTGCCGATCTTGCCTTTACCTATCAAAATGAAAAACTTGAAGGTCGAGTAATGAAAATGGCAGCCGAGCTTGGCTCTGAAGTCATCGTTCCCTGTGATGTTAGCAGTGATGAACAGATTGAAACCGTCTTCGACCGGCTCGACGACTATTGGGATGGTCTGGACATTATAATCCATTCTGTCGCCTTTGCCCCCAAAGAGGAACTGGAAGGTGATTTCCTCGATAATGTCACCCGCGAAGGCTTTAGATTATCACATGAAATAAGCTCATACAGTTTTGCAGCACTCGCAAAAGCCGGACGTAATATGATGGAAGGCCGTGATGCTTCCCTGATTACCCTCAGTTACCTCGGTGCGGTACGTGCGATGCCAAATTACAACATTATGGGGCTGGCAAAAGCCAGTTTAGAAGCCAATGTCCGTTATATGGCCTCATGCCTTGGCCCGGACGGGATCCGTGTTAACGCTATCTCCGCTGGCCCAATTAAAACACTGGCAGCAGCCGGTATCAGTGATTTCCGCAAAATGCTAACCGAAGTTGAAAATACCGCACCACTACGCCGTAATGTCACCATTGATCAGGTCGGCAATGCCGCTGCATTTTTAAGCTCCGACTTATCAGCCGGAATAACCGGTGAAATTATGTACGTAGACTCCGGCTATAGCACCGTTGGCATGGGCCCACTCGCGAGTAAGTGAGATTCTTCTCCCTCAGAGATAGTCAGCTCCGTTAACACCTTGTGTAACGGAGCTGACTATCCCCTGAAATACTTCTTTAGAAGCCAGTGGACCGAATAGAGCAGTTTCTGTCTATATCAATGTTAGTTTGCTTTTCAATGTATTAGAAAATTTTAAGAGATATTGTAAACTTAATTAAAAAGGATAATTTATGACAACAGTTACAAATGGGATTATCGTAGCTAAACACATAATTGCTAAACGCTTTAACTCTATTGAACATGGAAATATCAGCAAAGTAAAATCTATAGTTCTTCATCGTACAGCAGGTTCAAGTGCGACTTCATCTTTAAATAGCTATGCCTCGGGTCAAAAGACAGGGGCTCATTTTTTGATTGCAAATGACGGAACAATATACCAAACGGCTAGCTTAGAACAGCTTTGCTGGCATGTTGGTATTTTATATTCTCGGTGCAAAGATGAAAAATCGTGTGATCCAAAAGAGTTAATAACGGTTAATGGCTTACTTCACCAAAAAGGTTTTTCATTTTCTAAAAGAGTAAAAAATGTATCCCGTCATGAATTAGGAAAAACTTACCCTCTTCGCTACCCATCAAACAATGATTCAATAGGAATTGAAGTCGTTGGGCGCTACAACCACGCTACAAATATTTTTGAGCGCCCAACAAATAAACAATTTGAATCATTAAAGTGGCTGGTAAAAATTTTATTAAAAGAATTTTCTTTAGTTTTAAATAATGATGTTTATGCCCATGGCGTAATTGCTAGAAAAAAGAAAGCCGAAGGGGTTCAGTTGCTTCAATACTTATTTATAGGAGTTGCTCCATGATTCAGAAATCTCTATGTTTCAGCGCTGTTTTATTAATTGCATCTTGTACTATTAATCATGAAAGTGACATTCAAATATTAACAGCAAATAAAGTTGTCGATATTACAAACCCCGACTTTAAAATATGCAAAAAATTTCAGTTAACAAAGAGTGAGATAACTTTATATTTTCAAGTGGCAGAGCAAATAAGTAATGAAGAAGAACATGGTGAATCGTTTATCTTGCCTTGTAAATATGAAGGTAAATTAACAATTAATAAGAGAATCTCTTTATATGAGATTTATGCTGGAGGGAGTGGTTATATTTACGATAAAAATGGATGGATAATGAAAAACTTTATATGTAAAAACAATAATTGTTGCAGTGCATTTTCAGATCTATGCTAATAGTGCTTGGGAGGCAATAGCAAACTAACAATATACTCTGAGTCCTTCGTCAACCCTTAATACCAAAAATTACATATTAATCAGTCATTGTTTTTCTTTTTTGTAAAGCAAATAAATAAGCCGATTCATCATAAGGTGTTTTATTTTTCCAACATCGAAAGACGATCCGTATCCACTTGAACGCGAGTGCACGAAGAGTCGCCTGATGGGATTTACCTTGAGCACGTTTTTTATCATAAAATTCTTTAGCCCAAAAAGAATAGCGAAGGGTTTGACGAGCCCACTCGACAAAAGTCTGTCGTAAAAAAGTGGGACAGGAATAGCGCCAATGAATCCAACAATACTTACCACTGCGATTGACAACAGGAGCCACACCTGACAAACAGTTCATTTCATCCGAATGGTTAAACCGCTCGCGATTCGCACCAAAGGCGGTTAAAAGACGAGGCCCAAACACAGGACCTGCACCGGGCAATGAATCAAAAATTACAAAATCAGAATGGGCCGTAAACTGTTTTACAATCTCACGATCATATTCTTTAATGGCAATAAGTACTTGACGTAGTTGGATAATGAGTACCTTGATGAACCGTTCAAACGGAATAATGACACCGACATCTTCTGTTAATGGCATTGCCTGTTTAATCGCATTGATGCGTTTATTGATCACATCATCCCGAACACAGCGATGGGTTTTAAAGAACGTGGTTAAGGTTTTTTTACGTGCGCTTTGCGCCAATTTTAGCGTTGGCCATTGTTCAATAAAGTCACAAAACAAATTAGTATCAATGTCTTCAAACCACTGTAATGCTTGAGGATAATACGATTTTAATGCCGCAGTGATTCGATTGGTTAAGCGAACTTTATCGTTGACTAATGAACGTCGATCTTCAACAAGCCGTGTCAAAATTCGTGTTTCAACATTATCAGGAATTAAAGGTTTCAACACTTCAGGGTGTTTGATCAGAAAATCCAATTGCAGAAAAGCATCAGTAGGATCATCTTTAGCGCCATGTTGCGTAAATGCTTCACGGTATTTACACAAAGCTTTGGGTGTTATTGGAAACAAAACTATAAAATGGTATTTTAGCAATGCGTAGACAACCGGGCCTGCTTTTAATTCCAGACAAATTGCTATTGGTTTATTATGGAAACGTTTTTGTAATGCTAACGCCCATGCTTCAATCGTTTCGGGTGTATGTTCAAAAACACCAAATTCAAAATTATCGGAATCGGATGATTTTAAACAATAATCGTGCTTAGTATCTGCCCAGTCGAGGCCAATTTGAGCTGCAAAATGGGTTTGAATTTGCTTCATATTAACGTCCTTTTAATGTAATGTTAAACAGTAGTATTGGCATGCGAACTTACTTCTTCGAAAGTATTATAGATGAGTCGGTGTCGCGACAAACTCTGAGTATTCGTTAGCGAAGTAAGTGCACTGGGCAGTTCGATAATATTGTTAAGAGCATCTTATGCTTACGCTCAAGTATTCGTAACTGCCTAGCGCATACCTCTTAAAAGTATACTGCTATCTGGATAATAATTGATACTCAATAAAAGGTACGAAGGACTATAATACGCTCCAGCAGACAGTCAAAAGCGTCGTGATTTTTGCGAAGCAAAAATACACGCCACTTTCGCCTGCCGCTGAGCTAGGTCGT
>CAYYLL010000027.1:0-41288 GCA_964472525.1 uncultured Thioalkalispiraceae bacterium | reverse complement strand
AATCCATGGCGCGCAACATCTTTTACGGTGGAAGCCTGTTTTTCTTTTTACTTTTTCTTGCTCTCACCATTGATACTACAACAACAATACCTAAGCGCAATAGCAACGCACACATTACCCCTCTGGTTGCACAGGGTAAGGGGATATGGGAAAAGAATGATTGCATCGGTTGCCACACTATACTGGGAGAAGGAGCTTACTTTGCACCTGAACTCGGTAATGTTTACAAACGTTTTGGCAACAGTACGGAAGCCATTAAGGCCTTTATCAAAAGCCGTCCAAAGAATGGTATACCTGGACGTCGAAGTATGCCGCAGTTTAATTTTAATGAAAAAGAGCTAGATGCCATTGCTGCTTTTCTTAAATATTCATCAGAAATTAACACCGCTAACTGGCCACCTAATATCCAAGGTTAATACAACAAAGTTAATTCAGCACAATAAATAGCTTGAATTACTCGAATAGCAATTACTGGAGATCGCAATTATGAAATATCAATCACAGGCGGTGGCAAAGCCTTATTTTATTGCCGCCATCGGATTATTTGTCGGGCAAATTATTTTTGGCCTGATAATGGGGCTGCAATATGTTATGGGAGATTTTTTATTCCCGGAGATCCCATTTAATGTTGCACGGATGGTACACACCAACCTGCTTATTGTCTGGTTACTGTTTGGTTTTATGGGGGCAGCCTATTATCTTGTGCCAGAAGAATCAGAAACTGAGCTATATAGTCCTAAACTCGCCATCATCACGTTCTGGGTTTTTCTTGCTGCGGGTGTATTAACCATTCTGGGGTATTTACTGGTGCCGTATGCAACGCTGGCCGATATAACGGGTAATGATATTTGGCCTACCATGGGACGCGAATTTCTAGAACAGCCCACCATTACTAAAATAGGGATTGTTGTGGTTGTACTTGCTTTTATTTTTAATATTGGTGTAACCGTTCTTAGAGGACGAAAAACGGTTATAACACTGGTATTACTATTAGGCTTGGTCGGGCTTGCTGTTTTCTTTTTGTTCTCATTTTATAACCCCGTTGATCTAGTTAAAGATAAATTTTACTGGTGGTGGGTTGTTCATCTTTGGGTTGAAGGTGTATGGGAACTGATTCTTGGTTCTATTCTTGCCTTCGTGTTGATAAAAACCACTGGCGTCGATCGTGAAGTTATTGAAAAATGGTTATATGTCATCATTGCCATGGCCTTAATTACTGGCATTATCGGTACCGGACACCACTATTACTGGATCGGCACACCCGATTACTGGCAATGGTGGGGCTCTATTTTCTCAGCCATGGAACCCATTCCATTTTTCATGATGACTGTTTTTGCCTTTAACATGGTTAATCAAAGACGACGTAACCATCCTAATCAGGTGGCCGTATTATGGGCCTTAGGTACATCCGTTATGGCCTTTCTTGGTGCAGGTGTATGGGGTTTTCTGCACACACTGGCTCCGATTAATTACTATACGCATGGTACACAAATTACCGCCGCACATGGCCACATGGCATTCTTTGGAGCCTATGTCATGATCGTACTCACCATGATATCTTATGCCATGCCAATGTTACGTGGGCGTGAAGCAGCTAACAGCAGAAAATCACAAGTTGTAGAGATGTGGTCATTCTGGTTGATGACGGTGTCGATGGTATTCATTACCTTGTTTTTAACCGGCGCAGGCATTGTGCAAGTCTACTTACAACGCTACAGCGATACACCACAGGCCTTTATGGTGGTACAGGATAAAGTGGCATCTTTCTATTGGATGCGAGAAGTTGCGGGTGTTGTATTCTTAATCGGCTTAATTGTGTATATCACTAGCTTCTTTATTCGTGGTCAGGAGCCCGAAGAAACAGCATAAACTATGACTTACCTGTTCCTTTCCTTAAAGATTGCTATTCTGATTTAATAAGGGCGTTGAAAGGAGCAGGTAGGTTATTATATTAACTGGCTTGAATTTTGCCATTGGTTACGTTTACCAAAGTCTCGTGTTACCTAAGCCTTTACCAACCTAGGTTAAACATGGATAATTTAATAGGGATAACATAATGGAAAAAAATACAGCCACAAAAATAATACATGAAAATAATCTTCCTTATTATCGTGCTAGCGGAAATGAAGTTGAACTGTTTGAACATGCTTTTAAAAACCAGTTACCCTTACTGATTAAAGGTCCTACCGGATGTGGCAAAACCCGTTTTATTCAATACATGGCCGCACGACTCGGGCGACCTCTGCACACTGTCGCCTGTCATGACGACTTGACCGCTTCAGATTTAACCGGCAGGCACCTGATTGGAGATGCAGGAACATACTGGAGTGACGGGCCACTAACACGCGCAGTACGTGATGGAGCAATTTGTTATCTGGATGAAATTGTCGAAGCACGCAAAGACACCACGGTCGTGCTTCACCCCTTAACCGATAATCGTCGTATTCTGCCACTGGAACGTACTGGTGAAACCTTAACAGCCCCCGATAACTTTATGCTAGTTGTGTCATACAACCCCGGTTACCAGAACTTGTTAAAAGGTATGAAACCTAGCACCCGACAACGGTTTATTGGTTTGAGTTTTGATTTTCCACAGCCGGAAATTGAAGTTGAGATCCTCATGGGTGAAACTGGCATTGATAAAACATTAGCCACTCAGCTAGTCAATCTAGCGTGTTCCTTACGTGCATTAAAAGACCATGATCTGGAAGAAGCGGCATCAACCCGATTACTGGTTTATGCCGCCACTTTAATTAAAAGTGGTATGGCAATTCAACCCGCCTGCCATGCCGCATTAATTGAACCCTTAACCGATGATAAAGAGACGCTTGCAGCACTTGTTGAGGTGATCAATGCAACGCTCGGGGAATAAATCTACCCACAATAAACCAGACAATGGTCAACGTCTTGCTATTCTGGCTGAGTCACTTTATCTTGCCAATCTTTTAATCCTGCCGATACTGGCATTTATTTTATTAGTCATCATTTTTTTTAAAAAACATGACTCTGTTCCGGCATTGGCTCAATCTCATCTGGAACAAACCATTGCCGCTAGCATCTTGATTGGTATGATATTTTTCACTCTCGCACTAATGTATATAATATTAAATTTTTCAGGTGCAAACGATGTCACGATCTGGATGATACTTATCATTCTATTCACAACTATCCATGCCAGTATGGTTTTACTTGGTGTTGTTGGTTTATCAAAAGCACTCGCAGGCAAATGCTGGTCATATCCATTGATTGGGAAATCATTACCCAAAAATTGCCCGCAATAAAGTTTTATTGGATGAACAAAATATCTCTACAACATTGGCGTTCAATCACTCAAGTTAGCTTTTTTGTGTTGTTTGTGGTCTCACCACCACTTAATATTTTTCGTTACGATCTAACGTTAGGGCACTTTATTTTATTTGGCCATAGTTGGACACTGCACTTAGACTCGTTGCAGAGCAATCATACTAATCTGGCTATCAACGTGCTATTTTTTGGGATTTTACCGGTCGTTACTCTTGCAGTTGGTTTTCTCTTTATTGCATGGCGTTGGGGACGAATATATTGTGGTTGGTTGTGCCCACATTTTTCGGTAGTTGAACTTATTAATAAACTGATGTTGCGTGCCAGTGGAAAACCTAGCCTTTGGGAAAAGAAACAACTACCTCAACAACAAAGTGACCGACGTATTTTAAAACCCGCTAGAAGATACTGGTTACCAACTATTATTAGCGTACTTGTTTTTGCGTTTATTTGGTCCGTCAGTTTGCTCACTTACTTACTTCCTCCTGTTGAAATATATTCAAACCTGATAAATGCTGCATTAACACGTAACCAAATGTTATTTATTAGTGTAGCAACCATTATTTTTTGTATTGAATTTTTATTTGCAAGACATCTGTTTTGTCGTTTTGGTTGTGCTGTGGGTTTATTCCAAAGCCTTGCATGGATGTCTAATCGCAAAGCCATGGTGGTCACATTTGATTCTTCACGTTCAACACTTTGTAAAGAGTGTAACAATGCCTGCGACAATGCTTGCCCAATGCGCTTAAAACCACGCGCCATTAAACGTAAAATGTTTGCCTGTACTGAATGTGGTGAATGTATCTCGTCTTGTATTCAGGTTCAGCAATTCAATAGTCATGTTAGTCTGTTGCGTTGGGTACAGGGTGAGGCTGCGATTAGTATTTCGGCTCCCCCTGTTTCTAAATCCAATGCCACTAAACCAGAATTGCATTTAGCGTTGAAGGATCAATAATCATGGAAGAGCATATTGGTCAACTCTGGGATAAATTAATTACCCGTGCGGCAGATAAACAATACCCTGCGGCAACCGTTTTTTTGCATGATATACATAAAGGTATTGGTATTTATTTTCGTGCATTAGGTGGTGACCACGGTTTACAAATCGAAGTAGCTGATAGAACAGCCAATTTTGCACCGCGTAATCTATTACAACGTATTGCCGGTAGCCAAACAAAAATATGCCTTGCTTGGCGAGATGATCGTGCCTTAAAACTACCCGCCAGTATCAATTGGTTTGATACAACCGAATTAAATACCGACCTTTATTACTGGCTTGCTAGCCTTGCCGCAATACAAGATAAAGTTAAGAAATTATTGGCAAATCAGAACTGGTTTTACCGCAATCAGTTAATGACACTGGCTACGTTAAAACAATTTCCCGGAATAAAAGCCCGTTACCAACGTTTAGTAGAGGCACACCTGCAACAACGCCCTGACATTAATAAACTTAAAAGGGCCGATGCCCAAGTCGAGCGTTGTATTCAGCAGGCTTTACAGTCACCTGGGGGTATTAAAAACTTACCCGCTTGCAAACATACACCACAACCTATCCCTCTCTGGCTGCATCCCGACCCTCCTGTATCAGCAAGCAAAAGCACCCATGATGATAATGCTTTACAGCCACCGGATGTACAGTCGCGCGAACTTGATGATATTGGCCAACGGCAGGCTGAAAGCGTTGATGAGCCCGAGTCTGATCGTGGACTCCTGACTGTTCGAATGGAAAATATTTTTACTATGGGAGAATTTGTTAACGTTGATCGTGGGACTGAGGATGAAGACGATATCGACCGGGCTGAAAATGTTGCCCGCGATCTCGATAAACTCTCGGTTGCACATAATGGCAAAGCATCGAAAACCCGACTCAAGTTTGATCTTGATCTGCCCTCTGCTGCCGCTGATGACCAAATATTTAACGACGGCATACTTTTACCCGAATGGAACTGGAAAAAACAACAACTATTACCCAATCGATGTCGTATTGTTCAAATGATTGCTGACGATGCAAAACCCTGCACGCTCCCCGACCATCTAAAACGAACAGCCAAGCGGCTACGAGAGCAATTTCAGGCGATGGTGCCAGCCAGAATCTGGCACACATCGCAAATGGATGGACAAGATATTGATCTTGATGCTTACCTTCGATATCGCAGCGACCGTGCAGCCGGTATCCCCGTTACAGCAGAAAATCTCTACCGCGAAATGCACCGAGGTGCCCGTGATCTGACCTGTCTGTTACTTGCCGACCTGTCATTATCAACCGATGCCCATATTAATGATACACACCGGATTATCGACGTTATTCGTGATAGCTTGTATCTATTCGCAGAAAGCCTGCACGCAACCGGTGATCGTTTTTCCATGCTCGGTTTTTCTTCACGTAAACGTGACCCAATCCGAATACACACCATTAAAGATTTTAGTGAACCTTATAACGCCCGTATTCGTGGCCGTATCGAAGCCATCAACCCCGGTTATTACACCCGGCTTGGTGCCGCTATTCGTCATGCTACCGAAATTTTAAGCCATGAAGACAGTAACCGCCGTCTGTTGCTCATTTTAACAGACGGTAAACCCAATGATCTGGATCAATACGAAGGACGCTACGGTATTGAAGACACCAAACATGCGGTACTCGCAGCAAAACAACAAGGATTATTGCCTTTTTGTATTACAATAGACAAAAAAGGCAATGATTACCTGCCCTATCTGTTTGGCAAAAATAATTACACGATAATCCATCAACCAGAGAAATTACCGCAAGCTCTGCCAAAGTTATATAGCCAGTTAACACAATAAGAATCAATTATATATCGTCAACGGGGTATGCACCCCTTTGGAAACCCCATCGGTTTTGAGCCCGCCGCAAGCGGACGGGGAATTTAGATGAAATATCTCTCTCCATTCATGGCATACTGACTACTTTTAAATGTGGCTAAAATATTCATTATGAGAAGAAATAACAGCAACATAATTAAAGTCAACCTAAAACAACATCATCTTTTTTCCAAACTGACTGAATTACAACTTGATCGAGTCAATGAACACAGTCAAATATATTCACTGGATGATGGCCAGATACTGTTCAATCAGGCTGAAGAAGCAACCAATTTTTACATGCTCATAAGCGGCAAAATCAAACTGTTTCGTGTATCAACGGATGGGCAAGAAAAAATTATAGAAATAGTGAAAGCCGGTGAAGTCTTTGCGGAAGCACTGATGTTCACCGACCAAACAGATTATCCAGTTAATGCCGCCGCATTGTCTCCATCAGAAGTCATCGCCATAAATGGAAAATATTTTAAACGGATGTTGTGGAATTCAACCGATACCTGTTTCCTCTTACTAGGTAGCATGAGTTTACGTTTGAGAACGCTAGTCAATGAAATTGACACACTGACATTACACAGCGGCACACGCCGTGTTGCCACTTATCTGGTTCACGAGTTACCGGAAAATAAAGAATATTTTGAACTGGATACCCCTAAAAATGTGATCGCAGCAAGACTATCCATTAAACCAGAAACCTTCTCTCGAATTATTAAAAATTTGAACAGTCAGGGTATCCTTACTATTAACGGAAATTGTGTCACCATTCACGATATCACCGAGTTAAAGAAATACAGTATTATTTAGGGAGTGTCTCAGCCAGTTGACGCAACCCTTGCAAAGCCTGAGCTAACACCGGATTATCACTTTCGCGCGGGTAGATCATATAAGCAGGGTGAACATATTCGGGTGTTCCTGCAACCCGATAAAGACTACCAGTAGCAATAAATGGTTCGGCCATTCGTGCAGGCAGGAAACAGCTACCGCCATTACTGAGGAGCAGTTGTATACCCAACCAGCCGATATTAACCACTTGCGGGGGACGTTCTAAGTCGGGGTAACTGCGCGCGTGTTTATCGTAAAAACCGGGGCCCCATTCAACATAAATATAATCGTTCCCCGGTTTGGTATCGTCGGCCCGGCTACTGACGAGTACTAACGTTTCATCGAACAGGTGTTCAACAACCAGACCCGGGCTGTGACTGGGGGTATACATCAGACCAATATCAAGCGTACCTTCGACCAGTTGTCGCATCAGATCTTCCTCGAAACCTATCTCACTACGAATAGCAACATCGGCTGCCGTGCTGCGCATCCAACCAACCCATGCGGGTAAAAAACCTTCCCATAATGCTATCCGCCCTCCAATACGAATGGTAGCCCGATACCGATTCGGCAAGCCAACTTCATGGCGCGCCTGCTCGGCGGTCAGTACCAATCTTTTAGCATGTTGCAAAAAGCGGCGTCCGGCAGGCGTTAAGCTAGCACCAGAACGGTTGCGCACGAACAGCCGCGCACCCAATTCTTCTTCCAACCGCTGAATACGTGCGCTAACCGTCGACTGCGTAACATACAACTGTCGGGCAGCCGCAAGAAAACTACCGTGGGCACTAATGGCCAGAAAGGTTCGGGATTGTTCAATATCCATCGACTGATACTCTTAACTTGTCTGTTTTAACTCTTTTATATCGATAATTCCGATAGTATCCATTGAATAATATCGTTTGACAGATATTGAATACTATCGATAATGTAAATATAAATCAATGAAAGAGAGGCTGAACATGACTACTGAAATACAAACTACATTGGATTTGGATGTCGAAGGTTATCTGGTTGACCCGGAAGACTGGGATACAAGTGTTGCCAATGATCTTGCTGCAAAAGAAGAACTGACGCTGACAGATGAATATTGGTCAATTCTTAACTTTATGCGGAACTACTGGATGGACAGAAAAGTCGCACCCGATGTGCGCCATGTTGTTAGCTTTATGATTAATGAGTGTAACTACAATAAAAAAACCGCTAAGACCCATTTGTTTAAATTGTTCCCCTATGGCTATGTAAAGCAGGCTTGTAAAATTGCCGGTATGCGACGACCGCGTGGTTGGAGTACGGGTTAATAAAATACAGAAGATAAACTCATTTCCCGCTACAAGCATACTTGCTTGTAGCGACAACAACCCCGCATCAGTTACATTAAAGTGATAAAGAATGTGGGCTTAAAAAAAGAACCTACACTATTTAATGAATGCCGGTACGATGATGCCGACTAATATCTAAAATAAGCTCTTTTTTTAGTCCTGCATCTTTTGCATAATCTGCCCATTTCTCAACAGCGGTAATTACCTCGTTAAGCACTTCTTCAGGTTTCGATAGGCTAATAGACTCACCTACCTGAATTAAATCTTCTCGGGTAAAATTATCTCGTTTTCCGTTTAAACTCATTTGATGCTGGTTGGTCCATTTCCCGGCAGGGTTATGTGAGTAAGTAACATCATACGCTGGCGACAAATACCACTTGCCATCAATACCCATTAAAAAAGAAATATTCTTGGTATGGTCATCCTGATTGCGCGCAATAATATTAAACAGCATACGTCGGTACTGTTGCTCGGCTTCTGCCTTACTTAAGCGTAGTTGTCGCATGACCATAAAAGCCTGCTCGTAACTGTATGCACCGGCCATATTAAAATCATAATGAGCGATTCCGCATAAAGACTGCATGTGCAGTTTTTTACCCTTAACTCTATCAAAGCGTTTCGTCATAAAATGAGCGCGACCATTTTCTTCTAATAGCTTACACTCCGTTATATTAATGTTGGCTGCTTTTGCCATTCGATAATACGCGTACTCAATTCTTCCATAGCCTTTTGGTTCGCCTAATTCTAAATCGGTTACACCGTCAAATTTTAATATCCAGTAGTCATACCCTTCAGGTACGTCGGCCTGACCTGACATCACATTGCCGCTATCGTCCATTGCAATAACGGCCTTGGGTCGCGCGCCCCCCGCAGAAGTACCTACCCGTAAAATATCTAAAACAGCATCGGCGCTGTCACTCTCGACGTTATTCAAGCTTACATCAAGTATATTGCGGTCATTCATTATTTGTTGCGTTAACTTAACGAGTTCAGCGACTTCAACCGATACCGAGGTATCGTACTTACCCATCATTGCCGGTGAAAATTCTAAGGCCCCCATGCCTCGTTTACCGATATAACAAAGCCTTTCCACTGGGCTGAAACCCGTACTATCACGGCCATTGCGGATCAACCAAGTATCGATAATGCTATTACCAAATTTGTCCGGCAAGGCATCAGCCAATAAACCCGGCAAACCCATAAAGGTATCTTTGTTGAGTGATGCAAACGAAAACTTGCTGTCGCCTTTGCGCGCTGTATCGAGACTCATATGAATCGGCGCAATATCTAACCCTTGTTTAAGAAAATTTTGATCATATTCAAAAATAGCATAACCACGATTATCCAACCAAGACACGGCACCTATCAACTCCCCCCATAACATCACTAGGGCGGTATCAACTTTTTTTACCATTTGGATTCGTTTTCCGGGTTATTTTTTACACGATAGCCCGATGCACGTTCACGTACTTTGCCCTGCATTTTTGCAAGTTGTATTGGGCTTATTGATGTTTCTGGAATAAAGCTATCCAACTGCTCTAATGCGCCGAGTTCCCTTAATACCGCGATAATCGTTGATAGCTTGCCACGCCCCGACTCAAGCGACTTGATGGAATTAAGTGACAGCATTGTTAACCCTGCCAGTTCTTTTTGGCTGATATTTTTTGCTAAACGCAGTGCTCTAAACCGATTGCCAAGCTCAAGCTCGATAGTGTTATCTGATAGTATGTAAAGATCCATAACAGCCTAATATTTAACCCTTACCCATATTATATGCAAACAAAATACTTAATTAAGGCTATTATAGGTTAGACTGAGGAAATATCAATTTTTTATTGAATAATCCTTTATTTGGCTTTTAATATCGATATTTACAGGTGGGCTTAGTATTTCATTCCGACGGGGGGCCTTCCAGATTTTGCTAAACAGCGTGTCTATTTTGTGCGTAGTAAATAAAATAAGTCATTGTCTAGTGCAAACAGCACTTTTTATACTTTTTTCCACTGCCACAGGGACAAGGCTCATTTCGCCCAATACGAGGTTCAGCTCGTTGTATAGGGGAATCCGTTATTACTTCGTCTTTCCGTTTAGCCAACCAATAAGCATGAATCTCACGCACATTAGGGGTAATGACTTTTTGCAGGTTTTCTATTTCCGTATGATTAAGATTTTTGTGAGCCTTCCAGCCTGCTTCCCCCGTAAACGATATGATGGGTGTTAATAAAATGTTCATATCCATACCATTAAGATCCCACTGTTCTGTTGCCATTCCAACACCACGCATATAACCTTCACACCATTCATCCACAATGGTATAGGTTTTATCCTCTACAACACGTTCTAAAAATAGTGCTTCAAAATAATCAGGTTGCGCCATTAAGGTTGCAGCAATACTATTCATATGCTGCATAAATAAAGATAATGCTTTTTTGAGTTCTTCTTCATTATCCCATTCTGGTGGAAAATCACCCCATAATGCAGGCATCCACTCGGAAGGAGGAATCATTACAGGCCCACTCACAATAGCCGTAAAAAAGCCATCCAGTTCTGAAACACATAACACACCCTCATCGGCATCAAGATCATCGTCTGCTTCATCATCAAAACGGTCCAGCAAAAAGGTATCTAGCCAATCCAAATCATCGTCACTTAAAAATTCAAAGTTATCTTGCATTATTATTGACACCTGTCCGATAGCGAAAACGTAATGAGCAAAAGCTTGTAGCTCGTTGAACTAATATTAAGCTAATACTTTTCTACAAGCTTACATTTACAATGACTAATATCGTCCCAAGACTCGCCATACACGACAGCAATATCTCCAGCAGACAAACTAATAGCCTCCTCACACAAGTTTAAAACAAGATCGGCTAACCCTGGGTTATGCCCGACTAATAAAACAGATTCTAATTGTTTATTAATTTCAGAGAGTACACTTTGCAGTTCAGAAACAGATGCATTATAAATTCGCGCATCTTCAAACTGATTTTTATCTGTGATATTTAAACCTTGGCACATTAACAAGGCCGTTTCTTTTGCTCGTGCAGCGGGTGAATATATAGCTTGATTAATTTTAATATTATTATCACTAAGTAGCCTAGCAACACTTTTTACTTTTTCTTGCCCCTTACGACTTAGATGTCGATTAATATCGGGCGCTGTGTTTTCAGCTTTTCCATGTCGCATTATATAAAGAGTTGGCATTTCAATTTCTTTTAATTAACCGTTATAAAAATATTTTTTATTTTAAACCTTATGAATATAAAACGAGAACAAACAGTTACAAATGAATATTCATACTTACTATCAGGCACATTGGCATCTAAAATAATAGATGCCAGACGGAAGCTATCTTTACTAAGGACTACACGTAGCAATCATTCTGTTTTGTACTCACCCTTTGTACCCAAAGTAATGACGGAAAGCGAGCAAAATCGACAAGTAATGTTAATTCAAAGATTTAAAATAAAATGGGTGCGAAAAGGATATGCAAAAACTCAACTAACCAATTGATTTTATTAGTGATACTGCCGCGGTTTTTTTAGTCTTTGCACCCAAATTTAGTACTCATGTCAAAGAAATTTATTCAGTTTCACGCTCTTCTCTCATCTTCATTACGAATACAGTATAGAATGTCCACCTACGTCGAGATTTTTATACAGATAAACAACACAGTGGGTGTGATAAATTAAGAATTTATGTCCACTGAAAATGAAATAGATCAGGGTAATTATAAGCAATTTTGGGTTTCGTAGTTTGCAAGGTTTTGAGCGTATTCGCTTGTTTTCTTACAAACTATTTTAACTACTTTTTTCTTTATTATTAATACGTTAAATATTCTTCAGGGACAACTATTTAATCCTGTATTTCAGCATAAAACATAAACGTATCAACATTACTCAGAATTAAGTATACCCAGATAACAATATTCAAACTTAATTATTCAATTATTGGGTTTTATCTATTTCGCTAGCTTTTAGCTTAAACCAACCTCGTCATCATTATCGTTATTTTTGGATGCAGTATGAAAACGCATAAGGAAACAGAGTCCTGGCTGGTTGTCGCTGAGTATGAGCTGAGTAGCATGCACATGTGCAATTGCAGCAACAAGGCTCAACCCAAGGCCATTACCAGGTGTGCTGCGTGCGCTGTCCAGTCGCACAAAGCGCTTCACAACTTGTTCACGTTGCCCAACCGGAATACCTGGGCCATTATCACAAATTTTTAAATCGATATATTGCTCTGTACGATTGATTTGAAGCTGAATGGTCGCCCCATCACCCGCATATTTGTAGGCGTTATCCAACAAATTACTTATGGCTTGTCCAATTAACTGACGGTTACCCTTGATGTAAAGCTCAGGTTCTACCAATAAATGAATTCGCTGCCCGTGCTCATTAAAAACATCCTGATAGAAAGTACCTAATTCCAGTGCTAATGTCGAAATATTCAGAATAGTCATTTCACCACGGAAATGCCCTGATTCAGTTTGAGCAATCTCCAGCAATGCATTAAAGGTCTGAATGATACTCTCAATATCGGTACGCATATCTTCCTGAGCTGCAATGTATTCATCCACAGTGCGTTGCTCTAGCAATATCACATCCAAACGGTTTCGCAGACGAGTTAGTGGTTGACGTAGATCATGGGCAACATTGTCAGTAACCTGATGCATACCCTCAATAAGTCTACCTATGTGCTCAAGCATGGCATTAAGATTTTTAGCCAAATCATCAAATTCATCATTAAGGTTACTAATGGGAATACGTTGTTCAAGGTTACCGTCCAGAATATTGTTGGCAGTCAGATTGATTTGGTCAATACGTACTAACATCTGCTGTCCCATTCGCCAGCCCAAAACCAGAGTCAGGCCGATAATTGTTACTAATGTCGCAAATAACGCACTTAAAATAAACTCTTGCAAATCTTCTGCCTGCCGAACGCTTTGTGCGATTAACAGTTGGCTGCCATCCTTAAGTCGAGTAGCAATAGTTGGCCAGTAGCCATCATGGTCATCCATCTTATATGGTATTAATGATTCATCTATCCATACATTACGTACTTTTTTGTCGGTACGTGCAGCAGCAGGCCAACCTTTTAGATCGCCGATTACTTTTGTACCCTTTGGGCCAAGCAACAAAATAAAACGATGATTTTCCGGATCAAATGCAGGACGGTTTTGTAACAAAGTAATCAAGGCTTTTCTGCCTTTGGTTGATTCAATCGTCTCTAGTGTTTGTAACTGATGCTTCAGGCCGGTAGCAATTTGACTATCGACATAACGGCTAGTCGCCCAGTACAGTGCGGCTAGCCCGCT
Source organism: uncultured Thioalkalispiraceae bacterium (assembly GCA_964472525.1). Classification (GTDB taxonomy): domain Bacteria; phylum Pseudomonadota; class Gammaproteobacteria; order UBA6429; family Thiohalophilaceae; genus SZUA-37. The sequence continues at coordinate 27,695 of CAYYLL010000027.1, read as the reverse complement.
GCCAGCTATCAACACATATAGCAGTGCATAACGTAGCGAAAGTCGCAACGCACTGGTACGTAGTAGTCTATTCATTAGCACTCAGGCGATAGCCACGTCCGCGCAAAGTATGTAAAAGTACGGTGTTAAACCCTTTATCAATTTTGCTGCGCAGACGGGATATTTGAGTGTCAACGACATTAGTTTGGGGATCGAAATGAAAATCCCAAACATGCTCTAATAGCATAGTACGAGTTACTATTTGATCTTTGTGCCGCATCAGATATTCAAGTAATTGTAGTTCCTTTGGCTGCAAACGAATTTCCTTACCGTTACGACGAACCTTGTGTGTGTTAAGATCCAGTTCTAAATCAGCAACACGTAAATATGAAGGCAATACGGGATCGACCGAACGACGGGCTAATGCTTCGATACGGGCAACTAGCTCATTAAATGCATAAGGTTTTACCAGATAATCATCACCACCTGCACGCAAGCCTTCAACGCGGTCGTCCACCTCACCTAAAGCACTGAGTACTAGCACTGGTACATGTTTTTTGTCTGCCCGTAGCACACGAATAACTGACAAGCCGTCACGTTCCGGCAACATCCGGTCTACGATTAAAACATCATAATTACCAATTAATGCCATGTGCAGGCCATCTTTACCGTTTGCAGCATGGTCAATAATATGGCCAAGTTCCTGTAACCCCTTTGCCAACCAAGCAGCAGCTTCTCTGTCGTCTTCAATAAGTAATAAGTGCATAAGAACATTATAAACGGTTTTTCCTCCTTTTATGGGTTACGATTTAGAAAGGTTTAACCAAACATATGTCAGACAAATTTATCGAGCGGATCAGTCACAAGTTAACTCGAATAAGACACATCCTCCCATTGCGACAGGATCTATCCGCTATTCATATCGTTCAAAAGTCACCTTATTCCTTGCACTGAGCTGTGTTTTCTAAATACGTGTTACCCAGTACATCTAAAGACTTTGTTTCTTGTAAAAATAGAATTTTTTGTTAAACGGTCACCGCAGGCCATTACCTTTCCAAAAGGTAATGTTCAGGAATGCTCACTACAAGGTATTGAGGTATAAACTATCATTAATATTATAAATAATGTAGATGGTGACTAAAAATGATTTCAGAATATAAACAATTTGTACTGTATGCTATTTTAGGAACAGCGATTATATCTCCCGCGGTCAATGCACAAACGATAAAGATAAATACAATTAATCAGCAATTTATTCAAATGGAATCACCAATAGAAGATATGCTAGAAGAAATAGGGAATAAAAATGATAAGAAGCTTAGGAAATATTATAAAGAAATTCGTAATAGGATGAGTGAATTAAATCAGATTAACCTAAAAAGAAACAAGTCTGATTCATTATCGAGAGAAATTGCATTGCAAAACTCTTGGTTCAATTTGGTATCCATTGAGATAAATGAAATGGATGATATATCTGCACTCGCCTCTATTATTAACCAATTCTCGGGGCAGTTGATTATTACAACAGAATTTAAATACCAATATGAAAAGAACGTGGCATGGATGGATTATCTTGGGCGCGAATTACTGATTCTCAATAAATATCCTTCTGGAAACATTAAAAATAAAACTTTAATTGAAATTAGAAAGGCTGACTTAAAGGCAACATGGGATAAGGTTAAAGCAATTATTTTAAGCAAAAGAAATAACGTGGCATTAATTCAAAAAGTTGATACTGTCATACATAAAATAATGAATGAAACTGATGCCGATAAACTCATAGCTTTATCCGAAAAAGAACTTGAACAGGTCGACAGTGTTGAAGAATATTTCCATATTAAGTAATGATGTATTGTAAGTATCTGTCCTTACTAAGAATAACTTGTTGGAGATAATATTAATGTCAATAGAATTGCCCCGTATAGCTGCGTTAAAACATCTATCGTTAATTTTATCGGTTTCTATATTACTCACAAGTTGTGCAAGCTATCAGGCAAAACCGTTACCTGATGAGAATGTGCTTCAGAAAAATCTGCAGATGTTAGTCGTAAAAGCCAATGAGACGATTAAATCCAGACAAGGAATTTATAAAATTAATCTGACGGATGGCTTAGATATGACTGAAGTGGCTATTCTTGCCGTGCTAGGCAACCCAGGCCTTAAAGTTCAACATGCTCAATACAAAATAGCTGAAGCTCAGGTTTTTTCTGCAGGACTGCTGCCCGATCCACAATTATCAACCAGTTTCGATACACCCGGTGGCGGCACTCCGAGTCTGGTTAACGCTTGGGGAGCAGGGCTAGGTTATGACATTATCCCGTTAATTACTCAACAAGCACGAAAGAGTAGTAAGCAGGGATTACAACAAAAAGTGCACTTGGAACTACTGTGGCGGGAATGGCGGGTGGTTCAACAAGCTCGTTCTCTAGATGTACGCTATCAGCTTGAAAATGAGCGGTTATCGTTGTTACATGCGATGCAGAATCTATATCAGATACGATACCAACACTCTAAAAAAGGCATGATACAGGGTAATATAACGCTTGATGTTAATGGAACTGACCTAACTGCACTTATTGATACATTTTCTCAAATCACACAGCTTGAGCAACAGCATAATAAAACCCGTCATGCACTCAATCAACTACTGGGGGTACAATCAGGTGCAACTATTGTGTTGTCCAAACTGCCTGCCGAAATACCGCTTAAGCGTACCGAGATATACGCACAGCTAAACAGGCTACCTAAAATTCGCCCCGATTTGCTAGCACTAAGAGCCGGTTATCAGGCACAGGAAGAAAAAGTCAGAGCCGCTATTCTTGCACAATTTCCTTCTTTTAATATCGGAATTACTCGAGCAAGAGACACTGGCGGAATCTACACCACAGGTATTAACATAGGTATAACTCTGCCTCTATTCAGTGGCAATCGTGGCGGCATTGCAATTGAACGAGCAACACGCAAGAAATTATTTGAGGAATATACAACTCGCATATCTCAGGCGGAAAATGATGTCAGTCGCTTACTGGAATTACAAACTATTATTGAAAAACAACAGTTAAACCTACAAACCTACCTGCCTCGATTGAAAGGTCTAGTAGAACGTGCTCGTAAGGCCTATAGCCGTGGTGATATTAATGCACTCACTTTTCTTAACATGGAATCCACTTGGGTTAATAAACGTCTTGAACAAATCTCATTACAACAAACACAATGGGAAAACCGAATCGCCCTACAGACGTTATTAACGTTACCTGAAAACTCACCTGAAGTAGTAAAACAACAACTTATCGGGCAACCGATAAAAACTCGAGAGTAAAGGTATAGATTTTGAAAAATTATTATACTATTTTCCTGCTAGTTATCTTACCCAGCGTATCCGTGTTTGCTGATCCAATTGTTACACAAGAAGCCATTGCCAGTTCATGGCAACCTATTGAAACGGCTTTTGCTCGAATCAGTGCGCGTCAGCAAACCCATCTTAGCGTGCCATTTGATGTGCGCATTACGGCATTAAATGTTGAACCCGGCACAAAAGTAAAAACCGGTGACGAACTTGCACGCTTTGATGCCCCGATGGTACGCCTGCATCTGGCAGCCTGGCTCTTGGCTAGACAGGAACAGGCATTAACCCATAAACGCCTGCGGCTACTTCGTAAAAATGAGAAAGAACATACTATTACACGACGCGCTCTGATTTTAGGTGAACAGTCAGTCGCTTTAGCCGATAGCAAAGCGAGCCTAGCTTGGGAAACGTTGGCCGCTAACCTAGACATTCTCCACATTAAAATCAGTAAAACGGATTTGGCTAAACAAATTAAGAAACAAGGTTTGCAGACCATTGCGAAAACACTTAGCCGGTTACAGGCACCCTTTGACGGTGTCGTAACTGCACGTCGAACATCATTGGGTGAACAAGTACATGCAGGTGCTCCCATCCTTGAGTTAGAAACGCTTGATAGCATCTATCTTGATGTTGGTGTCACTGAAGCATTACTTCCTGTATGGCAAAAAGGTAAAGCCATCTGGCCAGGACATTCAGACAAAGTACAACTCAAACGAATAGATGGTATCCCACGTTACGATCATGCTACAGGTTTATGGTTAATTCGCTTTGAAGCAAAAAACCCAGACTATTTATTGCGTGAAGGCAACTGGGTAAAACTCGAACATCTCGGTGCGCCCATACCCATTGTCTGGTTACCGGCAACGGCTGTCGTTGCCAGAAATGGTAAAACTTGGGCCATTGTGGCAAAAGACTCGACGTACAAAGCCGTTAAAATCGAAGTTGGTTCACTTGCAGCAGATGGCCGTATCCCCGTTACGAAAGGAATTCAGCCGGGCACTATTGTGGTTACTAAAGGTGCGTATGAATTGCTTTATCGTGATCTTAAAGATCTTATCAAATTTGTAGACTAATTAAATGCTTGAGAGACTTCTTCGCCATCCCAATGTCGTCATCCTTGGTACCGTGTTACTTTTTATAGGTGGCATGGCTAGTTTTCGGAGTTTGCCTGTGGACCTTTTTCCACGACTGGACTACCCGTTAATCAACGTCATTACGCATTATCCTGCAGGCACTGCTGAGGATATGGAACAACTGATTACTCGGCCAATAGAAAATGCCATGTTGGGATTAACTAATTTACGTCGAGTGCGTTCAACGTCGGCTCCCGGTTTTTCTCAGGTAACAGTAGAGTTTACATTGGGCATCAATGTGCTTCAGGCGCGGCAACTAGTCAGCAGTCGACTGACCGGTATCAACCTACCTGTTGGTAGCCGGCCACAGTTAGAAAATATTGGGACTTCTCTGGCAATGCTCTCTACGTATACCTTAAGCGGTGGTGACCCGGTTGCTTTACGTACATGGGCACAATATCAACTGGCTCCACGGTTAGCAGCCTTACCTGGCATTGCTCACGTGGAGGTAATGGGCGGAGCACAACCAGCGTGGCGCATTGATGTCGAACCGCTTCAGTTACGTCGTCATCACCTAACAATGGATAGCATTGCAACAGCAATACGCAATTCCAATGTACTTGACACAGGTGGTTATCTGCAGGCACATGGCCGTGACTTATTAATACGCACCGAAGGTCGGTTACTGAAACTGGCCGACCTGAAAAAGGTTGCCGTAGCACACGGCCCTGATGGCCGACCTGTGTTGCTTGGAGATGTGGCAAATGTTTATGCCGGCACCCAACCGCAGCGTTATGTTATCACCAGTAATGAGCTACCCGCTGTGGCTTTTACTATTCAGAAACAACCCGCTGCCAGTACCCTTGCTGTTTCCAGAGCCGTGGATAAACAATTGGCAAAGACCCAATTTCCCGAGGGTAGCCATTTAAAGAAATTTTATGATCAGGCCGAAATTATTGGTTTGGCATATAGGAATATGCGTAATAATTTGTTGACTGGTGCAGTGCTGGCCATTCTCGCAGTTATTTTTATTCTTGGGCGTAATCGCAGTAGTTTGATTATTGCCATTACGTTTCCGTTGACGGTACTAAGTACATTTTGGGTAATGAATGGATTAGGTATTGGCTTGAACTTAATGACACTTGGTGCTCTTACGGTTGCTATTGGCATGGTTGCAGATGATGCTATTGTGGTATTAGAAAATATCGATCGTCATCGCAATTTGGGGCAATCCCCTTGGCTAGCAGTATTAAATGGTACTCGTGAAGTCGTCCATGCAGATATTGCAGGTACCTTCACCATCCTTGCCGCTTTTGCTCCTCTGGTGATGGTAAGTGGTTTAGCTGGTCGATTAACACATGCATTTGGCCTTACTTTTAGTATTTTGTTGCTATTTTCATTGTTATTTTCACTCACATTGATCCCTCTGGCTGCTGCACATTGGATGCGGCCACAAAAGCAGTTGACTACAAAATATAAAACAGCGGGAAAATATAAAACAGCGGGCAGTCGGCTGACACACTGGTTTGAAGGTTTCAATTTGACGTTACTTGATCGCCTACTCCGTCACCGAGGTAAAACGTTACTGTTTACTTTGTTGATACTATTAGTAAGTCTGACACTGTTGGCTTTTAATCCCGCAAGAATGCTGCCACCATTGGACGAAAATAGTCTGTTGTTAGGTTATCAACTTCCACCGGGGTCTTCGCTTGCCGAAAGCAATCGAGTAGCAAACGAACTGGCACAGAAGCTATTAAAAATGTCTGCGGTAAAGTCCGTGTATCGTCGAACAGGTTCACCTAATACTTCCTTTTATATTGAAGGAGCAAATGAGGGTGAGTTGGTGATTCGGTTGTCGACTGATAGAACGAATAACAACAATTTATTATCGCTTAAAACCAAAATCACTCACTTGTTAAACAGTACCCCCGGTATTGTCGGTCGCGTTAATGATCCAACCAGTGAAAAGCTAGATGAATCCTTCTCGGGTTTACCGGCACTATTTGGCATCACGCTGTATGGCAACAACCTACAACAACTCTATGCGGCAGCGACAAAAGTCGAACAAGCGGCTAGCAACGTCGATGGAGTGACGAATGTGGTTAACAACACCAAAATTCCCGTTGATCAACTGCGCATTGTTATCGATCGTACCGCGCTCGCACGTTTTGGTGTCAAGGCAAGTGATGTGGCTCGAGCCGTTCACATCGCCATGCAAGGTAAGGTTATCACCCAAGTCGTGATTGACCAGAAACCTATTAACCTGTTTATGCGCTATGCCAGAGATTATCGACGTCAGCTACGAGATTTAAAACAGCTACTGGTTCCTAGTGAACAGGGGGATCTTATTCCGCTACAACAACTTGCAAAAATTGAACAGCAATCGAGTTACCCGACCATCGAGCATCAACGTGGTATTCGCACACTTACACTCACAGCCGAAATTGATGGCAATCCTCTGTCTGTGATGAACCATCTGTATAAAGAACTATCTCAGCTGAATCTTCCAGCAGATATACAATGGTCTTTTACCGGTGAATATGGTGAGTTATTACACATCGGCACTCAACTACTTTGGATCTTGCTAGCTTCGGCATTGCTAGTTTACGGTATCATTACTGTGCAGCTTGGTAACCTCCTAGATCCGGCTGTGGTGTTGGTCAAGTTGCCTCTGGACTTTATGGGGGCAGCCCTAGCTTTGTTTATCACTCGGCAGCCACTTGACATTACCGTTGCCATCGGTTTTATAACACTGATCGGAATATCTACCAACAACGGCATTATGTTACTCACTTTTACCCGCCATTTTCGCCAACAGGGACTGAATGCGATAGACGCTGTGCGTGAAGCGGTACGATTGCGTACCCGACCTATGCTACTCACACATCTAACCACTTTACTGGCTTTAATTCCTGCCGCTCTGGGAATGGGCGGAGGCCCACAATTATTACAACCGTTGGGGATCATGCTGTTTGGCGGCTTGACAGTTGGTACCTTATTAACACTGAATATTTTACCTGTTATTTATATCTCTACTGAACGCTGGCGTAAAGCCAACTAATGAGTTTATTAAAAAATAAAATAGATCTGGAAAATGTTAAATGAAAAATATAATTAAATGGTTATTAATTCTGAGTATCGCAGCAACTGTACTAAGCCGCCTCGGTTATGCTGCTGATACGCAAGTTGATATTCCCAGCGTTGCAGTAAAGACCGCTCCTATCATGGAGAAATCCATCGGAAAAATACTGATAGCCTATGGTGTTCTAAGCCCGGATCCTGATCAAATACTCAGCCTTTCATTACCACACGCAGGTCTGATTAACCGTGTTTGGGTAAGGCTTGGACAACGTGTAAAAAGTGGCGATAAATTACTTGAAGTTGTGACGGCTCCGAATGCACGGATGCAATATCTGCAAGCACAAAGTGCCGTCGATTTTGCTAACCGAAAATTAAAGCGAACTCAGCGTTTGCTTAAAGAGCAACTTGCAACTAAAGCAAATGTTGATTCCGCACATAAATTACTAACTGACGCTAAAGCTTCACTTGAAGCTTTGCGCAAACGTGGGCTAAACCTCGTAGAAGAAACACTACGAGCGCCTATGGATGGGATTATTACTCAAATGAATATAGCTCAAGGGCAACGAGTGCAGGCCAATACGTCAGCAATGCTGATAGCAGCTGAAAAGCGCCTTATTGCACGTCTGGGAGTAGAAGCGGAAGACATAGCCCAGCTTACGCCCGGTACACCCGTATCCATCACATCAGTATTTGTACCCAATATAAATGTTAAAAGCAATATTCGCGAGGTACACGCCATGATTAATCCTACTACCCATCTGGTAGAGATTCTTGTTCCTATTCCTGAAAAACAGATTACACATCTTGTTCTCGGTAGTCGTATTCTCGGGCGCATCCATCTCCCTTCTCATAGGGCATTAATAGTGCCTGCCAATGCTGTACTAGGAAAAGATACCAGTGCTTTTGTTTATATAGCCAGACAAGGTAAAGCTTTTAAAGTGAATGTCCAGATAGGCTTAGAACAAAATAACGAAATTGAAATAAGTGGTAAAATTAAGGCTGGGGACAGTATTATTACACTGGGCAATTATGAACTCAGTGATGGTATGTCGATCAGGGAGATGGAATAATGGACATAGCTCACTGGGCAGCGGCACACCGCCGTTCAATTCTGTTTTTGGTTGTACTCCTTGCGTTAACTGGCATCGTAGCAGGCTTGAAATTACCGGTTGCCCTATTCCCTCATGTTGATTTTCCAAGGGTAGTCGTCCTATTGGAAACAGGTGATCAACCCGCAGATCAAATGGTAATCGCAGTAACCCGACCTGTAGAACAAGCAGTCCGATCAGTACTTGGCGTTGCCAGTTTACGTTCAACTACCAGCCGTGGCAGTGCAGAGATATCAATCAACTTCCAATGGGGCGGTGATATGATAGCCTCTATGCTACAAGTTAGTTCTGCAATTAATCAGGTGCTACCAAGCCTACCCGCAGGCACAAACTTTTCTGTTAAGCGCATGGATCCAACGGTGTTTCCTGTTGTCGCCTATAGCCTGACATCAAACTCAAAGACCTTGGTAGAATTACGCGATATTGGGCAATACCAATTAATTCCCCTGCTTTCGGCAATCGATGGTGTTGCTCGAGTCAAGGTGATTGGTGGTAAACAGGCGGAATATCGAGTGGAAATTAACCCTGACAAAATGGGAGCTTTTGGCCTCAGTTTTAAAGATGTCGCCCAGTCACTATCCGCTAGCAATGTTTTACAGGCTGTTGGTCGATTGGAAGATCACTACAAACTTTATCTGATCCTCTCAGATACTCGTATCCATTCCCTCGATACAATCAAAAATACCGTATTGCGTAGCGGTACAGATGGGCTAGTTCGACTCGAAGATATTGCACATGTCTTTCCAACAACAGCCCCACAATGGCAACGTGTCACCGCCGACGGCCACGATGCTGTGTTGGTACAAATCTATCAACAACCAGGAGGCAATACTGTAAAAATTGTGCAGGATATCCAGCAGCACCTGCAAGCTTATAAAAACAAATTACCAAGTGGAGTAAAGATTGCTAACTGGTATGATCAAAGTCAACTTATTACTGAATCAGCCAAAAGTGTCCGCGATGCTATTGCTATCGGTGTCGTTTTAGCTGCTTTTATTCTATTGATCTTTTTACGCAGTATTAAAATAACTCTGATAGCTATTTTGATAGTACCGGCTGTATTGGCTAGCACAGTGTTATTGCTTAGCCTACTAAATATGAGCTTTAATATTATGACTCTGGGTGGTATGGCCGCCGCAGTTGGCTTGATCGTGGACGATGCAATTGTGATGATCGAGCATATAATGCGCCGTCTGCGAGAAAAAAAACAGGAGATAGGACTCACCGTTCGTGAAGCCGCCATTGAATTTACACCGCCGTTGATGGGTTCATCTGCGGCAACCATTATCATCTTTGCGCCGCTGGCCTTTCTTAGTGGAGTAACAGGTGCTTTCTTTAAAGCACTGTCATTGACCATGGCTAGTAGCTTGTTTATTTCATTTTTACTGGCCTTGTTAGCAGTACCTTTACTGGCCGAATACCTATTGCATAAAAAAGATGCTGAAAAAGAAGATAATGGTCCTATTTTCAGTAAACTCCAGGATACCTATCAGCAATTAATGCACCGTATAATCCACGCTCCTTGGTTAATACTAATTGCTATTATACCAATCATTCTGATCGGACTGTTTGCGTTTAAACAAGTTGGCTCAGGGTTTATGCCTTACATGGATGAAGGTGGTTTTATTCTAGATTACCGTTCAAAATCTGGCACATCATTGATCGAAACTGACCGGCTGTTACGACAGGTTGAAACTATCCTGCGCGCCAACCCTGCGGTGGAAACCTACTCACGTCGAACAGGGTTACAACTTGGCGGGAGCTTAACTGAAGCAAATGAAGGTGATTTTTTTGTTCGTCTGAAACCTTTTCCTCGGCCACCAATCGACACTGTAATTAATCAAATACGTCAAAAAATTGAAACGGATGTACCGGGGCTTGAGGTTGAAATGGCGCTATTAATGGAAGATCTTATTGGGGATCTAACTGCTGTTCCCCAACCAATAGAAATTAAACTGTATGCTGATAACCTTGATACGTTACTAACGACTGCACCGCGGGTTGCTAAGGCAATAGGGAAAATCACGGGGGTCGTTGACGTAAAAGATGGCGTCGTTCTAGCTGGTGATGCTATTAATATTATTATTGATCGAGACAAAGCAGCACTCGAAGGCATTGATCCAGATCTAGTCACTCAACAACTTAATGCTTGGTTTAACGGATTGATAACAACACAAGTACAAGAAAATATCAAACTGGTTGGTGTACGACTGTGGGTACCCACCGCCATCCGCAATAAAACCAATGCAATCAATAAAATATGGTTGCGTGCAAGCGATGGACACCGTTTTCCATTAAAACGCATTGCACACATTAATACCGAGCTTGGTCAGCCACAAATTAACCGTGACAATCTAAAACGAATGGTTGCCGTTACGGCTAGGATTAGTGGTCGAGATATGGGTTCTACCATTCATGATATTAAACAGGTACTAAATCAGTCAGGGCTATTACCAACAGAAATGTATTACAAACTTGGTGGACTCTACAAGCAGCAACAAATTGCTTTTCGTGGTTTGATTGCCGTATTCATTGCTGCACTTGCATTAGTATTTTTACTACTGCTATTTCTTTATGAAGAGTTTTCTGCAGCAATCGCAATCATGGTTTCACCACTACTCGCTATAGCAGCAGTATTTACCGGTTTATGGATAACAGGGATTGAACTCAACATTACTGCTATGATGGGTATGACTATGATCGTAGGTATTGTCACAGAGATTTCTATTTTTTACTTTTCGGAATATCATGAATTGATCAAAACTGGAATTAGTCAATCAGAAGCACTTATATTAGCTGGGGTGAACCGCATGCGCCCAATTACCATGACTACATTAGCCGCTATCCTAGCATTAATACCATTGGCACTGGCCATTGGACAGGGCTCTGCAATGCAACAACCTTTAGCAATTGCAATTATTTCTGGACTAGTAGTACAAGTTCCACTTGTGATCATAGTGATGCCGATACTCTATAAAGTATTACAGAAAATTGGTAAATCGAAATAATAGTTTTTAAATTAAACTCCACATTTGTTGATACATAAAAAGTTACCTCATATAAATTTATTAACTACTATTTTACCTGCCAATCGAATAATATTTAAAACCATACTTAGATAAATCATTTTGGTTATATAAGTTTCTGCCATCAAATATGATTGGGTGATTCAGATTTTTTTTAATCTCGCCAAAATCTGGCGCTTTAAATTGTTGCCATTCAGTTACTATCACAAGTGCATCGGCATTTTTTAATGCGGATTCTTCATTAGCCACTAAAATCAGATCTTCTCTCTTACCGTAAATACGTTTACATTCATTCATTGCTTGTGGATCAAATGCCTGCACAATAGCACCGGCATCCCACAACGCTTGCATTAAAGAACAACTTGGTGCTTCTCGCATATCGTCAGTATTTGGTTTAAAACTTAACCCCCACAGAGCAAAAATTTTACCTTTTAAATTACCATTATAGTGTTTTGAAATTTTATTAAAAAGAATATTTTTCTGAAATGCATTAACATTCTCAACTGATTTAAGAATTTGCGCATCGTAATCAAGGCTATCCGCAGTCTGTATCAATGCTTTTATGTCTTTTGGAAAACATGAACCACCGTAGCCACAACCCGGGTAAATAAATTGATACCCTATGCGACTATCAGAACCAATACCATGTCGTACCGCTTCAATATCAGCTCCTACTTTATCTGCAATATTAGACATTTCGTTCATAAAACTTATTTTTGTTGCTAACATACAATTTGCAACATATTTGGTGAGTTCGGCACTACGAATATCCATAATAATAATACGATCATGGTTTCGATTAAAAGGAGACAACAACGATCTCATCTTTTTTTCAACGTATGAATTACTCGTACCGATAACAATTCGATCAGGTTTTTTACAGTCGGCGACGGCCTCCCCTTCTTTTAAAAATTCAGGATTAGATACAACATGAAACTCTAAGTCCAAAGAGCGTTCATCCAGTATTTTCTGAACTGTTAATCTAACCTTATCACCCGTACCAACGGGCACAGTGGATTTATCAATAATAATCCTAGGCTCAGTCATATTCTGAGCAATGGTTGTAGCAACATTTAAAACATATTGTAAATCAGCAGATCCATCTTCGTCTGAAGGTGTTCCTACGGCAATAAACTGAAACTCTCCGTGTTCAACAGCAAAAGCTGCATCAGTTGTAAACTTTAAACGACCTTCGTTATAATTATGAATAACGAGTGATTCTAAACCGGGTTCATGTATTGATACGATACCTTTTTTTAAATTCTCTATATGTTCAGCATTTGTATCAATACAAACAACATCATGACCAACATTTGCAAACACGGCTGCTTGCACTAATCCTACATAACCAACACCAAAGATTGTAACTTTCAATTTATTTCCTTCAAGCAGTAAATTACATTTTTTATGATACCGAAAATATATCAAGAAACAGGTTAGCTGCAGGTAAAGAGAATGTTAAGTTTATGTTAAATTTGAATATTAAACACAACCTCTCCAGTCTTACTTAAACCGTTCAAACTAATATCGCAGCAGAAAATAATGGTCTTATCTACTTGAAGTCTAATCTGACCAGAACCCAGGTTATGTTGGTAACGTAAAGGCGGCTTAATAGATGCAAACTACCAAGCTATCGAATACGCGAAACATTATATAGACTGAAAGTTAACACTAAAAGTGTAGGAATACTCGCGCCGACCCAAGCAGGTATACTGTAAACTATACTCGCTTGTCCAATGAGTTGACTAACAATATAATACGTTAGGCCAGCAAGAAAGCCCAGAAAGATGCGATTACCTACGCTTCCTTCTCTTGCTGATACAAAAACAAATGGAATCGCAAGTAACACCATCGTTGCAATTGTTAATGGCATCATCACCTTATGCCAGAATGATAACTCGTATTGGCTTGAATCGAGATCATTCTTTTGCAAATAACTTATATAATCTCTCAACTTCCAAATAGATAAGTGTTCCGGCCAGATTGACACCATATCGATTAATTCTGGCTTTAGCAGGCTACTCCAAAGAAGATGACTCATGTGTTTTTGTACAATACCCGGCTTCAAAAATTCAGTTTGTACAACGTTACTGAGTTCCCAACTTTCCTTTTTATGTTCGGCGCTAGCTGCAGAAATTATCGATTGTAGCTTTTGGTTCTTATTAAATTTATACAGCTTAATTCCAGTCAATTTTCCATTGTTTTCAACCCGACGAATATGGATGTAAACATCTGAATCTCTCGCCCATAATCCGTAATCGGTATTCAAACTCATTTGCTCTGATAAGCTTTGTACTTTTCTTAATTGTGCATACTGAGTCATTGGCGGCGCAATTACTTCACCGATAAGCATCCCTAAGAAAATTAAAACCAGAGCCACTCTAATCACTGAAATAATGATACGAAATAATGATACACCACTAGTTCGAATCACCATAAGTTCACCCGTACTTGTTAATCGTCCTAATCCCATGACGGAACCTAACAAAACAGTTAAAGGAAATAATTCGTAAATATGTCGAGGGATACTAAAGAGGGTAAATTCAAATGCCGAATACAAAGTATAGTCAACTTTACCTATATTGCTGGATTCACTTGCGAAAATGATAACAGCATATAATGCTCCAAGTATTACCGTCATCAATAAAACACCATTTAATATTGCATGAGCAATATAACTATCAATTAATTTCATTGATGTATTTCTTTTTTAGTATGGTGAAATACTCTGGGTATTGATAAACCTAGTTGCTGCCACCAGAGTAAAATAATAAAAATAATAACAACGCCATGCACCCACCATAACCCAATAACCGGATCAATTGTAGCGTTGGTTATCCAGGCGCGCGAAACATTTAATAAATTGCTATAGACAATATAAAGGAGTATCGCAAGGGCAAGTTTACTATAACGGCCTTGTCGATTTGATGTGCGACTAAGAGGTATAGCCATAATACCCAAGAGAACAGTCAAAATTGGAACGGATATACGCCACTGTAATTCTGAAATAGAGTTAGTACTTTTTGATGACCATAACGTGCTTGTCGGTATTGCATTGTAACGAAACTGAACAGGGGGTTGGGAATTTGAACTATCCATCCTGTAACCATACGTTTCAAAGTCAAGCGAACTAAAATTATTGCTCATAGGCTTGCCAGCATAGCGATGTCCATTCTTTAAAATGATGAATTTTTCATCCAAATCTTTATTCATTTGTATATATGCCTGTTTAGCACGTATCAGGATTTGGCCAGCAGAGTCCTCCTGTTGAACCAGTATATTATGCATCCGACCATCCTTATCCCTGCTCTCTGCATAGATAACACCAATACCTTGAGATAGTTCTTTAAAGCGTCCAGGGATTATGCCGTTAAGATCATTGTTTTGTTTTGTCTCGTTTAGGACTTCTTGCGCCATTGCTTCAACACTAGGAACTAAATACAAAGACAACCAAGCTATCAGAACAGTAAAAGCAAACGTCATTAAAAATAAACTTCGCAAAAGTCGTATCTGACCAATACCACAGGCTGACAAGATAACCATTTCATTATCTTGATACAATCTGGTAAAGGTTAATAAAATTGCGAGATAAAAAGATAATGGTAAAACAAAAATCAGATTAGTCAGACTATTTAATCCTAATAAGAGCAGTACCGTTTGTAGATGTAAGGTTCCTGTGGCAACTTTACCGAACAAGCTGATTAATTCGCCACTAACAAAGATTAACAACAATATAGTTGCTACACCTATAAGGCTTTTTGTTACTTGTATTCCCAAGTAGCGATCTATAATCATAGAGCCTGCTTTATCAGATTCATTTAATGTTTAGTTTGTATAACTTATTTAGTTAGTGGTATAGCATTTTTCATCCACTGCAGATATTCACTCGCTTCTATAGAATTTTCTGCAGGTGTCCATGGTGCAAAATCTTCGGCTTTAGTAGGCGTATATGCACCTTCTTTAATTTCGAGTACGATTGTTTTTGATAGTTTACATACATAGGTATGCCATATATTAGGTGGTATTTCGACCGACCGCACATCAGTTTGTGATAATATTTCACGCTGAGTAAGATTACCCTCGTTATCAAATATCAGCAGATCAATTTCGCCTGTTAAAACGGTCAAAAATTCCCATTTATGTGGTTCAGGGTGTCGGTGTGGACGCATATAAGTATCAGGTTCGGTCGCAATAAACAGTCTCTGCACACTGGCATCAAGGCTGTCATGTACGTTTAAATGTGAGCGCCGTCTTTCAGAATTGGCAGCACTGTTCGCTAAATTATTTAATTCTGTATTACTAATAATTTTTATCATTATTGCTCTACTTTATTTTACTCAAAATTGTGTTTTGGGTGACTATTATGTCGGTTAGAGCGCGAAATAAATACGACTCCCAAGATAATTATAAATATACCGGCACTTCGAGTCCATGACGAATGTTCTCCTAGTAATGACCAATTTATAGCGACAAAATAAACCAATACATAACTTAGGCTAAGCATGGGATAGGCCAAACTTAACTCTAGCCGAGCAATGGCGAATAACCAGAATATCATCGAAATAGCGTAACAGCTCAGGCCAAAAAATAACCAGATAAACACGCTAGAATGATCGAACAATATGTTGCTGTATGGTATGTTTTGCTGAGTGTATTCGGCTAGAAAAAGCATGGAAACTTTCATGCTTAACTGTGCGACGCTTGATAACAAAATACTTGCAGCCATACAAAAATAAGCATTTCTATATGTACTCATGAGAGTGACACCAACCATAAGCCAATCGTTACTAGTACAACACCCAGCCAGCGATCTAGCGGTACTCTTTCTTTAAGTTTATAGCGTGATACCAATGTTACCAGAATAAATCCCAAACTAAGGAAGGGAGTTGCTTTGCTGACATCCATATAATAAAGCACAACTAACCATGTCAGAACACCAAAACCCAGACAGATGACAGCCCACCAAGTTTCTTTAAACAGCATGATCTGCCTTAAAAAACTATCCGCACCCTTATGTTGTGTAACCCGTGCGGTTGCCAGTTTTTGTAACAGTTGCCCTGTTGTGGTAAATACCAGAGCTAGTGCAATTAGCAGGTAAACTATCATTTTTTTAACGCCTGTATGGTATTACTGCTCATGTCGAACGATCCATACAGTGTATTCACTATTCGACCATTTTTCTTTATGCTCCCCGATTATTTCTTTAAGCTCTTGAGTACAGGGTTCCTCACAAAATATAGCAATATCATTTTTAATTTCACCGGCACGTTGTTTGGTAAATAATTTTTTCAAGCCGACAATCCCCAACAGTTTTTTTGTATCGTCAGGATAGCCTAAACCATAAGTCAGTTCACCCGGAAAGAGTAAATAAATATCTGAGCGTTTGAATACCCAAGCAACGGCTCGGACAACATTTGCATCTGATACCAGAATAGTATTTTTGTTTATTTTCTTCGTAATGTCTTTAAAGATAAAATTAGGTGATTTAATGGCAAGCTCTGAATCGGGTATAGAATAATTTATCACTGGTAATAAAAGTCCCACTGCGCACAGAATTATAATAAGGCGCTTATAGACCGAGTGCATAAAGACAGTCGAAAAGAACGCCAGTACTGCAATAAACAGACTACTTGCCAATGCTATAAACTTCAGTGTTTCATTATCGGAATAAAGAGAAGTTGTTGTGCTTGCGTACTTATTATATAACAGAGCAACAAGGGCAATACTGAGTACAATGGCATTAATGATTGAGCCGAGCATAAACCAGCGCCGCTTACCGGTTTGCAAATACTTAACCAGCCCCGTCGAGATCAGGATTGCTAAAGGGATAAGACAGGGAAGAATATAGGTAGCCAGCTTGCCTTTCGAAATACTAAAGAACAATAATGGCATACCGAACCAGAGGAGCAGAAACCACAGTAAATTCTTATTTTGTATTTTTGAATAATATCCGGCTATTGCTGCGGGTACAAAACTAAACCATGGGAAAGCCATAGCGGGCAAGGCAACAAAATAAAAACTGAAAGGCGCTTCATGTTGGGCATTGTTTGATAGAAAGCGCCGGATATGTTCTTCCCAGATAAAGTAATGCCAGAAATCTGCTTCTCGTAAATGAATAGCAATGGCCCAAGGTAATACTATGAGTACCGCAAACAAGACTACCCAAGCACTTCGCCATAATAGATTGTACTGTTTGACGATGAGAATAAACGGTAACAGTACGATGCCAGGGAGCGCAAAAGCCAGAAATCCTTTAGTTAAAAAGGCCAGACCAAACATAACACCACTTGCTGATAAATAATATCGTTGCTGAATAAGGTTTTCTCTAATGTTTGATGCTAGATAAAATAAAACCATCCCTCCACTAATAAATAACGTAAAGGGACTGTCGAGTATTGAAAGCGTTCCTACAACAAACACCTCAAGTAAGGTGAGGAAAATTGCTGCAGCCAACAGTGCGTTACGTTTACGATAACCGCTGCGAATTAATAGTAACCATATAAGCCAAGCTGTTATGCCAATGGAAAGTGCACTGGATAACCTTACGGCAAAATTATTTTCACCAAATAGACGTATTGATATTGCCGTTAACCAATAACCCAGTGGGGGTTTCTCGAAATAACGTAAGTCAATCAAATGCGGCACCACCCAATCACCACTAGTGATCATCTCACGTGGCACTTCTGCGTAACGTGATTCATCAGGAATTAATAATGGTCGCAGATCACTTGGTAAAATATACGCCATTAAATAGGCCAACAATAACAGCAGCATGAGTGAGCGGGTAGCATCACGAACTTTTGTTGTCTTTAATAAAGATGTATTCAACTTAAATTTCCTATTGCTTTAATCTAGATTATCCTGCAAACACATACTTCCCTCTCGTCCAGGCTGCGTGGCAATTTTAATCCTACCCGGTGGAATATGCTCCAGCTCAGGTAATAACTGTCCCAGTGGAACAAATTCAATATCTCGATCATGCGCACGTTGTAAAAAATCAGCGAACAGATCAGCACAAACAATACCTTCCACTTCAGCGTGAATGGTTAAAACATTCAGTTGTTGTGGGTGAATCATATCCAGTAATATCTCATTGTAATTCTTTTGTGTGACACCATTGCGACCCACGATTTCATCATAGGTTGGTAAGGTTACAGGAATTTGCGGGGTAGCGGGATGGCCATTGATAACAGGCCTAAAAATTGAGTACCCACGACAATCGCTGTTGTAATGGAATGTGAATTTTTCTTTCTCCTGCAATACATCATCTGTGCATTTCCACCCCGCGGCTGCGGAACAACTGGGTTTTAACGTTGTGATATTTTGCAGGCTGTCATAAGCCTGCTGTAATTCGCGGTGGATAGCGGTACATGGCATGTTTTGTACATAAGTTTGCCATTTATAATGATCCCAAGCGTGTAAGCCAACTTCATGGTCAGCCTTTTGTGTGTTTCGAATCACTTCGGGCAGGGTTTGCCCAATTTTACGACCAGGCCAAAAAGTACCGGCCAACAAAATATCCCAACCATATAGGCTGGCGGCTTTGGAACGGAGCATTTTGATGAAAAAGGCCGGTTTCAGCAGTCGCCATAAATGGCGCCCCATATTATCTGGCCCGACACTAAAGAAAAAACTGGCCAGAATATGATGTTGTTTCAAAAGAGTCAGCAAACGCGGTACACCTTCTCGTGTACCGCGCAAAGTATCAACGTCAATGCGTAAACCAACCCGGGTTACGTTCTTAAGCATGGCTCAACCTACCATTTTTTTCTTGTCCAAATGACAGTCACCTTCTTATTTGTTAGTTGGTTTGTCCTGAGCAATATAGTCGTTTAAAAAATAATCCAGCGTATTACTGATGGACTCTTGAGTGCTTACGCTGGGTTCCCAATCTAGCAAACGTTTGGCATTACGAATACTCGGCTTGCGATGCTGAACGTCCTGATAGCCTTCACCATAATATGCGTGGCTTTCTGTTTCAATCATGCCCGCCGTCGGTGGAAAGTGATGACGATGTGGATGTTTTTCAAATAATTCTGTTAAATATTCAGCCAATTCCCGGATACTGGCTTCATTATCGGGATTACCAATATTAATAATTTGTCCATCACAATTATCATTCTTGTTTTCAATAATTCGAAAAAGGCATTCGACACCATCGGATACATCCGTAAAGCAGCGTTTTTGTGCACCGCCATCAATAAGCTGGATAGGTGCGCCTTCCACCAGATTAAGAATTAATTGAGTAATCGCACGCGAACTCCCGATACGAGCTGAATTCAGTGAATCCAAACGAGGCCCCATCCAGTTAAAGGGACGGAACAAAGTGAATTTAAGACCCTCTGATTTACCATAAGCCCAGATAACACGATCCAGTAATTGTTTGCTGCAGGAATATATCCAACGTTGCTTGTTAATGGGGCCAAGGATTAAGCGTGAATTGTCTTCATCGAAATCCGGATCATCACACATGCCATAAACTTCAGAGGTTGATGGGAATAGAATCCGTTTTTGGTATTTAACACAGTAACGCACAATTTTGAGATTTTCCTCAAAGTCCAGTTTAAATACGCGTATCGGGTTACGGGTATATTCAATCGGAGTGGCAATAGCAACCAAAGGCATAATTACATCACATTTCTTAATATGGTATTCAATCCATTCATTATGAATGGATATATCGCCTTCATGGAAGTAAAAGTCAGGCTGATTCAATAAACGCCCAATAGCATCATTGTTGATATCCATGCCATGCACTTCATAATTACCATCTTGCAGTAGGCGTTCGGTGAGAGCATTCCCTATAAAACCGTTAACACCTAATATTAATACACGAGTTTTGCGTTTGTTAAAAATGGCCTGTGCGCGTTCACTTTCAAAGTGGCTGCCAGGTAAAAGATTCAATACTTGAGACAATTGTGTGCCACTAATAGGCAGTTGATCTTCCTGTTGCGCAGAGACGATTTCGAGTGCCCCTTTACCGCAAGCAACCGTTAATGGGCTGGTAGAAAGCACCGTGCCGGGGGTTTGACCATCGGTGCCAAGTTCACTTAATACAGCCTTCCAGATAAACATTTTAGACTGACGGCTAAAGGTAAAGGCACCGGGGAAAGGACGTGTGACAGCACGAATTAAATTTCGAACTTCAACATTGGATTGTTGCCAGTCAATCAGTCCATCGGCTGGTCGGCGACGGGGAAACACCGTTGCCTCAGCTTCATTTTGTGGTGTGCGTTCCACTTTGCCACTACCAATTTTTGGCAGATACTCATCGAGTAGCGGGCCAGTACCTTGAACCAGTTTCTGGTGTAATGACAATGCGGTATCGTCATCATTAATCGGAAATGCAAACTGCGCGATAACATCACCATCATCTGCTTTTTCTGTCATATAGTGTAGTGTGCCACCGGTTTGCTTTTCACCCTTAAGTAAAGCCCAATTAATCGGTGCGCGCCCACGAAATTTCGGTAACAGTGCACCATGTAAATTAATACAACCATGCGGGGGAATATCGAGTATGGGTTTTTTGAGTAAATCCCGGTAATAGAATGAAAAAATAATATCCGGTTGCAGTTTTTGTATTTTTTCTACCCATAGAGGATGGTTAATATCCGAGGGAGTATAAACTGGAATATTATTTTCGGCTGCCAATTCGGCTACAGAGGGCGACCACATAGATTCATCAGGTGCATCTATATAGGTAAAAACTGCCTGAATCTCAAAACCATTGCGTATCAATGCGGCAATACCTGCATAACCAACATTTTGATAAGCCATAACCACTGTTTTCATAAACTATACTCCAATTGCTGTAAATATTTTCACTTTCAAGTTTGCCATTTTTATTCAAAATGCTTTCGTATTTTAAAGAGGGGGATCTTCCTGAGATATTATTTCACGTATAAAATAACGGGGCCGTGCACGTACATCACTATAAATACGACCGATATATTCACCAAGTAATCCCATTGCTAATAACTGCACACCGATAAAAATAAATAGAATAGAAAATACCGTAAACACACCTTCAGCAGCCCACTGCGCACCATAGATAATTCTGGATAGAATAAGAATCGCGCTTAGTAAAAATCCTGAAAGGGCTAAACCACCACCAATCAAACTTAATAACCGCAATGGGAATGTTGTCATTGATGTTAGTAGATCAAATTGCAGGTTGATTAGTTTGAGTAAATTATATTTTGACTCCGTATTTTCACGGCGAGCGTGCTTAACTAATATTTCAGTTGTTTTACTGGCAAACATATTCGCCAATATTGGTATAAAGGTGCTTCGCTCATGACATGCAAGCATGGCTTCGACTATCGAACGTCGATACGCACGCAACATACAACCATAATCATGCATTAATACCCCCGTTGCTTTTTGTACTGCTTTATTTACAACCCATGACGCGAGACGCCGGAAAATTGAGTCCTTACGCATTTGTCGAACACTACCGACAACATCATAACCCTTTTCAATTTCAACGAGTAAATTTGGAACTTCTTCTGGTGGGTTTTGCAAGTCGGCATCAAGAGTAATAATGACATCACCCTTGGTATGAGCAAACCCCGCCATAATAGCACTATGCTGGCCGTAATTGCGATTAAGTAAAATACCAATAACTTCCTGATGTTGCAGACAAGCTTCTTTAATCATATTAGTTGATTGGTCCTGACTACCATCGTCGACAAGTACAATCTCAAATGATTTACCGATTTGCAGACAGGCTTTGCGACAACGATCGATTAACTCTGTCAAATTAGCCTCTTCATTGTAAACAGGTATCACCAGCGACAAATATAGTGATGTCATTTTGTTGTTCTCCTCAAAACCGATTTAATAGCATCCACAACACGTGTAATATCTTCATCTCGCATATCAGGAAACAGGGGCAAGGAACAAATACGCTCTGAATTCCATTCAGTATTTGCAAGTTCATATTTTGATTGTAAATGTTCCCTGTAATATTTCTGCATATGTACCGCTCTAAAATGTAATCCGGTACCAATGCCTTTGGACTTCAATTCAGACATAAAAGTATCTCTGCTCATACCTGCACTGTCGATATCCAGACGGATAATAAACAGATGCCAAGCATGACGTGTTGTCGATTCAGGTTGTTTAAGCGGAATAATTTGTTCAATAGAGGCAAGCTGTTCTATATAAAGTTGCGCCAGTGCAGCACGGTGTTCGTTAAATTCGTGCAAACGTTGCAATTGGCATATGCCGAGTACGGCATTCATGTCGGGTAAGTTATACTTGAAACCGGGTTCTTGCACCTCAGCTTGCGGTGCACGTCCATGGCTTTGTCGATCGTATGCATCCACACCAAGTCCATGAAATTTGAGCCGCCGGATACGATCTGCTAATGACTGATCGTCAGTGCAAAACATCCCACCTTCTCCAGTCGTCATATTTTTAATAGGATGAAATGAGAAAATGGCAGTGCCATCAACACCAATACGCTTGTTCTGATATTCTGTACCCATCGCATGTGCAGCATCTTCAATCAGCATGATGTCTTTTTCCTGAGCCAAACGTTGTATAGGTTCGAGTTCAACCGCCGCCCCTGCATAATGTACGGGAATAATAAGCCGAGTTTGTTTGCTCACCAAGGGAGCTATCGTGTCAGCCGTTATCATGAGTGAATCACGGTCTATATCGGCAAAAACAGGCTTCGCACCACAGGCAGTGATGAGATTAATGGTTGACACCCAGGTCATGGACGGTGTGATCACCTCGTCACCCGGCCCTATTCCCAATGCATGCAGGGCCAAATGCATACCAGCTGTGGCTGATGACAGTGCAATTGCATGGCGACTGCCGGTGTATTCACAGATATTTTGTTCAAATTCTGTACACTTTATGCCCGTGGTTATCCAGCCAGAACGCAACACTTCTGCAACGGCTTCAATATCAGTTTCGCTAATAGATGGCTTAGAAAAGGGTAAAAAGGTATTTTTCATTAAATGCTGAAGATCCTGTTTGTAACGACCTATGCTGTACTTTATAAAATATGTACTACATTAATTTTCTAAGCATACATCAAAGGCAGTAAGCATAGAGTAAACAGAGTGTTAAGATTATGTAAAGATGGCCTAGCAAGCTGATAGATAACCCGATGAATAATACCCCAGTACTTATATTATTACCTTGTGTTTGTTAAAATAGCCACAATCAAATACCGTATGTGACGATGAAAATTCTTATTATTGAAGATCACGCAAATCTGGCTAACAATCTTTTCGATTATTTTAGTCGCCTTGGGCATACTCTTGATTGGGCTGCAGACGGAATTTGTGGACTGCATCTCGCTGTAACCGGTGATTTCGATATTATTGTTCTGGATTTATCCTTACCAGGAATATCTGGAATGGATATCTGCAAAAAAATTCGCCAAGATGCACAATTAGATTTACCCATTATCATGCTTACCGCACGGGATACGCTCAACGACCGTGTTAAGGGCCTTGAAATAGGTGCGGATGATTATCTGGTTAAACCGTTCGAAATGAAGGAACTCAATGCACGTATTCAGGCATTAACTCGTCGAGCACAAAAACAATGGACTACTAAAATTTTATCGGTAGGTGATTTGGTTTTCAATACACAAACTATGGAAGTTAAACGCGACAATCAAATTCTTATATTACCACCACTACAGTTAAAACTACTTAAATTCTTTATGATAAATACATACAGGGTAGTATCCTCCGATGAATTAGAAAGAACAATATGGGATGATGAACCACCCATTACAAGTGCACTGCGTACTCATTTGTATACCTTAAGAAAAATTATCGACAAACCTTTTTCTAAACCACTTCTTAAAACAATTACAGGCTTTGGTTACCGCTTAACAAATGAGGAATAGACTGACATTACGTACTTATATTATTCTCGCCTTTGCTATATATAGCTTGATTATCACCATTATTGCTGCCTCCATTACGCTTATCTTTCTAGAGAAACTCGATGACAAATTAATCACTAAAACAGCCTTGCGTGAAGCGCAGATGATCTCACAAAACTACATCGAAAACCCGGGCAAATTTCACTTCTACGGTAATTATTTTAAATTATATATTTCTTCGCCCGATCACAAAGCTAATCTGCCACCTGAAATTTCTAGAATTACAAACAAATTAAAGTTCAATGAAGTGATACTCAACAATATTGAATACAATCTCATTCATATAAATAAATATCCATATAATTTTTATTTCTTATACGATTTTACCGAATTTGAGAGTTTTGAATTTTCTGTAGAGTTAAGCATACTCATATACACATTGATTACATTATTGATCGGTTTAGGGATTGGAGTATATGCTAGTGAAAAAGTGATTAAACCCATACATAATTTAGTAGAAAGCCTTGATCAAGGTAGCGCCGAGAACGGAATCGTGCAGATCCCTCGAGACTTTGTAAATGATGAACTTGGGATCCTTGCCAATAAATTTTCCGAATATAATGAGAAGATCAAAGGCTATATCGACCGTGAAAAGGCATTCACATCTAACGCAAGTCATGAGATCAGAACACCTGTTTCTGTCATCGCAGGTGCAGTAGAGTTATTAGAAGGCAGTTCGACTTTAAGCCAAATGGATCGAGATATTGTGGCACGAATTAAACATGAAGTTGATGTAATGCGTGAGTTAATTCATGTTTTATTAGCTGTTTCACGAGGCGAAACCCAACCTTGGAAACAGGAGCATATTAAAGCCAATGCTTTAATACAGGAAAATATTGATAAGTTAATAGATCAAGCGCATACAAAAGAAATAGAATTTAATTATATTCAGAATTCCAAATTGGTTGTCAATGGAAGTCGGCAGGCATTAGATATTATACTACGCAATCTGTTAACTAATGCAATACTGTATACGAGTAAAGGAACTGTCACTATCACCGTTAACCATGAATCAATATCGATTAAAGACAGTGGACCGGGTATACCTGATGATATTCAAAAGAAAGTTTTTGAACGATTTTTTCGAGGACAAAAACAATCTGTCACCAATAATTCAGGTATTGGCCTTGCATTAGTTAAACAGTTATGTGAAGCGAATCAATGGATAATATCCTTGCAAGAAAATGTTGATGGGATCGGAACGAAAGTTGAGCTCTCTTTCTAACGAGACTTATAAAAATCTTGCCATAAAGTCCGGAAGCATTAAGCTCTATTATCTAATTAATAGCATACAGATTATTAATATTTATATTCGGAAATATTTCAAGTATAACCGTTATTTAAACATTAAAAGCGGCTGCCATAAGCTGTTGCTCTGCCCTTGCCAACCCTACTTTTGTTGCAACCGACTCCCACTGATCAACGCTCCGTAAAACTTCATGTTTAATTTGTAATGCATCATTTTGAGTTAATTGAAAATAATCTATCACTTCCATCGCTAATTCATAATTTAAGCGATTATCGTCTTCATTTATATTTAAATGTAAACCGCCTGATGGAGTAATTGGGTTTATATCGTAAGCAGGCGACAATAACCAACCACCCTTAGAATATATAAATCCATGGTTTTTTAAATGGTCATCCGTATTCGAAATAGCAATATTAAAAACGATTCGTCTCCATAACTCCACTAAATCAGCTTTAGTATTAGAACCTTGTTCAGTTAGAAACTGCGCCAGTTCTAAATAGCTTGCGCCCTCATCACCATCGTTATAACCGAGTTGCATCATTGCCGAGGTAAAGTGTAATCGGCTATTTGTTGTACGATCAAAACGCTTCGTTAAAAAGGTATGATGTTGACTGTTAAATTTTTGTAACTGAGATTCAGACATTGTAATACCTGCATCAATCGCCAACAGGTAAACAACATATTCCCATGCGCCTATATCATAATCATCATACCCGCTTGGAAATTTTGCTATCCATAAGTTATCATCGCTATCAATAACCGATGACTTTGGTCTTGCCCCCCCCTAATAATGAGCCAGGTGAAATTAACATATTCAACCATCTTAAATAATCAGGGTCATCAATATCTCGCACATTTTCTAACTGACTCACTACATACTCTAATTCGCGCAGCGATGCCATCGGTGGCGATGCTAATTGTTCATTGTTATCTAGGAAGTCTCCATTAAAATCTAGCTTAAATCGCAAAGCCCCCATCCGATACATATCATGAACGCCAAGTAAGTAATCGGACTCATTCAAAATATTGGGTTTACGATCTTGTTGACGCGCGATAACAGCTTCGCGTCTTTTCATTAATAGACGACCCCAACGATCAGGACATGAATCCAGAAAGACACGGAAATTCTGTTGGCTATTGTTATGCTGCTCACCAGTATAAAGCTGCAATTCAGGATCGATTTGCTGAACATATTTTGACTGTAGCCATTGTTCATCATAAGCAAAGCTAAAGTGCTCTTTCGCTTTTACCAAGTTTGAACGCAATGAACCAACAAACATGGGTTCATCAAATTCTTCCCAGTCAGCAAAAATGTAAATTTCTCGACTCATTGTGTTTTACTCATTAACTTAATATCTTGAAGCTTTCGTCCTAATTCGTCATCACTTGCCACCAAGGCAAAATCGTCAACCATCCCCAGTACACCCAATACAGCTACGTAGTGACCAATGGAAACCGTTGAATCTCCCTTCTGAATTTTTCGAATAGTTAACCTGCTCAAGCCTGTACGTTCAGCAAGAAGTGACTGAGTGTAGCCCCTGCGTTTGCATGCGAGCTTAATATTCTCACCGAGAAGGGATAAAACCTTTTGGTTTTTTGGGAAAACCAAGGCTTTTCGCTTTTTTTTATTGAGCATTATAATTACCAAATATATAATAATTGGTAACTATAGTATCCATTTATTGCGTAGTAAAGCATAATAATGAATAGATTACAAAAATGGAGAATAACCAGCCCACTTATTCAGTTAAAGATCATTAATTATCAGATAGTTAGTGACAGTAATATTAAAAAAACGGGGATGATATTCGGAAAGAAAGAGCCTAAAAGTAACCAGATTACCCGTAAGGCATTGATATAAATGGGGTGGCTGACGGGGCTCGAACCCGCGACGACCGGAATCACAATCCGGGACT
>CAYYLL010000026.1:0-41471 GCA_964472525.1 uncultured Thioalkalispiraceae bacterium | reverse complement strand
CGTTTTAAACGTTCTTGTGAAAAAGCCGGTGTTTTATCTGAAGTCCGTCGACGCGAATTTTATGAAAAGCCAACATCAATTCGTAAGCGTAAACTTGCTGCGGCTGTTAAACGTCACCAGAAAAAAATATCACGTGAGCGTTCACGTTTAGTTCGTCTTTACTAGATTTACATTATTAAACTAAATTGCTCAGGCTGACATTGCTTTAACATCGTCAGGCTGTTTTTATTTTTAGTTATTATTAAAGATGGTTTAATTTAAGATAGTTTTATGTCTGATTTAAAACAACGTATCAACGATAACGTAAAAGATGCAATGCGCGCTAAAGAAAAAGAGCGTCTTAAAACATTGCGTTTAATTACTGCTGCGATTAAGCAAATTGAAGTCGATAAGCGTATCGAACTTGATGACGATGCGGTTATTGCTGTTTTAGAAAAAATGTTAAAGCAACGTAAAGACTCGATCGAAGCGTTTGAAAAAGCCGACCGTAATGAACTGGCCGATATTGAAAAAGCCGAAATGCTTATCATTAAAGAATACATGCCCGAGCAAATGTCGGATGCCGAAGTCGATGCCTTAATTGATGACGCGATTGCCTCAACGGGTGCGGCAAGCATGAAAGACATGGGCAAGGTTATGGGTATGCTTAAAGCCCCTTTAGCGGGTAAGGCTGATATGGGTGCGGTCAGTGGTAAAATTAAATCACGCTTAACCTAAGCTCTGATAGCGGCGTTGTAAACCTCCTCAAACATGCTCATTTACTAGCGTAAACTCCGCTTTTTTCGTCAATTTACGCCTTGCTCTCTAAGCTTAGGTTAAGCGTGACTGGACGCTAAAAATATTTTGCCTAAAGCTAAAACAAGTTGCGTATCTCCTCGCGTCTCAGTGGCAAAACCCATAAAATAGCCGCCATGGCCGGTTTAATCCCTCAGTACTTTATTGACGACATTCTCGCTCGTACCGATATTGTCGAGCTGATTGATGCGCGGGTGCCATTAAAAAAAGCTGGTAGCAACCACAAGGCCTGTTGCCCGTTCCATAATGAAAAAACCCCATCCTTTTCGGTGAGCGAAACCAAACAGTTCTATCATTGCTTTGGTTGTGGTGAGAGTGGTTCGGCACTGCGTTTTTTAATGGAATACGAACACTTAAGTTTTCCTGAAGCGGTTGAAGAATTAGCGCGTAATCTGGGTTTAGAAGTGCCGCATGAAAAAGTGAACGGCACCGAGCATGGGGTTAAGATAAAACAGGCCGATTCACTGTATCAATTAATGCAGCAGGTGGATCAATTTTACCGTAAGCAGTTGCGCGAACACCCCCAGGCACAAAAAGCCGTCGCGTACTTAAAGCAGCGTGGTTTAAGCGGTGAAATCGCAGCAGAATATGGGATGGGCTATGCACCACCCGGTTATGAGTCGGTTTTAAAAGCCATTGCTGGTGCGTCGGCAAATTCAGAGATTGAAAAGAAATTAGTCGAAATAGGTATGCTAATTAATAATGATCGGGGCGGCACTTATGACCGTTTTCGAGATCGGGTGATGTTTCCTATTCGTGATCAACGTGGGCGCTGCATTGCTTTTGGTGGTCGTGTATTAGGGGACGATTCCCCTAAATATCTAAATTCCCCCGAAACCCCCTTGTTTCATAAAGGTCGTGAGTTATACGGGCTGTACGAAATGCGCAAAGCCATGCGTAAAATCGACAAGGTACTCGTTGTGGAAGGCTATATGGACGTGGTGGCACTGGCACAATTTGACGTACGCTATGCGGTGGCAACTTTGGGCACGGCGACCACTGCCGATCATTTACAGCGTTTATTCCGCTTAAGCCATGATATTTATTTTTGTTTTGACGGTGACCGAGCCGGTCGTGATGCGGCATGGCGCGCCTTAAATAATGCCTTACCGGTGATACGCGAAGGCTTGCAAATTCGCTTTATGTTCCTGCCACAAGGTGAAGACCCTGACAGTTATATTCGTGCTAATGGTAAAGAAGGCTTCGAGGACGAACTCAACAAAGCCAAAACCTTTTCTGAATATTTGTTCGAAAATCTGTGCGCTAATATCGACACACATAGCATTGATGGCCGGGCACAACTCGTTGAGCAAGCGCGGCCGTTGCTTAGTCAGTTATTGCCGGGGGTCTATCGGCAGATGATGTTGCAGCAACTGGCACAGTTAACTCGGATGGAAGCAGCAGAAATAGAAGCCAGCTTACAGGAACATTCGACTTTAACGCGGGGTAGCCGAGGTGCAATGGTCAGGCCGGTTGCAGCACAGGCGGGCACTGAACCGACTTATCCTAATACGACAAATACTGCTAATTCATCTCGATCTGCGGTAAAAATGGGGCTATCTCCAATAAGAATGGCCATTATGCGTTTATTGTATTTGCCTCGATTAGCACAACTGGTAAAAACCCCAAATCAGTTAGCCGAACTCGACACGCCCGGCATTAATATTTTGCGAAAATTACTTGAATTATTACACGCTTATCCCCATATCAATTGTGCAGCCATCCTAGAGCGTTGGTCAGGATTTGAGGATGCGGAGCAAAGTTACCCGCATCTGGTTAAACTGGCGCAATGGCAGCCGGAAGTCACGGACGAGACAGCATTGGAAGCAGAGTTTATCGGTGCCATACAAGCCCTGTATTTACAGGCAAAGGAAATGCGTTTGGAGCATTTACTGGCAAAATCGAACCATGGTCAACTGAGTGAATCGGAAAAGCAGGAATTGAGGCAATTAACCCAACGATCGAGCTGATGGGTTGAATAAAGGTAATAAATCCGCAAGAAATCTTAAATTGCAGAGTAAATCAAGCAAATTTATTAAGAAAAAGTCTATAGTTATCTTATGATTTATATAGAAAAATCACAGATCTAGTGTAAACTTCTGATCTTTTATCTCGAAATAATGTGAGCGCAGTAAATGAGTGTAAGTAAAGCACCCGAATTGAACGAAAGTAAGCAGCAATCCCAGCTTAAGATATTGATTGCAAAGGGAAAAGAGCAAGGTTACTTAACCTATGCCGAGGTCAACGACCACCTGCCGAACGATATTGTTGATCCGGATCAAATTGAAGATATCGTTGCGATGATCAATGATATGGGGATCACCGTACATGAAGTGGCCCCAGATAGCGACACCTTGCTAGAATCTGGTAATAGCGTCGACGAAGACGCGGCAGAGGAAGCGGCAGCGGCTCTTGCCAATGTCGACAGTGAATTTGGCCGTACCACCGATCCTGTACGTATGTATATGCGTGAAATGGGTGCGGTAGAATTGTTGTCGCGCGAAGGCGAAATTGAAATTGCCAAGCGTATCGAAGGTGGTTTGAAGCAAATGTTGCGTTCGCTGTCCTGCTACCCAAAAACCGTTGAAACTTTAATCGGCTTCCATAAAAAATTTATGGCCGAAGAATTTAAACTAACGGATATTTTAACCGACTATATCGATCCGAATGCACCGGACGAAATTATTGTGCCGGGCGCACAAAATACCGATGATGATGATGATGATGAAGAAGTTATCGATACCGGTCCAGATCCGGAAGAAGCAAAAGAACGTTTCTCAAAAATTGAAAAATTATTTAATAAAATGATGAAAGCCGCACAAAAGAATGGCTTTTCAGATAAAAAGACCACCAAAATTCGTGATGAAGTGATCGATCAGATCATGGAATTAAAATTAACACCCAAAATGGTGGAACGCCTTGTTGGTCAAATGCGTCAGTTGATTAATGAAATTCGCAGTCAGGAAAAAGTCATTATGACTATCTGCGTTGGCAAAGCGCACATGCAACGTAAACAATTTATTACCTCGTTCCCCGATAATGAGGCAGATTTAAACTGGTTACAAACGCATATCGATAGCGGTGAAAAATATTCAGCCATTTTAGATGAACACAAACATGAAATTTTAAAAGCGCAAACAAAACTGGTTGCGTTAGAAGACAGTTGCTCTATGCGAATTTCAGAAATGAAAGACATTAATCGCAAAATGTCCATTGGCGAAGCCAAAGCACGTCGTGCCAAAAAAGAAATGGTAGAGGCCAATTTAAGATTAGTTATCTCTATTGCAAAAAAATACACCAACCGTGGTTTACAATTTCTCGATTTAATTCAGGAAGGCAATATCGGTTTAATGAAAGCGGTTGATAAATTTGAATACCGTCGTGGTTATAAGTTTTCGACTTATGCGACCTGGTGGATCCGTCAGGCGATTACCCGTTCCATTGCCGATCAGGCGCGCACCATTCGTATTCCAGTACATATGATTGAAACGATTAATAAACTCAATCGTATCTCTCGTCAAATGTTGCAAGATTTAGGTCGTGAAGCCACACCGGAAGAATTGGCAGAAAAAATGGAGCTCCCCGAAGATAAAATTCGCAAAGTTCTTAAAATTGCCAAAGAACCTATTTCAACCGAAACCCCGATTGGTGACGATGAAGATTCACACTTAGGCGACTTTATTGAAGACGGCAACGTGACATCACCATTAGATTCAGCAACCGGTTCAGGCCTAGGTGAAGCAACACAGGACATTCTCGAAGGCTTAACCGCAAGAGAAGCAAAAGTATTGCGAATGCGCTTTGGTATCGATATGAACACCGACCATACCTTAGAAGAAGTGGGTAAACAGTTTGATGTAACACGCGAACGTATTCGTCAGATCGAAGCAAAAGCGTTACGTAAATTGCGCCATCCAAGCCGCTCGGATCAGTTGCGTAGTTTCCTGGATTCTGAATAACGCAGATTATTGGAAATAAAGTTAAAAAGGTGTGACATTGGTTGCGCCTTTTTTATGTCCAGCTATCTTACATTAATTCTAAAACCTTGATAAAATCACCGCTCCCTTTTAAAGGGCCTATAGCTCAGTTGGTTAGAGCAGGGGACTCATAATCCCTTGGTCCTTGGTTCGAGTCCAAGTAGGCCCACCATTAAGAATCAACGACTTACCTCATATTTTTGACTAAAAATTCTTGATGTAAATATAGCGTGTAGACAGATGAGTTGACCAACTTACTGGTGATTTTAGGTCTGTGCAATCGGAACAAGTAGATAATTGTTCTTAAAATCCCTCGGTAGAAATACCGTGCCGGTTCGATTCCGGCCCTGGCACCATCTTTAAAATCAATAACTTACAGTCTTTTCCTTGCGTAAATTTATTGATTTATTTCCTGGCTAAATATTCATGTGTAGACGTAGTGTAGGTGTAGACAGGTGGTTTAATATAATTCCATCTTAATTTTAGTCAAACGATACACTCATACATTATGTTATCCTCAGACTAAATCACAACGTATTTAATATGATAATAAGATTAATTTTATTTACTGAATGTACTTTTGTGCTTTCGCTTATACATTGCTATGTTTAAAATAGGGGAAAATAATTGCTATTCATTCAAGATTTTTCATTTTCTCAATCTTATTCTATTCATGAAGCAATGATTAGAGCATGCTCATCATCGATCGCAGGGTATGGTGCATATGCTTTTGCATCTTCAAGTGGTGTTGATATTCTTTTAAAGGATAAAGAATTTGATGCGTTACTAGATCGAGGAAATTATTCAATGGTCGTTGGTATTGACCAGATAACCAACCTTGCATGTCTTGAGACACTAAGTGAAATTAAGCATCAGAAACCAAGCTTAGATGTGCACGCTTTCTGTCATAATGACAATGGTTCATTGTTTCATCCCAAAATTAGTTTTTTTAAGAATGAAGAAGGTACCGGTTCCTTAATTGTAGGATCAGGTAATTTAACTCTTGGTGGACTGAGAAAAAACAGGGAAGCTTTTGGCGCAATAGAGCTTTCACAAGAAGAGCTTCAAAGAATGGAGGTTTATTGGCAATCTTGGTTGGCCGAATCAGCAGATCGGCTCAAGGATATTAATGACGAAGAGGTTATAAATAAAGCCAAAGAAAATCGATATGTAAGAAAACCAGGTGACACTGCTCGCTCTCGTGAGGAGGTTATTAAAGTTGAACAAGAAGACCAGACGGTTTTAAAACAAGAAGGTTGGCAATACTACAAGGATAGCAAAGTATTATTAGCTGAAATTCCAAAAAGTGGAAATCGATGGAAGCAAGCCAATTTTGATATTAAGACTTTTAGTTCTTTTTTCGGAGCTACGCCAGGTGATAATAGTCAAAGAATATTATTAAGAAGTCTAAATGATGATACAACCATGGCTCCAATTGAAATTAGGCCTAGTGTTTCAGTGAAAAGTCAAAATTATCGTTTTGAACTTGATGCTGCTAGTGGTTTATTATATCCCGCAAATGGAAAGCCAATTGGGATATTCATACAACTAACGACACGCATGTTTCTTTACCATCTTTTTATGCCTAGCCATCCAAATTATCAGGAAATAATGGATTGGATGGATTTAAATTGGCATGGTAGATCTGATCGTATGAAAAGAATTGTAAGCACTGCTGATGAATTGAATAATATCCTTTCGAAGACTGTATTTCACCAATACATGGTTTAAAGATATAAAAATATATGATGTATCAAAAAAGTTTAGAACTACCTTCATTAACTTCAAATAAAAATCAAAATTCTACATTTAGAACTGTTCATTATTTAGGTAGTAAGTTACGAATTCTTGATTTTATAAAAAGTGTTGCGGATGAAGTAGACCCAAAAAAAAATGGAATATGTGATCTTTTTTCGGGGTCAGGGTCTGTAAGCCAGCACTTTTCTCCAGAAAGAAAAGTTGTATCTGTAGATATTCAGCAGTACTCAAGTGTAATTTGTTCGGCGCTATTAAAGCCGATGAATGATGGGTTTGTCTTAAAATTTTTACAAACTATAAAAGCATGCAAAAAGGCACAATACTATTTAAATATTTTTAAACCTATCATTGAATTAGAAGAAAAAATAATAAATGGAGATTTATCAGATGATTTAAATCTTGTATGTGATTTTTTAGAGAATGCATCGTTATATTCTGCTGTCCAGGAAAATAATACTGATGAATCAAGCTCTGTAAAAACAGCACTTAAAGAAGTAATCAATAACTTAAATAATCATAGCGAAAAGTCATTCTTAGCGGCTAGATATTTTGGTGGCGTATACTTCTCATTCAAACAGGCGGTAGAATTAGATGTCATAATAGATAGCATTAAAACAGTTGATTCTAAGTATAAAAACATATTATTAGCATCTGTCTTGAGTACTGCAAGTGATATAGTAAATACAGTTGGAAAACAGTTTGCTCAACCCATCAGACCTCGAGACAAAAATGGGTCACCAAAAAAAGGGATACTTAAGCAACTAAGAAAAGATAGAAATTTAAATGTTTTCTCAGTATTTGAATCATGGTTGAATAAATATTCACAGGTGACGACTCAGTTTGATAATCATGAAGTGTTATGTATGGACTATAAAGAAGCATTAGATAGTCTTGGAGAAGATGTTAGTGTTGTTTATGCTGACCCACCGTATACAAGAGATCATTATAGTCGCTTTTATCATGGATTAGAAACGCTATGCATGATGGATTTCCCTTCAGTATCAACTACCAACATTGGTGGCTTTAAAAGATTAAGTAGGGGATTGTATCGAGAAGAGAGGCACCAGTCTGATTTTTGTATAAGATCAAAGGCCCCTCAAGCTTTTGAAGATCTTTTCAAAAAAGTTTCAATGAAAGGAAAAATATTATTACTATCTTATTCACCTTATGACAAAACAAAGGGAGCTCATCCACGTGTGGTAGAAATGGAATGGTTAGAGGCTTTAGCAAAAAAGTATTTTTCTAACGTTGAAGTTCGTTCTCCTGGCAAGTTTTCTCATAGCAAATTAAATAGGTCTAACCTCCACCTAGAGACAGAAGATGCTGCCGAAGTATTAATCGTATGTAGAAATTGATATGAGTTTTAAATTAAATAAAATAAAAAAATATTCTTCACCAATAATTGACAGTAAAACAAGGAAAATCATCCAAGGTGAGAATCTTGATGTGCTGGATTTACTGCTTGCCGACTATAAAAGAAAAGTTAAATGTATTTATATAGATCCACCTTACAATAATGGAGAGACCTATACACATTATGATGATTCTATTCATGCTGAGTGGCTAGGTAATCTTATTAAAAGACTTGTAAGATTAAGGAAGTTTTTAAAAAAAGATGGAAGTATTTGGATATCTATTGATGACAGTGAGGTTCATTATCTTAAGGTTGCTGCTGATGGTATTTTTGGTAGAGATAACTTTGTTACAACTATTATCTGGCAGCAGAGAACAACTAGAGAAAACCGAAAAAGTTTTTCAAATAATCACGAATATATTTTGGTATACGCATACGATAAGAAGTTATTTTCGAAAGCGACAAATAAATTGCCCGCAAGTCAAGATATGCTTGATCGATATAAAAACCCAGATAATGATCCAAGAGGGCCATGGCAATCTGTATCATTGAATGTCCAAGCGGGTCATGCTGTTAAGTCTCAGTTTTACGAAATCACAGGACCAACAGGAAAGATTCATTCAGCACCTAATGGTAGGTGTTGGGCCTATAATAAGAAAAAAATGTTAGCTGCCATTAAAAATAATAATATTTGGTTTGGAAAAGATGGTAATGGCGTTCCTCGGTTAAAGAAGTTTCTATCCGATTCAATATTAGGCATGACGCCAGAAACACTCTGGCTAGGTGATGATGTAGGAACTAACAAAATGGCTAAAAAACATTTGCTTAAGTTATTTCCAGATAAGGATGTTTTCGATACGCCCAAACCAGAAAAATTAATTCAAAGAATTTTTGAAATCTCCACTAGGCCTCAAGACTTGATTTTAGATGCCTATGTTGGTTCAGGGGCATCGATTTCTGTAGCTCATAAAATGAGAAGACAGTACATCGGAATAGATAAAGGAGATCATCTAGTTGACTATACCCTCGAACGTCAAAAACTAGTTTTAGATGGTTTGAGCGAAGGTATATTGGAAAGAAAAACTGATGAAAAAGAAGGGTTTGAATTTTTCAAATTAGTATAGCCAAAAAATTAAGAATTTACTGATTCTGATGTACGAACAGACAGTGTCCATTTATCATACTATTTGCTGCAAAAGGAAGAGATATGAATTTTACATTTACAGACTACGCTGTTGAAGTACTTGCTGGTGCCAGATAAGCCGTACATACCAGGAAGTATGGGAATCAGGACTCGAGAAAGGATTAGATAAAAAACTCAAGACAACTGGCAAAACACCTTGGCAAATTTTAGGTGCTAGATTATTTGTTGAGGTAAGAGACAACCCAAACTCTGAATTTATTAAAATAGGAAGTGTAGTGGTCAAGTTTTTTTGAGGATGTACACAAATCTGTGTAACTATTTTTATTGTCTCAGTACGCTAGTTAAAACTATGCACTTTAGTGCAAGGCTTTAGCTGCTACACAGTTATGTTACGCTAAGGCGATGAAGAATCAAAGACGAAGCGGGCATACAGTCACCCAATTAAAATCGCATATAGTCTGGGTTACAAAATATAGATATCCAGTTTTGACAGGTGAAATACAAAAGCGCTGTCGAGAACTAATAATCCAGATATGTGATGCGGAAGATATCCGGATATTGAAAGGTGTAGTCAGTAAAGATCATATACATATGCATATAGAATATCCGGCCAGATTATCGATAAGTGATATGGTAAAGCGATTAAAGGGGCGGACATCCCGAAGGTTACAGGATGAGTTTCCAGAGTTGAAGAAACGTTACTGGGGCAGGCATTTCTGGGCAATAGGGTATGGTGCATGGTCGACGGGAAATATTACAGATGAAATGGTTCAAGAGTATTTGGAGCATCATAGAGATGCCTCAAATGCAGATACAGGAAATATTATACTTAAATAGACGGGAAGGACTTTTAGTCCTTCTGTAAGAGCAACCTATGGACTTTCAGTCCATAGTCGTTGAGTTTTTTAAAAAAAATCAAGATAACAATTATAAATGTTTTGTACGTGAATTTTAATTGTTGGTGAATTCATACTGTATTCCTGAATTATCATCTCAACTAGTCGAGCCTATTCAGTATGTAGTATAATCCTTGTATATAGAGTACACACTATTATAGGCGCACTATGCAGCACCCTGTTGTTGGAGATAATAAACGTAAAAAGCTATGTAGACTTACAGTTAAGTTCTGTGAGCTATGGTCGGTGACTTATTTTCTTCGACCACTGTTATTTGTATTACCACCAATGATTATTACGTTAGCGGTAACAAAAAAATCTATTAATACAGATATTATAGAGTTATTTGGTCGATATATTGGTAATTTAATCAATAATTCTGGATTAATAATTATTATAGGGCTATTTCTATATATCACAATTATGAAAGCACTATATGCAGCTATATATTCTTATTCGAAGCCAGCTAAAGATGTAGATATTGATGATTTGTTAGCCATACTAAAAGCGTTAAATTTAGTGGTAGGAGATAAATGCAAAAGAATGAGTAATGAGGTTAAAAAAGTTCTTGCACAGACAACAATATGTCCAGCAACAACTTTTAATAATATTACGCATCCTGAGCAACAAATCCCACTTTTAATTGCTGGAATTCGAAGTGTATTTGAATATATGGATAAAACTAATGCAATGTTTAGAACTGGGCTTTTGCGTATTGCAAGTGGAAAACCTATAGAATGGGTCGCATTTGAGCCTGCATCCAATCCACCACGTACAGCAGCTAAAAATCTTTCGGTTCCGACAAGTACGGTGATGCATGCAATCAAAAATAAGTCTATAATCGTTGTAGCTGATATCCAAGCTGAATTAAACAAAAAAAGTAAGGCTATTAGGCGGTTCGTTAAAAGCAATACTCAGGAGAGTGATCAGGGCTCTCAGTTATGTTATCCAGTTGTTCATCCCGCGACTGGAGATGTTGAATATGTGATTACTATTGCAGGAAATAAAAAAGACTCGTTAGTTGAAAATTATGCTGAACTATACACATGGATTATTGAGCACTTTTCATTAAGGTTATCTTTAGAGCATAGTCTCTTAATACTGAAGGAGAAATCAAATGAGTGAGCAAACAAAGAAAAAAAGCACTATAGTTGTTAAATATCAAATGGATGTCTCTTCCCGTCAAACAGCTAAGCAATTACAAGGTAATGACTTCAGTAACTCGGTAAAGTCTGATGCTAAGCTAATTACGTCATTTAGCAAAAAACGTACTTCTAATTTGTAAAAGTTTAGACCAAATCTGACACATCACTTGCAAAAGTGAGAGTTACCCGTTTTGATAAAGGTGTCGAATCTTTAAATCAAAACAAAAAGGTAACTCTCAATGATGCATACTAACAATCCAATTATTAAACACAAAGCAGGTTTACTCAATTTAGCGGAAGAGCTGGGTAATGTCTCCCGAGCTTGTAAAGTGATGGGTGTCTCTCGTGATACATTCTACCGTTATTAAGAGCTGGTCAAAGAAGGTGGAATCGATAATCTTATCGAAAAAACTAAACGTCGACCTAACGTTAAAAATCGTGTTGATGAAGCAACGGAAACGGCCGTTG
Organism: uncultured Thioalkalispiraceae bacterium; assembly: GCA_964472525.1. GTDB lineage: Bacteria > Pseudomonadota > Gammaproteobacteria > UBA6429 > Thiohalophilaceae > SZUA-37. The sequence continues at coordinate 29,934 of CAYYLL010000026.1, read as the reverse complement.
TTGACTATTCCATCGAACAACCCGCTCATGGCCAACACCGCACCAGTAATGAACTTCGTAAAGAAGGTATCTTTGTTTCTGGCAGTGGTGTTCGTTCGATTATGGCTACGTCATAATCTTGAGAACTTAAAAAAACGTCTTAAAGCACTCGAAGAAAAAGTGGCTAAAGACGGCATTATCCTTAGCGATGCTCAAGTCGCCGCCCTAGGCCCTGGGAAAAGAAAAAACATGATGATGAAGCCTGTGGTGAGATAGAAACCCACCATCCAGGCTAATCTGGGTTCACAAGATACGTTTTATGTTGGCAACCTCAAAGGCGTTGGTCGTATTTATCAACAAACCTTTGTTGATACGTATAGCAAAGCGTTTGCAAAACTCTACACCACCAAAACGCCTATCACTGCGGCTGACATGCTTAACGATAAAGTCTTGCCTTACTTTGAACAGCATGACTATCAACTCTATTTGGCGATAAATGACATTGATCACACCAAGACAATAATACCAATGAAGTTTATGCGGCAGCCTTTAGTGCATATGATGCAAGTAATCGTTTGGTTAAAGCCGATATGCAAACAAGAAAAAAGCCAGATGCACCGGTACTGGCACCGATGTTAGAAGCAGTGGAGAGTGATGACGATACACGTAAAATAGCGAATAAAGAAGACTAGCTTAAACGACTTTAAGCCTTCTTGTTCTCCAGTTCCAATGTTAACTTAATGAAACTGGAGGACGCGTCTTTGGCGCACACTTTTATCGGTAGGAGTTTTTAGTCACCCCTACCAACCAAAAATAACCCCTTCAAGTAGCAGATTATGTCCCTTGTACTCTGCGTTAGTGGCTTTAACAAAAGCGCGCGCCTTACCACCAAAACGTTTAAGAATACCTTTGGTTACTGCTACACCTTTACCCTGTGTCAAAGAATGAACAATGGCTTTTTTCTCTGCCGGAGTGATGCGCTCACTAGCACTGATGACCTGGTTGGGTAAGGGTTTACTTCTGTAAAGAATTTCCAGATTTTGCTTAATTTTCGGTTTAAGTTTTTTCTTATAAAAGACATCACGAAAAACATAGGCATCGCATCGATTCTTGGTAATTGCTTTTGCGACCCCTTTCATGCCGCCCTTTACGCCTACAATCACGGGTTGGCGTACCGGGTTTGGGTAAGCGGCCAGAATCGAAAGGGTGGATAGATTGGGCATTGAAACACCGCAGATACGTTTACCAATTAGATCGTTTAACGCTTTAATGCTGGTTTCGGATTTAGGTTTAACCAGTATAAACCCCAGATGTCCTGGAATTTTAACGAGCATATCATGACCAAGGTGTACCATTCGCCATGATGCAAAGTGCGGCCCGTCAAAAATAATATCGTATTTACCATCACGCATATCGCGCTGATAACTTAACCAGTTACCGGGGTGCTTATAAACCACCTTTCTGTTAATTAACCTGCTAAGGTATTTTGCGAGAGGAGAGTATAATTTCTTACCTGCGGCTGGTTTTTCACGGGGTGGAGACGTGAATATAATATCGTCGGCGGCATAAGTAATACTCATAATGGGATTTAAGAGTATAAATACCCCAATGATAAACCCGGATAATAGCTTAACCATACAAAACTCCTCTAGGATGGTATATATTACTGTTGATTTTATATGCGTAACAGTACTATTTTTCGCCAAAATTTCAAATATTTTTCCTACTGCCGCTATAGTAAATAGTTTATTGTCCTAGAAATAGCTAATTAGCAATATAATTATGCATTTTGCAATAAATAAGCGGTATTGGTTAAAAAATGTACCTCTATGTGGGCTTAGCGGCCAAGTTAGACTCAATATTTAGGTTAAATAAAAATTAAATGTCCTTACCCGTATTAAATATCCCCACACAAGATGTGAACCAACGGCCTAAGCCGTATTTACGCCCTAAAATATTGCATCAGTGGGTGGAAGAATTACCAACAGCCGATAGTAATGCGTCGGCACACTTGTTGCTCGAAAAGCTGCGTATTCTCAATGTGTCACGCTATCCTGTGCAGGAGCGCATGGCATTATTGGTGGTGCTGTACCCGATTGTACAGCAGGTTGTGGCGGCCTTAGAGCAAAAATATCAGTCGGCAGAAATCCCCTTGGGGCGCAAAGAACGCTTTTTTTCTGATATTTGCCGCAAGCTGTTATTTGATATGGCGGCAGGTTATAAAGTTATCGTCAGTGAGCTAGTGATAAAGAAAAAGCATAAGTTAGCAGAAAGTAATTTACTGCATGAAGCAACCTATTTTGCGATGATTTTTTTATCATGGAATTTAGTGGAATCCTATTCTGTTTATGACCCGGTAGATGAAGGCGTGTGGCATGATTTGCACCAGTTGTATCGTTATGCGGAAGTGAACACCTTTAATGAAATCCACTTGGATGACCCTTTCCCCAGCATGACGCTGCCGATTGCTGCAACGATTGATTATGCCTATAAACGTATCTTGCTGTTAGCGGTGGCTGAGCCTTACCACTTGATGCAGGGCGAAGCTTGGGAAATTTTTCGCTTGGTGAGCTTCTGGACAAAAGACTGCGACTTATTGCCGAATGTGCAACTCGCGGTCGAGGGCGAATACGCCGTGGATATGTCGGCCGATTTAGCGCCCCGTTTTATTACCCACGATCTTTACATGCAGGAAATCAGTGGTCGGGTTATTGATATTGACAAAATCAAGACAAAACTTGAGTTGCTTATCCAGAATATTTTACGCGGTAACTTCGATGATGACTTATTACAGGACGCCGGTGTACTCGAACGTAAACAGCGTGACGCCTTACTGCGGTTGCTCGATACTTGGGAAGGCAACACTGAGCGTTCAGAGCCACGAAAACCGTCTGTCGATGACGTGCGCATTACCACCGGCCTGAATTCCTGTCACCACTTTATTTCGATGCGGGCAAAGTTTACCCCCGAAATGGATGAGTTGAAGATACATTCTCATAAAAAAGCACCGGCACTGGCGGAAGGGGAAGGTAAAAGCTTTTTTGCAACGCGCTATCAGGAAGCTTTAAAGAAAGATAAGCGCCATATTCATACCAATTATTCTCAGGAAGATTGGCAGCAAAGCAATTTAAGCCAGATGGGTATCGCCTTACGCTGTTTTGATGGCCACCATGACTTATCGGTAAAAGTAGGTGAAATAGTTTCTTACCGGTACGATGGCAAATTAAAAGGCCGTTGGCAAACCGGTGTGGTGCGTTGGATAAAATCAGATTCTCGAAAGGTACTGGATATTGGTATTATGGATATAGCCAAATCGGCAGTGCCCGTTGCGGTTAAAGCCATGAGTGGTATTGGTAAAGGCACTGACTATTTTCGAGCGCTGCTTATTCCTTTTCAGGTTTCATTAAAACAAACACGCAGTATTATTTTACCCGCTAATATTTATGATATTAATACGGTTTTGGTTGTTAATTTGAGTAAGCGTATGTTCCATATTCGCTTAACACGTTTATTGTTATTTACGACTGCGATTAATCAGTATGAGTTTGATATTTTAGAAGCACCCAAGCAACATGCACAGGTACACTAGTTAGCTTGCTGTCCTTATTTTTTATAAAATTCACGAATAATATCAATTTCGGTTGCATACCAGTAAGGTGCTTCTTCAATCGTACTTGCACCTTGTCGTAATGCCTTATTAGCTAAAGCATTAAGTTCTTTATTTTTTAACTGTAAGCTGACTCTAATTAAAGTCGCCGAGGGTGAAGGCAGCGGACTGTCTTCAATAACCGTTTTACCCACGGTGTATTTGATTAATGGTTTTTCCTCAATATACCAGCCGTCTTTTTTGTAGAAGCGTTGCCATGCTTGTTTAGTCAGCGTTGTTACAAAATTCTTTATGGCAGCCTTGTTGTTTAATTGGGCATAAGCCATCACCCCTTTTGCGACCAGAGCATAATCTTCAAGCCCTGCTGTGCCAAGGGGATAATCAATTCCTTTGACCTGCTTTATAGAACGATACAGTGTTTTGTTTTTCCATAATTGTGTATTAATAAATTGATAAAGCTGATTCGCTGTTTTAGTAAAGTCGCTATTCTCTGTTTGTTTTGCACCTACAGAAAAAGCCTGTAAAGCTAAACCTAGCCATGCTGCAACTGGTTTTTTATCGATGGGACAGTCTTGAATATGGCGTATTTTTTTTAGTTTTAGTCTTGCTGAGTTTATCAATGAAATAACATTTTTAACCTTCATATTATCTTGTTTGGCTATTTCATCAGCTTGCTTAGCCTGTATCAAATGATAACCACTGGTTAGGGCATCGTTGGTAACTAGCTTCCAGTGTTCGTTTGTAATTTTATATTGCTCGGTGGTTAAATATTTTTTTAAATCACCCTGCTGCCAAACATAACAACCGCCTTCAATGCCTTTTTGATCAACAGCAGAAAGACTGGCTGCAATGACACCCACATTGGATGCCATATCTGTTTGCATAAAGTGAAGTGTTTCAACGGCAATGGCCTGATAATAAGGGTTGTTGAATACTTTGGCTGCCTCAAAATACAGTGTTGCAAGTTGTGCATTGTCATAAAGCATTTTTTCGAAATGGGGTATTTGCCAGTTCGGGTCAACAGTATAACGAAAGAATCCACCGTTAATTTGGTCGTGTAGCCCGAGACGTGCCATGCTGTTTAAGGTAGTGGTCAAAAAATCCTGCCACTTCGTTTTGGTATAAGATTTAAGTTTGACTGTTTTTATAATATGTAAAATAGACAGTAATTGCGGAACTGATGGGAATTTATTTTGCTGGCCGAAGCCACCTTGTATTTCATCGATGAGGTCACTTGTTTGGGATAAAAGTTGCTGGCTGAATAATTTTCCTGCATCTGGGTTTAATGTCTGTTTTTTCTGTGCATCGGTTTGTTGGTTCGTAAGGAGTTGGCCTGTTACTTGTTTGGCAATGTCTTTGAGATAGGGACTATTATCAGACCACTGTTTTTTAAGGTTGTTTAAGACTTGTAAAAAATTCTTTCTGGGTAGATAAGTCATACCAACCAAAGGGTAACCATCGGGGGTAACAAATACATTTAAAGGCCAACCAGCTCGACCTTGTGTTTTTTCTACAAAATCAATCAAGCGTGCATCCAGTGCCGGGTTTAATTCGCGGTCAACCTTAACTGGAATAAAGAACTGGTTCAGCAGTTTAGCGACTTCCTTATTTTTATAGCTCTCTCGCTGCATAACATGACACCAGTGACAGGAAAAATAACCACTGGAGATATAAATAAGTTTATTTTCTTTGAGTGCGCGCTTAACAACGGACTCATTCCAGTCCTGCCATTGCACCGGATCGCTGCCGTGCATGGCTAAATAGGGAGAAGCATTATTTTCTAACTGATTTTTTATTTTATTGGCAAAAGAAGCTTGAGAAAAAAATAATCCTGCTATCAATAATGTAGTAAGAATAAGTTGAGGGGGTAAAGAGTGTTTATGCGTTTTTTTAATAATCATAATAAAACAAAAATAATGGATTTGAGCAGTATTGGACATGTAAAAAACCTATCTGTTCTGGCTATAATGTAAAAAAAGGAGTATTTAATTAACCCCAGGTTTGTATAAGGGTTTTCAGCATGTAATGACAACTATAAATTTAACCAGATTGCCGCGCTATCGCTCGCAAAGACCCAATTTTTGTCGTTGCGAGCGATAGCGCGGCAATCTGGTTTCTTATACAAAGCTGAGGTTAATTAAGAAGGGCTAGGAAAATGGCCGGCTAACCACAGCGAATACAATGTGTTTCGCTGTGGTTAAAGTGTTTTAGTCTTTATCTTCTTTTTTATCGAGATCGTCTTCTTCTGCAATGGCTTTATCAAACTCATCATCCATTTCAGTTTCTGATAATTCTTTATCTTCTTTATCTTCTTTATCTAGTTCGCGCTCGCGTTCTTTGCGCATTTTTAGAATCATACGCGAAAATAAAACACCAATTTCAAACAATAACCACATTGGTACAGCAAGCATGATCTGCGAAACAATATCGGGCGGTGTCAGCAACATGCCGATAACGAAAGCGGCCACAATAATATAGGCACGTTTGGCAACCAGTTTTTCAGGCGTTGTCCAACCAATAATGACTAGAATAATAGTGGCGATGGGCACTTCAAATGCTACGCCGAAGGCAAAAAATAATTTTAGAACTAAATCTAGATAGTCTGAAATATCAGGTAGTACCGTGACACCTTCGGGTGCCATGGACGTTAAGAAGGCAAAGATGAGTGGGAACACCACATAGTAGGCGAAGGCCATGCCGGTGTAAAACAGTATGATACTGGAAAATAGCAGTGGAAATGCGAGGCGTTTTTCATGTTTGTAAAGCCCCGGTGCAATAAAGCCCCACGCTTGAAAAAGTAAAAAAGGCATACCAATAAAAACAGAAGCGACGAGCGTAAGCTTAAACGGAGTTAAAAAAGGGGCAGTTGTTTTTGTTGCGATCATGGTACTACCTTCGGGTAAGGCTTCCATAATGGGGGTCGCGATAAAATGGTAAATATCATTGGCAAAGTAGAACAAGCCGGAAAAAATAATCAATACAAAAAGCACACTGCGCAATAGGCGGTTTCGCAATTCAACAAGGTGCGATAAAAAGGGGATTTCAGCTTCTGAATTTGATTGTGAGGGTTCGGCTTGTTTCATGTATTACTTTTATTTGTTTTATCTTCAGTTGGGGTACTTGTTTCAGAATGCGCGTTTTCATCGGGAATAGCTGTTGTGCTTTCTGGCATAACCTCAACATGAGTCTTTGTGTCGGTTTCAGTGCGAGCGTCAGCATCACCCGAGTATGTTGCTTTAAAGGCTTTTGCTTGTTCGGCGACATCGCCATCAATGGCACTTACTAAATAACCGGGATCATCTTCTTCAAGCGTAAATTGATCGGTATTCATGATTTGCTTTAATTCATCTAAACCCGCGTCACGTGCAATCGCCTGTTTGAGTTCTTCCGCGCGCAGTTCTTTTTGTACGTCATTTTTTACATTACTGACAAAATAGCGTGCTTTGCCGACCCATTTACCGGCAGTGCGCGCAATGCCGGGCAATTTATCCGGGCCAATCACGACCAAGGCAACAATCATAATGACGGCCAGTTCCCAAAAACCAATATCAAACATAATGAGTTAAATTTTAATTGTGACAGATTAGACTTTATTGGATTCTTTTTTTGAATCAACTTTCGAGCTTGTTACTTCGCCTTCAATAATGTCGCTATCTTTCTTTTCGATACTGCCGTGTTCTTCATCTTTCATTGAAGAACGAAAACCTTTCACTGCGGCACCCAAGTCAGAACCGACATTTTTAAGACGTTTCGCGCCAAAAAGAACCAGCACAATCAATAAAATAATAATTAATTCAGTTACACCAAAACCCATGTTATTGCTCCAATTTTAATTCGTGGCAAGTTAAATCAAGATACCATTATATAGCAAAGAGGCTAGTCTGTGGTACGATTTGCTTTCTCTACAATACCTGAGAGCCCAAAGCGGCGGGCAAGTTCATTTAGTACATCATCGGGGCTAAGCCCTTGATTTGCAAGTAAAACCATACAGTGGAACCATAAATCAGCCGTTTCGTAGATGATTTTATCTGCATCCCCGTCTTTTGCCGCCATCACCGTTTCGGTTGCTTCTTCACCGATTTTTTTCAAAATACCGTCCAGACCCTTTGCATACAGTTTGGCAACGTAAGAACTATCAGGATCGGCACTTTTGCGCTCTTCAAGCACTTGTGCGAGTTGTTGTAATATATTTTCCATAAGCGCTAGTTTAAACCACTGGCGGCGTGGAGGGTATGGGGATTTAACTAAAAGTTAAAACCGAACATAAGTCCTGCTCCGATTTGTTCGCTATTTTCGGCATAAGCGAAGTCCAGATAGAATGATTTAAGATTAATACCAACTCCTACTGAGAACATGCCGTCTTCATTGCTGACTTTAGACTGTAGCGCATAACGATAACCGGCTCTAAGTTTAAAAAATGAAACCGGGATTTCGCCACCGAGTAACAGGTATTGCTTTTTGTTGTTTTCAAACACACCGTTATTTGGGATAAGGTCGATATCGGCGGTTAAGGTATAAGATTGGGCAAAGTAAGCAAGGCCTGCGCGTATCTGTGGTTTTATTGTAATCGTATTGCCATTACTTGTTGGGAAGTCCTTTGCCAACACGTCTTTTATAACCAGTCCGGCTCGCCATGCTTTATTAATATTATAAGTTGCCCCCAGATCAACATTAAGTTGCCATTGACTGTTTTGCAGACTTTGTGAGTTGACAGCGTTATTGGTAATGCTTGAGCTATAGTCGAAGGTTTTAAGTTTGTACACTTTTGGTTTCATACTGAGTAAAACTTTTCGTTTGAATAATATAAATTCTCCCGCAAAGCTAACACCCATTTCGGTAATAATTGCTGCGCGTGCGTTAGCGGTTGAGGTGAGTGAGTTAATCGGATCGATCAGGTTCCCGCCACTGAACAGTTCCGGGTGGGCACTGCCTTGTGAGCCACTTGATGAAATAAACAATAGCGCTTCCTGATAGTCAGTGATGAGTGCGCTGTCGGTGGCAGTGACATTAATATTTCCATCGCCGACACCGCGCTGTAAAAAATAAAAGGCACCACCTGCATTCTTAGACGGAATGCCGATGGCGAGGGAGGCACTCACATCCGCTAAAATCAGTTTATTGGACACGTTGGATAAATCAGATTGTAAGTTTTGTACTAGTGCGAGTGCGCTATTGGCATTGGCGGGTGTTGGGTTGGCATTATACGTACTGATTACAGCACTTATACTGCTGTCATAATTTTTATTATTAATATCGGATAAGTCTTGAAGCGACTTAGAGGCTCGACCAGCGATAACGGGAAATGAAAAAGCCTGTTGTTTGTTTTTTTCTTTATATGTTTTTTGGGTCGCTAATAAAGAAGGGTTGTAGTAAATAGCATTAATGCTGTTGGCCGATGCAACACCTGTTCCTCCCATCGCCAGTGAGCGAGGGTCATAAACACCAAAGGGAATAGCGAACACTTTTTGAGTGCTAGTTGAAAGTAAAATAATAAATATAAATGGCTTGTGGGTATTGGTGAAAAGTATTTTTAGTTTATTCATATTCTATAAAGAATATTCTGTCTAGATAAAAATAACTGTGATTTTGCCCACGTTATTTTGAATATATTTTATCGGGATCTTTTAATATGGGTTCCACTTCCAACCATTGGCTGTTTTTGAGTTCTTTATAAAAGCAGTTGTGTCGCCCGGTATGGCAGGCAATACCACCAAGTTGCTCAACTTCCATTAAGATAACATCGTTATCACAATCAAGTCGGATTGATTTTAATGTTTGTACATGGCCAGATTCTTCGCCCTTGCGCCAAAGTTTGTTACGCGAGCGAGACCAGTAAATAGCGCGGTCTTCCTGAACCGTCAGTTCAAGTGCTTCACGGTTCATCCAAGCCATCATTAATATTTTTCCGCTGCCGGTTTCCTGAGCAATAGCAGGAACAAGACCGTCTTTATCCCATTTAATTTCGTCTAGCCAGTTGTGAGTCATTATATATTTTCGCAATAAATTTTTTATGATGTTCTGAGTTTATTATAATCTAACTTCAATCCCTGCATCGGCCATATGTTGCTTGGCTTCTCCCACCGTAAATTCGCCAAAGTGAAAAATACTGGCAGCGAGTACGGCATCGGCTTTACCTTGTTTTATACCATCGACCAAGTGATCTAAGTTGCCAACACCACCGGATGCTATCACGGGAACCGATACGGCATCGCTGATGGCGCTAGTGAGTTCTAAATCGAAGCCAACTTTAGTGCCGTCCCGATCCATACTGGTCAGTAAAATTTCACCAGCACCGTAGTCGACCATTTTAATGGCCCACTCGATCGCATCAATCCCTGTTTTTTTGCGGCCACCGTGGGTAAAAATTTCCCACTTGCCTTTATTACTATTTGGGGGCTGGCCTTCTTCACTAACACGTTTTGCATCAATGGCAACCACAATACATTGTGAGCCAAATTTTTCGGCCGCTTCTTTGACAAATTCGGGGTTAAAAACGGCCGCAGAGTTAATCCCAATTTTATCGGCACCGGCATTCAGCATCCGGCGAATGTCGTCAACCGTGCGAATACCACCGCCGACGGTGAGTGGAATAAAAACCTGACCGGCGACTTGTTCAACCACATGCACCATAGTGTCGCGGTTGTCGGAAGTGGCGGTAATATCTAAAAAGGTGATTTCATCCGCCCCTTCCAAATCGTAACGGCGGGCAATTTCAACTGGGTCTCCCGCATCACGAATATCGACGAATTGCACGCCTTTGACCACGCGGCCATCTTTAACGTCTAAACAGGGGATAATGCGTTTTGCTAAACTCATAATCGAGTACTCATATTTTAAGTGCTTAACTCGTCTGATAATTTTTGTGCTTCGGCAAAATCGAGTGTGCCTTCGTAAATAGCGCGGCCAGTAATCGCACCACTGATACCTTCGTCCTGTACAGCGCACAGTGCTTTGATGTCATCAATATTGGTGATGCCGCCAGAGGCGATAATGGGGATGTTGACGGCTTGCGCCAGTTTAACGGTGGACTCAACATTGACGCCGGTCATCATGCCGTCACGACCAATGTCGGTATATACAATGGCGGCCACACCATCGCTTTCAAAATGTTTCGCCATGTCGATGACATCGTGTTTGGATAATTTAGACCAGCCATCAATGGCCACTTTGCCGTCTTTTGCATCTAGTCCCACAATGATATGGCCGGGAAATTCAAGGCAAATGTCATTAACAAAATGGGGTGCGTTTACCGCTTTGGTGCCGATAATCACATATTGTACACCGGCATCCAGATAGGTTTGAATGGTGTCTTCATCACGAATACCACCACCGATTTGAATAGGTAAATCAGGAAAGGCTTCTGCGATTTCATGTACCACACCGGCATTGACTGGTTTACCTGCAAAGGCACCGTTAAGGTCAACAATGTGCAGGCGGCGCGCGCCCTGTTCGACCCATTGGCCAGCGATAGCGACCGGATCATCTGAGAATATGGTTTCGTCTTCCATGCGTCCCTGGCGTAGGCGTACACATTTTCCGTCTTTTAAATCAATGGCAGGAATAATTAACATGATGGTTCCGTTGGTTTTTTACTTTTTGAAAGGTAATTTTAAATTTATAAAGGTTTAGAGCTGTCCATTCCAGTTTAGAAAATTAGCATAGAGTTGCAAGCCGTCGTGCTGGCTTTTTTCGGGGTGAAACTGAGTCGCAAAAATATTATCTTTGGCAAGGCTGGCACAAAATTCAAATCCGTATTCGCTGGTTGCTGCAATAAGTTGGCTATCATCTGGTTGAGTATAATAGCTATGCACAAAATAGAAACGTGCATAGTCCGAAATATTATGCCACATCGGGTGGTCGATGCGTTGTTGTACCTGATTCCAGCCCATATGTGGGATTTTCAGGCCATTATTGGCTTGTTGTTTTTTAAACGCGCTGGCAAAACTATGCACTTGCCCTTTGAATAGACCAAGACAATGCGTGCCTTCGTTCTCATCGCTACTTTCCAGCAAAGCCTGCATTCCGACGCAAACACCTAAAAAAGGGGTACCCGCAGCAACCACTTCGCGCACAATGCTATCAACCCCAAGGCGGTTGATTTCGCCCATGCAGTCGCGCATGGCTCCCACACCGGGCAGCACCACATGGTCGGCCGCTAAAATAGCATCGTGATCATGTGTGACTAGCACACGGGTGTTGGTTTGTGTGGACTCACTCGCGTGTTCAAGGGCTTTGGCAACGGAATGTAGATTTCCCATTCCATAATCAATGACGGCGACGGTTTTCATAGGATTTTAATTATGTTCATAAGCTGGACAGAATTTTATCGAAGTATGTTATTGCGAGGAAGGCAATCTGTTCAGAAATATCCTTTTCCCGATTAAGATTGCTTCGCTCACGCTGTTCGCTCGCAATAACGTTTTATAAACTACCTTTCGTTGATGGCATAATGCCTGACATACGGGGATCTTCTTCCAATGCCACCCGCATCGCACGCCCAAATGCCTTAAATATCGTTTCGGCAATGTGGTGGGCATTGTTACCTTTTAAGCAGTCAATGTGTAAGGTGACATTGGCGTGGTTAATAAAGCCCTGAAAAAATTCGTGGATTAAATCTACATCAAACGCACCGATCATTCCACGCGGATAGTTGGCACTGTATTCCAGACCGGGACGCCCCGAAAAGTCGATCACCACCCGCGACAAAGCCTCATCCAATGGCACATAAGCGTGTCCATAGCGGCGGATGCCTTTTTTATCGCCCAATGCGGCACTCATAGCTTGCCCCAAGGTAATGCCAATATCTTCAACCGTGTGATGAGCATCAATATGCAGGTCACCTTTAGCTTGAATATCCAGATCAAATAAACCGTGGCGCGCTACCTGATCGAGCATATGCTCTAAAAACGGTACATCGGTGTTAAAATTAGCTTTACCGGTTCCGTCTAAATCGAGTTTAACGGTAATTTGGGTTTCCAAGGTATTGCGTTCAATACTGGCTGTGCGAGTAGCTGATGGACTCACGGGCATAATATTTTCCTATTCAATAAAATACTTAAAGATTTTCCGCAAGCATACCGTATTTAAAGGCTTTTTTCTTTTTTTATGCTAAAGAATTGGGACATTTTATGTATTTTTTTTACCAAATACCAATAGTGGTAACGGCATAGTGCAAAAGCTAAGATCCGCTTTGGTCATCTCGAAGTGGCTTGTTTGGGAACAAGAACTAACTGATTGCTCATAAGTTAGCGCATACTTATGGCCTATAATAGTCTATAAATAAACAGGTTCCATAAAGGGTTTTGGATAAGAGGCGAGTCTCTTGTAAAAATACGTTCTCAATGAGGAGTATTTTCGGTATATTAGAGACATTCTAAATGTCAGTGGATATGGTTTGTATGCCTAAGCAGTCGGTTATTAATCTCGATGATTTACGAGCAAAATGTAAAAGTTGCAGTTTGTATCAGCTTTGTTTGCCTTTGGGGTTAGAAGAAGGCGACCTTGATAAATTAGAGTCTATTATCAAACGTCGTCGAGTGGTTGAAAAAGGCAGTTACCTTTATCATTCGGGCGATAAACTTCAGTCGTTGTATGCAGTTCGTTCGGGTTCCTTTAAGTCTTATACGCCAGTGGCCGATTCGGCTGAGCAGGTGGTTGGGTTCCATTTGCCGGGTGAGTTAATTGGCCTAGACGCTATCCATGGAGAGGAGCATCGTAGTTATTCTAAAGCATTGGAAACATCCAGTGTGTGCGAAATCCCATTCGAAAAATTGGAGTCACTCAGTGTCGAAGTGCCGGGTTTAAGCCATCATTTGATGAATTTAATGAGTAAAGGGATCCAACACGAGCAATGTCATGTAACACAATTAGCGAAGATGACGGCAGAAGCACGCTTGGCCAACTTCCTGATTGAAATGTCGAAACGTCATAGCGCGCGTGGCCATTCTGCCGCAGAATTTAATTTAAGCATGTCGCGTAATGATATTGCGAATTTACTGGGCCTGGCGGTAGAGACGGTGAGCCGTTTATTTACACATTTCCAAGAATTGAAAATTTTAAAAGTTGAGCGTAAGCATATTCAGATTATTCATATGAAAAATCTTGAGTTGCAGGCACAAGATTGTGTCGATCAGGTAAAAATTGATTCAAAAAAACAAAAACCTTAATCATCAACCTTTAGTCGTATAAAGATCAAGCATTTCTATTGATCTAGATCAGTTCTTTTTCCTTTACTTTAAGTCATTATTAGCGGCATGGTTAATTATGCTGAACATAGTGCGGCCAGATTATCTTGATAATTGAATATGGAAAATAATAATGACAACTAATTCAAATACCGAAACATATAATTATAAAATCGTTCGACAATTTACGGTGATGACCGTTGTGTGGGGAATTGTTGGCATGTTGGTCGGCGTTATCATTGCCGCGCAACTTGTCTGGCCGCAATTAAATTTTGATATTCCCTATTTAACCTATAGTCGTTTGCGGCCACTGCATACCAATGCGGTTATTTTTGCATTTGGTGGTTCGGCGTTGTTTGCAACGTCTTATTATGTGGTGCAGCGTACCTGTCAGGTGAGATTATTTAGTGACAGACTAGCGGCATTTACTTTTTGGGGGTGGATGCTTGTTATTGTATTAGCGGCTATCACCTTACCATTGGGTATTACGACTTCAAAAGAATATGCAGAACTCGAATGGCCTATCGACATTCTAATTGCCGTTGTTTGGGTGAGTTATGCGATTGTCTTTTTCGGCACGTTATTGAAACGGCGAGTAAAACATATTTATGTTGCTAACTGGTTCTTCGGTGCTTTTATCTTAACCGTTGCGGTATTGCATATTGTTAATAGCGCTGCAATTCCTATTTCAATGACAAAATCCTATTCGGTTTATGCCGGCACGATGGACGCAATGATTGAGTGGTGGTATGGGCATAACGCAGTCGGGTTCTTTTTAACCGCCGGTTTTCTCGGCATTATGTATTATTTTATACCCAAGCAAGTGGGTAAGCCGGTTTATTCTTATCGACTTTCAGTCGTACATTTCTGGGCGCTTATTTCTTTATATATGTGGGCTGGTCCGCATCATCTTCAGTACACCGCCTTACCTGATTGGGCGCAATCGCTCGGTATGGTGTTTTCGCTTATGTTGTTAGCGCCAAGCTGGGGGGGAATGATTAATGGCATTATGACCTTATCAGGTGCTTGGTATAAATTACGACAAGATCCTATTTTAAAATTCTTGGTGGTGTCGTTATCGTTTTACGGTATGTCAACTTTCGAAGGCCCCATGATGGCTATTAAAACGGTTAATGCACTTTCGCATTATACTGACTGGACGATTGGCCACGTACACTCAGGCGCCTTGGGTTGGGTGGCGCTAGTGACGATTGGTGCAATCTATGCCTTAATCCCCAAAGTGTTTAACCGCAAACAAATGTATTCAATCAAGCTTATTGATATCCATTTCTGGGTTTCAACGTTAGGTATTGTTTTATATATCACCTCCATGTGGATTGCGGGTGTAATGCAAGGTTTAATGTGGCGAGCAGTCAATGACGATGGCACCTTAACGTATAGCTTTGTTGAAAGTTTGGAAGCAACCCACCCTTATTATATGGTGCGATTACTCGGCGGTTTTTTATTCTTCTGTGGTATGTTGTTAATGGCTTATAACACTTACAAAACAATTAATGGCTCACCAATCAGGGATAAGATGCCGGATGTCGACCCAGAGACCGGGTTAGCAGTTGAATCTAAGGATGCACAGTTAGCCGGAGGTGAAGCATGAGCCATGAAAAAATAGAAACGAATGCAGGCCTGTTGGCATTATTTGTTCTTTTAGTTATCAGTGTGGGCGGTTTAGTTGAAATTGTGCCACTGTTTTTTATGAAGGCAACCACGGAACCCGTCAAAGGTTTAAAACCGTATACGGCATTACAACTGGAAGGGCGCGATATTTATATTCGTGAGGGTTGTTACGTTTGCCATTCACAAATGATTCGCCCTTTTCGTGCCGAAACCGAACGTTATGGACACTATTCGGTTGCGGGTGAATTTGTTTATGACCATCCATTCCAATGGGGTTCAAAACGAACCGGACCGGATCTTGCTCGAGTGGGAGGGCGTTATAGTGACGGCTGGCATCGGGTACATTTAAATAACCCGCGTGATGTTGTGCCTGAATCAAACATGCCCGGTTTCCCTTGGCTTAATAAAGATAAAATTGATTCATCGCTAACACCCAGAAAATTATCGGCCATGAGAATACTTGGTGTGCCTTATACACAACAACAAATTGATTCGTCGGCTGAATCGGTGAAAGGTAAAACGGAAATGGATGCACTTATTTCTTATTTGCAAGTACTTGGTACAAGCATTAAAACGCGACGTTAAAAGGAGAAAGGTATGGACTTAACTGATTTACGTGCTGCTTTTTCTGTCATCATGTTTGTATTATTAGCTGGAATTTATATTTGGGCATGGAGTAAAAATCGTAAACATGATTTTAATGAGGCCGCAAACCTGCCTTTTAATGAGCCGGAATATCCCGCTAAGGCTGATTCGGCGGAGCCATCATCGACTACAAATAAAAACAACAATGGTCACAGTGGAGATAAATCATGAGTAGTTTCTGGAGTAATTATATTATTATTTTAACAACGCTCAATGTTGTGGGTTGTTTATGGCTAATAAGGTGGGCGAGCAAAAAACGTCCCGGTGATGTTAAAGACGGCGAGGTAATGGGACATGTCTGGGACGATAATCTGGCAGAATTAAATAATCCAATGCCACGCTGGTGGTTATGGATGTTTTATATTTCAATTATTTTTGCTGTTGGCTATACTTTTCTTTACCCTACATTGGGAAATATTAAAGGTAGCCTTAATTGGTCTCAAACCGCTCAGTATGACGAAGAAATTGCTCAGGCAAATAAAAAATATGGGCCATTGTTTGCCAAGTATGCAGCAACACCTATTGCTGAGCTTGCTAAAGACAAAAAAGCCAATGCAATGGGGCAACGATTATTTTTAACCTATTGTTCAACTTGTCATGGTTCCGACGCTAAAGGCGCGCGAGGTTTTCCTAATTTAACAGATAAAGACTGGTTATACGGCGGCGCTCCCGAAGTGATTAAAACGTCTATATTAAATGGACGTGGTGGCATGATGCCTGCGATGGGTGCTGCTTTAGGCGGAGCCAAGGGTGTGGATGAGGTGGTAAACTACGTGATGAGCCTCAGTGGACGTAAAGTGGATGCCGTTAAAGCGAAAGCGGGCAAAGCAAAATTTGCAACGATGTGCGCAGCTTGTCATCAAGCGTCGGGTAAAGGGAATACGGCAATAGGTTCGGCCAACTTAACCGACAATATCTGGCTATACGGCGGTTCGGCTGGGGTGATTAAACAGACCATTACTAATGGACGTAATGGCCATATGCCAGCACATAAGAATTTCCTCGGTGAAGACAAGGTACATTTATTAGCAGCCTATGTTTATAGCTTAAGCCAGTAAAGTAACCCCAGTATTTTTAACCACAACGGTCATGAAGAACACAAAATAAACTTTTTCAGTGTGTTCTTCATGACCGTTGTGGTTAATTTTATTACTTTTTTAGACACAGGTAATACATGAACCCACATAAAGAGATAGAAGACACTGCTTCAGACGAAGCTTACGCAAAGCATGAAAAAGTTTATCCACGTGAAGTACATGGCGTGTTTGCAACATTCCGTTCTCTTGGCGTTTTTATTTTACTCGGTGGGTATTATCTGGTTCCTTGGTTACAGTGGAACAATCATCAAGCTGTTTTATTCGATCTTCCTGCACGTAAATTTTATATTTTTTCACTTACTTTCTGGCCTCAAGATTTTATTTATCTTGCGGCGTTACTTATTATTGCAGCATTAGCGCTATTCTTTTTTACCGCACTGGCAGGGCGGTTATGGTGTGGCTATGCCTGCCCACAAACAGTGTGGACCGAAGTATTTTTATGGATAGAACGCAAGGTTGAAGGGAGTCGCAACCAACAAATTAAACTCGATCACAGCCCGTTAACAAGATATAAAGTAACGCGTAAAACGATTAAACATGGTTTATGGCTTTTATTGTCTTTATGGACAGGTTTTACTTTTGTGGGCTACTTCACTCCAATACTTGATCTAGGTGTTGAATTCTTTCACTTTAGATTAGGCCCGTGGGAAACATTCTGGATTTTCTTTTATGGTTTTGCCACTTACGGTAATGCTGGTTGGATGCGTGAACAAGTGTGTATTTATATGTGTCCTTATGCACGCTTTCAGAGCGCCATGTTTGATGATGACACTCTCGTTATTTCATATGATCAAACGCGTGGTGAACCCAGAGGTTCGCGTAAAAGAAAAGCAGACTCCAAACCAAGTGGTTTAGGTGATTGCGTGGACTGTACCTTGTGTGTACAAGTCTGTCCAACGGGCATCGATATTCGTAAAGGTATGCAATACCAGTGTATTGGTTGTGCAGCCTGTGTTGATGTCTGTAATCAGGTAATGGACAAAATGGGTTATGAAAAAAATCTGGTTCGGTATACCACATTAAATGCAATGGACGGCATTAAAACGAAAATTTTCCGCCCCCGTATTATTATTTATTTGGTATTGCTGGCAGGCATTAGTGCGGCATTGATATATAGCATGGTTGCACGGGTACCTCTGGAATTGGATATTATTCGGGATAGAAACGCCTTGTATCGTGAAACAAATGAGGGTTTAATTGAGAACATCTATACCCTTAAAATTATCAATATGGACACGCGTGCACACCACTATAAGTTAACGGTGAGTGGTATTGATGGCCTCAAGGTGATTAATAAAAAACAGGATATCGATGTTAAACGTGGAGAAGTACTTGATTTGCCCATTAGTGTGCAGGTTGATCCTGTTAACCTTAAAAAGGCAGCCCAGAATTTAACATTTGATTTAATTTCTACCACCAATCCTAAATTGCATGTTGAAGAAACCGGACGATTTATTGGCCCTTTTGTTAGGTAGAATTTTAGCATTAAGGAACTCGAGTAATTTTAAATGCAAACATTAAATAAATAATTTATGCGAAAGACAATCAATATAAATACCCCGTGGTATAAACAATTTTGGCCGTGGTTTCTGATTTTTTTACCCGCGACGGCGGTTGTTGCAAGTATTGCTACGCTTGTTTTAGCCATAGAAAATGAAGATAGTTTGGTTGTTGATGATTATTATAAAAAAGCAATGGAGATCAATCGAGATTTATCTAAAATAGAATATGCAGAAAATATAGGCTTGTCTGGCGGCTTGTCGGTAGAAGGAAATAAACTGTATGTGGAAATGAGTGCGCTACAAAATAAAATAGAACTGGCAAATGAAATAAAATTACCACCGGTGGTGACGGTATTTTTTAACCATCCTACACAAGCCAGTAAAGATTTTTTCGTGATATTAATTCAATCACAACAAGTTATTCAAAATAATAAGATAAAGGCCGTTTATAATAGTAGAGAAAATACTAAAGCGGTTAGTTTACTAAAGCACGGTGCATGGTATGTTAGATTACTGCCAGCAGATAAAACTTGGCAATTGAATGGAAAAATAAAAAATAAAACGAGCATTCAATTATTCGCGGATTAAAGAAGGGGGGATTATGAATAAGAATGATAATAATGAAGCAGAATATAAACCAATACCAACCATTCAAAAAGCGGTTGCTATCTTGTGGCCATCATTTTTAACGGCTGGTGTTGCAACTATTTTATTTTTTGCGTACTTTGATCCGCAACTATTAATGCAAATGAGTGGTTACGGGCATATTTCCAGAATGGGTGGCTATACGGTTGGCTTCTTTTTATTCTGGTTCTTAACCTCGTCAACCTGTGTGATGACCTGTTATTTTCAGCAGCCTTGCAAAAAGCACTAATTTTCTAATCGCAGTGGCTGTGATGCTGTGCGAAAAATATTTTATGCTTAAGTTAAAACTCGATCAAGATTTACCAATACTACTCTCTTTGCCTGAAAGTAATTTTTGAATATTACTTTTATGCCGCAAGAATAAAATAACAACTAAAATAAAAGTGATTACAATAAGGGAAGTGGCATGAGGGACTAAAAGGTATAAATAAACAGGTGCTAATGCGGTGGCAATGAGTGCCGCTAATGACGACAATTTAAACACTTTGGCAACAATTAACCAAGTTGCTGCCGTTGCCAGACCCACCCACCATGAAAAACCAAACAATACCCCCAATAAGGTTGCCACCCCTTTGCCGCCTTTAAAGCCAAAAAAGAGAGGGAATAAATGTCCGGCAAAAGCGGCTGCGCCGGTCAGGGCGATGGCGAGTATGCCGAGATCAAGGTAATGTGCAGCGAGTACGGGAATCAGGCCTTTTAGCATATCGCCAAATAAGGTGATAGTCGCGGCTTTTTTACCACCTACCCGTAGTACATTCGTTGCGCCCGGATTGCCGGAACCCTGGGTACGTGGGTCGGGAAGTTGCATTATATTGCAGACGATAATAGCGGCTGAGACGGAGCCAAGTAAGTAGGCAAGGCTAATGACAGAAATATCGAGTATAGGCATTAAATAAAAACTTCTGACTTAAAAACAAGGTGGTATTATAGAGCGAATTGGCTTAGCAGTGTATAGTTGCGCTCTTAAAACTTCAAATTAATCACATACTCATATTGAGATACGAACCTTAACCTATGCAAGATATTATATTTATTAACGAGCTACGCATTGAAACCGTGATTGGTATTTTCGATTGGGAACGACAGATTAAACAAACGGTGGTTCTGGATTTGGAACTGGCAACGGATATTAGCAAAGCCGCTGCATCGGATCATATTGATGACACGATTGACTATAAAACCCTCACAAAGAAAGTCATTACCTTTGTTGAAAGCAGTGAGTTTCAACTAGTCGAAACGCTAGCTGAACGTGTTTGTGAATTAGTTCGTAATGACTTTAATGTGCCTTGGGTTAAGCTTAAATTAAACAAACCGGGAGCCTTGCGTGGTGCGCGCGATGTGGGCATTTTAATCGAGCGTGGTAGCCGTTAAGGCTAGTTTGAGTACCGAAGTTTCTATGACCGAGCGAAACGATAAACCAATGTCAACTGTTTACATTAGTATTGGTAGTAATGTAAATGCAGAGCTTAACATTCGTGCAGCGATTGAAGCATTAAAAATAAAGTACGGGGCTTTACGCTTATCAACTGTTTATCAAAACAAAGCGGTTGGTTTTGACGGTGATGATTTTCTGAATTTGGTGGTCGGTTTAAAAACCGGGCAATCCATTCCCGAGTTTGTAGATTCGTTACACCAAATTGAGGCAGCTCAAGGCAGGGTGCGTAACAAGGCTCGGTTTGCCTCCAGAACACTGGATATGGATTTGCTTTTATACGCAAACGAAACGTTTAAGTCTCCGCATATTAGCATCCCTCGAGATGAAATAACGCGTTATACCTTTGTTTTACAACCACTTTTTGAGCTTGCCCCGGACTATATTCATCCCCGATTAAAGCTTAGTATTGCAGATTTATGGTCTGAATTTGATAAAACTAACCAACATATGACGCCGATCGAACTTTCTTTTTAATCCTCTTTTTTTACTTCAAATGCAATTAATTGATATAAAAATATCAAGTTTTTCTTGTGTAAACCGATATAAATACAGTGACATGCTTATCTTCAACTTACTATTAAACCCGACAAAATTTAGGTTAAATCTAGATTAAACCCAAGTTAAATCAAACCTAAATAGTAGGTTAATCGCAGTACTTGAAGCTGAATGTGATAGGTAAAAGTTAACGTAATGGCCAAAAAAATTAAATAGGAACGAGGTTATATATGTCGAATTCAGTCTTGCTTGCACCGGGAATCAGCTTGATGGAGCGTCTAAGCTTTCGTAAAAAAATGTTAGTGCTTGGTGTATTGTTTACTATCCCTGTGGCTTGGTTGATGACTCTGGATATAGCGAGTAATATTAAAAGTATCCAGTTTGCAGAAAAAGAACGTGTTGGCATTGCTTATTTAAAAGATATCTATCCTATTATAACAAGCACAGCTAAAACACGAGGCTTAACCAACGCTTATTTAGACGGAAACAAAACTCTTAAAGATAATATAACGACTGCCATTGCTGCTGTTGATGCTGCTTTTGAACGTTTAGCGGCAAAGGAAGCGGTTACTAGTGACAAACTCAATCTGCAAACCCATCTTAAATCATTACAAAAACAATGGATGCAATTACACAATAGCGCTTTATCAAAATCGGCAAAGGACAGCTTTGTGGGTTACTCGCATTTTATTGGACAACTGCATAACTATATTTTACATGTTGCCGATCGATCCAATTTAACCCTCGACCCTGACTTAGATAGTTATTACATTATGGAAGCGGTGATCGTTCAATTACCTAAAATGGCCGACAGTATCGGGCGGGCGCGTGGCCTCGGTGCTGGGGTTGCAGCAAAAAAAGAGTTTAGCCCAGCAGAATTTGCCACGTTAACAGGTTTAATCGATGAAATTAGATTATTTGGTGCGATTGTGAGTACCGGCCTAAAAAAGGTTTATTTAAAAACACCACGATTAAAAAATTCTTTAGTAACCTTTGAAAATAGTTTTACCCAGCAATGGCAAAGTTTTGTTGAGCTATCACAAAGTGAATTGATTGACCCGGAAACCATCCATATAGGTTCAAGTACCTATTTTAAAGCGGGAACAGCCGCATTGGAGCAGGAAGATAAACTGCTTTATGCTTTATTACCAACGCTTGATAGTTTGATCGAAAAAAGAATATTAAGCAAAAAAAGTATTATGTACGAAACAATCGGTTTGATTGCGACTATTTTATTGTTGGTGGGGTATTTATTTATTAGTTTTTCAAAGAGTGTACAAAGTAATATTGATACGATTAACTCAACATTAACGTCATTGTCGAATGGTGACTTTCAGGTGAATGCCGATGTGAGTGCGCGAGATGAAATAGGTGAATCGGCTAAAAATTTAAATAATATGATTACTAGAATACGAGGTTTAATCTCTCAAGTGGTCAATTCGGCGACTCAGGTTGCCAATGCAGCAGAGCAGGCCTCTGCAACGGCCGCGCAGGCACAAGAAGGCATCAATCGACAAAACTCGGAAATAGAGCAAGTGGCCACAGCGATTAATGAAATGTCGGCAACCGTGCATGAAGTGGCACAAAACACAGCGAGCGCGGCGGAATTAACGCAAACTGCCGACAGCGAAGCGAATAATGGCCGCACAGTGGTGAGCCAAACGATAGATTCGATTAATCAGCTTGCCGGTGAAATGCAGTCCTCCAGTGAAGTAATCCAAGATCTGGAAACACAAAGTGAAAGTATTGGTACGGTACTCGATGTGATCCGTGGTATTGCCGAGCAAACCAATTTATTGGCATTAAATGCTGCCATTGAAGCGGCGCGTGCCGGTGAGCAAGGCCGAGGTTTTGCGGTGGTGGCGGATGAAGTACGAACTTTAGCGAGCCGCACACAAGAGTCCACCGAAGAAATTAACGATATGATCGGTAAGTTGCAAGCAGGCGCGCGCAATGCTGTTGCAGCGATGACTCAGGGTACCGCACAAACGGATAAAAGTGTTGAACAGGCGGTGCAAGCTGGAGCGGCATTGGATCAAATCAGTACAGCAGTCTCCACTATTCACGATATGAATACTCAAATTGCCAGTGCGGCTGAAGAGCAAAGTAGCGTGTCGGAAGAAATTAATCGGAATATTGTTAATATTAGAGACATTGCAGAATCAACCGTCGAGGGTGCTAGCCAAACGGCACAAAGCAGTGCGGCAATGAGTCAGGTTGCCAGTGAGTTAATTAGTCTGGTGAATGAATTTAAGGTGTAAGTTTGATAAGTGGACTTTTAGCTATTAAGCGATCGTCCGCCATCGACGGCAATAATCTGGCCAGTTATATAAGGCGCATTCATCACTAAAAATAAAACGGTTTGCGCAATATCTGTTGGGCTACCCTGACATTTCAGGAAATTACGTGACACAATGCGTTGTTGGGTAAGTTCATCCATATCATTTTCTGGCCATAAAATAGCCCCGGGCGATACCCCGTTAACACGCACTTTAGGCCCTAGTTCTTTGGCGAGTGATTTTGTTAGCATCGCTAACCCCGCCTTTGCGATACAGTAAATCGAGTGTGCTTTTAGTGGCCGTTCGGAATGAATATCCACAATATTTATGATGCAGCCATTCGATTTTTTTAATGCAGGCGCGGCCGCCTGTGCAAGAAAAAAGGGTGCTTTTAAATTGCTGCCAATCAAATCGTCCCAGTCATTTTCAGTGGCTTTATCTATCGGGGTTGGGTAAAAGCTCGAAGCATTATTAACAATTACATCGAGTTGGGAAAAACTATCCAGTGTGCTTTTCACCAGAGCATTCAGTCCTTTGGTAACGTGTAAATCAGCTTGGATCAGTATGACCGAATTGGCTCGAATAGCATTGAGCTTTTGTTGTAATGCTTTTGCTTCTGTGCGTGAATTTCGATAGTGTAAGGCAAGCCTAAAGCCCTTGGCGTGGAGGAGCGTTGCTATTTCAGCGCCAATACGACGAACGCCACCGGTAATTAGAGCTACCTTGTTTTGTGTGTTCTGGTTAGAATCCTGTTCCGACATAGTAGTATTGTAACCCGAAGTGGCTTAAAGAGATATGATTCAGGCAGATACGGTTAATAGTTTACCGTTACCAGACAAAGCGGCAGCAGAGCATAGCCAAAGAGTAAAGCAATGCGTACTGGATAAAATTGCAGCAGCGGGCAGCCTGTTATTTACAGACTACATGCAAACGGTATTGTATGAGCCGGGCTTGGGTTATTACAGTGCAGGTAGTACCAAGTTAGGGGTAATGGGTGATTTTATTACCGCACCCGAAATATCAGCGTTGTTTTCGCAAACTATTGCGCAGGCCATCGTACCGGCACTGGATGCGATTAATGGCCATTGCATATTAGAAGTGGGTGCTGGTAGCGGTAAAATGGCGGTAGACATTCTTGAACATCTCGATACCTTAAATAAGCTACCCGATAATTACTACATATTAGAGTTGAGTGCCGACTTACGTTTGCGGCAGCAACAATATATTAAAGAAAAAGTACCGGCTTTATACGAACGTGTTAGCTGGTTGGATGAGCTACCTGCACGACTACATGCCGTGGTGATTGCCAATGAATTACTGGACGCAATGCCGGTGGTGCGGTTTAAAAAGGAGCAACATGGCCTTGCTCTGGAATATGTGGTTGCTCAGGATAATGAATTTTATAGCGAGTTTATTAAAGATGAAAATAATCCTTTTTATCAACGAGCCAAAGCGCGCATTGCTCAAATGGAGGCAACGGGTTTAGTACTTGAGTGTGGATACCAGTCTGAAATAAATTTTAATGCTGAAGACTGGTTAAGCAGTGTTGCCGATAAGTTAGAGCAGGGTGTTATCGTGTTAATAGATTACGGTTACCCACAGCATGAGTACTACCATGCACAGCGTCATCAAGGGACATTAAATTGTTTTTATCGACATCGACAACATAGTAATCCATTTGTTTATCCCGGTTTGCAGGATTTAACCGCACATATTAATTTTACTGCCTTGGCTGACTGTGCAATTGAAAATGGATTAGACGTAGTGGGTTATACGTCGCAGTCAAATTTTTTATTGGGTGCAGGTATTACACAATTAGCAGATGCTGCCGGTAGTGGGTACACTGAACAGAATAATATTGTAGCACAAATGGAACTTGCCAATAACGTCAAAAAATTGATTATGCCCTACGAGATGGGTGAGGTTGTTAAAGTCATCGGTTTTAGTAAAAACTGTCACGTAAGATTCAATGCTTTTTATTTCAAAGATATGCGGGATCATTTATAATGGGTTTTCAAATTATTGGATAGCGCATGACCTTCATACAAATTATTACCTTAGCCTTAGTGCAAGGCTTTACAGAATTCTTACCCATTTCAAGCTCTGCCCATTTAATAATGGTGCCTATTGTTACCGGTTGGCAGGATCAGGGATTAGGCTTTGATATTGCCGTCCATATTGGTACTTTGGCTGCGGTCATGCTGTACTTTAGGAAGGAGGTGGCGGCAATGGCGGTTGACTGGACTGCGTCATGTATTCAGCGCAAGAATGTGGGTGAGAGTCGTCTGGCCTGGGCGGTTATTTTGGGCACTATCCCGGTCTGTATTGCAGGTTTATTGTATAGTGATATGGTCGATAATGGTTTGCGCTCACCGATGGTGATTGCTTATGCAAGCATTGGTTTTGGTGTGCTGCTATGGATTGCTGATGTTAAAGGTTCGCAGCGACGTGATGAGCACAGTTTGTCATGGCGTGACGTGTTAATTATTGGTCTTGCTCAAGCGGTTGCGTTAATACCGGGTACATCGCGTTCAGGCATTACCATGACAGCGGCATTACTGTTAGGTTTAACACGTTCAGCCGCAGCACGTTTTTCGTTTTTACTTTCAATTCCAGCCATTATTGCTTCGGGTAGTTATAAATCTTTGCAATTAATTCAGGCTGGGCATTATGTTAATTGGGATGAAATATTTTTTGGCGTATTTTTATCCGGGCTAATTGCTTATGCCTGTATCCATGTGTTTCTAGTATTTTTGGAACGCGTGGGAATGATACCGTTTGTTATTTATCGCTTTGTGTTAGGTATCGCCTTAATTGCGATATTTGTATAAATAAATAATGAATGCCCTTAAATGAGCCACAGCTAAACTATTTGCACTATTATAGGTCGTTCAAGCTTTGTGTGTAGAACTAAGTCATTGTTTAGTAACGATGGCATATTCTATGCAACAGTTTAACGCACACAACAGGAATGAACGGTTTTAAAGTTATAAAGTGTTGGCCGTTGCAAACATGTTATTAAGTTATTAAAAATAGATGACTAGGGTTCCGGCTCATATTGAGTGACTGGTCCGAGAGTTATCGACCTATCAAGCAGTCACTTCTCTGATTAGTAGGTTACACGGCGGGACAAAAGCCCGGGAGACTCAACCGATTAAAAACCGTTGATTCCTCCTGTGTCAGTTTCGATTATAAAGTGTAACCATTAAGGGGAGTTATCAATGAAACATTCAATAAAGTTCTTATTACTGACATTCGTTTTTTTGTTTTCAACGCCGGTTCTGGCAAAAGACAGCTTTAAAGTTTGCTGGTCAATTTATGTTGGCTGGATGCCGTGGGATTACGGTAAAAATTCCGGCATTGTAAAAAAATGGGCCGACAAATACGGTATATCAATTGAAGTCGTGCAAATAAATGATTATATCGAATCCATCAATCAATATACCGTTGGTGCGTATGACGGTTGCGCCATGACGAATATGGATGCTCTAACCATACCGGCGGCCGGTGGCGTTGATTCAACGGCATTGGTAGTGGGTGACTTTTCAAATGGTAATGACGGTATCGTTTTAAAAGGCAAGAAGAACCTGAAAGATATAAAAGGGCAAACAATAAATCTTGTTGAGCTGAGTGTTTCACATTATTTATTGGCACGTGCTTTGGATAGTGTTAACTTGAAAGAGAAAGATGTCAAAGTTGTTAACACCTCCGATGCTGACATGGTTGCCGTTTATGGCACAAAAGGTACAACGGCGGTAACAACCTGGAACCCGCTGTTAAGTGAAATCACGGCAATGCCAAATAGCTATAAAGTGTATAACTCAAGCCAGATCCCGGGTGAAATTATCGACTTAATGGTTGTGAATACCAAGACCTTAAAGGCAAATCCGAAATTTGGTAAAGCTTTAACCGGTGCCTGGTATGAAATACTATCGAACATGAAAGGCAATTCTGCCAGCGCTAAAAAAATACGTACACAGTTAGGCAAAGCTTCAGGTACAGATTTAAAAGGTTATGACGCACAGCTGGCAACCACTGAAATGTTTTTTAGTGCTGCTGATGCCGTTAAGTTTACGAATAGCCCAAAACTGAAACAAACAATGAAAAATGTTGCAGAGTTTAGCTTTGCGCATGGCTTGTTGGGTGAGACAGCAAAAAGTGCCGAAGTCATCGGTATTGAAACACCGGTCGGTGTTTTTGGTAATGCTAAAAATATCAAGCTCCGTTTTGACCCGTCTTATATGAAAATGGCGGCAGACGGTAAGCTTTAATCGTTAATAATGGCCCTCGGTGAAACGAGGGTCTTTCTTAAAAATATAAAAAATAGTTCACTATGTTATCGAAACGTTTGATGAATCGAAAGCCATCCCTGGTTGCAAAAGTTGCATTAGGGATGTTGCCGTTTATTGTGACACTTATTGTTTATGTGTGGTTTTCAGATATCCGGCTTGATGCAAACCCGGGCGACAAGCTGATGCCATCGTTATCAACAATGGGTGATACGATTAATCGAATGGCATTTGTTCCGAGTAAACGGTCGGGTGAATATTTATTATTGGTGGATACCCTGGCGAGTTTAAATCGTTTATTACTGGGGGTGTTTATAAGTGCACTTATCGGTTTAACGTTTGGTATATTAAACGGCGCGATCCCGCTGGTGCGTGCGAAGCTATCGCCTTATGTTACGGCTTTGTCTTTAATTCCACCGATGGCGATCTTGCCTATACTGTTTATTGTTTTTGGTCTGGGTGAAGTATCTAAAGTGATGCTGATAGTTATAGGCATTACCCCTTTTTTAATTCGTGACTTACAGGCACGAACGCTGGAATTGCCAAAGGAACAATTAATAAAAGCACAAACCATTGGTGCCAATAGTTGGCAGGTTATTGTTCGGGTAATATTGCCACAAATTATGCCGCGTCTGTTGGTGGCCGTGCGTTTATCGTTAGGGACGGCCTGGTTATTTTTAATTGCTGCCGAGGCGATTGCTTCTACCGAAGGGTTGGGCTATCGCATTTTTTTAGTGCGGCGTTATTTATCCATGGATGTGATCCTGCCCTACGTGATATGGATAGCGTTACTTGCCTTTATGCTGGACTGGCTATTGCGAAAATTATCAAGCCGGTTGTACCCATGGTTTCAGGCTCAAAGTGGTGACAAGCCATGAGCTATATTAGCGTAAACAAGTTATGGAAAAGCTATGGAGACAATGTTGTTCTCGAGCATGTTAACGTTAGTGTTGATAAAGGTGAGTTTATTACCATTGTGGGAACCTCGGGTTGTGGTAAAACTACTTTCTTAAATATGCTGTTAGGAACAGAATCAGCAAGCAAGGGTGAGATTTTACTGGAAGGTGCACCAATACCTGATGAACCAAATGAAGATCGGGGTATTGTATTCCAGAAATATTCGGTTTTCCCTCACTTAACCGCTTTACAGAATTTAATGATACCCAAAGAGCTGGAAAGCGCGAAGTTATTATGCAAAGTGTTTGGTGCGAAGCGTAAAGCCATTGCAGCAGTGGCACAAAAAATGTTGGTAATGGTTGGTTTAGAGCAAGCTGCTGATTGCTACCCGCATGAACTTTCAGGTGGCATGCAGCAACGTTTGGCCATCGCACAGGCTTTAATGAAGCGCCCCAAAATTTTATTACTCGATGAACCTTTTGGTGCATTGGATCCCGGTATCCGTAAAGATATGCATAAACTTATTCTGGATATTTGGAAAAAAACACAAATCAATGTATTTATGATCACGCACGACATTAAAGAGGGTTTTCATCTCGGCACACGTTTGTGGGTATTTGATAAAGTTCGGCATGATCCTGATGCACCGAATGCCTATGGTGCAACAATTACCTATGATATTCCATTAGGAAAATGTGACACACAAACGTATGACGAAATTGACACATCGCTTGAACAGAGTCGTAAAGAACTTGATATTTTAGAGACGACACCATGAGTACGATACTATACGAAGATGAAATTGCCCCTGCCAGCCACTGGTCTCTCAGAATGAAACGAGGAACATCACTGCGTTTAATTGATAAAGAGGGTGGTGCGAATGTGGGCATGTTGTTTTATAACCCTGAAAATTTACTTGAACGCTACAATGCACCCGATACATTAAAGTGCCAGCATACATTTAAGCTAACCAAAGGCCATTGTTTATATTCCGATATGGGGCGTATTTTTTGTTCTATTGTGGAAGATACAGTTGGCTGGCACGAAACGGTTTGTGGTAACACAACTAAAAAAATTATCGAGTCAAAGTGGGGTGAACATAATTATCAGCAATACCGTAACGATTGGCAACAAAATGGTTACAACAGTTTTTTAGTTGAACTGGCAAAATACGGCCTTGGTAAAAAAGATATGGCGGCGAATTTAAACCTGTTTAGCTGCGTTGAAGTAAGCGAACAAGGTGAGTTG
>CAYYLL010000025.1:0-43060 GCA_964472525.1 uncultured Thioalkalispiraceae bacterium | reverse complement strand
ACTCCAGCATGAACACCACTGAAGTGCGTAAAATGCTCAACGACAAAAAAGAAGATGGCGAATATAAAATTCCTTTCTTAATCGTTGCCGATGCGTTCCAGTCTGAAATGACCGCCTATGCCGATTTAATTCTACCCGACACTACTTATCTGGAACGCCACGATGTAATGAGTATGTTAGACCGACCCATTTCAGAATTCGATGGCCCGGTTGACTCGGTACGAATTCCCGTCGTTGAACCTAAAGGCGACTGTAAACCGTTCCAGGAAGTATTAATTGAACTCGGTTCACGTTTAAAACTACCTGCATTTACCAACGATAAAGGTGAACGCAAATACCGTGACTACCCCGACTTTGTTATTAACTATGAAACTGAACCTGGGTCAGGCATTGGTTTCCTCGCTGGCTGGCGTGGTAAAGGTGGCGAGAAATTTATGAAAGGCGAGCCTAACCCTAACCAGTGGGAAATGTACGAAAAAAATAACTGTGTCTACCAGTATCACTTACCAAAGTCTTTCCAGTATATGCGTAACTGGAATGCCGGCTACTTGCAATGGGCGCAAGAACATCGTTTAACAAAATATGCCGAGCCGATTAACATTCACATTTATTCTGAAGTGTTACAAAAATTCCGCTTAGCGGCACAAGGTAAACGTGAGGGTAAACAACCGCCTGCACATTTACGTAAACGCGTCGAAGAACATTTTGATCCGTTACCGTTTTATAGTGAACCATTAGAATCACAATTAACGGATAAACATAAGTATCCGTTAAATGCGATTACTCAACGCCCAATGGCGATGTACCATTCATGGGATTCACAAAATGCCTGGCTGCGTCAGATCCATGCACACAACTATTTGCATGTGCATCCATCACTGGGCGAAAAACACGGCTTTGAAGACGGTGACTGGATCTGGGTTGAGTCCATGCATGGCAAGGTTCGGTGCATGTGCCGTTTTAGTGAAGCTGTTGAGCCGGGTACAGTCTGGACATGGAACGCAATTGGTAAAGCATCCGGTGCATGGAATTTAGATGATAACGCCAATGAATCGAAAAAAGGTTTCTTGTTAAACCACTTAATTTCTGAAGAGCTCCCTGCCAATGAAGCCGGTGAACATGTATCCAACTCTGACCCAATCACAGGACAGGCCGGTTGGTATGATGTGCGCGTTCGGGTTTATAAAGCAGATGACAATGAAGAAAAAGTAACTTATCCGCAATTTGATGCCATACCTAGCTACCCTGGCCAGGATAAACCGCGCAAGTGGCTCAGCTTCTTTGCTGGTAAATTCAACAAGAAGTAATCGGAAACCCGTTACATAATTAATTTAGCCTCGGAAAAAGGCCAAACAGGATAAAGCAATGACTCAGTTAGCATTAGTTATCGACTTAAACGTTTGCGTAGGCTGCCATGCCTGCGTAACCAGTTGTAAAGAGTGGAACACATCTGGGTCTGCCGGCTCGATGTGTGACGATAACCCTTATGGACAAGACCCAACCGGTACTTTTTTTAACCGAGTACAAACCTACGAAGTCGGCGAGTTTCCATTAACCGAAACCGTCCACTTTCCTAAAAGTTGTTTGCACTGCGAAGATCCACCGTGCGTACCTGTGTGCCCGACTGGCGCAAGTTATAAACGTGAATCCGATGGTATTGTTTTAGTCGATTATGACAAGTGCATTGGTTGTCGCTACTGTTCATGGGCTTGCCCTTACGGTGCGCGTGAAATTGATGAACACCAGAAAGTCATGAAAAAATGCACACTCTGCGTCGATCGTATTTATGACGAAACATTACCCGAAGCAGAACGCAAACCGGCTTGTGTTTTAGCCTGCCCGACTAGCGCACGTTTATTTGGTGATGTACATGATTCGGAATCAGAAATATCCGTGACGATTCGTGAACAAGGTGGTTATCAGCTGATGCCGGAATGGGGAACCAAACCATCTAACCATTATTTACCGCGACGTAAGACGCGTAAACATATTCATGAAGATGAACTCGAACGTGCAGATAATCCATTGAATAAAGAACAACGTAAACCGCATGGGCCGATTGATGCACCTACGTTGGATGATTCAACCAGTTGGTAAAATTAATTCTTTGTTACGATTAAAATTCGTAGCAAAAACTATTTATGTATAAAGGAACAAAACAATGAATCCCGCATTCAGTGTCATATTTTTAACCACCTTAATTGGGGTTGGTCAGGGCTTGTTTTTAGCCTTGTTCACCGGGCAAAGTTACTCCGCTGTTAAGTTGCTCCCGATGGTAGGCAGTACAGAATTTTATAGTTGGGGTGGTCTGATTGCGTTAGTCTTTTTAGTCGGTGGACTCATTGCTTCGTTCTTCCACCTTGGCCACCCGGAACGTGCATGGCGAGCGGCTGCTATGTGGCGCACCTCATGGTTATCGCGCGAGGTTATTGCCTTACCAACTGTTATGGGCTTACTGTTTATTTATACCGCCATGCACTATTTTGGCTGGGATAAAGTGTTATTTACTAGCCACGCGGGAGCAGAATTATCTGCTTCTTTAATCGTAGGCATTTTAGGTATGCTCGCCACCTTTGCATTGTTTTTATGCACTGGTATGATTTACGCTTGCCTAAAGTTTTTACAAGAATGGCATACACCATTGACGGTCATTAATTACACCTTGCTCGGCACGGCTTCCGGTTTTGTACTTGCAACCGCATTCGCAACTTATACGGCACCGGGTTTGCTTAAGTTCTTCGGGATCTGGTCAATTATAATCACCCTCACGGCTTTAATTACGCGTACCGCGTCATTACTGCGTAATAAAAATATAAAATACAAATCATCTGCACAAACTGCAATTGGTGTGCGTCATACCAAAGTGAAACAAATCGCAATGGGGATGATGGGTGGCTCGGTAAACACGCGTGACTTTAATCACCATATGTCGGCTTTGTTCTTTAAATCTGTAAAATGGATTTTTCTAGTACTGGTTTTTATTGTCCCAAGTATTTTAATCTGGATAGGTATTGAAGATACAAACCGTGGCCTGCTATTCAGCGCCTTTATCGTACAATATATTGGCTTAATCGCAGAACGTTGGTTTTTCTTTGCACAGGCTAACCACCCACAAAATATTTATTACCAAACGGTCTAGAGCAACTTTAAACTTTGTTATCTGGCTTAGCTAAATAACAACCATAACGAACATAAAAGAGACAAGGTAATAATAGTTAGTCTGTCGTGTTCGTTGTGGTTATCATTGTAATATTCTATTTCGGTTTCATCATCATTCAGTGAACTTAGTCACATGGAATGATGTCTATGTTACAATCTATTATAATATTTTTACGTGTCCCACTTTAGTTGACTTCCCATGCCAATACACCGCATTTTTGTTTCTATATTACTTTTAAGTTTAAGCCTTGGCGTACAAGCAAAGAATCTATTTGATAAATATCCACCCGTTGACGTTGATATGAAAGCAGTGAAAGTGTCCAAGCACGTTTACTTTGTTCAAGGCAAAGCGGGGATACCAACAGAAAATAAAGGTTTTATTTCTAATGCTGGATTTATTGTAACTAACGATGGTGTCGTGGTATTAGACTCACTCGGCACTCCATCACTGGCGGTTCGCCTTTATAGAGAAATCCGTAAGGTCACTCAGCAACCCATTCGCTATGTGGTGATGACCCATTACCATGCTGACCATATTTATGGGCTACAGGTTTTTAAAGAACTTGGTGCAAAAATAATCGCGCCTCAAGGCGCTAAAGTTTATCTTGCATCAAACGTATCTGATAACTTACTCGCCACCCGGCGTATTGAATTAGCACCGTGGGTAAACAAATCTACCCACCTTGTTCCACCTGATAAATATATCGACTCTGAATATAAATTCAGTTTAGGTGGTGTTAACTTTAAATTAACACCACTCGGTAACGCCCATTCCGAAGGCGACTTAACCTTACTGGTCAAGCCTGATAATGTCTTGTTTTCAGGTGACTTAATATTCGAAGGTCGTATTCCTTTTGTTGGTCAAGCGAACATTTTTAACTGGATAA
Organism: uncultured Thioalkalispiraceae bacterium; assembly: GCA_964472525.1. Taxonomy (GTDB): domain Bacteria; phylum Pseudomonadota; class Gammaproteobacteria; order UBA6429; family Thiohalophilaceae; genus SZUA-37. Next base: position 39,014 of record CAYYLL010000025.1, on the reverse strand, counting down.
AAGCGCTGGATAATATGCGCGATGTGAATGTGTCAGCGGTTTTGCCCGGGCATGGCCCGTTAGCAAAAGATCCCAATGCGTTAATCAACCTAACTTATAATTACCTGTCATTGCTTAAAAATAAAATGCAAATTGCGGTTAAAAACTGGACTCCATTTGCTGAAGCCTATGCAAAGATCGACTGGGAGGATTATATGTTCCTACCCGCCTTTGATGCGGCTAATCGAAAAAATACCTATAATGTATTTTTATTTATGGAAAGTAACTCAGCAGAATAACTCTACGGGGGGGCACGTAGGCGTATCTTTTATAACAAAAACAGAGAGATATCCCTTATTTTCATATCCAACAAGCCATAATATCAATAACAATTTTAATTCTGTTATTCTTAAGTTTAGCCTACCGCTGCCGATATAGACCTTAATCTTAATCGCATAACGTAAACAACAGGTACAGTAGTATGGCGATCGATAAAACACTTTATGAACGGTTGGGAGGTAAACCAACCTATGTAAAGGTCCATAAAATTTTCTACAACAAAGCCTATTCCCATCCTTGGCTTAGCCAATATTTTACCGACAAACCTCAGGAACTTCTGGAAAATCAGCAAACAGATTTTATGATCCAACTAATGGGTGGGCCTAAATGCTATTCCGGTAAATCTCCTAAATCGGCACATCAGCATATGTTTATTACCGATAAGCTTTTTGAGCTTCGAGCACAGCTACTGTCAGCTTCGATTAAAGAAGCGGGCATTCATGATGACTTAAGAGAGGAATGGCTAGACGCTGACGCAACATTCCAACGAGCTTTGGTAAAAGCATCAGCCGATGAATGTATTCGCACCTATCCAACCCAGCCTATTCTTGATTTTTCAGAATAGACTAAAATAGATTTAATCCTAAATTTTATCTTCTCTTTTTTAAAAGATATCCTGAACAAATAAATTTATATCCTATTTATTTTAGATAGACCACTTAAATTTCAAATCTGTTCCTGACTCAATATTATTTCAGGCATCATGTCAGTATCACCAGTATTTTTATTTCAATTCCATGTAAATAGAAACAGATTTTTATTATGTCTCGTGCTACATTAATCATGGTTTTTATTTGAAAACACTAATTAATCTACGATTCTATCAAAATGAAAAATATAGAACTATTACAAAAACTTTTTTCTGAAAAATTACACAGTTTTTTGGTCATTGACAGTGTCTGGCAATTAGGTGTTTTATTAATCGCGCTTATTGTTGCTTGGAAACTGGACTATCACTGGAACAAACGTTTAACCGTACACCTTGGGGTCAAAGAACAACGTGGCTTTTCACGATTTTTGTTACGTGGTTCCAGTTATCTTGTGTTTCCGATTATCACCTTAATACTCATTTATATTGGTGTTGCGATTTTACAATTCTATAAAATTACAACACCTATTCTTAATGTTGTCATCCCACTATTATTTTCACTTGCGGCTATTCGTGTATCTGTATACAGCTTAAGACGTGCCTTTACCCGAACACGTAATCTACGAGCATGGGAAGGCGTTATCAGTATCAGTATCTGGTGTCTGGTTGCATTACATTTATTCGGTTGGCTGCCTGTTATATTAAATGCCTTGGATAATCCTGCTGTTAACTTTGGTGATAATCGCATATCCATTCTGTCTGTCTTAAAATTTATTATTATTGCAGGGATTTACATTGTTGCAGCCCGCTGGTTAGCAACACTTATCGAGCAACGTACTCGACGCTCTAAAACTATTAGTTCTAGTATGCAAGTAGGTTTAAGCAAATTTGCCAATGTTATTCTTTATAGCATTGCCATTCTTATCGCACTTAATAGTGTTGGCATTGACCTGACCAGTTTAACAGTCTTTGGCGGTGCTATTGGTGTCGGTTTAGGCTTTGGCCTACAGCGTATTGCCAGTAACTTTATCAGTGGTTTTATTTTACTGTTTGATCGTTCGATTAAACCGGGTGATGTTATCAGCATTGGTAGTCGTTTTGGCTGGGTGGTCGCCCTGCACGCTCGTTATATTGTTGTAAAAGACAGAGATGGTGTTGAAACCTTAATCCCGAATGAAAATATTATTACTTCTGAAGTGACTAACTGGAGCTATAGTGATAAGCATGTACGCATTAAAGTTCCTGTACAAATTAGTTATCAGGATGATGCTGAATTTGCCATGCAACTAATGCTAGATGCTTGCAAGCTTAGCGACCGTGTTTTATCAATTCCTGAACCACAGGTACGCTTGATTTCATTCGAAGATAATGGAATGAAACTCGAATTAAGGGTATGGCTTGATGATCCTGAAAAAGGGGTAGGCAGTGTAAAGTCAGATATTAATCTTGCTGTCTGGAAAGCCTTCAAGGAAAATAAAATAACCATACCTTATCCGCAACGTGATGTTCGTGTTATAAAAAATGCCGATTAGTCAAAGTCGTTGATTAAAGCTTGTTGCGTTTTGCTTTCAATCGGCGATACGTTCTGTATAAAACTCGGATAGTCAATTCCCATTGCTAAAGGCTTATTCATTTTTAATGCTTTAATCATCTCATTATCAAATTCGAAGCGCATAAAATGTACTGCGGATGTTTTTTTATCTCGGTTTCTGTCCATGTCTTCATCTGCAATTGCATAAACTTTATCAAAGCTTTCTACTTGCAACCAGACTTTGTCTTCCACGCCACCGAGTGTTTCAAGTACTCGTTGACGTTCATCTGCATCAGCATATTCTATCATAAAGGTTGCTTTCAGATTTTTCCCATTAGGTATAAGTGGGTTATAGGCACCAAGTTCATCATCAATCCCTTCTGCTTCAAAAATCTTTTCTATACGTAACATTTCCTGTATTTGATATTGTATGGTCATTCGATCTTCAAAATACAATGTTGCATTTTCACCTAAAGCAACCTGACGATTTTTTTTATGCTCCAGTACTGCGGTACGATAATCCTGTCTTTTTACTGCATATTCTTCTAAAGAAAATAAATCTTCACGGTTTAATGTTTGCATGTTATGTCTCTGTCTTTAACTTAATCAATACTTAAATGGCGTAAGCTTTTCTTAATAAACTTAATGGGTGTGTTGGTGCAGTGGAACCTTCGAGTCCATTCTCTATTTGATGACCGGCCATAGGGCAATCACTCGAATAATAATCAGCCTCAAATTGTTTTACTTTATTCACAACTGGGCGGGCTATTTTCATTGATATTTTATGAAATTCGACTTTTACTGCATAAGTACCATCATGTCCTGAGCAGCGTTCAATCGGCAGCACTTCAGTATCTGGAATAAGCTGAAGAATATCACGGGTTTTTAAGCCTATTTTTTGTACTCTTAAATGACATGCAACCTGATAGGCAATTTTCCCTAACGGTGTTTTAAAGTCGAGCTTTAATTTGTCTTCTTTATGTCGAAGCATTAAGTATTCAAACGGATCGTAAAATGCTTGTTGTACTTTCTTAACGTCAGCATTATCAGGAAACATCAATGGCAATTCCTGTTTAAACATTAGTACACAAGATGGAACGGCCGCAACAAGGTCATAACCTGCACCCACTAACTTAGCCAGTACTGGAATATTCACCTGCATGGCTTTTTCGACCGCTTCCAAATCACCTAACTCCAGTTTAGGCATACCACAACATTTTTCTTTTTCTGCGAGCGTGGTTTGAATACCATTATGTTCAAAAATAGAAACTAGGTCTTCATTTAATTGCGGTTCGTTGACATTACAATAGCAAGTTGCAAATAAGGCGACCTTACCCGTTGTTTTATTGCCAGCATCAACCGTTGTAACTTGAGTACCTTTATAACGCGCACGAAATGATTGGCTATGGTAGTCAGGTAATACCGCGTCGCTATGCACACCTAACACGGATTGCAATACTTTACGTGCTGGTTTTATTTTATTAATAAAATTGACTGCTTGAGCAACAACTGGTGTACCCACTAGCTTGCCAACCATATCCGTTGCTGATAACAATTTATCGCGTGAGGAAGCGCCTTGCTGCTTAAATTTAAACGCTTTGGCGCGTAACATCACATGTGGGAAATCAACATTCCATTCATGGGGTGGAACGTAGGGACATTTAGTTAAAAAGCACAAATCACATAAGTAACAATGGTCAACCACTTTCCAATAATCTTGTTTGGCAACACCATCAACTTCCATGGTGCTAGACTCATCAATTAAATCAAATAATGTTGGGAAAGAATGACATAAGCTCACGCAACGACGGCAGCCATGACAAATATCATAGACACGCTCCAGTTCGCTAAATAATGCGCCCTCATTATAAAATTCCGCCTCTTTCCAGTTAAGAGGATGGCGAGTTGGCGCTTCTAAACTGCCTTCACGAGGAGCCATTTTATATACCCTTAAGATATTAAATCAATGTTAAAAAAATTAACGATCTCTCCTGTCATCAAAAAACGACGACAGGAGATAGCGCAATATTAATCGTCCAGATTATCTAATGCTTTCTGGAAACGATTAGCATGTGAACGTTCTGCTTTGGCTAATGTTTCGAACCAATCAGCAATTTCATCAAAACTTTCTTCGCGTGCAGCTTTTGCCATACCCGGATACATATCGGTATATTCATGCGTTTCACCGGCAATTGCTGATTTTAAGTTGTCACTGGTTGAGCCAATCGGTAAACCCGTTGCAGGATCGCCACTTTCTTCTAAATATTCCAAATGACCGTGTGCATGACCTGTTTCGCCTTCTGCCGTTGAACGGAAAACAGTGGATACATCGTTATAGCCTTCAACATCGGCTTTCGCCGCAAAGTACAAATAACGGCGGTTCGCTTGTGATTCGCCAGCGAAAGCATCTTTTAAGTTTTGTTCTGTTTTACTTCCTTTTAAGGACATAGTGTCACCTCTTATGTTGTCTATTGATAAATAGTCGCCATTAAAACGACTTTGTGTATAGCTTGAAAAATGGATTTCAGAATGAGTAAACTCTATTGGCTCAAAACTCAAGCCAATAGACTCGAAATACTAATTTAGAATGAGTCTAAATTGGTATTAAAAATAAACCAGATGGAGCTAAGTGTCAAGTTATTTCACGATGCCAATAACTATAGGGCAAACCCGCACTCAGCAAATAATAATGGACAGAAATTTGTGAAAACAATGCGCTAGATCAATTCCATAGTGGATAGGTCAAGAATAATTTGGCTCTGTGGGATAAATTTATCACCGCTCACATGGGCCACGGAAGCCTTTTTCTGACTTAAGGTAAGACCTTATCAATAATGACAGTGACAGGTTTTGCGCCTTTAACCTTAATCGGGCCAAACTGCCCCTGTAAATCGCCGCTTTGTGGCATCGCCTGCCCCAATTTTGAGACGCGGGCAACAATCTCCACCTCGGCAAAATTCGACAGCTTCATCGTTGGTCTCATCGCCATGCTATCGTCCAGAACAAAAGTCATAGGAAGATCTTTAACCTGTTTGCGTACTATCGCTAAAGGCATTCTGGGGCCGTTGGCAGCCCGAGCATAAACCAGCACGAAATCATTGGGAGAGACCTTATCCTTATTGACGTCGGCTAATTTTACTGTCACACGAATACTGGCTCCGCCTGCCGCAACGGGTTTGCTCTTACTCACAACCGCCTTCGGCGCGGGCTTGGTAAGTTTGCTAATATCAATCGTTGGTTTTAGCCCCATTTTACGTTCTGCGGCAACAATCAATAACTGGATTTGATGCACCGAACTAGGCTCATTGGTGATAAGTGGTAATAATTTCTTCCATAGCTTAACCGCTATTTTACCATCACCAACTTCTGCATAGCCCAAACCGGCTAACCAGAGTACCGTTGGATCATTCGGTTTTTGCTTTAACGCCTTTTTAATCAGCTCGAAAGGTTCACCCGCCATACGCCCGGATCGAGCCATAGTCATCGCATCAGCAAGCGTCACTAAAACCGTCACATCGTCGCCAACCAATTTCCGTAAACGTTTTAATGCAACTACGGCACGATCATATTTTTTTAATGACATATAAGTTCGAGCAAGGGTATACCAGCCATTTGGATTATTTGGTTCTTTCTCCAGTTTGGCTTCTAATAGCAAGGCCATATCTTCAACCGAACCTACATGCTTTTTATTACCAATGGCTGTCGACGATTGCGTCTGCGGTGTTGCCTGAGCAGATAAATTAATACTATCCGGTGAACCCCATAACCAGTACAAGGCCAGAGCCATTAAAGGAATGGCCGTAATAATTACATAAGCATTTTTTTCGATTTTTGCTGATATTTTAGGAGTGACTTCACCATCATGAATGTCTTCCAACAAAGACTTTTCAATTTCAATTTCAGTTTGTTCAAAGTCCTGCTGCGAAATATCACCTTGTTCCAAACGTAACTCCAGTTCAGTTAAGCGTTCTTTCGCTATTGCTGTATTTTGTAAATCCGTGTCATCTTTATTAACCGTACGTTTACCGAGTAATGCCGGTGTAATCAACCACAAAACAATAATAATAAGGAGTAAAGAAAGAAACATAAAACCTATCATGATGCATCATCCTTTTTTAATACGTTTTTTAGTAAATCATGAGCGCGCTGATGTTCTCCATCGGTGAGTTCAATAGATTCTGTTTGATTACGTTGTTTAACTATACGAAACAACACAATAATTGCGATAATAAAAAATGCAAATGGCCCTAACCATAACAGCCAAGTTATTTCTTTAAACGGTGGATTATATAAAACAAAGTCACCGTAACGTGCGACCATAAAATCAATCACATCCTGTTTTGTTTTCCCGGCTGAAACCATTTGGTAGACTTTATCGCGCATGTCTTTTGCCAGATCAGCATTGGATGCTTTTAAATTTTCATTTTGACAAACTAAACAGCGTAATTCATTAATTAACACCTCATAGCGAGCTTCGGTTGCAGCACTTTCAAATTGACGTGCCTCAATTCGAGCATAAACAGAATTTAGTTGTAAAAGAATAAATAAAAATATAAAAATACGCATAACCAATTGCACCCAAAGTAAAATATTTTAAAGTCTGTTATTTTTCGGCTTGTAATTTCTTGATTAACGGAAGCACAATTTTATCAATATCCTGATAACTGATTGGGCCGATGTGTTTGTAACGAATAATACCTTTTTTGTCGATAAAGAAGGTTTCCGGTACTCCATAAACACCATAGTCAAAGGCCACCATCCCTTTTTGGTCGGTAACAACTAGACGATAAGGATTACCTAGCTGACTTAACCAGGCTTTACCCTGTTCATTGGTATCTTTATAATCAAAACCAATAATATCCACACTCGTTCGTTTAGACAGCTCAATAAGCACCGGATGCTCAACTCGGCAACCACTGCACCAAGACGCCCAAACATTTAATAACCAGACTTTACCTTTTAGAATTTTAGGGCCAAATTTTACACTTGGGTCGCTTAATCGCGGTAACTCAAAAGCCGGTGCAGACTTACCCACTAATGGCGAGGGTACTCGTCGAGGATCATTTTTAAGCCCGGCACTCAATAAAACAACCAATAAAATAAAGGCCGCAAGCGGGATAAGAAATTTTATTTTTAACACAGACTATCCCTTACTTCGCTTTTCGATAACGTTTATCAGTGGCCGACAATAAACCACCAAAAGCCATAACCAATGCACCAAACCAAATCCAACGAATAAATGGCTTATGATACAAACGTAATGCCCAACCCCCTTGCTGTCCACGCGGTTCCCCCATGGCAACAAATAAGTCTCGTGTAATGCCGGCATCAATGGCCGCTTCCGTCATGGGGCTACGGCGTACATTGTAAATACGTTTTTCCGGTTCCATGTCCGCAATGACTTTACCATCTTTACTCACAATAACATGCCCTCGGTCACCTTTATAATTTGGCCCGACAATACGCTTTGAACTCACGAATTTAAAATCATAACCGGCTAAAGAATACGATTCACCCGGTGTTAACATCACATCTTTTTCGGTTGAATAAACCGATGTTAAGGTAACCCCAACGGTAAACAGGGCGATACCAACATGCGCAATATGCATACCATAAATAGCTCGGGGAGTTCTTTTTAAATTTTCCCAGGACATTGCTTTGTTATTAAAACGTTGTTTAAAACTATACCCCATATTAAGCACAACCCACCAAGCCAGTGTAGTCGCTATCATACCGCCCACTGTAAACGTGGGCATGGCAAAGGTACTTAATAAACCTAACACTAAACTAACGACTAAATAATTAAGCAGATGTTTTTTCATTCGCTGCACGTTGTCCTGTTTCCAACGAATAAGCACACCGAACCCCATCAACGCCACTAGTGGTACCATGATAGGTACAAACACACTGCTAAAATAAGGAGGACCAACAGAAATTTTACCCACACCTAATGCATCAATCACTAGTGGATACAAAGTGCCGAGTAAAATACTTGCCGCCGCAACGACTAAAAGAATATTATTTAGTAGCAGTGCCGTTTCCCTTGAAAACAAGGCAAAGCGGCTATTTGATTTAATTGTTGGTGCGCGCCATGCGTATAATATAAGTGAGCCACCGACTACAACCATTAAAAAGATTAGGATAAATAAACCGCGTTGCGGGTCGCTGGCAAAAGAATGTACCGAAGTCAGCACACCCGAACGAACTAAAAACGTACCTAGCAAACTTAAAGAAAAAGCAAAGATTGCAAGTAACACGGTCCATGCTTTAAAGCTACCACGTTTTTCGGTAACGGCTAATGAATGGATTAACGCAGTTGCGACTAACCACGGCATAAACGACGCGTTTTCAACCGGATCCCAAAACCACCAACCGCCCCAACCCAGTTCGTAATAAGCCCACCAACTACCGAGTGCAATACCTATCGTTAAAAACATCCAAGCAATGTTAGTCCAAGGACGCGACCACCTCGCCCAAGCAGCATCAAGCCTACCGGCTAACATGGCCGCAATGGCAAAAGAAAAAGCTACCGATAAACCCACATAGCCCATATAAAGCATGGGAGGGTGTATTACCAAACCAAAATCTTGTAGTAATGGATTTAAATCACGCCCTTCTAATGGCACAGGGAAAATACGTGTGAACGGGTTAGAGGTTATTAATATAAAGAGCATAAAACCAATACTGATTAAGCCCATAACACTCAGTACTCTCGCAATCATCACGTCTGGAATTTTTTTACTAAAAATAGTGACCGCAAAAGTCCACAAGCCTAACGCTAACGCCCATAAAAGTAATGAACCTTCATGCGCTCCCCAAACAGCAGAAATACGAAAAATTAACGGCAACTGAGTATTCGAATTTTCAGCCACATATAAGACGGAAAAATCACTTTGTATAAAGACATAAACCAAACAGCCAAAGGATATGACCAAACTTAAAAACTGTGCCTGTGCTGCCGGACGAGCAACACTTATCCAGGCGGGGATATTTTTTGCAGTACCAATTAACGGCAACGTTGCTTGCACTAGCGCGCTCACTAATGCCATTATCAGGGCGAACTGACCAAATTCAGGTATCACGTTTTTTATTCCTTTATGTAAGCGGGTTTTTTCTTCTTCAGAGTTGCAGCCACTTCAGGCGGCATATAATTTTCATCATGCTTGGCTAACACTTCTTCGGCAATAAAATCACCGTTGGCATTCAATTTACCTTTAGTAATAATGCCCTGACCTTCACGAAAGAGATCCGGCAGAATACCGTCATAATTAACCGTAACGGATTTATCGTTATCTGTTACATCAAACCATACTTCGGTAGTTGTATCTGATCTTTTAACACTCCCTTTAACAACCATCCCACCCATTCGAAACAAGTGATCTTTAGGTGCCTTGCCTGCCAACACGTCGCTAGGCGTAAAGAAAAACATGAGGTTATTGTTAAAAGCAACCAGAGCAAAACCGGCTGCTGTCGCAATACCCACGATCATAACAATAATAAGAATTAAACGACGTTTTCGTAATGGGTGCATTTTACTATTCCTCTTCTACAACTTGTTTCTTACGTTGATGCTTTTGACGCGATGACTGTTCATTTTCTATAATACCTTGAATACGTTTTTCCAGTTTTCGTTTTTCCAGCACGGGTGACACAATACTCATGACAAAAATAACTAATGCAATACCATACGACGACCACACGTAGCCCGCATAACCGCCCATATGTATAAATGTTATAAAGGCATCCATTACGAACGCTCCTTAAATAAGGCTTCAACCCATTGGCTACGCCGTTCTCGCCAGAGCAGATCATTTCTTGCTCGCAGCAACACAACAATGCCATATAAAAATTTATACGCAAAAGCCATTACCAGTAACGGTATTAACATTCGCGTATCAATGGACGGCTTACCAAATTTAGCCACCGTTGGCCCCTGATGTAAGGTACTCCACCATTCGACAGAATAATGAATAATAGGAATATTCACCACACCCACCAACGCTAGAATAGCAACGGCGCGAGCCGCTTTACGCTTGTCATCAATCGCACTGTATAAAGCAATAATACCCAGGTACAAAAATAACAATAATAATTCAGAAGTTAAACGTGCATCCCAGACCCACCAAGTTCCCCACATGGGTTTACCCCAGATAGAACCGGTTACTAATGCCACAAAGGTAAATACCGCCCCAATATGCGCGCTATTAATCAAAATTATTTCTGCAATTTTGATTCGCCAAATTAGGGCCATCGCACCACTGAATGCCATCACCATATAAACAAACAATGACATCCACGCAGCCGGTACATGTATATAGATAATACGAAAGCTGTCCCCCTGCTGATAATCGGCGGGGGCAAGAACCAAACCGCCGTATAAGCCAACCGCAAATAAAATAAAACAGATCCCGGTTAGCCATGGCAACAAACGACCACTTAAAGCATAAAAATAAGGGGGGGAACCCAACCGGTAAATAAAACGCATAATCATAAAGCTAACTCACACTCATTTTTAATGCTGCTGATGCTGCCCAAGGTGTTAAACTTAGAGACAAGAGTAATAAAGCCGATAACATGGCAATAGGGGCGGCAGTTGGAAAGCCGGCTGCGGCCGCATCGACCGCTTGACTTGCAAAGATTAGAACTGGCACATACAGCGGTAAGACAAGTAATGACAGTATCACACCTCCACGGCGTAAACCAACGGTTAACGCTACCCCGACCGAGCCAATAGCACTTAAAATAGGTGTACCCAACAACAGGGTAAAAAATAATGTTTCAATTCCGTCCATCGATAAACCTAAAAATAATGCCAGTAACGGCCCCACCAATACCACGGGCAAGCCCGTAATCATCCAGTGAGCAATAACCTTGGCAAGAATTAATAACGACATAGGTTGAGCACTAATTAGCATTTGCTCTAAAGAACCGTCTTCCATGTCGGTACGAAAAATTCGGTCTAAACTTAATAATGCCGATAACAACGCGGCAATCCAGATAATACCGGGGGCAATTCTTGCCAGAATACTTGCTTCAGCACCAATACCTAATGGAAACAAAACCACCACTAATACAAAAAATAATACCGGATTCATTAATTCCGCACGATGGCGTATTGCTAACGTTAAATCCCGCTGTAATATAATTAGAAATGCTTGCAACATCTTACGCCACAGCCGATAAATTCAAGCGCGTACAGCGCACATTTTTAATATTTAATGTTTGATGTGAAGTAATCACAGCTAAACCACCACGTTCTATATGTGCTTGTATTGCATGTTCAATAAAAGCAATACCTTTGGTGTCAAGAGCGGTTAAAGGTTCATCTAATATCCACAATGCGCTATCGTTTAACAGGCAACGAGCAAATGCAAGACGACGACGCTGCCCAGCGGACAAATGAAATGCTAGCGTGTCCTCTTTATTCTCCAAACCAATATTTGTTAGTATATCACCAAGAATTTTTTTATCCGACACCTTATATATAGATCGAGACAACACCATCGCAACTCGTAAATTTTCCAGTACCGTTAAGTCCTGTTTGATACCATCGCTGTGACCCACATAACTCAATTGCAAATGGTAGTCGTACGATTGTTTTTGAATTGAAACATCATTCCAATAGACCTCGCCTTGGTCGGCAATAGTTAAGCCACAAAGCACCCGCAGCAAGGTTGTTTTACCCGAGCCATTTTCACCTTCTAGGTGCAATACTTCTTTTGGCTGTAGATCAAAACTTATATTCTGGAATAACCAGCGATCCTGTTTTTCGACGGATAATTCTTTAACTGATAACGCTTTGCTTTTTGTATAAGCGGGTAAGGCTTTAAACATTTTAACATCTTCCAAATAATCGAAGTTTAACAATACACGTTTAAGAAGTAATTAATAAGCTAATAAAGACAATATTCGTCACAATTCCTCACTATTGTCTTTTATTTTATCGTGTTTGGCTCTTATAATTAAGCCCTTTAATTCATTACAGTTTCTATGGGTAAATCCATAGTGTACAAATTTTATGGAACAAACAAAACAACCAAAGAAAACACTGCCTCAATACAAACAGGATCATTCGATTTTGTACACGGTTATGGTGTGTTCTATTATTTTATATTTTGGCTGGTCAATCAAAGACCGAACCACGCTAAGCCCGGAAGATGGCTGGGGTTATGCTCTGGGAATTATTGGCGCTAGCTCAATGCTGGTGCTGCTGCTTTACCCGATGAGAAAATACGTGCGATTTTTCAAAAATTTGGGTGCGGTTAAATACTGGTTTCGTACCCATATGTTTTTGGGTGTTTTTGGCCCACTGCTCATTATGTTTCATTCAAATTTTAGCTTCGGTTCAGTAAACAGTAATATTGCCTTAGTCAGCATGATTGTGGTTGCAATCAGTGGCCTTATCGGGCGTTTTATTTATGTCAAAATTCATATCGACCTATATGGAAAGCAGGCAACAATCAGTGACTTACGTGGTAACCTGAAGTCAGCACGCGGTGTATTAGGACAAGATATATCATTATCGGAAAAAGTGGTTAATCGCCTTAAACAATACGAAAAATCATTATTAAAGCATCGCCCTTTTATTTCCGGTGTGTTGCATTTACCCATTAACGTTGTTTATACAAAATGGATTTATTATAAAATAATGCTCGGTGTAAAACGCGGTATTAACAAACGGGCGCAGGACAAAAAATGGGATAAAGAAACTCAAAAAAATATGTACCGGGCGGTGCAAGAAACTCTCTTCATTTATACAAAAACCATTAGAAAATACGCTGAGCTTAAACTCTACGAACGCTTATTTTCTATCTGGCATGTCGTGCATTTACCTTTATTTTTAATGTTGATCATTAGCGGTATCGTTCACGTTATTGCTGTACATATGTATTAATCATGCACAATATTAAATTTTCCCTACTAAAATATCTGGCATTAATACTCCTCTTACTGCTGCCAGGCATTAGCTCAGCCGACAAATTTGAAACCTTGTTAATGCCGGGTAAGTTAATACAGGGCCACGCAAAATATGAAGCCCATTGTGATAAATGCCATACCACCTTTGCAAAACATAGCCAGACAAAAAAATGTATTGCCTGTCATAAAAAAATTCGTAAAGATATTAAAACACGGAACGGTTTTCATGGGAAAACATTAAAAATAAAACACCAACAATGCAGGCAATGCCATACCGACCATACCGGGCGCAAGGCTGATATTGTAAAATTAGACAAAGCAACATTTAATCATCAGTTTACTAACTTCCCGCTACGTGGTTCGCATAAAAGCGTACGTTGCGAACAGTGCCATAAAGCATCTAAACCTTATCGTAACACTCCACAGCAATGCCATCGCTGCCATAAAAATGGTAGCCCACACAGCAATAAATTAGGGAAAAAATATTTAACTAAATGCCAAACCTGTCATAAGGAAAAATCATGGACTACCCTTAAATTTAATCACAAAAAAACAAAATTCCACCTAACAGGTAAACATAAAAAAATAGACTGTACGACCTGCCATCCGGATGACCGTTATATTAAAACGCCACGAGCTTGTGTTTCCTGCCACCGACTTGATGACGTACATCGTGGTAACAATGGTAAAAAATGTTATAAATGCCATTCAACCCGTGGTTGGAAAAAATTAAAATTTGATCACTCCAAAGATACCAAATTTCCTTTAACCGGACAGCATAAACAACTGGTTTGCGGTGACTGCCATAAAAAAGACCCCTACAAAGTTAAAATCAAAAAAGACTGTGTTACCTGTCATAAACAAGACGATGCACATCATGGTGCATTCAATAATAAATGTAAGAAATGCCACCGTACCTCTAACTGGAAAAAGTTAAAATTTAGTCATAATCGTGATACTAAATATAAATTAAGGGGCAAACATAAAACTGCTAGCTGTATCGCCTGCCATAAAGGGATACTGTATAAAAGCAAAACACCCACAAAATGTATTCGTTGTCACCAAGTCGATGATGTTCATCGTGGTCAACAAGGCAAGCAATGCCAAAAATGCCATAGTGAGAAAGGTTGGAATAAAAAAGTTCGTTTTGATCACGACCTGACACGCTTACCTTTAATTGGTTTACATGCCACGACTCCGTGTGAAGAATGCCATTTAAGCAATACCTATAAAACTGCAAAAATTGCCTGCTTTAGCTGTCATGAACAAGATGACATACATGAACAAAAACTAGGACAGAACTGCAATGCCTGCCACAACCCCAATGGATGGAAACTTTGGCGTTTTAACCATAATAAGCAAACACAATTCAAGCTAACAGGCAAGCATAAAAAGGTATACTGTGAATCCTGTCACACTAGAGCCACTAAACGCCTTGAAAGCACCCCGCGCACCTGTATTGTCTGCCACGCAAGCGATGATGTGCATGACGGACAATTTGGCAAGAGATGTGACCGCTGTCATACCACTAAATCCTTTTTCGATCTACACTTTAGAAACTAAATATAAAAATAAATGGGCAAATTGATGCTGTTCAACATTTAGCCCCTCCCCACACAATAAATAAAGGCAATGGAAGCATGTTACGAAAAAATTTATGGCATAAAATACGCGTGGCTTTATTTTCATTATCAAAATTGTTGGTACTTACTAGCATAATTTTTATGTTATCTGCAAATACCTCATTTGCATCTAAACATAAATTTGATCATGACAAGACCGGCTTTATTTTATCTGGCTCTCATCAACGCACCTCATGTGATAGCTGCCATGTTCGTGGTATTTTCAAGGGGACACCGAAACAATGTCAAGACTGCCATTCCAGCACCAGCCAACTAGGGGCAACCAAAAAAAATGCTAATCATATTCAAAGTAGCGATGCTTGTGATGACTGCCATACAGAAATAAGCTTTAATAATGCCGCAGTCGACCATAA
Organism: uncultured Thioalkalispiraceae bacterium; assembly: GCA_964472525.1. Classification (GTDB taxonomy): domain Bacteria; phylum Pseudomonadota; class Gammaproteobacteria; order UBA6429; family Thiohalophilaceae; genus SZUA-37. Next base: position 23,663 of record CAYYLL010000025.1, on the reverse strand, counting down.
TGACGTTACCGGTGCATGTTCAACTTGCCATAACGGCCGAACTGCAAAAGGTAAAAGTTCAAAGCATGTCCAAAGCAGCACTACTTGCGATAGCTGCCACTCAACTCAAGCCTGGTCACCCGCACTATTTGATCATAGTAATGTTAGCGGTGCATGTTCAACCTGTCATAATGGTATCACTGCAACTGGCAAATCAAAAACCCATATTAAGAGTGCAAATACCTGTGATGACTGTCACACTACAAAGAGTTGGTCGGGCGCACGTTTTGATCATTCGGGTATAACCGCTAACTGCTCTAGCTGCCATAACGGCACAACCGCAACCGGCAAATCAGCTAAGCATGTTAAGAGCAGCAATACCTGTGAAAGCTGTCATACCACCACAAGTTGGTCAGGGGCTCGCTTTAATCACACCGGGATCACCAATAACTGTTCGAGCTGCCATAACGGTATAACCGCCATTGGTAAATCTAGCAACCATCCCAAATCATCCAATGTTTGTGAAGACTGCCATACAACCAGTACCTTTAAAGGTGCGCGTTTTAACCATACCGGGATCACCAATAACTGTTCGAGCTGCCATAACGGTATAACCGCCATTGGTAAATCTAGCAACCATCCCAAATCATCCAATGTTTGTGAAGACTGCCATACAACCAGTACCTTTAAAGGTGCGCGTTTTAACCATACCGGGATCACCAATAACTGTTCGAGCTGCCATAACGGTATAACCGCCATTGGTAAATCTAGCAACCATCCCAAATCATCCAATGTTTGTGAAGACTGCCATACAACCAGTACCTTTAAAGGTGCGCGTTTTAACCATACCGGGATCACCAATAACTGTTCGAGCTGCCATAACGGTATAACCGCCATTGGTAAATCCACCGGTCATCTCAAATCATCCAATGTTTGTGAAGACTGTCATAATACAGTTTCATTCTCTGGTGCGCGCTTTAACCATAAAGGGGTAACCAGTAATTGCTTTAGTTGCCATAACGGCACTACCGCCATTGGTAAATCAGCAAATCATGTTAAAAGCGATAACACCTGTGAAAATTGCCATACTAATTTCAAAACATTCACTGGCGCACGCTTTGTACATACGGGTATAACAGGTAGTTGCTTTAGCTGTCATAACGGCGTCACGGCCATTGGTAAATCAGCAAATCATGTTAAAAGTGATAACACTTGTGAAAATTGCCATACTAATTTCAAAACATTTACTGGCGCACGTTTTGAACATACAGGGATAACAGGTGGTTGCTTTAGTTGTCATAACGGCGTCACGGCCTTAGGCAAAAATGCCAATCACATTCGCAGTAATAACACCTGTGAAAATTGTCATACTAATTTCAAAACATTCACTGGCGCACGTTTTGAACATACAGGTATAGCAGGTGGTTGCTTTAGTTGTCATAACGGCACAACTGCTTTAGGCAAAAATGCCAACCATATCCAGAGTAATAACACCTGTGAAAATTGCCATACCAATTTCAAAACATTCACTGGTGCGCGATTTAACCACACAGGTGTAACAAGCGGATGTTTCAGTTGCCATAATGGTGTGACTGCGCCGGGCAAATCAAACGGGCACCCACAAACATCCAATAATTGTGAAACTTGCCACTCAACGACCACATGGGCAGGGGCACGTTTTGATCACTCAGGGGTTACTAGCGGCTGCTTTAGTTGCCATAATGGTGTTACCGCAACAGGTAAATCACCCACACACATTCAAAGCAACAATACATGTGAGTCATGTCATACGAGTACAACCACATGGCTTGGCGCTCGCTTTAACCACGCAGGTGTGAGCACTGGCTGCTTTAGTTGCCACAATGGTGTAACGGCTACAGGTAAAACGCCGAACCACGTCCAAAGCAGTAATACATGTGAAGACTGCCATAACAGCACTACAACTTGGGCAGGTGCGCGTTTCGACCATTCCGGTGTGACACAACCTTGCGCTAACTGCCATTTGAATAAACGCCCCGGAGCGCCACATACAACGTCAAATAATTGTGAAACCTGCCATACAACAACAACGTGGACCAATATAATATTTGATCACAATAACGTGACTGCAGGCAGTTGTCTGGATTGCCATCGTAACGATAAAAGCCCAAATCATTTTGGTACAACGTTATCATGCGATGCCTGTCATGCAACAACGTCATGGCGTAGCACGGTTCGTTACGATCATAATTCGCCAAATTACCCTCGTGGTCACCGCGCTTCGATTAAATGTATAGATTGCCATACCAGCAATACTTCGACAGCCGCATGGAAAAGTCCGGCTTACAAACCTGATTGTGCCGGTTGTCATGAGCGAACGTTCCTCAATGTGACGCCATCAAAACATAAGAAAATTAGAAGTCCATTAACTTATTATACTGTGGGTGAATTGCGTGACTGTACTTCAAGTTGCCATGAATATAGCGATGCGACATTAACAACCAGAACCAAAACACGTAATCGTGAACACTCAGCAACTAATTGGGATTAATTTAGTTATATAAGCTAAATTTTTAAAAAGTTGTACCTTATGTTTAGTTGTAAATTCTTGTCACGTGCCGTTATTATTTTAACTTTAACGGCACTTTCTTTTTCCAGTCTGGCTAGCGAAGATCGGTTTCTCGATTCTTATTCACTCCAGAGTTTTGATCGTGGTTATATATTAAAAATTCGATTTAATGAATCTGTTTCATACCTAAACAATTACACTGAAGATGCCAAGAAGACGATTAAAATAAATATACGCCCACTATTAATTCGCTTTATTCCATTATCAACATTAAAAGTTAATGAAATAATTCATGGGGAAAAGGGGAATAATGCCGGTTTACACACTATTCGTCTCGAAAATACCGACAATAATCAACTTGTACTCACTCTGCATTTTAAAACAGCGGTTACATTCAACATTACCCAAGATTCAGGTAATAAAATAATCAGCGTCTATTTGGACCAAGTTGGTCAGTCTAAGAAGTTTCAACAGCAACGCTTATCTTTACCCAATTTATCAGAAGAAGTTTTAAATAAATATTATAGTATTAATTTATTATCTTCTCAGAAACCACTTAACATTAACAATGCTCCCAAACGCGGTATTTATAAGAAACATAAAATCTACATTACAAATAATACTATTAATGGTAAAGACTGGAATCGTTTACGTCTGGGTTATTTTTCAAGCTGGATGAAAGCAAAGATAGCCTTGAGAAAAATTAAAAAACATTATCCCAAAGCATGGATAAGTCGCGTTAATGATATTAATATTCAAGCCGCAAAAAAATGGCTTGCATTAGATACGCTTGCCGCCATAAAAGAAACTAAATTCAGACCAAAAAAGAAACATCAGTTTAAAAAAGTTGAATCAGAAATTAATACTTCAGATAAAAACTTTATTCTCACTGGTAAATCTGAAAATAAAAAAGTTCAGTTTCTGATGGAAAAAGGTCGTAATGCGATGATCGATGGCAAATACCGTAAAGCCATTAGCTATTACAAAAAAGCCTACCAATTAGCACAAGGAAATGAAAAGAAATTAGCACTAGAATATCTTGGGCTCGCCCGAGAACGAAATGGCCAAATCGCGCAGGCAAAAGCGGCTTATCGAAAATACGTAAAAGATTATCCAAAAGGAGAAAGTGCAGAACGTGTAAAACAACGTCTTGAAACAATACTAACAGCCCGCTTAAAACCGAAAAAAAGAATCTCACGTCCTAACCGACGAACGGCAAAAAAACCTGAGTGGGAAACATACGGTACTCTGTTCCAGTTCTACCGTTATCAAACTGATGACAGTAATCAAAACGGAAGAACAACTGTTGATAACTCACTATCCACCAATATTTCTGTTTCGACACGCCGCCGTAGCGAAGACTACGATATGCGCTTTCAGTTTGATGGCAGCAACCGCTATGATGCTCTAAAGACTAATAGCCGTTCCGATAGTCGGCTATCTAAACTATACGCAGATATTACTTCAAAAAAATCGGGTTTACATGCACGTATTGGCCGTCAAACTAGCCACAATTATGGTATTTTAGGTCGGTTTGACGGAGCCATCATTGACTATCCACTCTCAAACAAATACAAGACAACCCTTAGTTTTGGCTACCCGGTTCTTACTAGCCGCAGTGATAACGTTGTTACCACAACCCATTTCTATGGCGCTGGACTCGACATAACCGACATTATCAATGACTGGGATGCTACTTTTTATGCTATTCAACAAACCAGAGATGGGATTACTGAACGTCAGGCGATTGGTAGCGAAGTCCGTTCGGTTACGAATAATCGTGCTGTATTCGGCTTGCTAGATTACGATATATCTTACTCAGAACTGAATACCGCAACGATCATTACCAACTGGTTATTTGGTAAACAAAACTCAAGCACGATCAATCTAGTTGTCGACTATAGAAAATCGCCAACGCTTACAACCAGCAATGCTTTAATCGGCCAAACAGTATCAACACTCGCTGACCTTGCCGCGGTAAAAACAGAAGCTCAATTACGTGGACTAGCAGAAGACCGAACCGCAACGTATAAAACAATAACACTGTCTGGCTCAACACCTTTAAGTAAAAAGTACCAACTCAATGGTGATATCACTTTTTCCAACTTATCCAGTACACCTGCATCCGGAGGCGTTGCGGCAACACAATCGACGGGGAACGAAGTTGCCTACTCGCTACAATTTATCGGCAACAATCTATTAACCGACAACGATGTTAGTATTATTGCTGTACGCATCGCCAACCGGAGTATTGCCGATACAACAACCTATGATCTAAATTCAAGAATTATACTTAATAAGAAATGGAGAATACGGCCACGATTCCGCTATGAAGTTCAAACACAAAATACTGGCGTCAATAGAACTATCTTTAAACCATCTATACGTGTCGATTACAATTTAAGGCATGATTTCAGGTTTGAGTTAGATACCGGCTATGATTTCAAACAGATTGATGGCACCACCAATAGCAAAGAAACCAGTTTCTACTTTAACCTTGGTTATATCTATGACTTCTAATTATTGGGTATTAAAATAGCCCAAGGAATGAATCATTATTACTTTTTTCAAGTAATGAAATTATTTCATATTGCTTTGTACTTTTGGCTATCATTAAAGCTGTTTTGCGATCTTTATTTCGTGTATTAACCCTTGCACCCTTTTCTAATAAAAAAACAACCACATCTAAACGCCCATTCTTTACGCTTTCAATTAAGGCAGTATTTCCATATATATTCTTGACATTAATTTTTGCTTTTTTAGATAATAACAATTTAACTACCGCCAAATGCCCTGCATTCGCAGCCAAAATAAGTGCTGTATTTTGGGTTTTACTTCGTGACTCAATATCAGCTTTTCTTTTTAATAATGTTTTTACAATACCGGTATGCCCAGCTGCCGATGCTAACGCTAATAAACTGTATCCATCTTTATCTTTCTTTTCAATATCGGCCCCAATGTTTAACAATTTTTCAAAAATACGAGTATGACCATTTTGAACCGAATACCAAAGTGCAGTATGGCCACTTTTATCGATACTGTTTAAGTTAGCACCATTGAGATACAACGTATTAAGAACGTTGGTATGCCCCTCACGTGCAGTCCATAACAACGCAGTCATACCATTTTTCTGCCTGTGTTTTATTTTGGCACCTTTAGCTAATAATAATTTTACAATTTTAATACTTCCTTCTTGTGCCGCAAAAATAATTGGGCTCATACCCGTTTTTTGTGTTGCATTAACAGCCGCCCCCCGCAATAGAAATAATTTTACGGATGCAATATCAGCTGTTTTTGCTGCCGACATAATTGGTGTCATGCCATTATTTGCAGTGTTATGTACATTCGCACCTTTATTAACCAGTAATGCAACTATTTTTGATTGGGCTTTAGATGCAGCCAAATTCAAAGCACTATTCCCATCCTTATTACGTGCATTAATCTTTGTTTGACGATCCTTTAGTAAGCCATTAACAACATCATATTGACCACGCCAAGCAGCCTCCATTAACGACGTCCAACCTTGAATTAAATTATTTTTTTGTTTGCGAATTTCTTTACTGCTGGTAATTCTTGTAACCGTTTTTCTTTTAATTTTTGGTATTGGTGATCCAGCGCGATGTAACAAGCTCACAATATTTTTTTTATTCCGAATGCTCGCCAACATGATAGCTGTCATACCCTTGTTATTTTTAATTAATATTTTTGCCTTTTTCTTCAATAGCAAATCAACCAGTTTATTGTCACCACTTTTTGCCGCAAGCATTAAAGCTGTATTACCATTGTTATCTACCGCATTAATAACACTTCTTTTTTTTAATAAAATAAGTGTGCTCTTGTATTGATGCCTTGCAACAGCAAGTAATAATGCGTTTTCATGAAGCCTATTAATTAGGTTAACATCCGCATTGTTAGCAATTAATATTTTTAGAGATTTTATATTACCGGCTTGTGCCGCGAGCATAATCGGCGTATTACCTCGGGCATCCGTTGTATCTTTATCCGCACCCTGACTAATTAAGTCCTTGATTGCGACAGGTTCATTTCGTCTTGCGGCCGCTAACAAAGTTTTATTTAAGGATTCAGCATTGTCTCCAGAAACTTCTTGAAAGCCCTGTTTCTTTAACCGTGCAAGTTGCAGCCCTGCACGTTTATGTCCATTTTTGAATGCGCGTTTAAACCATTGTAAAGCACTTCGAGGACTTTTCCTTACCCCAACACCTCGTAGGTACTGCATTCCAATACTATACTGTGCTTTCACATAACCATTTCTCGCCGCTTTAAACATCCATTTAGTTGCAAGTTTTAAATTTTTCTTTGTTCCTTTTCCCTTTTTTAAAAGTACCGCACATTCATAAGCTGCTTGCATATTGCCTTTATTTGCAAGTTTGGCATATATTTCCCATGCTTTAGTGTAGTTCTTAACTCGCACAGCCTGACGAGCATCATCAATACTGACCGCGGCAACAACATTTGCACTCAATACCGTAATTAAAAATAAGAATATTAGTTTTAGATAAAAGGAGCTATCGTTATACCGTGCCATGCTTAGTCTCAACTTCAATACCAATTTGCTTTAAAAAGGGTGTTGGTAATATACCTCCGGCGCAAACAAGAATGGCATCATTACCTATTTCAATTTTTTCCCCTTGCTGATCCAATTCCACATTTTCTGCGGTAATATTTTTCACATTTGAACTCATTAATACCTGCATTTTTCCTGAAGATTCTGCATCTGCTATTTTTTGTCTATTTTTTTCTTTCGCTCTGGAAAAAGATTCACTTCGATAAGAAATAGAAACACTCGCGCCTTCTTCTGCTGCAATACTAGTGGCCGCTTCCAAAGCACTATCACCACCACCCACAACAAGTACACGTTTGTTTTTGTATTGCGCAGGGTCAATAAGATTATAAATAACTTTAGGTAACTCCTCTCCAGGCACACCCAATTTCCGTGGTGTCCCGCGTCGACCAATAGAAAGTAACACTGTTTTGGCCTTGTATTCACCCTTTGTTGTTGTCACTTTAAAACTGTCTTTTTCTGATTCTATGTTATCCACTTTTTCTTTATAGCTTACTTTTATTCCAGACTTCTTTTCAACCTGTTGCCAGAGACCCAATAATTTCTCTTTTGTTGTTTCTTTAAAATTAACCTTACCAAAAATAGGCAGTACTATCGGTGCGGTCATTACAATTTTCCCACGAGGGAAGTTAAATACCGTACCACCAAGCGAGTCCTGTTCAATCGTTTTGTATTTTAATTTTTTTTCATGTGCCGACAACGTTGCTGCGAACCCTGCTGGCCCAATACCCACGATTAAAACATCATAAATATTGGACGTATTACTTTTAAGATTTTTATGTTTGGTGATGGCATCTAATGCTTCTTTGCCTTGCCGAATTGCATTGCGAATAAGTCCCATTCCACCGAGTTCACCTGCAATAAAAAGCCCCGGCACATTAGTTTCAAAATTTTCTTTTAAATTAGGGATGTCCATGCCACGTTTTTCAGTACCAAAAACCAATGTAATCGCATCGAATGGACATGACGTTTTACAAGCACCATGACCAATACATTTAGTCGGCTTAAGCAGCTTTGCCTTACCTTTAATTAAACCGATGACTTGTCCTTCTGGGCAGGCATTCACGCATGCAGCACAACCAATACACATTGCACCATCAAAAACCGGGTGTAGCGAGGCCGGTTCGGTTAACCCTTCTTTGACGGTAACCTGAAAGTTATCATGGTTAGTGCTCGATTTTTTATGCGTCAACCACAAAAATAACCCAATAATCACAATGGGTAGGGAATAGGCGATATAGCTAATAATGTCGATTTCGTTCATGATAGATGGACAACCCTAGTGGAATGCATATATTAGTATGAAACCGCTCGATTCGGTAGACACAAGATCACATTCTGAGAATATTTTCGGTCTTTCCGTGACACATGCTTATTGGCAACAGCCTGATTTTTGGTTTGCCTGTATTGCGGCTATCCTATTTTGGCTAAGTTATACGTTTCTTAATTTCCACTCACTCGGCAGTATTATCTTTCCACCTTTTGGTATCACCTTGTTTTTCCTAATTTTTATTTTCCCTATTCTAGAAGAAATTGTCTTTCGTGGCTTAATTCAGGAATCTCTCCAGCAACTATTTGCTAATAACCATATCCGCACTCTACTCATCTGGCCTATCAGCAGTGCCAATGTTCTAACCAGTCTTTTGTTTAGTAGCAGCCACCTCTGGGCTCATTCCATACTTTGGGCACTTGCGACCCTTATCCCCTCACTTATTTTTGGTTATTTTAAGGATAAATATCAATCCTTACAGCCTTCCATTATGCTGCATATTTTCTATAATCTTGGTTTCTACCTAATTTTTATGGCCGTATAAAAGAGAGTATGAATATTGACGTCGATCAATATAATAAAACACTAATATGCTATAATTAAAATCACTTACATAGACGAGATATGGTACTTATGTTCACTCAACATTTTTTTTCCTCCTTCATCCTCAGTGGCCTCATCCTAACTGGATTTGGCTTGAGCCAGTCGGCTTATGCCGAGCCTTCTGCCGGTGAACACTTATACACTGAAAATTGTTCAGTCTGCCATGGCAGTAATGGTGGGGGCGGTGTAGGTATTCCCTTAAATCTGGACTCATTTCAAAATAGTATTAGCGATGACTACCTCGTTAAAACGATTAAACATGGCCGCATTGGTCGTATCATGCCTTCGTTCAAGAAACTGGGAGACAAAAAGATAAAAGCACTGGTTAAATACATTCGCAGCTTTACCCACGTTAAAGCAGCTACCTTTGACCCAACTCCAATAAAAGGCAATATCCAGCACGGTAAGACACTTTTCAAAAATAAATGTACCCGATGCCATGGTAAATACGCCAAAGGGGGCCAAGGCACAGGCGTTACATTTTCCAGACCTCGCGATTTAAGTATTATTCCACCCGCATTGAATAACGCAGGCTTTCTCGCCTCCGCTAGCGATGAAATGATTAAACATACCTTGATGAATGGGCGCGATAAAACCCCCATGAATTCATTTTTAAAACAGGGTTTATCTGAATCAGATATTAATGATGTCGTTGCCTATATTCGCCATTTTGAGACCCAAAAGATTTCAAAACTTCATGAAGAAAAGCTGAATCCGATCATTGTTGAAGATTCACCCTACTCGCTAGAAAGAACATTAGCCAACCTGAAAAAAGCCGTTATCGGTGAAAACTTTAGAATTATTCGACAACAAACATTAGACAATGGCCTGGCTGCTAAAGGCAAACAAAACAAGAAACAAATTATTCTTTATTTTTGTAATTTCCAGTTCCTAAACGAGGCACTTGCACTGGATCCAAGAATTGGCTTGTTTTTACCCTGCCGGATCACTATTGTGCAACAAGGTAACTCGGTAAAAGTGATGGCTATTAATCCTTTGCGCTTAAGCAAGCTGTTTAATAATAGTGAGTTAGATGCTGCATGTAAAAGCATGTCCAATACATATACTGACATTCTAGAAGAAGCGACTTTATAATGAATAAAAAAATAATGGTTAAATTAATAAGTGGTCTTTTAGTCTTCGCATTTGTTCAATCTGCAGTAATGGCCGACGAGCTTATGATGGCCCGATCAACCGAAGACTTTCCTGAAACCATGTTAATGCTGCAAAGTTTAATTAAAGAACAAGGTTACAAACCTTCTCGCGTACAGCGTGTTGATGTGGGTTTAACCCGCTCAGGCTACAAAACCGATAAATACCGTGTTGTTTTTTTTGGCAAAGCAGATGAAATAAAAGCTATTAGCCAAAAATTACCCGCAATTATTCCATATCTGCCCCTCAAGATTTCAATTTTTGCAGAAAATGGGCAAACAATATTAGTCACACTCGACCCAATGTCTTTTGACAAGATGTATCCAAATTCTTCACTTACACCTGTTTTTAAACGTTGGGCCAAAGATATGCATATTATTTTTAATAAAATAAGGAATGCAGAATAAAGGGTTGCTCTCAATAAAAACCCGACTAAATTAATAAATTTTTTATATTAGAATTGAGTTACTCGGCCTATAATGGGTCATATTAGAGTCACCCAACATGGGGAAAGCAAGCGCGTTATGTCAAAGCCAGTTACCTTGATCGACCCGCACGGTCGGCAAATTAAATACCTCCGCGTTTCAGTGACCGACCGCTGCGACTTGCGTTGTAATTACTGCCTACCAAAAGGTTTTAAAGATTTTCAGGAGCCCGAAGACTGGTTAAGCTTTGACGAAACAACCCGAATCATTACCGCTTTTGCACGACTCGGCGCAACACAAATTCGCCTTACCGGTGGAGAACCCCTGGTTCGGAAAAACTTCCCATTATTAGTTAACAAGATTACATCCATTCCTGAGCTGACCGATTTATCCCTCAGCACCAATGCCACACAATTAGCTAAACAAGCCGACGATTTAAAGCGTGCAGGGATTGAGCGCATCAATGTCAGCCTAGATACTTTAGACCCCGCTAAGTTTAAACAAATCACCCAAGGAAAATTGCAAAAAGTACTCGATGGCTTACAAGCCGCGAAGCAAGCCGGTATTCAGCCTATTAAAATTAATATGGTAGTGATGAAAGGTGTTAACGACAATGAAGTACAGGATATAGTTAATTACTGTATTGAAAATGATTTTACCTTACGTTTTATTGAAACCATGCCCATGGGAGATACAGGGCGTGAAGCCTCTAGCCAATACCTGAGTTTACAGCTTGTTCGCCAACGGCTTGAAAACACCTTTGAACTTATTCCTACCCAGATGAAAGGGGGGGGGCCTGCACGTTATTACAATATCGCCAATACTAAAATTAATATTGGTTTTATTACACCTATCTCTCAACATTTTTGTGAGACTTGTAACCGAGTTCGTTTAACAGTTGATGGAACCTTGCACCTTTGTTTGGGACAGGAGCATAGTTATCCTTTACGTGATTTATTGCGTAGCGGTATCAGCGATGCAGAATTGGAACAACATATTATAAAAGCGATTGCATTAAAACCTGAGAACCATGAGTTTTCTGAAAACCCCACCAAACTGGTTCGGTTTATGTCGCAAACAGGAGGTTAACCGATATTACTTTTATGCATAAGAGTACAATATTACCTGAGATGATGCACCGTTGCCATTTCCTGATTAAATGTTTTCACACAATTACGACCACGTTTTTTTGCTTCATACATCGCAATATCAACTTTGTGCAGAATATTTCGCACATCCAAATCATCCGATAATACTTCGCTATAGACACCAATACTCACCGTGACTTGTAAACTAATGTTCCGCCAGATAATTTTTAAATCACTGATAGCCTGACAGATCTGGTTAGCTCTCGACATAGCAACACGACGATCACAACATAATCGTAAGACAAACTCATCTCCCGCATAACGTGCCGCAACATCACCATGACGCATAAACTGTTCAAGTTTACGCGCAACCTGGGTTAAGACTTCATCGCCTGCTGCATGTCCATGTTCATCGTTAATGGCCTTAAAGTTATCAATATCAAAAAGTAAGATTGAAACATGCTCGAAGCCTTGTTGTTTATGTGACAACACATCCGATAAATCCATTTCAAAATAACGCCGATTCACTAGCGAGGTTAAAAAATCACTTTTGACTGTTTCTTGTAATTTGCTATTCGCAATTCGCAACTGCTTGGTTGCATCATTTACTCTATATTGAAGATTCCTGTTAAGTTCAGCCACTTCATTTTTACTGTGTTGCAAACCTCGTACCAGTGATTTCATTGCAAAACCTAATTGCCTTGCTTCGCGTGGTTCATAGTCTGATGGATAGGCTATATCACCAACCAGATAATTATCTAATAAATTTTGACTCGCTCTGGCTAAACGATTAATAGGTCGTGTAATCCAACCAGAAATTAACACACCAATAACAATGGCTATCACTAAACCAAGACCACCCCAAAAATAATTCGAATACATAAAGCGATTAACTTGCGCCACCACTTCGCTCTTGGGTTGTGGCACCATAATGCCCCATCCTGTACCGGGAACCGATGCATAACCGGCTACCATATCTTGCTTAACAAACGATGAATAAAATTCTGTAACGCCCTGCTTACCCGCCATCATGGCCTGCACAATAGGCCAACTACTCAGGTCTTTCATTTCGGCCATCCATTGTGGATTCGGGTGTGCAATCACTCGCCCATTCTGATCAACAATAGCAGAATGACCTCGCTTACCAAATTTTATTTGTTCACGTAATTTTTCGATCAAACTAACGCGTAATTCAGCCAGTAACACGCCCCTTAATTTACCTTGCAGAGTAAAAACCGGCATTCCCATCAGAATAGTGGGTCTCGAATTAAATGGACTGGGTTTAATACCCGAAACATATTGCTTTTCGGTTTGACGCACAAACAAAAAACAACGTTCGGCTGTAAAAATATAAGGGGAGATTAATTTATCACCCAGTTTAATATCATTAGCCACTTTATATGCTAACATTTTTCCATTCACATCCACATAAGCTAAAGAAGCGAAGCCTTTTAGCTTATCGACAGTGGTGCCCATAACCGTAACTAATTTTTTGTGATTACTAATGACTGGCTTAATGGTTTCAGACAAAAGACTGAGCGCGGCAAAATGGTCTTTCACATAAATTTGAATGGGGGAAGCCAGATTCTCGGCGAGTAACTGATGTTTTTCATGGATCTCACGCCAACTATTTTCCCATGCTGTCTTGTTAAGGTGGGCCGTTAGCAAGCTTATCGGCAATATTGCCGTCACGACCATGACTAATATCAGTAAGCGATTCACTGGTTGTGATAAAATTCGTCGGAACAACATGATTAAAACCCCACAAAAATCATCCGTAAAGTGTGACGTAGTTCACACTATCTTAGCCACTATACTGATAATTATGATTAATTAACAGCCAACTTAGAGGCAATAGATATAATTTACAACAGAAAACAGATGCAAGCTATTGATTTATTGGTTATCGAGGAAGATGGGAGAAAATTTTCTGAAGATATAATGAAATCTTAATAAAACAGTAATAATAATGCAACAATAAACAAACTCGCGGCAAATACTTTTTGTAATGTTGCTGCCGGTAAACCGTGTGCGCAACGCGCGCCCAAAGGTGCCAATAAGATACTTAGCAAGCCCACCGTCAACAGTGCGGGCAGGTAGATAAAGCCAACACTGTATTCAGGCAGTAGCAAATTACCCGAACCTGTCCACATAAAAGATAACGTACCGGCAATCGCAATAGGCAGACCAAACGCGGCTGAGGTTGCCACCGCCTTTTGCATTGACAAGCCTGTCCAACGCAAAAAAGGCACACTCAAACTACCACCACCAATGCCAACGAGTGCAGAAATAACACTGATTAAAACAGCGGCCGCCATTAGCCCCCATGTCTTAGGCAAGTTACCCCTATGTGTCGTTGTTTTTAGATTAGACAAAAGCTTAAAGGCAATAAATATTTCAAATACAGCAAAGATAGTTTTTAATACCTCGGCCTTTAAATTTTTTGCCAACAAAGCACCTAACAACGCACCAATAAAAATACCCAATACCATACGTTTAACAATAATCCATTGCACCGCACCATGTGCATGGTGTGCCCGTGTTGAAGAAATGGACGTTAAGATAATAGTAGCAAGAGAAGTACCGATCGCAATGTGCATGCTAATGGAAGGGTCGAAACCTTGTAAGAAGAAACAATACATTAAAGCAGGCACAATAATAAGCCCACCCCCGACACCAAACAGCCCGGCAAGAAAGCCCGCAACAATACCTGTAACGGCATATAAAAAGATAATGGATAAACTCAAATTAGCTCTGTATCAAGTTATTAGTATCGCCGCAAAGAATACAAAAATATCTTTAAAAATAAATCGAATAAATTACGCTATTTAATCCAGATTGTTTTCGCATTAACAAATTCTTTAATGCCATGATGCGATAACTCACGACCAAAACCTGAGCGCTTAATTCCACCAAACGGCAAACGAGCATCACTTTTTACAAAACCATTCACAAAACAGCAACCCGCCTGAATTTTTAGTGCAACACGTTCACCGCGAGCTGAATCCTGCGTCCATACACTGCTACCCAAACCAAATACCGAACTGTTTGCAATCTCTAACGCATCGCTCTCATCCAGTGCGCGAATAACCAGTGCGACTGGACCAAAAATTTCTTCCGTATAAGCGCGCATTCCCGGTTTTACATTATCAAGAATTGACGCTTTATAATAAGCACCCGGCATTTCGATCGGCTTACAACCAGTCACCGCCACCGCACCGGCGGCAATGGAATCGATAACTTGTTGGTGTACTTCATCACGCAGATCATTGCGCGCCATCGGTGCGAGTGTGGTTGCTTCATCCATCGGGTCGCCATGTTGCAATGCTTCGACGGCAACCTTGAATCGGCTAATAAATTCTTCGGCAATACTGTCCACAACAATAAAACGCTTCGCTGCGATGCAGCTTTGTCCTGTGTTTAAAAAACGGGAAATAACGGCCGCTGAAACTGCTAAATCCAGATCGGCATCGTCTAAAACAATAAAGGCATCGGAACCCCCTAACTCGAGTACGGCTTTTTTCAAAACATTGGCCGCTGTCGATGCCACTTGTCGTCCGGCGGGTTCACTGCCGGTTAAGGTGACCGCATGTACGCGAGTATCTTCGATAACCGCTTTTACCTGTGAAGCACGAATCATTAAACTTTTAAAGACACCATTAGGCGCACCGGCTTTTTCAAAAACTTCCTCAATCGCCAAGGCGCATTGTGGTACGTTAGAAGCATGTTTTAAAACACCGGTATTACCCGCGACCAGAGCAGGGGCAGCAAATCGAAATACCTGCCAAAATGGAAAGTTCCAAGGCATAACCGCTAATACCGTTCCCAACGGCTGATAGGCCACATAGCTTTTACCCGCATCCGATTCTATTATTTCATCTGCTAAAAATTTTGCGCCGTTTTGTGCATAATAGTCACAAACCGTTGCACACTTCTCAACTTCCGCTTTTGCGTCATTGATTAACTTGCCCATTTCCTCGGTAATAATGGCGGCATATTTATCTTTATTGTCACGTAAAACCTGCCCTGCATTCACAACAATTTTTGCCCGTTCGTCTAATGCCAATTCGGCCCATGCCGGTGTTGCCTTTGCAGCTTCTGTTAATGCGGTTTCTATTGCAGCCTCGTCCCATGATGGAATGGATTTAATTTTTTTACCCGTTGCCGGGTTAATTACGTCAAAACTCATTGTTATTCCTTTATAATTTAGTAACACTATATAGAGTATAGACCCAAACAAACGCACTTAAAATTAATCTTTTTACTAATATGATAAACAACAAATGAGCCTTAAAATTTACACTGTTGGCGGATTCGTCCGTGACCAATTACTGGGTATCCCCAGTAAAGACAAGGACTGGGTAGTAGTGGGTGCAACACCTGAACAAATGCAGGCTCTGGGCTATAAAGCCGTTGGCAAAGATTTTCCTGTTTTTTTACATCCGAAAACAAAACAGGAATATGCACTGGCGCGTACCGAACGCAAAACAGCCCCAGGTTATACCGGCTTTAGTTTTAACACTCGTACAAATGTTACTCTGGAAGAAGACTTGATACGTCGAGACCTAACCATTAATGCCATTGCTCAAGATGAAAATGGCCATATTATTGATCCCTACCATGGTCAGCGGGATATAAAAAACCGTATCCTGCGGCATGTATCCCCTGCGTTTATCGAAGATCCCTTACGAGTACTCCGCGTTGCCCGCTTTGCTGCCCGCTTTGCTCATTTAGGATTTACGATCGCAGATGAAACATTACGATTGATGCAGGAAATTGCTCAGTCAGGTGAACTTGAATCACTGGTTGCTGAGCGTGTATGGCAGGAACTACAGACCACACTACAAACACAAAACCCTGAAGTTTTTTTTAAAGTACTCCGTGAATGTGATGCTTTAAAAATCTTATTTCCTGAGCTTGATTGTTTATTTGGTATACCACAAACAAAAAAATATCATCCTGAAATAGATACCGGCATCCATACCTTGATGGTATTGGAGCAAGCTGTAAAATTAAGTGATGCACCGGATGTACGCTTTGCCGCACTCGTTCACGATCTGGGTAAAGGACTAACGCCCAAAGACCAGTGGCCAAAACATATCGGCCACGAACATCGCGGCATCGAACCCGTTAAACAATTATGCAGTCGCTTTAAAGTTCCTAAATCTTATCGGGAACTGGCACTAATGGTTACTGAATACCATTTAAACTATCACCGTATCGAAGAATTAAAACCTGCAACTGTTATAAAATACTTACAGCTAATGGATGCCTTTCGCCGCCCCGAACGTTTCGAAAAATTCTTACTCAGCTGTGAAGCCGATTCTCGTGGACGTAGCGGGTTGGAAAATACTGATTTTAAACAACCAGCAATATTTCGTGATTATTATAGAGCCGCCAATAACGTTGATTACTCAGAATTAAAAGCGCAGGGCTTACAGGGGAAAGATTTTGCAGAAGGTTTAACAAAGCTTCGAGTAAAGGCCATTAAAAACAGTTAGCCATATAACAACTTCCGTCTGCGAAGAAATAACTTTTTAAAGCGTTTTAATATACTCACGCCATGCTGCAAACTTACTAATGTCTTTACCATCTTCAACTGCGTAAGATTCACAAATAAAGCCTGTGAACCAGCGGCCATCTTGTATTTCAACTTTACCTAACCCCAGTGGAGCAGGAATGCCAGCAACAAAACTACCCAGATTTTCTGCTGGCATTGACCATATCTCTATTTCAATCGCCACTCCATTATTAGTATCGCGAATTAATCCTGGTCGATGTGGTGGCCCACCCGCTAATGCAAACATCCGATAGGCTATTGCAGTTGTTGTTGTTTCTTCCAGGGTCGCACCACGTTCCGTGAGCTGCCAGTTTAATGGCAAGCCCGATAAATGTGCACCACAAACAATAAGAGAAATTCTCGACTCAGCCTTACATCCACTCGCCTCTGATGGCTTCAATTCAAGCGAAGTTGCACCTAAAGGCAATTGCAGTTGCTGTTGAAAATGATTAGCCAGGGATAATAACTTTCTATCTTGCATTGCTGTAGTAACAAAACTAATCCCCCACGGCAAACCATTTTCCAAAAAACCACTCGATACCGACACACAACTGCAATCCAGCAGATTCATATAATTGGTATAATAGCCAAGGTTGCTATTGAGTTGTACAGGATCATTTTTAACTTCATCTATTTTGTAAATCGTACCCGTTGTTGGGGTAATTAAAATATCAACCTCTTTTAATAAAGAATCGGTTAGTGATTTAAGATGTTGTAATTTATATTCTGCTTTAAACACATCAACAGCCGTCTTACCAACGGCTCCACCAATAATAGTATTAATAACAGGCAATAAGGCTTCCGGTTTTTCAGTTATCAGGTTTTCAATGGCAGCATAACGTTCAGCAACCCATGGGCCTTCGTATAATAAACGTGCCGCATCCAGAAACGGGCTAAAATCGATTTCTTTTTTAACACCACCTGTTGACTCCAGCGTTTCGATGGAAGCCTTGAATAATTCTTCTGCATTATCATTTTTAAAAAATTGTAATTGTGATTCTTTAGGCACAGCAAAGCTAAAGCAACCTTCCGTATTTTGATAGTGCCGATGATTGTTACTAAATGGATTTTTCCGTGCGTAAGCATCAACATTATCAAATACTGCGGCCTGTTCAAATACAGCGTTGGCATCATCCGTGGTTAAGGCAAAGATACTGACACAATCCAGACTACGGCAAGCCGGCACAACACCTGTCATACTCAGTAAACCTTTTGATGGTTTGAGGCCAACAAGGTTATTGAAAGCGGCCGGTACCCGACCCGACCCAGCGGTATCGGTACCCAATGAAAAAGAAACCATGCCTAAACTAACCGCAACCGATGAACCTGAACTGGAACCACCTGATATATACGCTTTATTAAAGGCATTTTTGCACGCACCCCAGGGTTCAGGTGAACGCACACCTACCAAACCGGTGGCAAATTGATCCATATTGGTCTTACCAATGGGGATTGCACCGGCATTGATTAACTGTTCAACAACAAAGGCTGATTTTTCTGGATAATACTGGTACTCAGGGCATGCTGCCGTTGTCGGCACACCGGCCAAATCAATATTATCTTTTATCGCAAAAGGAACACCATACAAGGGCAGACTGTCAGGTGAGTGACCATCAAGCTTATCAATATATTTTTGAATTTGCTTGATTGTTAAACGTGTAATCCAGATATTATGCTCTTCGTATTCCTCACAACGATTTAATAATGCTTTAACGACCTGCGCGGGTGAAACGGCTTTAGTACGATACGCTTCTAATAACGAGGTAATGGTCATATTCATTACAGATGCAGACATTAATTATCTTCCTCTAAAATTAATAAGGACTGGCCACTTTTAACCTGACTGCCTTCCGTTTTTATAATGGCAATAATTTTCCCCTTACTGGGTGCAGTTATTTGAATTTCCATTTTCATGGACTCCAGAATAACAAGCGGCTGGCCTTTTTCTACTGCATCATCTTGATTAACCAATACCTCCCAGACACTACCAGCAACCGTACTTTGTATTACAACACAATTTTCAGGTAAGCTATCTTCAACTCCTTCTTCGGTTACAAGTTCCTGTTCCAGCTCAAAGTTCATTTGCCCCGACTCAATCCAGTGTTGTAACTCGGTATCGAAAGCCGCTTGCCGTTTATCGGTAAACGATTGAATGTCTTTTTTATTCTCCTGCAAAAAGGTTTGGTACTCTGAAAGATTAAAGGTCGTGTCTTCAATTTTTATAGAATACCGGCCTTTTGGAAAATCCTGTCGAATTTGCAATAACTCTTCGGCGCTCACTTCATAAAAACGTATTTGATCAAAGGGGCGCAATAACCAGGGTTGTTGAAACTCAGGAGTTTTATGGTAACGATTCCACATTTGTAAAGTGCGGCCAATAAATTGATAGCCGCCAGGCCCTTCCATACCATAAACACACAAATACGAACCACCAATACCAACCGAATTTTCAGCCGTCCAGGTACGCGCTGGATTGTATTTTGTAGTTACCAGTCGATGTCGCGGGTCAATCGGTGTTGCAACAGGTGCGCCTAAATAAACATCCCCCAGGCCCATCACTAAATAGGTTGCATCAAAGACTATTCTTTTAACTTGTTCAATCGAATCCAGACCGTTAATGCGACGTATAAACTCAATGTTATCCGGGCACCACGGCGCGTCTTTGCGTACTGATTGCATATATTTATCTATCGCCAACTGACAAGCATCATCGTTCCAGCTAATCGGTATATTCACAATACGCGCAGGTACTTCCAGTGTCTGGTTCTTTTTTAATTCAGTTTCAGCAATGCTTAGCAATGCCAATAAATCTTTAACACTAACTTGATGTGGGTTGTAGTGAATTTGTAGCGAACGAATACCCGGCGTTAATTCTAAAATGCCTACTCTGTTTTTCTGCTGCAACCACAACATTAAAGCATGCACTCGAAAGCGCAATTCAATATCCAGAACAAGTTCACCATATTCAACCAGCAAATACGCGTCCCCCGATGGCCGGTAAACCACTTGTATGCCATTATCTTGCTTGCTTACCGAATGTAAAACAGGGCTATCGGGTTGAATTGGTTTTATTGAAAATGTTGGTGCCGATAATTTTTTAATTGAATTATTTTGCTGTGCATCCAGCTCAACGGCCATTTCAATACTCACCGGAATAAATTTAACTTTATCCCCTGCGGTAAGTTGACCTAACTTCCATAAGTCCGCATTAATAACAGTAGCAAGACAAACAAATCCACCAAGCGATGGACCATCCGGGCCAAGTATAACGGGCATATCACCTGTGAAATCAACCGTGCCGATAGCATAAGCATTGTCATGGATATTAGATGGATGCATACCAGCCTCACCACCATCACTGCGCGCCCAATCCGGCTTTGGGCCAATTAAACGTATACCGGTACGGCTGGAGTTATAATGAACTTCCCAGTCGGCTTTAAAAAATGCCTTAATATCATTAGCTGTAAAAAAGTCAGGTGCACCATGCGGACCATACACAACATGCAAGTGCCATTGATGATTAATTTGTGGGATAGCATCGTCCGCTAAACGCGGCAAATTCGAACCCGGTTTATACTTGTTAAATTGCAACACATCACCCGCGCTGATTGCGCGACCTGCATGGCCACCAAATTGCCCCAGTGTAAAGGTTGCTTTAGAACCAAGATAATCCGGACATTGAATACCACCTTTAATACCTAGGTACGCGCGTGCGCCTGCGTTGGTAACCTTGCCGATTACCAATGTTTGACCTACATCAACGTTAACCACTTGCCAGAAAGGAATAGCTTGTTCATCCAGATGCACCTGCATTTGCGCGCCGGTCAAAACAATTTGTGTTGCATGATTAAAACGTAAGCCTGGGCCGTTTAATGTGATCTCTAAACCGGCAGCGGTTAGCTCATTACCTAATAATTGATTTGCCAGGCGAAAAGACAAACTATCAAATGGCCCGGAAGGCGGCACACCCACATCCCAATAGCCGCTGCGTCCGGGGAAATCCTGAATAGTAGTTAATGTACCTGCACTCAAAACATCAATTGTACTGGGCTGTGTTTTAAAACTGCTTAAGGTCCGTGTAACAATTTTGCCCTGTTGAAAAATTTCTGACTGTAAAATTTCTCTCAAATATTTAATGTTATGTTCAATCCCATACAATTGAGTATCGGCCAACGCCTGATCGAGTTTTTTAATTGCTGTCTCGCGGTCATCGGCTATCGCAATGACTTTTGCCAACATCGGATCGAATAAGGCGGGCACTTCTATACCGGTTTCCAGCCAGTGGTCAATACGGAGGTGGAGGGCAGATGGAAAATCAACAGCGCTTAACAAACCGGCTGAAGGTTGAAAACCTTTATTTGGATCTTCTGCGTAAATACGTACTTGAATAGCATGTTTTTTAAGTGGCTTTACTTCCGGCAATATATCTAATTCATTCGCAGCAAGCCTGACCATCCACTCAACCAGGTCAACACCAAACACTTCTTCAGTCACACCATGTTCTACTTGCAGGCGCGTGTTCATTTCCAGAAAATAAAACTGATCCGTTTTCTGGTCATAGACATATTCAACCGTTCCAGCATTACGATAGTTTACCGCTTTAACCAGTTGCAAGGCAGTACGTTGTAATTTTTCACTTACCGCTGGCGGAATATTGGGTGCAGGGGTTTCTTCTATTACTTTTTGATTTCGGCGTTGTGTTGAACAGTCACGTTCACCTAACGCAACGGCATCACCCATGCCATTGCCAAATATTTGCACTTCGATATGGCGCGCATTCTCTATAAATTTTTCGATAAAAACACCACTATTCGAAAAATTATTTTCACTTAAACGCCGTACCGAGTTAAAGGCTTCGTCGAGTTCACTAGCCATCCAACAGGTTTGCATACCAATGCCACCGCCACCTGCTGTGCTTTTAAGCATAACCGGATAACCAACCTTGTCTGCTTCAAGTAAAGCATCCTCGACATTTTCAAGTAGTTGGCTGCCAGGTAACAAGGGTACATTGTTAGCAATGGCTAATTCACGTGCTGCATGTTTTAAACCAAACGCTAACATTTGCTCTGCCGTCGGGCCGATAAAAACAACACCTTCAATATCACAACGTTCTACAAATTTGGGATTTTCACTTAGGAAACCATATCCGGGATGAATGGCCTCGACATTCGATGCTTTTACTATTTCAAATAATTTATCCTGATTAAGATAGGTTTCACTGACCCGACCATCACCCAATGAATACGCTTCATCGGCATGTTGTACATGTAACGAATCACGATCTGCTTGATGGTAAACCACAACCGAAGTAATGCCCATGTGTTTAAGTGTGCGAATGATGCGAACGGCTATCGCACCACGGTTCGCTATAAGAATTTTTTTAAACATAGTTTATTAATGAAAAACGGGGCCGGTCGTCCAGCCATTTAACCAGCAACATTGGGTCGTCCCAAAGTGCGTAATTTATAATTAATGTTGTTTAAGCAAGCAAATATCCTTATACCTTTACCAGACTAAAACCTCGATTGGAGTTGGGTTATAGCCATTGCAAGGGTTGTTTAATTGCGGGCAATTCGAAATAAGTATAATGACATCCATCATCGCTTCCATTTCAACATACTTACCCGCTGCAGATATACCGTCTTCAAAGGTTAAACCACCATCTTGAGTGATAGGCACGTTCATGAAAAAATTTATATTATGTGTTATATCCCGCTTGCTCATTTTAAATTGTTCATTTTCAGCAACCGCTAACATCCAACTGTCACGGCAGGCATGCATACATTTTTTTCCCAAAGCGTAACGTACCGTATTACTTTCCGTCGCACAGGCACCACCCAGTGTGTCATGCCGTCCACAGGTATCGGCAACAATTTTCAGCATAACATTACATTCATTTGACATTAATTTTGTACCAGCAGACAAATACACATTGCCTTGCTCTCGAATGGTGTCCATTGCGCTGTAACGTTCAGTCGGATCATCTGCGTTATAAAACAAAGTATCCGCAGCCTGATTACCTTCCAGATCCAGAATACGAAAGGTTTGCCCTTTTTTAACCACTTTCATCAAGTAGTCGCCCGCCGGTACAATGTCGCGTGCAACAGCATTATCAGCAACTAAGGCGCTTTCTTTTATCATACGCAGCAACCTCCGTTATCAACACCAAGATGATAAAGTGTATTATTCTTAAAGCCACGCTGGTTTTCCGGATGTGAGTTTTTACAAAAATCATCATCGGCAACCGGTTCAGCCTGTTGGATCTGGTACTGAACAGGCTTTCGGGGGTATTGGCTACTCGCACTTAAAGGATGTGGACAGGTATGTAGCAACACCAGAGTATCCATTTCGAAACGCAACTCGATATAGTCGCCAGCATTGCTGTTATTTTTCTTGTAACGCAACTCACCTTGTTCGCTTACTTCAACGCAGCTAAACAGGTTTAAATTCGCCGCC
>CAYYLL010000024.1:0-45767 GCA_964472525.1 uncultured Thioalkalispiraceae bacterium | reverse complement strand
TGGAAACCCCAACGGTTTTGAGCCCGCCGCAAGCGGACGGGGAATTTAGATTTAAAGCTCATTGTCTTTGCTATCAGTCCAAGTGCGACGATTAATTGCATAATGACTGATTTTTCCTTTAAAAGGTAAAGTCAACATACCGGTTATCCATAAAACTTGTTTAGGATCTTTAAATTTATGAATGCCAATGGTCATACCCGTGTGTCCGGCACGCGGTTGATCACGATAAGTACCAAACATGCGATCCCACCATGGCAGACTAAATCCAAAATTACTGTTAGTTTCATCATCTTCGACAGAATGATGTACACGGTGCATATCCGGTGTTACCACCAGTAAGCGCAAAACACGGTCAATACTTTTAGGCAGGCGAATATTGCCATGGTTAAACATTGCGGTTGCATTTAAAATGACTTCAAAAATAATAACCGCAAATACTGGCGGACCAAGTAAAACAATCGTGGCAAACTTGATAGCCATGGAAAGAATTATTTCTAGAGTGTGGAAGCGTGCGCCAGTTGTAACATCATAATCAAGATCGGCATGATGCACTCGGTGCAAACGCCATAAAACAGGAATAGCATGAACCATCACATGCTGTACATAAATGACAAAATCCATGATCACAATGGATAAAATAGCGGCTAACCCCACCGATATTTCAATTGTATTAAATAGCCCCCAGTGATTGCCCTGCGCAGCCGCGGCAACGCCAATGGCGGCAACCGGAAACACCAGTCGAATAATAAAACTGTTAAAGAAAACCAACCCCAAGTTATTTAACCAACGTACCGTTTTAGACACGCTGAGTGTCCTACGTGGTGCAATTAGTTCCCACAAACCAATCACCGCCAACATACCAAAAAAGAAACCCATGCGAATTTCTTTCTCATAACTCATTACAAACTCATCAATACCCATGTCTACCTCGGTTTTACTTGCCAATTAGTATAGGACAGCTATAATCTAAATAAGATTAATCATATATTCAATTAATTACTTGAATAGTAATAATAGCGGAAATTTTATCGATGTCAAGCAACTTTAAACACGACTTATTCAGCGAGTTTGCCCGTATTGGCAAAGCCCTTAGCCATGCTAACCGTTTGGAATTACTCGAATTTATTGCACAGGGTGAGCGCAGCGTAGACGAACTGGCTAGCGTATCCGGGCTAAGCGTGGCCAATACTTCCCAACATTTGCAACATTTAAGGCAGGCGGGTCTGGTTACCAACCATAAAGAAGGCTTAAAAGTGTATTACCGGCTCAGTGGCGATGATGTGATCACCTTGCTCGATACCGTAAGAGGCGTCGCAGAACGCCACCTTGCCGAAGTTGACAAGTTAGTAAGTACCTACTTAACCGTAAAAGACAACCTCGAACCCTTACCACGTCAAGAATTGCTCCAACGCGCCAAACAAGGGCTAGTAACGGTGCTAGATGTTCGCCCTGCCGAAGAATATGCTGCGGGCCATGTTCCCGGTGCGGTCAATGTGCCACTGAATAAACTCGAAGCCTATTTGAAACAGCTCGATGCACAACAGGAAATCGTCGCCTACTGCCGAGGCCCTCATTGTATTTTGGCTTTTGATGCCGTGGCGAAACTAAGGGACAAGGGCTTAAACGCGAGACGTCTGCAAGATGGTTTCCCTGAGTGGAAGCTAGCCGGATTACCGGTTGAATCTTAAATAACACGTTATTGTATTTTAATGAAACAGTGCCCATATCGTTTAAGCTGTGCGGCGCAAACCAAGCGCAACGTAGTTTGAGCGCCTGTTATGTGCTTTATTCATACGCCTAGCATTGGTAAATGTTTTCGACTGTAATAAGTCAGAGACAACTCAATGCAATGTTTTAATTCTTCAACAGGGATATGGCTTTGCATACTAAATACTATTGCCCTATTGCCTTCAAATTCAAATGTATTTCTATAAATTTCACAGATTACTTAACCCAACCACGCAGTGCTAACTCTTTTTTCAACTGACCAAACGCTGGTTTGGGTGTACTGTCATAATGGTTTAATCCCAGTGTCCAGAGATAAGACTTGAATTCAGCTGCATTTGGCTGCCCTGACATACCATAAAGAATAACCCATGCATCAGCGGTAGCCTCTGAAATATCATATTGCCATGAAAAGTCGACCAATGAAATGCGAGTACGATGGCTATCCCAAGCATTAAACACGGCGGTGATAAACTCCGCTTGTAACGCATCGCTGCTGTTATTTGTAATACCTGACGGGTAACCACATTCCTGTAATATAATATTTTTAGTCGAAATTGTAGTGGTCATTAATGTAAAATCCGTTGCAATTTGTGATGTTGGTTGAACGGTAAAATCAGACTTTAACGGATAATAGGTAAGTACGGCACTGTCCAGCTTCGGTAACAATTTTAAATATTCTGCGCGCTTGGCTGTGTTCACCAGTGTGCTGAACTGGACAATACTGCTGACCGTAACCGACGACCCCCAAAGACTTTTTATTTTGGCCTTTGCTGCATTAAAAAAGGTCGTCCATTGTGCCCATTTTTTCGTATCACTGCCTAGGTATGAATCGATTTCATTACCGACATAAATCCATTTTAATTTTCCGCTAGCATTCAGTGTTGTAAGTTGACCATGTAGGTTGGTAAGGAAATTATCAAATGCCTTAATAACAGCGGCATCATCATAAGGCTTACCCACTAGCTCGGCAGGCATACTTTGCCCGGGGGTATCTAATGGCCGGAGTACTAAAGTAAGCTTGGCTTGTTGAACAGGATAGTAAGCTTCGATAATGGCAGGCAGGGTATTATTATAATTTCCGAGGGTTGGCTCTAAACTCGCCCAATCAAGCGATACACTGACTTCACGTACACCCATATTGATAGCTTGAGCATAAGCTGAGTCATAAGTAACCGATGGAACGGAAGTAACTGCCATGCCTAACACACGCGAATCTTGTGACGGAGAAGATGGTGGTGGCGTTGGGTTTCCAGTAGAACCAGAATTAGAATTAGAATTAGGCGCAGAGTTACCTCCACCACCACAACCTGCTACGAAAATCAGCAGCGCAATTAAAATAAAACCTTTTTGCAACATCAATCGACCTTCCAATACAATTTAAGATGGGTTTTACTCACCGATAAACTTTTGTGCGCGCAAAACAACAAACGATCCCTCACCATGTCCTGATTTAACCTCGTCTACCCAACGTTGCTCCGTATCATCAGGCAAAAAAGCCTGCACAAATTCAAAATGCTTATAACCCGTTTTCTCTAATTTTTTTTGTATTTCAGTAGCAGAATAAAAAGTGGCATCTTGATAAAACTTATTTTTATTTTTTGCATATTTTTTTCCGACAGTGCTTGTTTTATCGATAAATGCAATCAGGATATAGCCACTGTCTTTTAGTACACGATGCACTTCTCTAAAAGCAACCTCAAGTGAGTCTAAAAAACAGACGGTTGTGACGAGCAAGGCGTAATCATAACCATTATTATTAACAGGTAAGGATTCGGCTAAGCCACCAATAACATGAACGCCACGCTGTTCAGCTATTTGCCGCATCTTGGCAGAGGGTTCAATGCCCAGTGAAATACCCAAAGCCTGAGCAAACCGGCCGGTTCCTGCACCAATTTCGATACCTGTTCCGGTTTCAGGCAACAGTTCCCTAATAGCGTTTAATTCTAAAGCGAATTCGGCTTTGTGTTTATCGAACCAGCTATCGTATTCAGTGGCATATTCGTCAAAAACGTCAGACTCATTCATCCCGCTAACGTAGCATATAACAAGCAAAGAGTACTACCACTTGGCTTATACAGGGCGACGATCAACCTGCTGGCGGCGCTCCACCCCATCACCAAAGCGTGGTTCTTTGCGGCGATCTGCGCGGATCCGTCGTTCTTTGCTGCGGCATTCTATTTTTGATTCTGTCCCCTGATAACTGCTCTGGCGACGAAAACTGGATACTACGGTTTGGCTTATGCTGATTAGATTCATTCAAACACCTGACTACTTGAGAATTTAATATACATAAAACTGTAGCAAGCCCACTGTACAAAAAGTGTGCATAGTTCACATTTTACGCAATTTATAGGATAAGTCTTACAAGAAAGACAGGGGGAAACCGTGTTATTTAGCCGAGTTTTCGGTCAAAAATAACAAAATGGTGGGGAAAAGCATTTTTTTCGTCAGCCGCAACGTCAATACGCTCGACTTGTTGCCAATGCGAAGGATTATATTCAGGGAACCAAGCATCACCTTTAATATCGGCATCAACTAAGGTTAAATACATTCGATCCACTTTATCGAGCATTTGTTCATAAAATGAGGCACCACCGATGATCATGGCCTCATCCGTATCACCCGCCACTCGAGCGGCTTGCTCAAGAGCCTGTTTGATGGAAGTTACCACAACCGTGCCTTCTGCGGTATAACTCGCATCACGGGTTATCACAATATTAGTCCTATCCGGCAGTGGCCGCCCACCAAAAGATTCAAACGTTTTGCGCCCCATAATCACCGGTTTACCTAGGGTATGTTGACGAAACCAACGCATATCCGAAGGCAGTTTCCACGGCAATGTATTATTGATGCCTATCACACGGTTATCGGCCATCGCCGCAATTAAAGACAAACGCATAAGTTATACCGCAACAGGGGCTTTAATATGAGGATAAAATTCGTAATCCGTCAATTCAAAATCGTCAAAGGTAAATTTAAATAAATCTTTAACGTCTGGATTCAGTTTCATTTTAGGTAATGCAAACGGTTCGCGTGTAAGTTGTAATGTAACCTGCTCCATATGGTTCGAATAAAGATGGGCGTCACCCAGAGTATGAATAAAATCTCCAACTTCTAAACCGCAGGCTTGTGCCACCATCATGGTGAGTAACGCATACGATGCAATATTAAACGGTACACCTATAAAAATATCGGCACTGCGTTGATAAAGCTGACAGGATAATTTTCCATCGGCCACATAAAACTGGAAAAAAGAATGGCACGGTGGCAAAGCCATGTTTTCTATCTCGGCAACGTTCCATGCGCTTACAATAATACGTCGGGAGTCTGGGTTATTTTTAATTTGATCTAGAATAATAGCAATTTGGTCAATATGTTGACCATCGGCGGTTGGCCATGAACGCCATTGAGAACCATAAACCGGCCCTAGGTTACCGTTTTCGTCAGCCCACTCATCCCAAATTTTTACACCGTTTTCTTTAAGGTAAGCAATATTCGTATCGCCTTTTAAAAACCATAACAGCTCATGGATGATAGAACGCAAATGACACTTTTTAGTCGTTACCAACGGAAAGCCTTTGCTTAAATCAAAACGCATTTGATAACCAAAAACACTGGTCGTTCCCGTTCCAGTGCGATCTTCTTTTATTACGCCGTTGTCGCGTACATGCCGCATTAAATCTAAATACTGCTTCACTTTATTCTCCTGAACCCTTATTTTATTGCAACATGTTTTTAATCAAAAATAATATTCAAACTACTTTCTTTCTATACGCTAGCCAAAGTAATATCACACCCGTTAACACCAGAGGTATCGATAACAGCATCCCCATCGTTACAAAATTAAATGCGAGATAACCAAGCTGCGGATCAGGTAGCCTGACCGTTTCGATTAACATTCTGAAAATACCATAGGTAAGCGCAAATACACCCGATACGGCCATGGTAGGTCGAGGCTTTCTTGCAAAAACCCATACAATAATAAACAGCACCACACCCTCTAATAAAAATTCATATAACGGAGTAGGATGACGCGGGATATTGCCTGCACGCGGGAAAATCATTGCCCAAGGTAAATCAGTTGGCTTACCCCAAAGCTCACCATTAATCAGGTTGCCAAGTCGCCCGGCTCCTAAACCAATCGCTATGCACGGTGCAGTAAAATCCACCGTCGCAAAAAAACCTTTTTTATAACGCCGTGCAAATAACCATAGTGCGACCAACACACCTAACAAACCACCGTGGAATGACATACCACCTTTCCAGATCTTAAAGATAAAGGCCCAGTCTTGTTCCAACTGATCCCAACCATAAAACAACACATAGCCAATACGCCCGCCAAGGATAACGCCCATACCCACATAAAATAACCAGTCATCGACCTGTTCAGCTGTCCAGCCGGAATTGGGGCGTTTAGCTTGAATACGACCTAACCACCAACCACCGAGGAAACCGATCAAATACATAATACCGTACCAATGGACAGGCCAACCAAAAACCGTAAATGCAACAGGGTCAAAATCAAGGGTTATCATAGGAGCACTCTTTATTATAGGGTTTGAGATAGCATCATATCACGAAACAATTTATGTCATAATCTCAAACTCAAATAAATCTCGATAGTGTAACTAGATGACCCAACTCAGCAACCGACTCGCCAGCCAAACCAGCCCGTACTTGCAACAACATGCGGACAACCCGGTACACTGGCAACCTTGGGATAAGCAAGCACTCACACTGGCACAGCAATCTCAAAAACCTATTTTATTATCCATTGGTTATTCAGCTTGTCACTGGTGTCATGTAATGGCGCATGAATCATTCGAGAACGAAAAAATTGCTAACGTGATGAATAAGCTTTTTATTAATATTAAAGTAGACCGCGAAGAACGCCCGGATCTGGATAAAATATACCAGAGCGCGCATCATTTACTGAACCAACGGGGTGGCGGTTGGCCATTAACGGTTATCCTCACCCCTGAAGAACAAATTCCATTCTTTGCCGGGACCTATTTCCCAGACACACCCAAACACGGTATGCCATCGTTCACACAAATTCTTGAACGTGTTGAAAATTTTTATCAAAAAAATCGCGATGATATTAACAAGCAGAACGAATCGTTATTAGATGCGTTAAATAACATGGCAAACCTTCCAGCCAGTAATACACAACATCTGACAAGTTTCCCGATTGACAGTTGTCGACAACAATTAGCAAAAACCTATGACAAGGAATTTTCCGGCTTTGGTGATGCCCCCAAATTTCCACATCCAACCAATCTTGAATTTTTATTGCGCCATTATTTAGCAACTCAACAGAGTGGTCAGCCCGATAACACCTCTCGCACCATGTTAGTCGATACACTAACGGCTATGGCAAAAGGTGGCCTTTATGATCAACTCGGTGGTGGCTTCTGTCGTTACTCAGTTGATAAAGAATGGAGCATCCCACATTTTGAAAAAATGTTGTACGACAACGGTCCATTACTGAGCCTGTATACACAGGTCGGCACTGCTTCAGATAATACCTCGTTTAAACAAATTGCAATCGAAACAGGTGAATGGATAATACGAGAAATGACATCTTCCGAAGGCGGCTATTATTCTACTCTGGATGCAGATTCAGAAGGTGAAGAAGGCACATTCTATGTTTGGAGTTGTGAACAAATTAAAGATCTTCTGACAGCTCAGGAATATCAGATTGCTGAACAACGCTTTGGCTTAAAAGACATACCCAACTTTGAAGACAAATGGCATCTAAATATTAAAGCAACCGCAACAAGCATTGCAAAACAACACAACCAGCCCGAAGCTGAAATTAATGTCAGTCTCAATAACATTAAACAAAAATTGTTTACACAGCGTGAACAGCGTATCCACCCCGGACGTGATGAAAAAATTCTAACCTCATGGAATGCACTCATGATAAAAGGCATGGCCATTTCGGGGCAATTATTGCAACAAGATAATTTTATACATTCGGCACATAGGGCGATTGATTTTATTCACAGTACCTTATTTAAAAATAACCAACTACTCGCAACGTATAAAGACGGCAATGCACATTTAATGGCGTATCTGGATGATTATGTTTTTTTAATCGACGCCTTACTAGAATCGCTACAAGCAAGCTGGCGTAACAGCGATCTTGAATTTGCAATACAGCTTGCCGATATTGTAATGCAACATTTTTATGATAACGACAACGGCGGTTTCTATTTTACTGCTGATGATCATGAAAACCTGATACTTAGACCCAAACCGTTAATGGATGAAGCCATTCCCTCTGGCAATGGCATTGCAGCCTATGTACTCAATCGACTCGGACACCTTATGGGTGAGCAACGCTATATTGATGCCGCCGAAAAAACACTCCATTACGCATGGCGCTCGATAGCCGAGGTCCCACATGCACACGCAGCATTATTGTTTGCACTAGATGAAATACTTAATCCACCGGCTATGCTCATTATCCGTGGTAAAGAACCCGAATTAAAACTCTGGCAACAAACCTGCAATAAGAATTATCAGCTTAATCAACTTGTATTTCCAATACCCGATTCGGTTAAGCCATTACCAGGCTTGTTGGATGATCGTCCGGCTCAGGAAAAAACCTGTGCCTATCTTTGTGCAGGCACAAGTTGTAAACCGGTTATTACAGATATAAATGAGCTAGCACATTTATATCATAAATAATAAATCTATTTTATTTGCTAATCATTTTCCATCACCCAGTTACACTTACAGGCTTACATTAAGAACCATTAACTTCTTTACGCCTTCGTTGATAATCATCATAGCCTTCGCGTTTAGGACACTTTGAAGATAAATTCTGTTCGCATTTCCGTACACTGATATTTTGTAATGTTTCATAACTAATACGTTTTAGTGACTCAGTACTACAAGCCAAAGTAGATATTACCAATCCGCTCAGTAATATAATTTTTATAATTTTCATTTTGGGTATTTTTAATTATGCATTAAATATTCAATTTTTCTCAGACAACCGTAAAGTTATTTTACCTGCATGTGGATAATCATAACCAGGTAGCTTTAGATCCATACTAATACTTATAGCGTCTTGAGCATCTAACCAGTTTTTTTTGTCATAACTTATCCAGTTTTTATAGCTATAAATGTCTCGTTTAAGTTGTACTTGCAGGACTTGTGATGCCTCTTTGTTTAACATATCTCCGACTATATTTACCGTTGTTGCAATGTTCTTTCCTGCTGGTAAATACAGGATATATTCACCATTGGCTGGAGTTGTCTCACCTAATTGAATAACAGGGATTTGCTGCATATTTTTTTGGTTAGTCTGAGAAGCACAAGCGGTCAAAGCCACTGTTATTAATGTTATTAGTACAAATCTTTTAATCCTTGATTGTTTAAGCATTATTTACTCCTTTAATTTATAGTTCCTGATTATGGTTTTTCAGTCACACATAATATATACTCTGAATTACAGAGTATATATTACTCTGTAATTCAGAGTAAGTAAAGTAATAGAGGAAATCATGTGGCCTAGTCAAGCATCCAAACAAATAGAATCCATCCATTCAATGATGGCAAGCGGTCATCGTAGCGTTTATATGGAACGCCATACTTTATTCCTATGGGGATTTGCGACCGCAGGGCTAATACTTATTATTCCAAAAGTATTCTCAGCAGAATACTTTCCCGAAACAGCATCACGCGCTATCGGTTCCACTATCACAATCGCACTTAGCTTATTGCTTGTTGGTTATTTAGATTTTCGAAAAATACAAAAAAACCGCGAAAATCGTGCCGAAACAATATCTTTTATACAAACTCAAATTACAAAAGTATGGTGGCTTTTAATTGGCCTAGTTGTATTCATTAACCTGGCAATGCACTTTTTTGGTGGTGGCTATATGTTTTATGGCCTACTGCTCACTCTAATGGGGTTGGCACTCTATATCCATGGGTTATTTTCAAAACAAATGTTAAGCCATGCAGGCATTATGATGATATTACTTGGGCTGACTAGCATAGCGTTTCGCCTGCCCTTTCATATACTTGAATGGTTAAGTATTTTTTGTTTCGGAATAGGTTGGCCAATCCTGGGAGTAAGTTTTAATATATCTGCCCTGAATACAACATTTTTACGCCGAGTATTATTTAGCTTATCTTGGTTAGGTATTATCATTTTACCAACACTCGCAATCTACGAAATAGATAAACTTACAGACATACCTACAGCAAAAATAGACTCTCTTTCAGTATACAAACAACAAAATAAACTTATCGTAAAAAAAGAAGAAGTTGTTTCACTTCCTGCTGGCACAACCATTCCCCTTAAAATAGAATTAACAGGTGATATTCTTAATGGCGTCAATACGGTGACACTGCCTATGGTATTATCAAAATCATTAGATGTAGTTTTACAAAGAGGTAAGTTAGATGGCCGATTCAAAGTATCCAATGGCCCATGGAAAGAATATAGATACAATTATCGTATTCGTGACTATTTACTTACACCTCATTTAAGCAAAGAACAAGGCCCTCAAATAAATTTAAAGTTGTACATAAGCACCAACAACTAACCTTTATACATATATCTAAAATATGAGTTAAACACAATGGATGCCTTATCAAATTTAAGTTTAAATACTATCTTACACCAACCGGTGCGTACCCGAATTGTTGCCTATTTATCAACAAGAGGTGAATCAACCTTTAATGAATTAAAACAGGCGTTAGAAATAACAGATGGTAATCTTGATTCTCATTTAAAAAAATTATCAGGAGTTAACTATATTCAATCGAGAAAAAAGGCATCAAAGAAAGGTAAACAACAAACTATCTATAATTTAACAAAAACTGGTAAAAATGAATTTGAAAATTATATTGAATCGTTAAAGCGTATACTAAGCCCTCAATTCATAAGTAAGAATTAGAATAATGATCAAGCAACCTGACAATATTTATGCACAGAAAAAGTCACATTTAGTTGATTTTGTATTCGATGAAGCAGTAGCCAATGTCTTCCCCGATATGATTCGTCGTTCGGTTCCCGGCTATGAAAACATTATTACCATGATCGGTTTATTTGCCGAACAATACGTGCAGGATAATTCTCAATGTTACGACTTGGGCTGTTCATTAGGCGCAGCGACATTGACACTACGCCACCATATTAATAAAGAAAATGTACAGATTATTGCGGTTGATAATGCTAAATCCATGATTGAGCGTTGCCAGATAAACATAGAAAAAGACCCAGCCCCCACCCCTGTGCAACTTATTTGTGATGATATTCAAAATAGCGCTATCAATAACGCATCATTGGTTATTTTAAACTTTACTTTACAATTCCTGGATCCTGAAACAAGAATGGAACTATTACAACATATCTACAATGGAATGAATCAAGGTGGCGCATTGATTTTATCGGAAAAAATAACTTTTGCAGATAAAGCCACACGCAATGTGAATATACAATTACACGAAGCCTTTAAAAAATCCAATGGCTATACCGAGCTAGAAATTAGTCAAAAACGCAGTGCCCTAGAAAACACCTTGATACCCGATACAATAGCAACACACCAGCAGCGTTTGACTGACATTGGTTTTACAACTGTTAACACTTGGTTCCAATGTTTTAACTTTATGTCCATGCTTGCGATAAAATAATCATGTATCAATCTTTATTGAATAGTATCTCAAATCCTGAACATCCCTTACACTTATGGGGGGAAATATTAAGCAAACAAATTGAATCTGGCCTTAGCTCAGACCGATACGGTAAACTTGAACAATGGCAATCTGCCATTCATAATCTACCTGATTTAAAAGTTTCTAATATTGATTTACTCAACGAGGTGAAAATATCAAGTACGCAATCACTTTCTGTTGAAAGTATCGGTTCGATAGAACAGCAACTTAAACAATTACACCCTTGGCGAAAAGGCCCATTTAATTTTTTTGGTATTCATATTGATACTGAATGGCGTTCTGACTGGAAATGGGATCGTCTAAAAGACCATATACAACCACTAGCAGGTAAAACAGTCTTAGATGTGGGCTGTGGCAATGGCTACCACTGTTGGCGCATGGCGGGGCTCGATGCCGAATTGGTTATTGGTATCGACCCAACGGCTGTATTTGTTATGCAATATCAATTAATACAAAAATATATTCAGTCGAAACAAGTTTTTGTCTTACCGCTAGGAATAGATGATGTCCCAAAAAACTTACAAGCTTTTGATAGTGTTTTTTCAATGGGCGTACTCTACCATCGACGTTCCCCCA
Organism: uncultured Thioalkalispiraceae bacterium; assembly: GCA_964472525.1. Taxonomy (GTDB): domain Bacteria; phylum Pseudomonadota; class Gammaproteobacteria; order UBA6429; family Thiohalophilaceae; genus SZUA-37. Next base: position 33,764 of record CAYYLL010000024.1, on the reverse strand, counting down.
TCGATCACCTGATACAGCTGCGTAACTGTTTAAAATCCGGTGGCGAACTGGTGCTCGAAACACTGATGATTGATGGTGACAGTGACGAAGTCCTGTTCCCCAAAGATCGCTATGCACAAATGAATAACGTCTGGTTTTTACCCACCGTACCGTTATTAATAAAATGGTTGGAACGCTGTAAATTTAAAAATGTTCGCGTTGTTGATATTAATCAAACATCAACCGAAGAACAGCGAGCAACGGAGTGGATGACGTTTAATTCGTTGTCTAATTTTCTAGATCCAAACGACAGTAATTTAACCGTTGAGGGTTATCCCGCACCTAAGCGGATCATTATTTTGGCAGAAAAATAAATAAGTAAGTAGCTGTTATTCCCGCGAAGGTGGGGATGGCGTTTGTTTTATTTAAAATTCACTACCAAAATTTTCTTTATAACGTGCCTTAAACTCATCCATTGTGAAGTGATGATTCTGTGGCCCAAGCTGTTCAATTTTAATCGCACCACACAATGACGCAATACGACCGGTTGTTTCCCAGTCCATATTATTCATCATGCCGTATAACAAACCACCACGGAAAGCATCACCGCAACCAGTTGGATCATTGGCCTTGTTGATTTTAGCCATTGGAATCTTTATCACTTTGCCATCAACATAAATATTCGAACCTTCACCACCACGGGTAACAATTAAAGCCTTAACCTGTTTGGCAAGATCATCTAATGATTTACCCGTACGTTCAGCCAGCATTTCACCTTCGTAGTCATTAACCGTTACCCACGTTGCCTGTTCTACAAAAGTAGCCAGCTCGTCACCATTAAACATCGGTAAACCCTGACCCGGATCAAAAACAAACGGCACGTCCTGTTCCACAAACTGAACCGCATGTTGCAACATACCATCTCGACCGTCCGGTGAAATAATCCCAATGGTGGCTTCAGGTGCATCGGCTATTTTATTTTCATGTGAAAAACCCATTGCACCTGGGTGGAATGCAGTGATCTGATTGTCATCCATATCGGTTGTAATAAAAGCCTGACCTGTATAACTGTCTACCTCTTTTAAATATTTCTGGCTTAGGCCATGTTTATCCATCCATGCTGCATAGGGTGCAAAATCATTGCCCACTGTTGCCATGGGTAAAGCATCACCTCCAAGCATATTTAGCGTAAACGCAATATTACCCGCACACCCCCCAAATTCACGTCGCATATCCGGCACTAAAAATGAAACATTAAGCATATGTACTTTATCCGGAAGGATGTGGTTTTTAAACTGATCATGAAAAACCATAATGGTATCGTATGCAAATGAGCCACAAATTAATGCTGACATAATGAATCCTTTTTAATAATATATATAATCTGGAAGAATAAGTATTTTAGAAATAAACATCGTTGATAATTAAGCCCCAAACAACCATAACGATAAGCAGGCTAAAAAATACTGCGGCTGATCCCATATCTTTGGCACGCCCACATAACTCATGATGTTCTTCACCAAAACGATCGACTATTGCTTCAATCGCCGAGTTTAAAATTTCGATAAGCAGTACCAGTAAAGGACTAATAATTAGAAGTACGAGTTTAACCACATCTTGAGTAACAAAAAAAGCGAGTGGAATCAGAATAACGGCTAATAACAGTTCCTGCCTGAATGCAGCCTCATGTTTAAATGTCGCACGAATACCTTGCATCGAATAGCCCAACGCATGGATTATTCGTGTTAGACCTGTTTTACCGGGCTTAGCCAATATGATTCCTTTGTTTATTCTTATTTTAAAGTACTGTCTCTTTTATCTGTAATATACTGGATTCCCACCTTCACGGGAACGACGAATACTATTTATTTTTCGCTATTCCATACAAGGTCGAGTTCTTTTGCTGCTTTCACATCATCCAACCGCCGCACGGGTAAACTATGTGGAGCAGACTTAACGATATCCGGTTCATTTTCTGCTTCTTTTTGTATAGCCGTCATTGCCTGCATAAAATCATCGAGTTCCTGTTTTGTTTCCGTTTCCGTTGGCTCAATTAGCAAACATTCGGGCACTAATAATGGGAAATAGGTAGTGGGGGCATGGAAACCATAATCGAGTAAACGCTTTGCAAAGTCCATGGTATTCACACCTAACTCTTTGGCCTGTTTTTTTAAAGTAACAATAAATTCATGGGTTGCACGCCGATTAGGATACACAATGTCAAAACCATTTTGTTGCAATACCGCTAACATGTAGTTTGCATTTAAGGTTGCATATTCTGCAACTCGATGCATTCCTTCACTACCTAACATACGTGCATAAATATAAGCACGTAATAAAATACCAGCATTGCCCATAAAAGCAGATAAACGTCCAATACTTTGAGTACGTGATTTTTCGGTAACCACATGGTATTCACCATTATTTTCAACCACCATTGGAACCGGTAAATAAGGTTCCAGACGTTTGCTGACACCCACCGGGCCAGCACCGGGGCCACCCCCACCGTGTGGCGTTGAAAATGTTTTATGCAAATTCATATGGATCACATCAAACCCCATATCACCCGGTTTTACTTTGCCCAGAATGGCATTTAAGTTTGCACCATCGTAATACAATAGCCCGCCCGCATCATGCACGATACCTGCAATTTCTTTTATCTTACGTTCAAACACACCCAAAGTAGATGGGTTGGTTAACATGATGCCCGCCGTGTGTGGGCCAACCGCAGTTTTAAGTGCGTCAAGATCGACATCACCATCACTATTCGTTGGAATTTCTTTTACCTTGAAGTTACACATGGTTGCCGTTGCCGGATTAGTGCCATGTGCAGCATCGGGGACTAAAATTTCGGTACGTGCCGGATCGCCTTTGCCGCCATTTTGTGCATCATGATACGCGCGTATCATGGCAACACCGGCAAACTCACCCTGCGCACCGGCCATCGGTGCCAGTGACACTTCATACATACCGGTTACATCTTTCAGGATTTCCTGCAAGTCATACATACAGGCTAGAAAACCCTGACTGTTTGAGTCGGGTGTAGCAGGATGCCGGTTTAACAAACCAGGTAACATGGAGAGCTGGTTGCAGGCACGCGGATTATATTTCATCGTGCAAGAACCCAATGGATAAAAATGGGTATCAATGGAAAAGTTCTTTTGTGACAAACGAGTGTAATGCCGCACTGCTTGCATTTCGGATATTTCCGGTAACAATGGGCGTGTCTTGCGCTTAAACCGTTCAGGGATAACATTTGCAAGACTGTTTTTTGTTACAGATTGTGCAGCATTAACACGCCCCGTTCTGGATTGCTCGAATACTAACATTTGTTCACACCTTTAAAATTATACTCTGGTCATTGCGAGCAATAACAACATTATTTTTTTAATACTACTACGTCATTTTAGGTTGAACAGGACAAGCTGCTGCCTGCAAGCGTATTAAGGTTATCGCTAATGTTGCAGTAAAACCTTTAATATCTTCTTCACTTTTTGTTTCAGTTGCGCAAACCATTAAACAATTTTCTAATTCAGGATAATCCTCTTCTAATTGAATGCCCGCAACAATGCCTTGAGCAGCAAGTGAACGCATCACATTTGAAAGCGGTAAATCAAATTTAAAAACGGCTTCATGAAAATTAGCCGAGTTAAAAACTCGTTGTACGCCATTTAACTGTTCTAGTTCATTCATCAATAATTGTGTATTGTTATGTGACTGCGCTGCGGTATTTTCCAAACCTTGCGGGCCAACAACGGCCATATAAATCGTTGCAGCGGTCACCAGTAACCCCTGATTCGTACAAATATTCGAGGTCGCTTTAGAACGACGGATATGTTGCTCACGTGCTTGCAAGGTTAAAGTAAAACCTTGTTTGCCTTCTAAATCAACGGTGCGCCCAATAATACGACCGGGCATTTGTCGAATATAGGCTTGTCGACAACACATAAAACCAAAATAAGGACCACCTGACGATAACGGAATACCCAAAGGTTGGCCTTCACCACAGGTAATATCGGCACCGGTAACAGAAACATCTTTATTCAACCCACCCCATTCACCCGGTGGTTTTAACATTGCGAGTGACATGGGGTTAACAACGGCTATCACCAGTGCGTTATGTTGATGCGCCCAGTCGGTTAATGCATCAACATCTTCTAATGAACCGAAATAATTGGGCTGAGGGATAACGAGTGCCGTAAAGTCACCCAGCTCCGTAGGCAAGCTGTTAATATCAAGCGTACCGCTAGCCATATCGTAAACCAGTTCTTCCAATACAATACCCTGATTGTGCACAATATTATGCGCCACTTTTCGGTAAGCAGGATTTACCGTACGAGGCATTAAAATACGTTTGGATTTTGATTTACGATTTGCGCGTACCGCCATCAATACGGCTTCGGCTAAGGCAGAAGCTCCATCGTATAAAGACGCATTCGATACATCCATACCGGTTAAGCTCGCCATCATGGTTTGATATTCATACAACAGTTGCAAGGTACCCTGACTAGCTTCGGCCTGATAAGGTGTATAAGCCGAATAAAATTCACCTCGTGTTGTAATTTCCCATACGGCAGCGGGAACATGATGTTCATAGGCTCCACCACCGGCAAAACATAAACGATAAGTATCCTGATCCGCTCGCGCACGCATAATGCGACCAATTTCCATTTCAGTCAGACCTTCTGGCACTTTAGTTAAACCTTCACAACGTAAAGCCTCTGGAATTTCATCAAATAGATCGTCAATTGACTTAACGCCAATCACTTCAAGCATTGATTTAACTTCTTCTTCCGTATGGGGAATAAATGGCATAACTTTAACCTGCTAACTATTAATATTATATTTTAGTCATTGTGAGCAATAGTGCGGCAATGACATAAATTTTTAGTGTTCGTCTGCTTCTATTAACTCTTTATATTCATCTGCATCCATCAATGTATCAAAAGCACCTACATCTTCCGGTTTAATTTTATAAATCCAACCGTCGCCATAAGGATCGTTATTAATAATTTCAGGGGTGTCTTCAAGAACTTCGTTACTTGCAGTTACTTCACCATCAACCGGTGCATAAACATCAGAAGCGGCTTTAACCGATTCAACTACCGCACTATCATCACCTTCTCGAAAAGTAGTACCTTCTTCAGGTGCTTCGATAAAAACCAGATCACCTAACAAACCTTGTGCATGGTCAGTAATACCAACAGTTAAAGTGCCTTCATCGTTTGTCATGATCCATTCATGTGTTTTCGTATAACGTAAATCTTGTGGTATATCACTCATAGTCTTTACCCTTATAAAAATTAATTACTTACTGGTTACATTTAAAATCTGGTTTCCCCATCCACTTGCGGCGGGCACAAAACTAATGGGGTTTCCAATTGATTCTAAATACAAGCCTTACCATTTCTGGCGAACGGTGGTTTAACAACAGATGCTGCCAACTGTTTGCCTCTTATTTCCACTTTACAGGTGTTACCAATATTCGATGTCACTCGCGCAAAAGCAATCGCTTTCCCAACCGTAGGTGAAAAACTACCGCTGGTGATCTCACCACTTTCCAAACCGTCAACAAAAACTTTCTGATGATTGCGTAACACACCCTTATCTTCGAGTATTAAACCCACTAATTTTTTTCCTACACCGTTTTCTCGTTGCCGCTCTAAAACAGCCCGCCCAATAAAATCTCTATCGGTAGGTTCCCATGCCACTGTCCAGTTCAATGCGGCTTCCAATGGGGTAATAGTTTCATCCATATCGGAACCGTATAGATTCATTCCTGCTTCCAAACGTAAGGTATCTCTGGCACCTAAACCACAAGGCACCACTTCCTGTTCGGCCAGTTTTGCCCAGAATGTAGAGGCATGTTCTTTCGGTAACATAATTTCATAACCGTCTTCACCGGTGTAACCAGTACGTGCAACGGCAATTTCGCCCATACTGCTATCAGTTACAAAGGTTATAAAAAATACGGCGGTATCTTTTACTTGTGCGGCAATATCGGTACCCAAGGCAAGATGTGCTTTTTCTCGGGCTTTTGGACCTTGCACGGCAATCATAGTGAGCTCATCACGCACCGTAACAACAACATCAAATGCTGCCGCCTGTTTATTAATCCAGGCTAAATCTTTTTCCCGTGTACTGGAGTTTACGACCATACGGTAAAAAGTATCATTGACGTAATAAACAATCAGGTCATCAATAACGCCACCCTTTTCATTGAGCATACAAGAGTAAAGTGCTTTACCTTTATCTTTTAGGCGATCGACATTGTTGGCTAACAGATAACGTAAAAAGTCACGCACCTTATTACCGTTTAAATCCACCACGGTCATATGAGAAACGTCAAACATACCCGCATCACTGCGGACAATATTATGCTCTTTAATTTGTGAACCATAATTGATCGGCATATCCCAATCACCAAAATCGACCATCTTGGCACCTTGTGAAATATGTATATCGTATAAAGGGGTACGTTTACCCATAAATTTGCTGCCTTTAAGTTTTTTGAATATCTTCTGCATGGTAAGAGGACCGCACCATCGGCCCCGCCTTCACCCAACTAAAACCCAATGCGCGTGCTTCGTCTTCATAGGCGGTAAATTCGACTGGAGACAAATAACGTTGCACGGGCAAGTGATAACGACTGGGGCGTAAATATTGTCCCATCGCTAAACGATGCACACCGACAGAACGCAAATCTCTTAATACCTGAAGCACTTCGTTGCGCTCTTCACCCACACCGAGCATAATCGCCGATTTAGCTTCGACCGCATCTTGTGCAGCGGCCATTTCTAATAAATCCAGACTGCGTTTGTAGTCGGAACCTTTGCGTACACTTTTGTATAAAGAAGGCACGGTTTCTACATTGTGGCCCCACACCATTTGGGTATCCAACTCGCCACAACGTACCTGATTTAAACCGTCCATAATAAGTTCAACCGCCAATTTCTGCTTGCGATGGAAATCTGAGGTTAATAATTCAATACCCATGTTGGCTTTGCCTTTGCGTAGGGCGATAATGGTATCGGCAAAAACTTTGGCTCCACCGTCATCCAGATCGTCACGGTTCACACAGGTGACCACTACATAGTCCAACCCCATTTCAATCGAAGCATCGGCAACCCGTTGGCCTTCCTGCGCATCAAACCAGCTAGGCTTGCCGGTTTTGACCGCACAAAAACCACAGGCGCGTGTGCAAGTATCCCCTAAAATCAGAAAGGTCGCCGTACCAATACTCCAACACTCGCCTATGTTCGGACAACGCGCTTCTTCACAAACCGTATGCAGGGTATTGCTATGTACCATTTTTGAAGTTTGTGCATAGGTTGAATTGTTACCCAACGACTGACGGATCCAGATAGGCATACGACTGGTGTTTGGTTGGTCCGAAAAATCGAAAACAGGTTTAACAGAGTGCGTGGTCATTAATTTGTTTAATCCAATAATATCAAAGCAAAAAAAAGGACGACAAAAGTATGCGCATTGGCATATAGCACTGGCACATACTTTTGTCGCCCCTCTGTCCCGTTTAACCTGAGAGCTTAAGCCCCTTCGGCGTTCTGACTAATATCCTTAATCTATAGTTAGCCTATATAGTAAGGTATCAATTAGCTGAATCTCTCCAGAGTCAACTTTTATCCTGCGGTCCTTTTGCCTGAGCGTTTCCGAGCGGGTTGCGCCTTCGGCGTTTCGCATAGTAAGCATTTACTTACATACGCAAAATCTCTCCCACAGAACATAACGTTGAAACTGCATTTTAGTCGCTTCGCCGAGGAAAACCAAGCATTGAGCGACAATATTTACAGGTTCTTGTTCGACTCATCCCGCATCAAAAACCAGAGAATAGGCAAGGTTCCAATCACTAAAAACAATGCCGATGGTGCAGCCAGTTCTAGCATTTCTTCACTCGCTTCAATCCAAATACGCACGGGTAAAGTGTCAAACCCGGTTGGGCGTAATAAGAAAGTAGCGGGGAGTTCTTTTAAGGTATCAATAAATACCAGCACCCATGCACTCATCATACCGCTACGAATAATAGGCAAGGTCACTCGACGAAGGTTCTGCCACGCCGTCGCACCCAAACTGCGCCCGGCTTGTTCAATAGACGGAGTTAATTGCTGTGCAGCCGATTCTTCAGCTTGAATAGCCAACGGCAGAAAACGAATCATCATTGCCAACAGTAATACAATAAAACCACCATAGATAACCGGCACCACGGCTAATACAAACGCAAGAATACCCAACGCGATCACCGGCCCCGGCAACACAAAACCAACGCTAGAGATGTGCAAGTAAACCTGACTTAATATATTACGTTTACGAGCATGGTATAACGCCACAGGCAAACCAATCACCACGGTTAAACTTGCAGCAGCGGTACTAATAAATAAAGAATTACCCACATAACCCCAGAACACACTGGTTATCAGCCCATTGACCAGTGCCTGCCAACTCCATGACAACATCCATGCGAGTGGCAAGATAAACGAAAATATTGAAATAAAACCTAACCACAACCAGATAAGTACGGTTTCAAGACGTGTTGCTTTTTTCAGTTGAATACGGCCCGTCTTACCTGAGCCATAATAGCGTTGTCGGTTTCTGAAAAAGCGCTCCAGAATTAAAAACGTTAAACTTAAAAAAACCAGTACCAGACTCAAACCCGCCGCAGACTCGTAACTGTCACGACCATTCATTTGCATATAAATACTTAAAGTAAACGTTTGATAGCGCAACATGCTAACTGCGCCAAAATCAGACAACGTATGCAATACCACTAAGGCAAGGCCCGCAGCAATCGCCGGACGCATTAATGGCAAACTTACTCGCCAGAAAACCTGAAAGGTTGTTAAACCGTGTAAACGTGCAACTTCTTCAAATTCGCGTTGTGAGCATGACAAAGCACCACGTACCAACAAAAAAACATAAGAAAACCCAGCAAGCGATAAAACAAAAGTTACACCAAAAATATTATATAACTCTGGCACCATACTTTGAGTACCAAACACAAAATGCCAGACTTGACCGAGCCAACCATCATCATCTAGCAAGTTGGTATAGATATGTGCAAAAACATAAGTGGGAATCGTTAAAGGCAAGACCATTAGCCAGATGGATAATTTTCGCCACACGAAATCTCGACGACTAATCCAATAAGCAGCGGAAACACCTAATATAAAGCAACCCATCGCAACCAATACCGATAACGAGAGTGTGTTCCATAGTAGCTCAGGAAGGCGTTGCGTCCATAAAGACTGCCAGTTGCTTGCAGACAATTGAACACTGCTAATGATAACGAAAATTAACGGGATAGCTGCAAGGACAACAACCGCAGGTGCTAGAGTACTGCGTAAAGTAATACGTTGTGCAAATGAAGACTCAGTAAAATTTTTATAACGTAATACTAATGACATACTTTATTTTTTTAACCACAACGCAAGCACAAAAGAACCTGCGCTGTAATTAATTATTAACTCAGGGCATCCCCACCGATTCAATTAAATCAATGGTTGCATTACGTTCTTCGCCCAACTTGTACATTGATACCGGCGCAATAATAAAACTATCGACTGCGGGTAACATGGCGACTGCACTAACGTCACTGCGTGTTGGATATTCACGATTGACTTCAGCAAATATTTTTTGTCCTTTGGCAGAACTCACATAGGCCATAAATTTCATTGCCAAGGCTTTATGCTTACTGTATTTGGTTATTGCAGCGCCCGCCACATTCCACACAATTCCCATTGCTTTGCCGTCTTTAGATTTTTGATCGGGAATTAAAATACGAATAGGTGCACTCGGGTGTTTATTTAAGTAGCGATAAATATAATAGTGATTGACCAAACCCACTACTTTTTTACCCTTCGCAACCGCTTTAACAATTTTACTGTGCTTGTTATAAACTCGGCCTTTACTGTTTCGTTTTAAACCCTTCAACCATTCACGTGTTTTATCTTTTCCGACCGACAACATATAAACCGTAACACCGGCAATATAGCTTTCGTTACTGCTGTGGGTAATGCCAATTTTTCCTTTTAAACGTGGATCGGCCAAATCAAAGATCGACTGGATAAAATCAATATCCTTGGCATTTGTGTTTACAACCAGCACCCGCGCTCGCGCCGACAAACCTAACCAGTTATTGTCTTTGCCTCGAAATTGCGGCTTAATCGCTGCTGCAATCTTGTTGGTTACCGGAGCAAACAAACCCGCTTGACTACCACGCTGCAAATTACCCGCATCGTTACTGATATAAATATCCGCATCTGTTTTGGCCTTTTCAAGCCTTAACTTATTTAACAGTGACGTTGAACTACCAGTATGAATAATAACTTTAATACCCGTGGCTTGAGTAAAAGCTTCAACCACGGGCTTTACAAACTTGTCACTACGCCCTGAATAAATCACTAACTCTGCTGCATTCGCGCTCAGAACCGAACTGCTATAAATCGCCCCACTCAACGCAAAAAGGGCGAAAGTAACACCCCCTAATAATCTTATAAAACTTAATGACATACTTTGCATATTACACCTGCATTTATATAGTATAAATAATGACTCAATCGACAGATAGTAATGATTATCATTAAGAAAAGCAAACGCAATTTTCATACCCTATAAAAACACGTAAAATAGATGTATTTATTGTGAACTGGGAGACATATCTTGTATCTATCAATAGCTTAGGATAATGTTAAATAAACTATTTCAATAATCATAGGGAGCGAGGCGTTGGGATTGGAGAGAAGTCAGGAAATAAAACAGCAACAACCCGTTGCTGAAGATGTGCGTGCTAAGCATAAAACAACATCACCATTAAAAACGCAGCACTCAAAATCACCTATTTTTCATACGCGTGTCACTTGGTTAGACCGTTGGCTCACCCGAAAAATGCTTGAGGTTGTCGGTAACCCGCCTATTCGTATTAGTTTATGGAATGGTGTCGAAGTGACACCACCCTGTGAAAATCCTGTTGCGGTTCTAGTTTATTGTGACCGTGCTGCCCTGTTTAAAACCATGATTAACCCTGAGTTGCATTGGGGTGATTTGTACTGCTCAGGCCGAGTGGAATTTAAAGGAGATATGGCCCAGTTTATGGAAACAGTCTACCTTGGGATCAGTGGTCGGGGCAAAGGAAGTTGGCTAAGAAGACTGGTACTCTGGTTTGGTCACCGGCGTATTTTTAATTCAGTCGACAAAGCCAAAGAAAATATTTATCACCATTATGATATTGGTAACAAATTCTACAAACTCTGGCTAGACAAGGAAGAAATGCAATACACCTGTGCCTATTTTCCTGATGAAAATATGACCTTGGAACAAGCACAAGTTGCCAAACTTCATCATATCTGTCGAAAATTACAATTAAAACCAGGGGATACCGTTGTTGAAGCCGGCTGTGGTTGGGGTGGTCTGGCACGCTTTATGGCCCGACACTATGACGTTAAGGTTACCGCCTACAATATTTCAAAAGAGCAGGTAAAGTACGCACGCCAACGCGCGCAAGAAGAAGGCTTATCCACACAAGTAGAATATATTTTAGATGATTATCGAAATATAAAAGGGCAATTTGATGTGTTTGTTTCCGTCGGCATGTTAGAACATGTCGCTAAACACGACTACCGTGAACTGGGTGAGGTGGTTAAACGCTGCATGAAACCCGAAGGCCATGGACTAATACACAGTATTGGGCGCATTATTTCTGGCCCCATGAATGCTTGGATTGAACGTCGTATTTTTCCCGGAGCTTGCCCGCCCACATTAAGCGAAGTTATGCAAATTTTTGAACCTAATGAAATAGCCGTTTTAGACGTGGAAAATATCCGCTTACATTATTCACGTACATTACAACTGTGGGCTGAACGCTACGAAAAAAATAAAGAGGCCATTGTCGAGCTAATGGATGAAGAATTCTATAAAGCCTGGAACCTTTACTTACACGGTTCAACAGCGGCATTTAATGTTGGTGAACTGCAATTATTTCAAGTCGTGTTTAGTCACACCGAAAATAATAATATCCCTTGGTCGCGCCTGCATGTTTATGATGCTGACTATGCACCAAACCAGTTTAAATTAACCGTTGTTCCATCCCCATCCGAGGTAGAATAAATCCAGTGCAAACAGATTACGACGTATTTATTATTGGTGGTGGCCCCGCCGGTTCAACATTTGCCCACTGCCTTAAAGATACTGGCTTAAAAATAGCGATTCTGGATAAACAAACATTTCCTCGACAAAAAATTTGTGCCGGTTGGGTCACCCCCGAAGTCATGCGTATGTTAAATATCGATCTGGATGATTACGCAAGCAAACATATCCTACAAAAAATACACGGTTTCAAAATTAGCCAACTTGGGCAAAAACAGGTTGAGTCATTTTACCCGGATAAGCCTGTCAGCTACGGTATTCGTCGTATTGAATTCGACGACTATTTACTACAACGATGTGGTGCCGACCTGATCCTTGGTGAATCCTTTAGCAAAATGGACAAAACCAGTAAAGGCTGGCAGGTCAACGACAAATACAATGCCAAACTGGTCATCGGTGCAGGTGGACATTTTTGTCCGGTCGCGCGTGCAATCGGTTCCAAAGGCGTAAGTGAGTTAGCCGTTGCCGCTCAGGAAATTGAATTTGAAATGACCCCGCAACAAAAAGAACACTGCACGATTAAAGAAGAAGTCCCTGAATTATTCTTTACCCCCGATCTAGCCGGGTATGGTTGGGTTTTTCGTAAAGGTGATTACTTAAATATAGGCTTGGGCCGTGAAGATAAAAGCAAACTTTCGAGCCACGTTAAAAACTTCTGCGAATATCTTATCTCACAAAATAAAATTCCAGCAGATATACCCACCAAATTTAGTGGCCATGCCTACTTACTCTACCCACACGCCGTTCGAGAAATGGTTGCAGAAAATGTTATGCTGCTTGGTGACTCAGCAGGGCTAGCTTATCCTCAAAGTGGCGAAGGTATCCGTCCCGCAGTCGAGTCTGCCATTCTTGCAGCTCAGGTTATTCGTGACTGTAATGGTGTTTATAACAAAAATAATCTACAAGCGTACACTAATATAATGGAACTCCGTTTCGGCCGCCGTTTACCAAACCCCGATTTAATGGAACGTTTGCCACTGTTTATAAAAAAATTCGCCGCTAGCCAATTAATGAAAACCCACTGGTTTACTAAAAAAATTGTCATCGATAAGTGGTTTTTACAATCACATCAGACACCACTGCCTACACTTAAATAAAATAATTTCGCAACAAAATTACTCCAAATAACGTGTTTGCAATTGCAAATATAAATTATGTGCATATTCAGAATAAGATTGTTTATCCTTAAAATTTTCTGGAAAAATGGCATCATGAACATAATAATTAACCCGATTATTTTGGCTGGTTATAAAACGCCAAAGCATATCCAGTAAGGTATACGGGTCACGCCATTCGAATCTATCCTGAGCCTCATAGTGTAAAAAAACTGGCAGGATCGGGATACCTGTTTGCAGTGAAATATCAAAGGCTCCATACTGGAATTGAGAAAAAATACGTCTTCCTTTACAGCCTCCTTCAGGAAATAATGCGATATTGTGTTGTTGTTCTAATGCCTCAATCATTGAGTCAACCGCCTCATGACGTGAATCGGGATTATCACGTTTTACATAAATCGTATCCGCAGCATAACTGATACGACCAATCAAAAACCAGTCACGCACACCTTGTTTTGCGAGCGGATGAACATCGAATAAAGCCGGAATAGCAAAATCTTCTAAAGCCGAGGGATGATTTGCAATAAGAATAAATTGCTTGGGTAATGGCTTGGCATTTTTTTCATGTAAGTATAGCTTTATCCCTAGGGCACGAATAAAAAATCGGCACCACACTCGGGATAATTTATGGTAAAAAGAGCGAATAAAACGTTTGGGTAACCATGAAATAGAAAATAAAAAAACGGTTAAAACCGATAATTCAATCCAACACCAAACTAACCATATACTTCTGGCAAAAAATGCTAACATTATTCATTATCTTCTTTTATTAATTTATATTAAAGTATAGACAATAAAGTCGAGCTAGTGTTAATTGTTTACATTTTGAACACTTGATTTTCCAATATTAACGATATGGTTAAACATTGAAATGATTCATTATATTGTCATCTTAAGGTCACTCATTTGTCACGTAGATAACTTAAGTTTTAAGCGCAAATATGCTTTCAAACTTAATATATGTATGGAGACTTTAATAATGATATCAAAAAAACTCACTATTTTTTCAATCGCATTCGCCATGGGATGTTCAACAGGTGCTATTGCTGAACAAGACAAACATGCCGAACGCTTTAACTTTAAACCCATAAAAGAATCAGCAAGCACTGTAAACTGGAACGCAGCAGCCCCTTGGAAATTACCAAAAGGATATACACAAAAAGTTGTAACCAATGAAACTTCTTTAAATATTTACGATGGTGGACGTAATGACTGGCCTGATATGAATACGGTTAACGAAACAGGCCCCAACAAAGGACGTTACATGTACACTACACACGAAGTCCGTAATCAACCCGATGGCGGAGCCGTATCAGTTGTTGATTTAAAAACAGGTAAAACCAAAGTTTTGGCTCAAGACGTTAGCTGGAATGCTTTAGACGGTATTCGTTGGACCCCGTGGGGAACATTGCTGTTTTCAGAAGAAGTCGCCGGTGGTCGTTTGTTTGAAATTATTCTTGACCCCAATGATCCAACCACGGCACTTGAAGTGATTGACCGACCTGCCGTTGGCCGCCTTGCACATGAAGGTATCGACGTTGATACTAACGGCAATGTCTACGTTGTCGATGAGCATCGTGGTCGTAGCTCAGGCTGTAATGGTGTTATACCTTGTGGTGGTGGCATATACAAATTTGTACCCGATACCTACGGTGACCTGTCTTCCGGTTCATTATATGTGCTGGGTATCAAAGCCAATACGCGCAGAGATAATACCGGCCAAGGTGAATGGTTAGGCCCTATCGATGCAACACATGCTCGTGAATCAGGTACTGATTTTGGTGGTGCAAGTTACCAACGTCCTGAAGATATGGAACGCATTGGGGACAAACTATATGTTTCAGTCACCGAAGGTTCCCGCGATGAATATGGCAAAGAATATTATGAAGGCCGCGTTATCTCTATCGACCTAAACAATACAATGATCAGCAATTTTGTAAAACCTGGAGTGAATGTACCCGTAGAAATCGGCAACCCCGGTGAAGCAGGTTTTCAAACTGGTTTTGACAGTATTGATAATCTTGCTGAATCCCCAGACGGTCGTTTAGTCCTGATTGAAGATAACAAACCATCTGATATCTGGTTTGCAAGTACGAAAACCAATAAACTAGGTGCATCAAAAAAAGTAGAGCTGTTTGGTTCATTAACTGATCCCGGTGCTGAAGGCACTGGCATCTACTTCAGCCCAAGTGATCCAAGAACGTTATATGTTAACGTACAACATTCAGCTAACCCTGATGGTGATGGAACATGGGCAATTACGCGTAATCGACGTTACCATGATTAAGTAAACGTTTAATCGTAAAAGGTTTGCTTAATATAAACCTGAAGGTTGCTCTAGAAATAGAGCAACCTTTTTTTTGCTTGATCAATTATATATCCTATTGGTTTTGTATCTGCCACAAGCGAACAAAGAAAATACCCCCTAAATCTACTTTAATTTGTCACAAATATAACAACTTCCTGTCATAAAGGCTGCTTAGTATTTGTCATGCAAACCAATATTGGTTTTTATAAAAATTACAACTTACAAGGAGTAGATTGTGAATATGAGCACCCCCCTGTTACTAACCACCGTCGTATCATCACTTATATCCTTTAGCAATATTGCCATTGCTGATACCGATGATGATATAAAATACAATGAAAAAAATAGAACTGAAAATATTCAACTTGGCCCACGTCCATTTTTTTTAATAAATAGTATGGATAAGGGGAAATTAAAGAATGAATTAAAAAAATGTTCTAAACGTACATTTAAAAGAACAAATTTTTCAATCGGTCATCGTGGTGCAGCAATGCAATTCCCGGAGCATACCAAAGAATCATACGAAGCGGCTGCACGTATGGGTGCTGGCATCGTCGAATGCGATGTAATATTTACAAAAGATAAACAGTTAGTCTGTCGACATTCACAATGTGACCTGCACAAGACCACAAACATCCTAGCCACTCCACTCGCCGAAAAATGTTCAGTTCCACCTGACTATAACAGTGCAACACCGTTTGCGAATGTTCAATGTTGTACAAGCGATATCACTGTTGCAGAATTTAAAACACTTACCGGTAAGATGGATGCCTCTAATCCAAAAGCAAAAACACTTAAAGAATATTTTAATGCAACGCCAAATTGGAGAACAGATCGCTATACAGGCAAAGGAACCTTGATGACACATGCCGAAAGTATTGCACTGTTTAAAAAGCTAGGGGTAAAAATGACACCTGAACTTAAAATACCCAGTGTTAAAATGCCATATAAAGGTACTTATACCCAAAAATATTATGCTCAACAAATGCTTGATGAATATAAAACTGCTGGGGTCAATCCAAAAGATGTTTTTGCACAATCTTTTAATATCAATGATATTAAATACTGGATTAAAAATGATCCTGCCTTTGGTAAACAAGCTGTCTATCTGGACGGACGTTATGATGAACCCGGTTTTGACCATACTAATCCCGGCACATGGTCACCAAGTATGTCCGAGCTTGTTACCGATGGTGTAAAAATAATTGCGCCACCTATGTGGATGCTTGTGGCACTAGATGAAAACAATAAGATTGTTCCATCTACTTATGCCATTGCCGCTAAAGAAGCAGGTCTTGATATTATCACTTGGACTTTAGAACGTTCTGGCCTGCTTAAAAATGGTGGTGGTTGGTATTATCAAACAACCAACAGTGTCCTCACTAAAGATGCCGATACTTATACTATGCTAGATGTATTAGCCGAAGATGTAGGTATTATTGGTATTTTCTCCGACTGGCCAGCAACGGTTACGTACTATGCGAACTGTAAAGGCTTCAACTAAAATCCTCGCAACACATACTATTCCCACTCCCTCCAACCATAAAGGGTGGGCTTTTTTAAAGCCCACCCTTCTTCTAATCAATTAGAATATTTCTATCGTCCAATACTATAATATTTAATACCACTTGATTTCATTAACTTTGGTGTGTATTGATTACGTCCATCAAAAATAATTGGTTGTTTAAGAAGTTCCTGAATTATTTGTTTATCTGGCGCTTTAAACTGTTGCCATTCAGTAATAAGTACCAGAGCATCAGCGCCCTTTAAAGCTTCTTCCTTTGTTCCGGTTAGACACAAGTCATCACGATGTCCAAAGATATGCTGACATTCATCCATTGCTTCAGGATCATAAGCTTGTACTATCGCACCGGCATCCCACAAAGCTTCCATTAATACCCCTGCTAGGTGCTTCACGCATATCATCTGTATTGGGTTTAAAACTCAGCCCCCAAATTGCAAATGTTTTACCACATAATTATGCTCGACTAATACCGCCAGATTTGGTTCATATATGGGTACCACACCTTTTTTAAGATTCTCGATTTTATCTTTATCAATATCAACACAACAAACATGATGCCCCGCATCAGCCAATACAGCCGCTTGCACCAGACCCACATAACCCACACCAAAAAATGTTATTTTACTCATACTATCGTCTCAAAGGTATTTATTAAAATACCGGCACATTAATACTACTAATGTGCGGTAGACTGGAAACTTTCTTTATTAAAAATATAATGATTGAATGATTTGAATGCCTGTTCTATTAACAGGTTTTCGAACTGCCGAACCACTTCAGACCAACTCTGCTTTAAGGCATAATCACTTGCATTTTTCTTTAACTTTTCCAAAAAATCACAATCATTCAGATATTCACATGCGATCGTTATAAATTCATATGAATTATCAAAACTTGCCACCATGCCATTAATGCCATGTTTAATGTGCATGTTAGCCGCAGCATAATCATAAGCAATCACACCTAAACCACTCGCCATTGCTTCTAATACAACATTACCAAATGTTTCTGTTATGCTAGGAAAAATAAAAATATCACTTGAAGCATAATATTTTGCAAGTTCCTCACCTGTTTGCATTCCGGCAAAAATAAACTTAGGGTTTTCCTGTTGTAATTTATTTAATAATGGACCATCACCAACCAATACAAATTTTAATTGCTTATCCTTTTTATACATAGCCTGATATGCTTTTATTGCTAAATCAAGATTTTTCTCTGCCGCCATCCTGCCCACATATAATAAAACAGGTTCATGTTCATTATTAACGCCCCAACTTAACCTTAAACTAAGACTTCTTTTTGCAGATGAAAATAATTTTGTATCCACCCCTCTGCTCAGAACAGCAACATTTTTAATACCCATAGTATTAAGTTTATCTTTCTGGGCCCGTGTTGGCGTGAGTGTCAACGTACTTTTATTATGTAATCTAACAAGATATTTGGCGACAACCCATTCAATCAAACCAACACCATAGTGACGGCTATATGAATGAAAATTTGTATGGAAGCCACTAATAACAGGAATGCCATATTTCTTTGCCAAATGAATTGCAGACCATCCCAGAGGCCCTTCAGTTGCCACATAGATTATATCTGGACATTCTGAATTCCATAATTCTTTAAGGATACTCTTTGACGGCAAACCAAATCGTGCTTCCGTATAACGAGGTATCGGTATACCTTTTACTGGATAATATGAAATACCGTCAGGGAAATCGGCCAAACCTCGACCGCTACTTGCCTGAGTTTCAGGGCACACTAATTGTAGCTTATGTCCTGCAACTGAAAGTCCTGATACTAATTTCCCTAACGTCATTGCAACACCATTAACATCGGGTGAGAATGTCTCTGTTACAATAGTTATTATCATCTTCAAACACCTGCCATTTTTAATCTTAAAATTTCTATAAATAGAACAATCTACCTAATTTATTAAAAATTATAAGGGGTGTTTTTGATAGTTTTGTGTATTTTATCTTACAGTTTTATGAAATAAGGATATTTTAATTTAACATAAAAGATAAAACATGTTATTTCTGTTTATTCTTAATCTAGTCAGTTTTCATAAAAATGTAATATCAAACATGCAATATAGTCATCTTACTTTTACTTAAAACTTTATAATACAGGCAGAACTCCAGAGTGAATTCATTATTATACGTATTTTATGTTATCGTAATTTTATATTTATTACGAAAAATTCAAATTCGCCTGCGATTGTCAATGGCTAAACATCCTTCATTAGCTGGACACTCCAAGATGTCCAGACGAATTTCAAAACTTATTCCATCCTATAGTATCCCAGAAAAGAGTTTCTTCTCGGCCGATAATGCTCCCGTAGAAATCCAGAATAAAAGACGACTTGGATTTGAAAAATTATCCAATTATTTCTCTGATTCAATGCCAAAAACCTTAGAACTCAGCTCACAACTTGGAAATAGTATTTCCGATATTGAGTTTACCCGTTCTTATCGCGTTCCCTTTCAATTTAGCCCCTATGTAAAAAAACATATTAAAACCGGAACCCTTGTTAAGGAAACAAAGGGAAATCAGATAATGGATCTTGACGGTAACTGGTCATATGATTTAACAGGTTCTTACGGTGTTAATCTTTTTGGTTACGATTTTTACAAGCAATGTATGGATGATGGATTACAAAAAGTAAAAGATCTTGGCCCTGTATTAGGAGCCTACCATCCGGTAATCCTTGATAATGTAAAATCGTTAAAAGAAATTTCTGGCCTTGATGAAGTATCTTTTCATATGTCGGGTACCGAAGCGGTTATGCAAGCCGTACGTTTAGCACGTTATCATACTGGGAAATCACATTTAGTCAGATTTTGTGGTGCCTATCATGGCTGGTGGGATGGTGTTCAGCCGGGTGTTGGTAACCAACGCAGTAATAATGACATCTATACGCTCAAGGAAATGGACAATGCGACATTAAAAGTATTAAAAACCAGAAAGGACATTGCATGTGTATTAATAAATCCCTTACAAGCCATGCACCCTAATAGCAATCCACCCAGTGACGCAATGCTTATCGCAAGTGGCCGCCATGCACACTATGACAAAACAGCCTATATAAAATGGCTACAACAACTAAGAGACGTTTGTACAGAACGTGGCATTGTATTTATTATGGATGAAATATTTGTTGGTTTTCGATTAGCCTATCGTGGCGCACAGGAATATTTTTCGGTAAATGCAGATATGGTCACCTATGGAAAAACACTAGGAGGAGGCCTGCCCATTGGTGTCGTCTGTGGTAAAAGTGAACTAATGAAACGTTACAGAGAAGATCGCCCCACTCACATTTGCTTTGCACGCGGAACATTTAACGCACACCCTCTGGTTATGGCTACAATGAATGCATTCTTAAACAAGATTAAATCTCCTGAAATTCAGTCTAGCTACACAAATATTGATACATTCTGGGATAATCGAGTTGAAATGCTTAATCTTAAGTTAGCCGAGAAAAATTGCCCAATTAAAATCGTTAATATGGTTTCTGTTTGGACAATATTATTTACAGTTCCCAGTCGTTATAACTGGATGCTACAATTTTATCTACGAGCCGAATCTCTGTCGATAAGCTGGATTGGTAGTGGTCGCCTTATTATCAGTCATGATTTTTCTGAAAGTGATTATAATATCGTAATGGAAAAAATTGTATCGGCTGCAGAAAAAATGAAGAGTGATGACTGGTGGTGGCAAGATAGCAAGCTAACAAATAAATCGATTAAACGTCAGATTATTCGAGAATTAATAACTAGCCTATTTAATAAAAAACAATCCCATCGGCAAGAAGACAAGGGGCTTGGAAGAACTATTTAAACTGTCAGGCTTCCAAGGCAGCCTGACGGTTTAATGCTTATTCTAAATATAAAATTTATTTAGCTGTACTTGTAACATGATGCATGGGATCCAATATTTTACCACGCAGCAAATACAGTGGGGATTTGTAATAGATTTTAATATCATGATAAGGATCAGTCATTATTTTTGTAAACCAGACAAGTCCAGACTGAATTCCTTTAATAAAAAACAAATGAACCGTTCTAAAAAGAAGTCCAGCTACACCAATAGCTATCCACAAGACACTCATATTATAAATAAAACTATAAGTATCCGTATAACTATCCAGTGTACCAAACAAATCTGGGGTAAAATAAACAGCGACCGGACTCAGCAGCCAAATGGATATAAGTACAATCTTCCTTTTTAAATTAAAGCCCACCTTAATAGCTTCTTTATATTCATTAGACGCCTGATTAACTTCATCATATTCCAGAGGTTCAAAAAAGAAGTGCCCGGACTGACGCAACACCATAGCTAATATCCAGCCAAAAAATGCCGCAGCTATCGGATTAATAAATAAGAATACATAGGCACATAAAAAACAAATAGCACTTAAAAAATGTAGCGACTGATTTATTCGACTTTGATGATAGTATCGATGGTCATCCCAACGTTGTTCTTTAAGTTCTTTCAAGAAGTTCATTTTCATTACCTTTTTATAGTTTAAGTTAACGAAAATCATAATAATCCGCCTTTATGTCAGTTCGATGACATAAAATATAATTATTTTACTGTAAAGAGCGACTCACCCATCTTTATTCTATAGCCATCCGTAATATTTGGGTGCAGTTTCAGCTTGTTTGTTACAAATACAATAATGGTTGACCCATGTTGAAAATAACCCAACTCCTCACCCTTTTTAACCTGAACATCACATTCTATCTTATTTGGCCCTTTATATTTTATATTGAATGTTTCTGGTAAAAAATGAAATTTCAAACTTGCAACAAGGATAGCGGCTACCGGCACTAGCGTTACGGAGGTGTCTAGCTTATTCAATGCAATATTTACAACTGCCCGCTCATTTTTACAATATAATTTTTCCACTCGTTTCAATGCGATAGGATTAACATTCCATGTGTCCCCAGAAATATAATTAATTTCAGAAATTTCTCCTTCATAAGGCGCATGAAATCGATGATACATTGTAGATTTCAGACGTAATGTTACATACAAACCATTTTTATATTTATCAATTAACTCTGAATCTATTAAAAGATCATTAAGAGTATAGGGGAAACCTTTAGCTTGAAAAAGTTGTCCATTACTTATATTACCATGAGAACCGACTATCGCGTCACAAGGACTAACTATAATATTATCATCATTATTTATTGTTCGAGCATCCGATTTTAATTCGCGTATAAAACAATCATGTAAACTCTTAAAATTCTGTTTTTTTGATTCATCCAGATTAAGATCGCTTGAAAACAATTTCCAGCCCCACAAAGTTAAATATTTAACAGGTGGAAATTCAATTCGGCTAAACCAACCCATAAAAAGTGTTGCATAACGACGTGGTATGCGATTTGTTAGTAGAAAATTAATATCTTCTTGTTGTGTTATTTTTTGTATCCATGATGTTAATGACATGCGTAAAACCGTGATCAAAGAAATAGAATATTCCCAGCTTATCATGCTCCACCTGTAAACGTATATGTATCATTCCGGTTGTCATAAAACATTCAACTTACTTAAACCAGCCTGTCACATATTTAGCCTTTAATTCGACTAAGCCATAAAAGATTAGTCGAGTTATACGATGAAGTCACAATTGAAAGAAGATAAATTTTATTATCGTTCCATATGGATATCCGATACTCACTTGGGTACAAAACATTGCCATGCTGAGTCTCTAATTCGTTTTTTGTCTTATACTGATTCTGAATATCTTTATTTAGTTGGAGACATTATAGATTTATGGGCAATGAAAAAAAATATTTACTGGCCAAATAAGCACAGTGAAATATTAAAGATTATTCAGGAAAAAGCCGAACAGGGTACAAAAGTTATATACACCCCCGGAAATCATGACAGTGCCTTACACGCATTTGCTGGTAAGTGCATCGGTAATATTCAGGTTGAAAGCGTTACAACACATATGTCACATGATGGTCGTTCATTACTGGTATTGCACGGTGATCAGGTTGACCCATTAATGCACGCTCATATTGGTTACTGGTTAAACTTTATCGGTGATGTAGGTTATGATTTTATTCTCTACTTTAACCACCACCTTGGCCGCCTCTTAAGAATTTTGGGTATGAAATACTGGTCACTGGCAAGTTTTGTTAAGAACAATCTGAAAAATGCACTGAAACATATTTCAACTTATGAGAATTTATTAGTCAGTCTTGCACGTGAACACAAGGTAAACGGTGTTATTTGTGGGCATATCCATTACCCACGAAACCATAAAATCAATGCTCTGGATTATTATAATACCGGGGATTGGGTTGAACACTGTACTGCATTAATTGAAACCGAGACGGGTGAAATAAAACTTATTAACTGGACAGATATGTCTGATCAGTTGATAAACCCGAACCGTAAAGTCGAATCAATTGCGGCATAATAAAGGGGCAAGATGATGTATAACAAAGTATTTCATGTTGATATGAAATTATGCAGTTTCTTCAACCGTGCATGCCATTATAATTTTATTCAATTATTGTTCGCGGTTATTTCACGTTTGGGTAATGGCATATTCTGGTATGTGTTAATGATTTCACTACCTTTTATTTATGATGTATCCGCTATTCTTGTTGTGGCACAAATGGTAATTGCCGGTTTTATGGGGATATTAATCTATAAATTTATAAAAAATAATACCGTAAGACTTCGACCTTATATGGTCAGTGACTCAATTAAACTGGGCGCAAAGCCACTCGATCAATTTAGCTTCCCATCCGGCCACACATTACATGCAATTAGTTTTAGTAATATCATCTGTTTTTATTATCCCGAACTTACTTTTATACTTTTGCCAATAACAATGCTAGTGGCTGTATCACGTATGATTCTTGGGTTGCATTATCCTTCGGATGTATTAGCGGGTGCCGTTATCGGGCTTTTTACATCATTTACTGTGCTATTTATATTCAACTAAAGTATTTACCACCTTAGCTTTCAGGGTGTAAATAATACAATGAAAAATACACCGCACCCTCACTACTCAACATTTATTTTAAACCACGAATGGCATGCAAAAATCATTGGTTTTCTTATTGGCCTATTAATGCTAAGTATCTATCTGTGGATTATTGGTGGTATTATAAATTTACTTATTCATTTATACCAGCAACTACTGACAAATTGGGCTCATAGTGCAGAAACGATGATAAAAGAAGTCGTCATTTTATTAGCGACCTTTGAATTAATCAGAACACTACAATCCTATCTCATCATTGGTCGAGTTAAGGTTACCTTTATTCTGGACGCTGCTCTTGTTGTACTTATCGGAGAGCTTATTAGTCTTTGGTATGGGGAATATTCAATATCCCAAATTATTATTAATATTTCGGTTATTTCTCTACTGACCATTTTACGTATTATTACGACAAAATTCTCCCCCGATTGTAACGACGATAACTAAATCACCTTTTTCAGAATACTCAGCAAATACATAGATTATTTAATAAAACTGTCATGAATTTGACATTCCCCAGTCATCTCATAAGCCTACATTTCCCTTATAAATTTAACTACTGGAGTATTAGTATGGCAGCCTTAGCAAGTAATATTGTTAATCTTATAAAAAAACAGGATAAATATACTGTTTTCCTAGCCGACAATGAAACTACCCGACAACTTTGTTATAAATTACGTTACGATGTTTTTGCAAAAGAACTCGGCGCAGAAATACCAATGAAAACGAACGGTATTGATAAAGATAGATTTGACGACCATTGTCAGCATCTTGTTGTTTACGATAATAGAATTAATGAAATTGTTGCAACAACACGACTACTCGACAACAATGGTCGAAAGCATACCAACGTTTTTTACTCAGAAACAGAATTTGACTTAACAAATATTATTAATCCCGATATCAATTTTGTGGAAGTTGGACGAACTTGTATTCATCCTGCTTACCGCCGTGGTGCGGTGTTAGCCATGTTATGGCGCGGGATTGCCAACGTTGTTGTTAGTAATAAAATTGATTATCTTATTGGTTGTGCAAGTGTTCCGTTAGCCAATGGCGACAAATACATTAACAGCGTCATGAATCATATTCATCAGCATCATTATGCCCCTGAATGCTTACGCGTGCATCCACTTGTTTCACTACGCTTAAATGAAAACGAACCTCATGCCGATGACGTTATTTTACCAACGTTATTAAAAGCATATCTACGGCAAGGTGCGCTAATTTGTGGTCAACCATATTGGGATGCCGCTTTTGGTGTTGCAGATGTATTTGTTTTATTAGAATCTAGCAAAATAACTAGCCGTTATTCAAAACATTTTATTGATCGTATTGACTCATAATATGTTTTACCAAACCATACGTACCTCATATCGAGGTGCGCAATTTTTGGTACACCTTGTTATAGCTCTTCTAATTTGCACCTTTCTACCCATCCTGCTTAAGCGTGATTGGTTTCGTAAAAAAACAGGAACTGCGATTACCCAGTGGTGGTCTAAACGTGCAACAAATATCTTAGGGTTAACCATTATTCAGCAAGGCAAACCGTTTGAATCAACAAGTTTAATTGTTTCCAACCATATTTCATTTCTGGATATTATTGTTATTGCATCAACATCGCCGGTTATATTCTTGGCAAAATCTACCTTGCGTTCTTGGCCGGTTATTGGTTTTATCGCAGACAGAATTGGCACCATATTTATTCAACGCAATAATAAACGCATAGTACATACGATAAAAAAGTCAATAACAACAGCTCTAGAACAAAAACAATCCCTTGTTTTATTCCCAGAGGGAACAACAACAATAGGCAAAACTGTTAATAAATTCCACTCGGGGCTTTTTCAGGCCGCCATTAATGCAGAAAAACCTGTGCAACCTATCGCTTTGCATTATAAAAAAAATGGGGGAATTGATGATACTGCGGCTTATGTCGACAACGACAATTTTATTATTAATTTAATAAAAATAATGGCACAAGCAAAAACAGAAGTGCAGATCACTTTTTGCGATCTAATTGATAGTAAAAATCTTAATCGCGTGGAGCTTGCATCAACAAGTCATAACATTATCAGCAGGGCGGTAGGAATTAGTACTTAAACGCGAGAAAGATTAAATAACTAATACTATTTTAGCTATAACCGCCTTCTTTAAGATTTTTAAATCCGACAGAATCATCAACAAACATCCAAAGTAACTTTGCTATCATCTCTGGCGCAATCACCGTATGTCGATTATTACTTTCCTGCATACTTTTACGAAGTTCAGATCGGGTATTTTGATCACCGGTTAAATCAAAAATAATATCTATCTCTTCACCCATTTCGACAACACCTACCGCGTCCTCAAAAACAGGCACCCCATTTTGTTGAAAACCCAAGGCAACGGCTGAATCCAAATGCCGATGTGCAATGGCAGCAATCTCAACAGGTTTACCCCCTTCCTGAATCATTTCCAGAAAGGCTTCGGCAAAATCTTCACCCACACTGCCTAAACCCAATAATGCTATTTTGATTTTTTCACTCATATTCAGCCTCAATCATATTTTTACTTACGATTATTGTCGGCCAAAAGAGTAAACTCTTGAGGAATATATATGTATTTTTTGTATCTTTAGACTTTCCGCAACAGTAAATCAGAAAAAAACCCGTTATACGGCCTAAGACATTGATAAATTGCCCTTAACGACCTGACCGATGGTTAAGCCTTGCACCAAAATTGAGAAGGCAACCACCAGATAAGTAATCGTCAGAATAATTTCCCGTTCAGGCCCCAATGGTATCGATAACGCCAAGGCAATTGAAATACCACCCCGTAAACCACCCCATGTCATAATTTCAATTACTCTCGGGCTAAAATTACGTAACTGGCTTAATAGTTTAACCGGGAGAGCGACACTCACGTAACGCACTCCCAACACCAAAGGAATAATCGCCAACGTAATCAAGATATATTCCATTTTAAATGACAACACCAATACTTCCAGACCGATAATAACAAACAAGACTGCATTCAGTATTTCATCGACCAATTCCCAGAAATCATCTAAACGCGATTGAGTAGCTTCACTCATAGCATGTTTTCGACCAGGGTTACCTATAAATAGTCCGGCAACAACCATTGCGATAGGACCGGATACATGTAACGTATGCGCCAAAGCATAACCACCCATAACCAGTGCAAGCGTTAACATAATTTCTACTTGATAATTATCAACTGTGCGCAACATACTAAAGGCTAGATAACCAATGAGTAAACCGTAAACAATACCTCCAATCGCCTCTTGAACAAAAAGCAATGCAACACCGGTAATCGTTGGTTCAGCCCCACCCACGGCAATACCCAGTAACACAACAAAAATAACAACGCCCACCCCATCATTAAACAACGATTCGCCCGCAATTTTAATTTCGAGACTTTTAGGTGCGCCTGCTTGTTTTAGAATCCCCATCACCGCAATAGGATCGGTCGGTGAAATTAATGCACCAAATAGTAAACAGTAAATATAAGATACATGTAACTCAAATGCAGATAACACTAACCATGTTAAGCCACCCACAAGAAATGTTGAGACCACAACCCCAAAGGTTGCCAAAAAAAGAACCAACCATTTTTGTTGAGCAAGATCTTTTAAATTAACATGCAAGGCACCTGCAAATAACAGAAAACTTAACATGCCATTCATTAAGGTCTGATGGAAGTCAATACCACGTAAAATAGCTTCTGCATAAACAAATAAGTTTTCCATCCCTAATTTTCCGGCAATAATCAAACTGGCCGATATAATTAGAGAAATAAGCATAATACCAATGGTGGTTGGAAGCTTAATATAGAGGTAATTAATATAACCGAACAATGCCGCAAGGGTAATAAGAATTGAAAGAGTATTCAGTATGTCCATTTTTTTCTTTCTTGTTATTAGTTAATTTATTGCAAGCTTGCAAAACGGGATAAATCCCCCGTTAAACCCATCGCCTGTTTAATCAGCGTATTTTTAACTATTGGTAAATTATTCATGATATTCATACCACTATTTCGCAGTTCACGAACAACATTAAGCTCACTACCAAAGAGCTGTTTAAAACTATCTACTGCAACTATCATTGCAAGATTATCAGCTTTGCGCCAACGTTCATAACGTCGTAATACCGAAGTTGCATTAATTGCTTTACCTTGTTGCAATGCCTTAATTAAGGTTTGTGCTAACGCAGCCGCATCGGCCAAACCTAAATTAACACCTTGCCCGGCTAAGGGATGAACCGTATGGGCGGCATCACCCACTAGCGCCAGATTTGATTTAATATAGTTATCCGCAACAAAAAATCGTAATGGGAATACTCCTCTGTCGGCGCAACTTAAAATTTCGCCCAACACGTTATCAGACGCTATACACAATGCCTTTTTAAAGTCAGCCTCATCCATATTTTTTAGCTCGTTGGCGTGCGTTGGTGTTGTAGACCAGACAATCGAACTAACACCATCCAGCAAGGGTAAAAAAGCAACCGGTCCTGTCGGCATAAAACGTTGCCACGCAGTTTCTTGATGAGATTTTTCTGTTTTAACATAAGTGACCAGTGCGGCCTGATCATAATCCCAACCTCGAACCATAATATTAGCCTGCTGACGCACCCACGAACGGCTACCGTCAGCAGCAACTAATAAAGACGTTGTTATCACCCTATCATCTTCAAGCAGCAATAACGTATGCTCTTTATTTTCAATTAACTTTTTGCACAATACCGGAGCAAGAACAGTGATATTGTCAAACGTTTGCAAACGCTGTTGCAAAGCATATTGCATTACCCTATTTTCTATAATATGTCCTAGGGTTGGCTCAGCCAGATCGGCACTGTCAAAATGCAATACACCATTCCCCTTTGCATCCCATACATGCATATCACGATAAGGGCTTATTCTTAATGCTTTAATTGCTTCCCAGACACCTATATTTTTAAAAATGTTTTCACTTGCGCGAGTAATCGCACTCACACGTATATCAAAACTATCCATGGCTGGTTTGTTTAAAGGAGCTGCATTATCAATAACAGCAATGGATAAATCGGTTTCACTGGCAAGCAGACAGGCTAAAGTGGCTCCCACCATGCCACTGCCAACAATAGTAATATCAAATTGACTCATTATAAAGGAAGCCCTCTTGCCAGCCGGGTTACTTTGCCAACAAAGCCCATTGCCTGTCGACCTATTTTCTTCTTCACACCGGGTAACATATCCAGTGCTAATAATGCCATATTTCTAGCGGCAACAACGGGGAGAAATGTCGTTGTGAATAAACGCACTAAACTATCGGTCGTTAATGTTGTTTGCAGTAAATCACGTTGCCGCCACTGAGCATACTGCTTCAAATAATAAATATCACCAATATCATTCTGTTGTTGCTGTGCATCAACAATAATTTGTGCCAGTGAGGCCACATCGCGCAATCCCAGATTAAATCCCTGCCCGGCAACTGGGTGTAGCATATGCGCTGCATTACCAATAATGGCTAAACGCGCACGTACCGATTCTTTAGCACGTATCAGAGATAAGGGATAACTCTCTCGTTCACCCGTTTTAATAAATTGACCTGCCCGATCACCAAAACGTTGCTGCAATGCAGATAAGAAAGATTCATCATCCAATGCCAAATATCGTTCAAGCTGATTATTCTTTAATGTCCAGACTAACGAGTATCGGTTTTTTACATCATGACTGTCATTGAGTGGCAATAAAGCGAGCGGCCCGCTATCCGTAAAGCGTTCATAAGCAATATTACGATGAGCCTGTTCACAAGCAACATTCGTAATAATCGCAGTTTGCTGATAATCTCGTTCCGTTGTTTTCATGTCAGCCTGTTCGCGTACAAAAGATTGTCCGCCATCGGCAGCAACCAGTAATTTTGCTTTAAGCGTCAGCATCTTGTCGGCTAATGTTATTTCAGCTTCGACATTATTAGTATGGATGTTAAACGTCTTTAATATTGCCGGACAAAACAAGCTAATGTTGCTAAGTTCTTTTATACGCTGATACAGTGCAATACCTAAATATTGGTTTTCAACAACAAAACCTAACGCTTCAGCAGCTTGTTCCGAGGCACGCAAATGCGACACGCCTAAATGCCCTCGATCCGATATATGAATTTCTTTTATCGCGCAAGCACCTAAATCATTAATGGCATCCCATAAACCTAAACTATTAAAAATTTCTTTTGAACTATATGACAGGGCAACCGTACGAGAATCAAAACTGGGCTGCTGGGTATCATCAAATTTATAATTTTCGATGATTGCGATTTTTAATTTAGTATTTAATTTAGCCGAAGCAAGCGCACAAGCCAGACTAGCACCAACTAGACCACCACCGACTATAATGACATCAAAATCTGTTTTTATTTGCTTCTTCATATTATTACTAATTTTTAAAATTTCTTAACCACGAAGGACACGAACAATAACCTACCCATAAAATTCTTTGGATTGAGCTTATTTAAGTTACTGCTGCATCAACGCCTCAATCTCATCAATTTCTTTCGGTGTATCTTTGCTTAAAATATCATGGCCTGCTTTTGTTACCAACACATCGTCTTCTATACGAATACCAATATTATGCCACTTTTTCGCAACACCTTTCATTGGCGCAATATATAAACCCGGCTCAACCGTTAACACCATCCCTGGTTCCAACACTCGCCATTCTCCGTCAATCTTGTAATCACCCACATCATGCACATCCATTCCTAGCCAATGGCCAGTGCGGTGCATATAGAATTTTTTATACGATTCATTTTTTATTACTCTTGCCGGCGTCCCTTTTAGCAAACCTAATTTAATCAGGCCCTTAACCAAAACCTTTACAGCCGCCTCATGCACATGATTCCAGTGTTTACCCGGCTGCACCTGTTCAATAGCAGCATACTGAGCATCCAGTACTAACTGATATAATGCTCGTTGTTCTTTGTTAAATACCCCATTAACGGGGAATGTTCTTGAAATATCAGCGGCATAACATTCAAACTCGGCTCCGGCATCAATTAATAAGATATCACCCTCATTTAATACGTCATTATTATTCACATAATGCAGAATACAACTATTTTTTCCACCACCAACAATCGATGAATATGCCGATGAACGTGCGCCTTGAACTGCAAATTGATGTTGCAGTTCTGCTTCAATTTGATATTCAGACACTCCGGGTTTGCAGGCTTTCATTGCTCGAATATGAGCCTTTGCTGAAATTTTCGCAGCTTTGCGCATTCGTGTAATTTCGTAACTACTTTTATATAAACGCATATCATGCAAATGGTGTTCAAGCGCAACAAATTCACCCGGCGTATGAATACCGGCACGCGACTGTTCACGCAAACGATTCACCCAACCGATCAAACGTTGATCAAATTCTTTATGAATACCCATGGTATAAAAAACACTAGATTTATTTTCGAGCAGACCGGGAAGAATATCGTCGATATCATCAATTGGAAAAGAATCGTCAGCGCCATACTCCTCGATAGCCCCGTCCTGTCCTGCACGCGGGCCATTCCATGTTTCCATAACGGGATCATTTTCGCGGCAAAATAAAATATACTCACCGTGTTTACGCCCCGGTACAATCACCATAACCGCTTCCGGCTCCGAAAAACCGGTTAAATAAAAAAAATCACTGTCTGGACGATATGGGTATTCAACGTCCCGATTACGCATACGAATCGGCACAGCAGGTAAAATCGCAACGGAATCTTTATCCATCATTTGCATTAAACGTTTTCGGCGACGGGCAAATTCTTTAATATTCATACCTTATATATAGTACTCCTGTTTTATTAACCGCGTTAATGCTTTTGTTTCGGTTTCGTTTTAGCCTGTTGGGCCACAAAATGTCTAAATTCAACACGGAACAACAGGGTTCCCATTCGCACAAATTCACTAATTTCGGTAAAAGATGCCTCATCTTCCTCTGAATTATTGATTTCAAAGCTTTCTGCGCGTGAAATTTCGACAAAATCACGTACTATTTCCGGTAAGTTCGCGGCTAACTTATCAATATCCGTGATACCTGCATGGGTAATTCCCATTAAAAAGCCCGCACACCAATGACTTATCGCCTGCAAACGCTGTGAAAGCTCCGCATCGTCATCAGGCAATAATAACTGAAAATCAAAATCTTCCGCATCAATGGTTTGCACAGTTTGTTGATAAACCTCAGATAAAATACTTCGTGTTTCAGCCATTAAGGCATCGCCTTTTTCGCTCCGAGACAATGCAATGCCCAACCACTGCTCAAGCGTTATCGACTCAATCAAACTCAAAATTGCACAGAGTTGCCCATGCTGTTCAGCTGCATCCTGCCCACATTCACAGCGTTGCAGGGCATCATTAACAACATCATAATCAGGATATATATTCATTTAATAACTTTTATTTAATTTTAGAGAACAATACGCGATCCTAAATGCTTGATACCGCCTTGAACAGCAAAATATCACTAAAAATGTGCTTTATTTCCGTTGACCCTCTGCAACTCTCGCTCTATATTAGCAGTCTAATTGAAATAGAAAACCAACAATAATCAAGAGTATCGACTTAATCGCAATGGATGATCTAGATCTTAAAAAACTTGAAACTCGCGTTGATGACTTAATCAAAGCGGTTGACCGGCTGCAACACGAAAATAAAACCTTGCGTGACAGCCAAACGCACTTAACAAAAGAACGGAATCAACTTATTGAAAAAACCGAACTCGCAAAAACACGAGTTGAATCAATGATTACCCGATTAAAGGCACTGGAAAATGAGTGAAGTCAAAAATCCTGCAATTACAGTAAGCATTCTTGATAAAGATTATCTTGTCGTCTGTAGTGACGAAGAACGCCACGATTTAATCCGCTCCGCCGACTTTTTAGACAAGAAAATGCGCGAAATTCGTGATAATGGCAAAGTCATTGGTGCAGACCGAATAGCCGTGATGGCCGCACTCAATATTTCACATGAATTACTCAATCGTGACGAAGAAAATCCAAAAACTAGCTCAGACGAACAAATTGGCACACGCATAAAAGGTTTGCAGGAAAAAATTGAACAAGCTCTGTTTAAAAGCCAACAAATGGAATTTTAACACCTCTGATTTCAGCTTAGATAAAACACAAAAATAGCTACCACCTTTCACAACAAAATCAACCCCATTATTCAAGATCAAAGCACACGCTAAAGTTGTTTTTTATAGTAAAATACACCCATGGTTCTTCCCTGCCGTATTCGATACTTGATCGAGTTCTCTTGAGCCGTAATTTAAACCTTCGGGTGTGAACGTTAGTTTGTGTGCAAGTCCGCCTTGTAGCGGAAAGCCTAATAGCTAACTGAAACACCCACTTGAACCACTGGTTCAAGGCAAAGATCAAACCGGTGCAAGTGGGGAAGAACCTCTTCTACTTATTTTAAAATACAACGATCTCATTAAAATCAACAGCTATAATCAATATTAATCCGGTTGTTAAATAAAAACTGGCTGTTAAACAAAAATAAGTCCAATATAAAAAATGACCAATAATAAAAATATACGCAAAGAAATTCGCATAAAAAGACAAAGTCTAAGCGTAAAACAACAACGAATAGCAGCCGAACAACTGGCCGCACAATTAATTAATCATCCAACATTCCAACATAGTCAAAATATTGC